>CAIXAE010000008.1 GCA_903917345.1 uncultured Methylococcaceae bacterium | reverse complement strand
TTAACGTGGTTTAGTTAATCTCAAACAATCAAGCATTAAAACGGCACTCCTGGGAGTGCCGTTTTTTTTTGACTTTAATTACACATTGATGAGAATTGTTTGACAGCTTATAGAACAAACCTGCGTTATAGGGTATAGTCTTTAGCTGTTTATGTATGCGTTACACCACTAGATGTCATAGATTCCTCACTGTGCTATTTAGTTTAATTATTTTGTTGAGGCGATCATTTGGAGGTTTTTAATGGATAAATTAACAGCACTATCTTTAAGTATTGCAGGTCTTTCGGGTGTAGCTACCTTTTTAGCGGTCGGTCCTGCGAGTGGTTTGTTCTTTATTTGGGCAGCTACCATTGCTTGGGCGGCTTTCTTTTTCTTAGGCGCTACTAAAGAAGCCTTAGTGAACACGATTGTATGCGGTATTTTTGGTGTGGTCATGGCGTGGATTACAGCGGTGTTATTAACTAAAATTCCTGCGGATGCGGTATTAGGATTCCCGGTAATGGCGGCTATTACGGTTGCGGTTGCAGTATTGGTATTATGTTTAGCGGCTAACATCCCACAATTAGCGACTATTCCTGCGAGTGTATTAGGTTATTCTTCTACATTTGCTTATTTGTTACAAACACCTGAAAAATTATCACCGGATGTTTTATTAGGTTTATCTATTGATAACCCATTAATAGTGGTGTCTATTTCTATTGTGGTGGGGACTTTCTTTGGTCAATGGTCTGCTCAGTTGAGTGCTAAATTAACTAAATAATCCGCACGTATTAATCTAAGCCGTTCGTGGTGAGCTTGTCGAGCCATGAACGGTTTAGCTTGAACTATTAAATGTTGTAGGTCTAATCTTTTTAGACAATAAGGCTTCAAAGGCTTGTTGTTTATCTTCGTGTTTAAACTCTGTAAAGCGTTCCGCAAATTCATTTCTGGCTTCTATACGCAGCTTATCCAAATTTTGAACTAATACGCCCATCGCCAGGATGGTATTGGCATGCGTATTGTTGTTTAGCATTTCGACACTAAATACTTTAAGGGCATGTTCTTGCACGGCATAATCCTGAAAATTGCCTAAGACTTCTTGCAGTTCTTTTAAGTTTTTAATAAAGGCTTTAATGTGTTCTTCTGGGTATAGGCTTTGGAAAAACTCTAATAAGTAACGCAGTTTCTTACACAGCTTTCTTAAGTCATGTAAGGCCTCACTAGGGGAGTGTTCGGTAATCTCATTACCCGATCTTAATACTTTTTTATAGCTTTTTAGGATCCGTTGATTCGCTAGCTCTTGAATTGATAATTTAGCATTGGGTGTGATGACGGTGGTCGGAGCTTGTTCTTTAAGAAACTGTTCCCACTCCGATATCTTCGTTAAGTAATGCGAAGAGCGTAAATGCTGCGCGAGTTCTTTTTGCGCGGCTTTTTGTTTAAGCAATAGAAACTCATACAAGGGATCAATATCCGCTTGCATGGAATCGGGTAGGCTGTGTTTATAGGTATCAAAATCTAATAAATACACGTCTAAATCGCGTGTATTGCCCGTGACTTGGCCTAGCCAAGAAAAGAATTCTGAGAAATAGGCGTTGGTGCTATCGGGGATTAAACCTTTCAGTTGGCTGATGCCTGAGCGTGTTCTGCGCACGGCCACTCTAAAGTCATGTAAAAACTCACTGTCGGTATCGGCTATAGTGCCTTGCTCATTATCTTTAATGGCTTTTAGTAAATGGCTGTAAATATGTTTAACCGCAATGTCGGCACGCATATACGGATCTAAATTAAGTGATAATTTAGACGAATAATCATTGGGTTTACGGCCTTGTAGTTTAAGCGCGATCAATAAGGTCGGTTGTTTTGCAGGGATACAATCAAACTCTTTAGTGATTAGGGTAATGATGTGTTCAGCCGATTTATCGTAGCCTTTAATGGGCTGCAGTATTAAGCGGCTGTTAAATAATTCATGTTGTTGAATCACTAAACGTAATACGGTTTTGTTATCACTGTTTAATACATTGAGATAAACACACTCATAATCTAAGGTGCATACAGGCAATAAAGCCCGCATCTCTAAGAGCGGCGCAAGATGATTGCGGATGATATCTGAAGTAAATTGATGGCTAAAAGCCGGAACGTCTTTAAGCTCGGTACTGGCAATCAGCGTGTCCTTTTTGAGGTGCTTTAAGGACAGTAAAGACGTGGATTTTGAGCGCACCATTTCGCAGGCGTTATCATTTCTGTACAGGCGCCAGTCAAAGGTGTCGTAATAAGTAGAAAGGGTATAGTGTCTGCCGGTTAATTCGATGGACGTTTGGCTACTGAGGAGTTCAATAAACTTATCGGCGTTTAGGTTAGACGGAAAATCAAATTGTAATTGCATGGTGTTCTTGGCAGCCAGGGTGAAAATATCCGCTCATAATAATAATCCAGTATTAACATTTAATGACAGTGTAACAATTTTTCAGTATGTTGATGGGATGATAAGCATTAATTAAGTGTAAGAGGGCGAATAGATGAGTAGAGAATTATGGTTGCTAAGGCATGCTAAGTCGGATCGAGATTTGGCGGTGGATGATTTTGATCGGCCTTTAAAAAAACGCGGTGTACACGATTTGGCCCGTTTAAGTGCGTGGTTGTTAGAACATCATCTAGCACCGGATTATTTAGTGTGTTCACCGGCTAACAGGGCTTTGTCTACGCTTAAGATTGTGCAGGAAGCGTTGGGTTTAGCTTCGCTAAGTATTGTGCAAGATAAGCGTATTTATCAAGAAAGTATTGAACGTATTAAGAGTGTATTAGCCGAATGTCCACCTGCGGCTAACGTGGTTTTATTGGTAGGGCATAACCCTGAATTAGAACATCTTTTAATTAATTTAGTGGGTACTGGCAACTTACCCGATAGAGATAAACTATTACCCACATCTGCTTTGGTTAGATTAACACTGCCAGATGATTGGTCGCATTTAGAGGCAGGTTGCGCGACTTTATTGTCGATTACGTATGTAAAAGAACTGCCTTAATTAAGAATTATTAAGAATAAGGCATATTCATAATCTTGTCATATAATGCCTGTATGATTGAATCGTTGGTTAATAGAAATTGTAAAAATTAATTATTGGAGATGTAATGATAAAATTGTCTTTTAAATCTAAATCGCTATTTGTTGCTATGGGCTTTGCGGCTGCAACTTTAGCTTCTACTTCTGCTGTTGCAGTTCAAACAGTTGAAGCGGCTGTTCCTGCTTATCAAAAAGCGAGCGGCATCGCGGGTAACTTATCGAGTGTGGGTTCTGATACCTTAGCTAACTTAATGACTTTATGGGCGGAAGAGTTTAATCGCGAATATCCAAACGTTAATATTCAAATTCAAGCAGCAGGTTCTTCTACTGCGCCCCCAGCTTTAACTGAAGGTACTTCAAACCTAGGCCCAATGAGCCGTGAAATGAAAGACGACGAGTTAGAAGCTTTCGAAGATAAATACGGTTATAAACCCACTGCAATTCCTGTTGCTGTTGACGCTTTAGCAGTATTAGTTAATAAAGACAACCCAATTAAAGGTTTATCAATCCCACAAGTAGACGCTATTTTCTCTACTACTTTAAAATGTGGTCACTCTGCTGATATCGAAACTTGGGGTGATGCAGGCGTAGGCGCATGGGGTTCTAAATCAATCCAATTATACGGTCGTAACTCTGTATCAGGTACTTACGGTTACTTTAAAGAACACGCTTTATGTAAAGGCGACTTTAAAAGCAACGTAAACGAGCAACCAGGTTCTGCTTCTGTGGTTCAATCTGTAACTTCATCAGTTAACGGTATTGGTTACTCAGGTATGGGTTACACAACTTCTGGCGTACGTATGGTGCCTTTAGCTAAGAAAGAAGGCCAAGCGTATGTTGAAGCAACTCCAGAAAACGCTTTAAATGGTTCTTACCCATTAACACGTTATTTGTACGTTTACGTAAACAAAAAACCAAACCAACCTTTAGCTCCTTTAGAAAACGAATTTATCAAATTAGTGTTATCTAAATCAGGTCAACAAGTGGTTATTAAAGATGGATATATTCCATTACCTGCTAAAGTTGTAGAAAAAGCGCTTAGCTCAATTAAGTAATTCTACGATAATAGCAATACTGAATAGTTGGATGTAGGGTTGCAAGGATGCACTGCGCATTGAGATGTTTTTATGAGCATCTCAATGACACTTTAAGTTGTTATAATTATAAAACTGGCCAAGACTGATGAATAAATACATAGCTTGGCCATTTTTTTGTGTGAAATTTAATAGCGTCACATATCAATATCATAAATTTGCATGTCTAAAATGAATAATCAAAATAATACTTCCTCTACTTTGTTGCTATCTTCGGGTAGTGTTCATGAGAGATGGCGGCTTTTTAAAGATTTAGGGGCCCGCTACGGGGTGATTGCAGGTGGTTTAGGCATCATTTTTGCGATTGCACTCATATTCTTTTATTTACTGTATGTGGTTTATCCACTTTTTATATCTGCGTCTGCAGAGCCGATTGCTCAATACAGTGTGCCTGAATCTAAGTTAGGTAAAACCGTATTACTCGAAATTGAAGAGCAAAATGAAGTCGGTGCCCGATTTACTGATGCGGGGCAGGTGGTGTTCTTTACCCTTGCAACCGGTCAAACGATTCTTAGCGAATCTGTAAAAATCCCTGAAGGTTCTAAAATTGTGAGCTTTTCACAGGGTAGTCCTATTGATGAAGGTGCGGTGATATACGGTTTATCAGATGGTAAAGTCGTAATCGTAAAGCATCAATATAAAGTGTCTTATCCTAATAATGTACGCGTTATTACGCCGTCTTTATCGTACCCCATGGGTGAAGCCCCGCTGGTGATTGATGATACAGGGGCCAGTTTAGAAAATGTGGCCGTTAAAATCGGTGACAAATCCAGCACCATCGTTGCTAAAACAGTTGCTGATGCGGCAGGAAATTCAAAAATTCGCTTAGCTCATTTTGAGAAAGAGCAATCATTATTCTCAGATGAAGCGACCTTAACACGCACAGATGCCATTGTTGATGCGGTTTCTGCCCAGAAAGTGAATAAGATTTTAATCGATAAAGACGAAGCTAATCTTTATCTGTTTAATTCTGACGGTATTTTAGCGGTTATTAATATTACTGAAAAAACGGCGCCGGTCTTAATCAACGAACAATCGATGGTAGAGTCGGGTCAATCAGTTACAAGCAGTGCCTTTTTAAACGGTGATTTATCGTTGATGGTAGGTGATTCTTCTGGCTTAGTGACGCAATGGAGTAAAGTCAGAAGTGCAAGTAACAGCTTTAAGTTAGAAAAAATAAGAGCGTTTAAAGTCTCCGATAAAGCGGTGCTTTATATCAACCCAGAACAGCGTCGTAAGGGTTTTTCTACGGTTGATGCCTCTAATGTATTAGGTGTTTATCATTCAACCTCTGAAAGACAGTTAATTAAAGAGTCACTCGGTGATAGCACACCGACTGCTGCGGCTTTATCGCCTAGAGCGAATGCGGTGTTAGTTGAAGAAGCTGACGGACAAATGAAGTCTTGGAATGTTGAGAATAAACATCCTGAAGTGTCTATACAGTCATTGTGGCAAGAGGTTTGGTACGAAAGTTATGCTAAACCGGATTACATTTGGCAGTCCTCTTCTGCTAACTCTGATTTTGAGCCTAAATACAGCTTAACCCCTTTAGTGTTCGGTACCTTAAAAGCCGCGTTTTATGCGATGTTAGTCGCGATGCCATTGGCTTTAATGGGCGCTATTTATACGGCGTATTTTATGACGCCTAAAATGCGTCAATATGTAAAACCGACTATTGAATTAATGGGGGCTTTACCCACTGTTATTTTAGGTTTCTTAGCGGGTTTATGGTTGGCACCTATTATTGAAGAGTATTTAGCCGGCTTATTCTCTATCTTAATATTCGTACCGATTGCTGTTATTGCGTTCTCGTATGCGTGGCAATTTTTACCCAAGTCCATCTTAGAGCAAATCCCAGAAGGGTATGAGTCTGCTATTTTAGTCCCCGTTATTCTTATGAGTGGTTGGCTGGCAGTGACTATCAGTATCCCTTTAGAAGCGTATTTGTTCCATGGCACGTTGCGTGATTGGTTTAAAACAGAATTGGGTATTGGCTACGATCAAAGAAATGCTTTAGTCGTGGGTATAGCCATGGGATTCGCTGTAATTCCTACTATTTATTCGATTGCTGAAGATGCTATTTTTAGTGTGCCTAAACATCTTACCGTGGGCTCTTTAGCCTTAGGTGCAACTACTTGGCAAACTATGACGAAGGTCGTTTTATTAACGGCCAGTCCCGGTATTTTCTCTGCCGTTATGATTGGTTTGGGTCGTGCTGTCGGTGAAACGATGATTGTATTGATGGCAACGGGTAATACCCCTGTAATGGATCTCAGTGTGTTTCAAGGTTTAAGAACATTAGCGGCAAACATTGCGGTTGAAATGCCTGAATCTGCTGTAGATAGTACTCATTACCGCGTGTTGTTTTTAGCTGCATTGGTGTTGTTTACCTTCACCTTTGTTTTTAATACTTTAGCTGAAATTATTCGTCAGCGTCTACGTGAAAAATATAGCTCATTATGATTAAGACATGGTTTAAAAGTGGTACCCCTTGGATATGGCTAAATGCTGCAGCTGTCAGTGTGTGTATGCTGATGGTGGTGGGTATTTTAGGATTAGTAACCGCTAGAGGTATTGGGCATTTCTGGCCATCACAAGTTGTGAAGTTTCTTTATCAAGAAGAAAATAAGCCAGAACGTGTCATTATCGGTGAGAAGGTTGATACCAGCATAACGCCTGCGGCAATGGCTAAATCAACTGGCCATAAAATGGCTGATAATGAAGATACCTTAGTGCAATATTTAGTTAAAGTCGGTAACCGTGATATCACGGGTACAGACTTTATGTGGATAGAAGAGCGTAACGTAAAAGAACAAACAGAGCCTGACGACTTAATTGTGGTTGAGCGCCGTGAGTGGGGTAACTTTTACGGGCATTTGGTTGAGGTTAAAGAATCAGGTCAAGTATTGGCTTCGGGTGCTGACGCTATGCCCGTACTACAAGCTAAATTACAAGAAGCGAGTGATTTATTTAAAGAGATTGCTCATTTAGAGAAAAAAGAAATTGGTGCTATTAACTACGGTCTTGAGAAATTAAGACTTAAGCAACGTAAGTTAGAATTAGAAAATCGTTTTGATGATGCGGCTAAACAAAGCATTGCCGATGATAAAGCGGCTTATGATGTTTCTTATAAAGCTTATCAAGTTACGTTAGCGGATTTATATCAAAGAATCAGAAAAGCCTCTCTGGTGGCTGAGACTGAAAACGGCACGCAAGTTAAAATATCTTTAGCTAAGATAGTGCGTGTTTATCAGCCTAATTCAATGTCTGTGTTTGCTAAGATGAAGCACTATGTTGTTAAGGTGATTGAGTTTTTAACGGATGATCCTAGAGAAGCGAATACTGAGGGCGGTATTTTCCCTGCCATCTTCGGTACCGTATTGATGGTCATGATGATGTCAGTTATCGTGACGCCTTTTGGTGTTATTGCTGCGGTGTATTTACGCGAGTATGCAAAGCAAGGTTTTGTGACTCGTTTAATTAGAATTGCGGTTAATAACTTAGCCGGTGTGCCATCAGTGGTTTACGGGGTGTTCGGTTTAGGATTCTTTGTTTATATTCTTGGCGGTAACATCGATCGTTTATTCTTCCCAGAATCTTTACCTGCGCCTGTCTATGGTACTCCCGGTTTATTGTGGGCCTCGATTACCTTAGCTCTACTGACGTTACCGGTGGTTATTGTATCGACTGAAGAAGGTTTAGCACGTATCCCCAGTTCGATTCGTGAAGGTAGTTTAGCCTTAGGGGCAACAAAATTAGAAACCTTGTGGTTGACGGTTTTACCTATGGCGAGCCCAGCCATGATGACGGGTTTGATTTTAGCGGTAGCAAGAGCCGCAGGGGAAGTAGCACCGCTGATGTTGGTGGGTGTGGTTAAACTGGCACCGACTTTACCGTTAGATGGTAATTTCCCCTTTTTACATTTAGATAGAAAGTTTATGCACTTAGGCTTTCATATCTATGACGTTGGATTTCAGAGTCCTAACGTTGAAGCCGCTAGACCGTTGGTTTACGCAACAGCATTATTGTTGGTTTTAGTTATTGTAGGTCTTAATTTGGCTGCAATTGTGATAAGAAATAACTTGCGAGAAAAATATCGCGCTTTGGAAGGTTAATCAAATGTCAGAACAAATACGTACACACGCAATTGATATGAGCTCTGTTATTCGTAACAAAGGCACCCAGGACGAGTCTAATGAAACTTGTCTAAAAGTTGAGAATCTCAATCTTTTTTACGGTGAAAAACAAGCGTTACATGGCATTAATATGGAAATGCCAAAGAAAAAAGTAACCGCATTCATTGGCCCCAGTGGTTGTGGTAAATCAACTTTATTACGTTGCATCAACCGCATGAATGATTTGGTTGATAGCGCTAGAATTGAAGGCAAGATTCTACTTGACGGCGAAAACATCTATGATAAGTCTGTTAATGTAGCGGCTTTACGTAGACGCGTGGGTATGGTGTTTCAGAAGCCAAATCCGTTTCCTAAATCAATCTTTGAAAACGTGGCCTACGGCTTAAGAATTCAAGGGATTAACGATAAGCAAGTCTTAGAGGAAACCGTTGAGAATTCTTTAAGAGGCGCGGCATTATGGGACGAAATGAAAGATCGTCTGAATGATAATGCCTTGGGCATGTCGGGTGGTCAACAACAACGGTTAGTGATTGCACGTGCGATTGCTATCGAGCCAGAAGTTTTATTATTAGATGAACCTGCTTCTGCGCTTGATCCCATATCAACTTTAAAGATTGAAGAGTTGATCAATGAGTTGAAAGAAAAATATACCATTGTTATCGTGACACATAATATGCAACAGGCCGCTCGTGTGTCTGATTACACAGCATTTATGTATATGGGTGATTTGATCGAAATGGGTACAACCAGCGAGCTTTTCACTAATCCTGTAAAAAAACAAACAGAAGATTACATTACCGGTCGGTATGGTTAATTTAGGAGTAAGCAATGGACAATACTAAAATAGGTCATCACATATCCGAACGCTTTAATAACGAGCTAGAAGATATTCGTAACAAAGTATTAATCATGGGTGGGCTTGTTGAGCGCCAAATAGAATTAGCTATTGAAGCGTACACAACAGGTAACATTGAATTAGCTGAATTAGTCATTAAACAAGATAACGATGTGGATGCGCTTGAGAGTGCTATCGATCACGAATGTACGCAGATTTTAGCGTTAAGACAGCCCACTGCATTTGACTTAAGATTGTTGATTACAGTGATCAAGATCATTCATGAGATTGAAAGAGTTGGCGATAAAGCTGAAAAAATCGCTGAATTGGCCATCAAATTGAATGATTCTGATTCTAGAATTTCACCTTATGAATTAGAGCACATGGCCGTTTTAGTGAAAGGTATGTTACATGATTCATTAGATGCATTCGCAAGAATGTCTGTTGATACTGTAGCTACTATTACCGCTTTAGATATCAATGTCGACCGCGAGTACGACAGTATACTGCGTCAATTAATCACTAAAATGATGGAAGATCCAAGAAACATTACGCGTACGTTGGATGTCCTTTGGACAGTACGTGCCTTAGAGCGTATCGGTGATCATGCGTGTTACATTTGTGAACATTTAGTGTTTATGATCAAAGGTGAAGATGTTCGCCATTTGACTCAAGAAGAGTTAGAAAAACGCGTTAATATTTAATTGCGTTTAAAGAGTAAGTCAATTTACGAAGTAGCAATCTATCTACGGTTGCTACTTTTGCTTTGAGCCTCTATATCCCGCCTCAATTATTTGCCCGTAGCTTAAGCCTGCATCATTGCCGGGTATATGTTGGGGTAAATACACCGTATATCCTGCTTCTGATAATAATCGTTGTACTTGTTCTGTTAGTAAGCGATTTTGGAATACCCCACCTGTTAAACCTACCGCTTTAAAATCCCTGTCTTTATTGATCTGCTCAACTTGTTTAACTAATGCATTGGCAAGACTGGTATGAAAGGCACTCGCTTTTTCTTGGACGCTTAAGTTTGTGTCTTGTAATAACGCAATTAAAGGTGACCAATCACATTCCCAAAGATTTCGTGACGCATTCGTTAAAGGTAATTCGATACTCATTCCCATGGTGTTATTAGCACGGGCTTCTAAATACATAGGGGCATGACCTTCAAAGTCAGCTTTATACACTTGCTGTAAGATCGCGCTGGCGGCGTCAAATAATCGCCCCACTGAAGTGGACACAGGGCAATTTATTTGTTTCTGCCAACTTTGTTTTAGTAAATTAGATTCATAAGGGCAGTCAGACCAGTCTTGATCGATTTCCCAACACACACTCAGTGCAGTTCGCCATGGTTCCAGCGCGGCTTTTTCCCCGCCAAGTAAACGAAACGGTTTAAAGGAGCTGACACGTTGCCAATTTCCGGGTTGTCCAAATAAGCCTTCGCCCCCCCAAAAGGTTTTATCAGGTCCATATCCCGTGCCATCCCAGGTGAAAACTAACAGGTCTTCATTGACAGAATGTTCTGCAACTAAGGCAGACGCGTGCGCATGATGGTGAAATACGGGGTAAACGTTCAGCCCCGATTGATGCGCCCATCGACTAGAGATATAGTTTGGGTGAGCATCACAGATGATCTCTGTGATTGCTATGCCATACAGCTGACTAAGGTCTGCGATGGTCGCTTCAAATACTTCAAGACTTCTGGGTGAACTTAGGTCACCAATGTGAGGTGAAATAACGACACGATTGTCCCATGCGAGCGCAATGGTGTTTTTAAACTCGCCACCCACGGCAAGGAGTGGCTTTGGCAATGTAAAGTTTAGTTCAAATTCTAAAGGAGCAATGCCGCGTCCTAACCGAATGGGTTGTGGTTGGTTAGCGATGATTCTGTAAACACTGTCCTCTGCGGGTCTTAATATGGGACGCTCATGGTGTAAAAATGCATCCGCAATATGGCCTAAGCGTTGTTCAACTTCTGAGGTGTTAAGTAATACAGGTTCGCCGCTGATATTAGCTGAGGTCATAACTAAGGGTTCTGCCACCCCCGCTAGTAGTAGATGATGTAAAGGTGAATAGGGCAGCATAAAGCCTATTTCACCCAGACACGGAGCTACTTGTTCAACTATGCGTGTGTTGTTTCGTTTTCTAATTAGTACGATGGGCTTTTCAGGGGATGTCAATTGTTGTATTTCAAGGGGTGTAGGATTGGCATAGTGATGAATAGCATCTATGTCATTGTTATCCTTTACGGGGATCATAACAGCGAAGGGTTTAGAAGGGCGGCGTTTCCGTTCGCGTAATGTCGATACAGCTGACGCGGAGCTAGCTAAACAACATAAATGGTAGCCGCCAATGCCTTTTATCGCCAAAATTGAGCCTGCTTTCAATGCTGTAATCGTAGCTGATAAAGCAGGTTCATTCCCTTTGTTAATGAGATCATTTTGATAAAAACTCAGTATAGGACCACATTCTGGACAAGATAAAGCTTGAGCATGGTAGCGACGATCAGTGGGGTCGGTATATTCTTGGAGACAGTTTTGACACATCTCAAAGTTTTCCATGCTGGTTGCTTTACGATCATAGGGAAGTTGATGCATGATCGTGTATCTAGGGCCGCATTGCGTGCAATTAATAAATGGATGCAGATATCGACGATTAGTGGGTGACTTCAATTCTAATAAACAGACATCACAGAGGCTGTAATCCGGTGGAATATGTGCGGCTGTGAGGGGGATATTTTGACTAGTGAGTACAGTAAATTCAGTATAGTGCTGAGTAGGGAGTTGTGCGGTAGTCAATTCTTTGATGCGCGCATTGGTGGGCGCTTTAGTGACTAATTGTTCTTTAAAGGTAGACAACTCTTTATCGCTACCTTCTGCCACTATTTCAACTGCACTGCCTTGGTTTCTAACCCAGCCAGTGATATTGTGTTGCTGGGCTAACTGCTTTACAAAAGGTCTAAATCCTACACCTTGAACTCTACCGAGTATTTTTAGGTGTATAGCCTCTTGGGGTATATGAGTCATCTTGCCCCTTTTACACCAGAAGACCACCATATTCGACACGCACCTTCCTCAGAAACCATGCATGGCCCAATAGGGTTTCTAGGCACACAGCTTTCCCCATATAAACGACATTCGTTGGGCTTTATTTGTCCCAGTATAACTTTTGCACAATCACAACCGGGAGGCATAATGCCGGCTTTTTTACGGGCCTCATCCGCATAACTTGGAAAGTGAAGTCTTGCATTATGAGCATCAAATTCAGCACTCAGCTCATAACCTGAATTTGGAATGCACCCTATGCCACGCCACGGCGCATCAATAACCCTAAAACAGGATGCTAATAATTGTTGTGCCTTTGGATTACCGGCTGCATTAACAACTTGCGGATAGCAATTATCTATAAATACTTTACCTTCAATGTGTTGTCGTAAGACTGAGTAAATAGCCATGAGCAAACTCTCAGGTGTAAAGCCCGCCACAGCGGTTGGAATATGATGTTGATGGGAAACGAAATTCCATTGATTAGATCCCATAATGGTCGCTACATGTCCAGGGGCAATGAGTGCATCAAAAGTAACATTATCTGAGTTGAGTAATAAAGCAACGGCCGGCCATGTTAATCGACCACTCATAAGTAATAATAAATTGCTGGGAATACCATCAAAAAGCATGGCCGCGACAGGCGCACAAGTAGTTTCAAAACCCGCAACAAAGAAGACGATCGTTTGGTCTGGATTTGCCCGTGCAATGGCAACAGCCTCGGTAGGTGAGGCTATGGGCCTAATGTCTGCCCCAGATGCTTTAGCTTGCTCTAAGGTGCGAATATTATTGATAGCTGTATTAACGGGCACTCTAAATAAATCACCGAATGCGAGTAAAACAACGGCTTCGTTCAGAGCAATTTGAATAGCTTGATAAATGTCCTCTTCGGGACAAATGCATACTGGACAACCGGGTCCGGGTATTAGCTCTATTGTGTTGGGTAAAAGTGAGCGTAAACCTGCGTGAGTGATGGAACGTTCATGGCCGCCACACACATTAATGATACGTACCTTTTTTGTGATGGCTAAGTCATTAATACGTTGCAGTAACTGTTTTGCATCCGTTGCCATACTGAATTATTGTTGATGCGTTTTAACAGGGTAAAACTTATGGGGCGTCGCCTTTGCGTGTAGTAAAGCGCCGTCTTGTTGCACCTTGGGCTTTTGGGTTTGATGGTTACTTAATAGTACTTGGTGCTGGTTTATTTCTGATTTTAACCATGATATCCACTCATCCATCCCTTGATTATTTTTTGCACTGACAGTAAGAGTAGGTGCATTATTTGCAAGATTATGCACATTTTGCTTCGCGTTATCGATTGAGAAATCATCCAAATAGGGTAATAAGTCTGTCTTAGTAATAAGCACTAGATCTGCTGCTTTAAACATGACGGGGTATTTTGAAGGTTTATCATCACCTTCAGTAACTGATAATAAGACGACATTACGATGATGACCTAAATCAAAGCTAGCAGGGCAGACTAAGTTGCCTACATTCTCTATGAACAATAAATCCAAACCTTTTAGAGGCATGTGATGTAAAACGTTATGAATCAAATGCGCATCAAGATGACAGGCCGTCCCTGTCGTAATTTGATAGGCAGGAACACCTTGTGCCTGGATACGTTGTGCGTCATTCTCAGTTTCAAGATCACCTTCAATCACAGCAATGGATAATGACTCTTTTAGCTGTTTGATGGTAGATTCTAGCAAAGATGTTTTACCAGAACCTGGGGAGGACATTAAGTTAATGACCAATACTTTCTCGGCGTCAAAGTGCACACGGTTATGGTCTGCTTGAGTATTGTTGTGCGTGAGTAGATTTTGTAATACAGAAATAGTCGTTAATCCTTCTTTTGGCTTTTCGTTCTGGATTAACGATCGATTGCCCGGCGTAACATTACAACCACAGGTATTGCACATAGAGTTACCTTATAATAAATGATTCATTAAGTTGCAGTATATAAAGCCACACTGGCTAGTGTTAATTCGTCGCCACTGATCAATTGCGTATCATTACTCTGACACGATGGGCATACTAAGTAATTGTTGGTAGCGCTTGATTGTTCACCACATTGTTGGCACTGAATTATGATGGGGGTGCTGTTTATAATGAGTTGAGCGTTTGCGACGACTGTATCTATTTTGAGAATCTTAAAGGCATTGTCAAGTAATAGCGGTTCAATACCCGCTAATGGCCCTAGATTAAGCGTAATAGATTCTATGTTTTTTGCTTGATGTTGCTGAGCTATTTTTATGACTTGGTCCAACAAGTTTTCACATAAAGACAGTTCATGCATGAAGGTCATCCTCAGCTTGCATTTGGTCAATTAATTCCCAAGTAGACAAGGCCTCGGCTTCGGATATCTTTTGTATGGCGTAGCCCACATGAATTAATACATAGTCTCCAATTTGGATATCGTCGTCTTGTAATAAAGTTAAACTCACGTCTCTCATAACGCCATGCGTCATACATTGAGCGGTATTGGCTTCAATCTTGGTAATTTGCATGGGTAAGGCTAGACACATAGTTATTACCTTCGAATTGTAATCGACGTGATAGTGAGTCGCCTCAGTAAATTAATTATTGGTAGAAGAAATCATCAGTTTCATTGATATCTATTTCTAGCGTTTCACCAGGGATTCTTTTATCTTCCATAATCCATTCGCCTAAATCGATTAAGCGGCAACGATCGCTACAGAAAGGTTTGAACAAGCTTTCTGGTCTCCAAACAACATCGCATTTGCAAGTTGGGCATTTAACGGTGAGGGGCGCTTTTAGAGAGGTCATTAGAATAAACAGCGCGTTAGACTAAAAGGTATATCTTGTACACTTTGAGTGGGTGAGCCATTTTCTGGACTGATTTCCATAAAACGAATATTGCATCGGTGTTTGCCTCCACTTATCTCCGCATAATAAGGCAAAGATTGATCAATCTCTACACTGATAAGTTGAAAAGGCTGATTTTGATCTAAGGCAATTTGGAAGACCCCCGCCACAGCTGTTTGGGGTTCCGGTGAACAACTGTTGCGAATAAAGTTCAATATATACTCGATAGCCGTATTGATTTTCATAAACGGTTTGCTCCAAGCTTCAAGATCCTTGATACAAATGGCATCGTTTTGGCTTAGCCAGTAATGATATTCGGGGACGTCAAATGAACAACTTCCGCCAGGTATCGAGCTGCGTTGAGCAATATTCTGAAGAAGATTGTTTTTTGGACTAGAAACGCTCATTTTTTCACTTAAGCCGTGCAACTTTTTAGTTATTTCATCTAATTGGTCAAGAATTGATTGAAGTTTGACTTTATTCACGCCTTCGCTGTTCGCAATCTTTTTAAGAATTGTATTTTGACGCGTCAGTTCTTTTAAAACTTCAGATCTTATATCAGTGCGTTTGAAGATAGACATAATGTCTAATAGCACGCTAATGGCTGCGCGCTTGTCATTCATATTAGGGTTAGCTGAGAAGTAGATAAATTGATT
The DNA here is from genome assembly GCA_903917345.1 of uncultured Methylococcaceae bacterium. GTDB lineage: Bacteria > Pseudomonadota > Gammaproteobacteria > Methylococcales > Methylomonadaceae > Methylobacter_C. The sequence continues at coordinate 300,016 of CAIXAE010000008.1, read as the reverse complement.
GAACAGGTGTTCGAGTCTTATGAAAACACGTATTTTTTCATTGAGTGGAAATTCATAAGTTATGGCGGTATTCACAAAAAATTTATCCTAGCAATTGCTTTTAGTAACATATAAATTGTGCAGTTTTTTAACATCTTCCGCAAGCACATCCTGCGTATTTGTATTATTTATAAGATCATCTGCATGATCAAGTCTATAGCTTCTGGATACTTGACTACTAATAATACTATTTATGACCTCAAGAGACATGCCATCTCGCTGTTGAAGTCTACTCACTTGAGTTTCAATCGGGCAGTCAATAACGAGTACTCTATCAACAAGATGTGACCATTTCGTTTCAAATAATAAAGGGATGCAAATAATACAATAAGGGCTGGTTAATAAACTGACTTGGTTTAGTATAGTTTGGTGAATAAGTGGGTGAAGTAAGCGCTCTAGTTTATGTTTTTCTTCACTGTTATTAAAAATAATATCTCTTAAAATAGTCCTGTTTAAAGAGCCGTCACTTTTGATGACACGCTCTCCAAAAAGTTCACTGATTGAACTTAGTGCAGGTTGACCAACAGTCACTAATTCATGCGCTATAACATCGGCGTCAATAATAGGCACGTTGTGTTCTTGAAATAAAAGGGTAACGGTAGTTTTACCACAAGCAATGCCACCGGTTAAGCCAATCTTTAACATCTGTCTACAAACCAAATGAGGAAAAATAAAATTGATTCAGTTCAGGGCCCCATAAAAGCGCTAATAATCCCGCAATTGCCAAGTAGGGGCCAAATGGGAAAGGGGTTGAATGTTCTCTTTTACCCAGAGATATCATGATGAGACCGATAACGGTACCCACCAATGAAGATAATAATATGATCAGCGGTAAAGTTTGCCAGCCTAACCAAGCGCCAAACACAGCGAGTAATTTAAAATCACCATAACCCATGCCGTCTTTACCGGTTAGACGCTTAAATACTTTAAAAACAGTCCATAGACTTAAGTAACCGAAAATAGCGCCAAAGATACTCGATGAAGCATCACTAAAAATATGAAATACGCTTAATAATAAGCCGATCCAAAGCAGAGGTTGGGTGATGTTGTCGGGCAATAGTTGGTGGTCTATATCAATAAAGCTCAAACAAATCAGTGACCAAATAAGTATCAGAGCAAATAAAGTTTGAATTGAATACCCAAAATGTAAGGCCATTAAAATGGATAATAAAGCCGTTAACACTTCAATGACTGGATAGCGCATGGAAATGGCTGCTGAGCAATTTGCACAACGGCCTTTTAAAAATAGATAGCTTAAAACAGGTATATTTTGATGAGGCTTAATAGGGCATTTACAAGTAGGACAATGTGAATGGGGTAATGCTAAATTAAAGACAGTTTTGGGCGTGGATATTTCAGATTTAATGTCTAAAAAGATCTGGCATTCTTCTCGCCAACTTGTTTGAAGCATTATGGGTAAACGGTAAATAACCACATTAAGAAAACTGCCCACTATTAAACCAATGGTGCCAACTACAAAATATAAAAAGTAAGTATTATTGAGTGAACTATCAAGTTCTTGTAATAAGGTGAGCATGGGGTATTTTAGATAGAGTTATAGCTGTTTATACATAAAAGTATAGCACGTAGAACTTTAATAAAGGGTGTTATGTGGCTAGGAATAGGCTCTGATAGATTAGTTGATGGCTGATCCCATCTTAAATATAGGTAGGTACATGGCGACCACTAATCCTCCAATTAATAAGCCTAATATAATCATAATAATGGGCTCCATTAAGGCGCTTAAGTTGTCAGTAAAGTTATCAACCTCTGCCTCGTAAAATTCGGCAATTTTGCTGAGCATATAATCGAGTTCTCCAGATTCTTCACCAATAGCGATCATTTGTTGTACTAAGTGGGGAAAGAGATGGGTTTTTTGTAAGGCATATTGGAGTTGCTGCCCCGTTGCCACATCTTCTCTAATGGCTAATAGGGCATTGTAATAGACACGATTGCCACAAGTGCCGGCAACTAATTGTAAGGCATCGACTATTGGGACGCCGGCCGCAGATAAGGTCGCTAAGGTACGGGCGAATCGAGCAATAAATGCTTTATTAATTAATAGTTTTATAATTGGTAACTTAAGCAAGCTTTTATCGATGAAGTAATTAAAGGCCTCAGAGTGTTTTTTAAAATAGTTAAACGCATACGCACTAATCAGTATAAGCAATAAAAGTATCCAGCCGTCATTAATAATAATTTCTGATAGATCCACTATCCATTGTGTAAATACGGGTAACTCTGCGCCAAAACTTTTGAACATATCCTTAAAGATAGGTACTACAAAGATTAATAATATTGAGGTAACAATTAATGCAGTGGTCATTACAGCTAAAGGGTAGGTCAACGCTTTGAGCGCTTTCTTTTTAAGCAAATCTGACTTTTCTTGATAACTGGCTATTTTATCGAGTAATGTTTCTAAGACACCCGCATGCTCCCCCACTTCTATAAGATTACAAAATAATGTATCGAAATATTGCGGGGATTTCTTTAGGGTTTCTGCAAAGGTTTCGCCCTTTTCAAGATCATCTTTAATGCTAGATAATAAAGTGCGCATACTTGCATTGTCATGACCATGACTAATAATAGTGATCGCTTGTACTAAGGGAATGCCTGCATTGAATAAGGTAGATAATTGTCGGATAAAAATAGTTATTTCAATTTTTGAGATTTGCTTACGTTTTATATTCAGTAGCGGCTTTGTCTTTAAAGCGATATGACTCAGTGTATAGCCTTGTGCTCTTAAACTCACTTTTGCAAGGAGTAGGCTTTTAGCTGAGATGATGCCTTCATGATGCTTGCCTAGTTGATCTATTCCTTTCCATATATAATCTAGGCTAAGTGTTTCAGAGGAATTGATCATACTTATTCCTTAGTCACTCGATCAATTTCCTCCAGACTAGTAATGCCCGATTTAACTTTGTATAAACCCGATGCACGTAAATCCTTTATGCCTTCTTGATCAGCAAGGTTTGTTATTTGTTCTGCATTACCGCCTTCTAATATCAAGTTTCGCATGGGGTCACTCAGAGTCATTGTTTGATAGATGCCAATACGACCTTTATAGCCAGCGATACAATTATCACAACCGATAGCCTCATAGAGTTTAAGCGTCTCAATGTCTTCAAGCGCAAAGCCAGCCGAAATTAACAGAGACTTAGGGTAATTAACTTGTTTTTTGCATAAGGGACACAAGCGTCTTGCTAAGCGTTGGGCAATAATTAATATAATTGCCGAGGCAATGTTGTACGGTTCTATGCCCATTTGCATGAGTCGATTTAAAGTTTGCGGCGCATCGTTTGTATGTAAAGTAGATAGTACTAAATGGCCTGTTTGTGCGGCTTTGACAGCAATGTCTGCTGTTTCTAGGTCTCGTATTTCACCGACCATGATAATATCAGGGTCTTGGCGTAAAAAGGATCTTAAGGCCGTGGCAAAGGTTAAGCCCGTTTTTACGTTAATATTCACTTGGTTGATACCATTGACTAAAATCTCCACGGGATCTTCGGCAGTACAAATATTTTGCTCAATACGATTCAATATATTGAGAGCTGTATACAAAGTGACTGTTTTGCCACTACCGGTGGGGCCAGTGACTAAGATCATGCCATAGGGCTTGTTAATAGCAGAGTTAAATAATTCTTCTTGCTCCTTCTCAAAGCCTAGTTTTTCAATACCTATCTGAGCATTGTTAGAGTCCAGTATTCTCAAGACCATTTTTTCGCCAAAGAGAGTGGGGCAGCAATTTACCCTAAAATCGATAGGATTGGTTTTAGTTAATGTAATTTTGATACGCCCATCTTGGGGAATTCTATGTTCCGAAATGTCCATTTTAGCCATGACTTTTAGTCTAGAGATAATCCTATTAGCCATAGCTGAAGGGGGGCTGGGAATCTGATAGAGCATGCCATCCGTTCTAAATCGAATTCGAAATTCTTTTTCATACGGCTCCAAATGGATATCAGAGGCGCCTTTCTTTATAGCATCCGATAAGATCTTATTCACAAAGCGCACGATTGGCGCATCATCTATTTCTGAGTTATTGGTCGCAATATCCGCATAGTGAGTTGATTCATCATAGTCGTCAGCTCGCACTTCTATGAGCTCTGCCATTGAAGTATCGGATGCTTCAAGACAAATTTCTATGGCTTTCGCCAGTTTGCTTTCTTCTACTATGATGATTTCTGGATGTAGTTGGCTATGAAATTGGATTTCATCTAAGGCAACTGGTTGGCATGGATCAGAAAACGCAAGAAATAGGGTTTTACCTCTCACAAAAAGTGGCAACGTGTTGTGTTTGCGAATGAGTGATTCGTTTAAAGTTTTAAGTGGAAGTGAGATAAGATCAACTGCGTTTATATCTAAATAGGGTAGGCCAAAGTATTCTGATGCATCGGCGGCTAATTGTTCACTATTAATTATATTATTAATTGCTAAGTAACTGACGAGAGATAGGTTCGCCTTTTTTGCCGCTAGAATATAGCTATTGATAGACGCTTCATTAATGCCTTGGGTCGCAATTATAAAGCTAATAAAGCCATGAGCTTGATGATCAGGCGTCGCAACAGTGGGCATAAGATCATCTGGGGTAGCTGAGGATATCAACAGGTGCACTTAAAATAACGCGAGGCGGGTTTTAAGTAAACTGAGATCGGTATATGGAGTATAGGCTATTTATGTCAATCCATTCGCTATATATTGAGACTGGACCATAAAAGAAAAGATAAAGATAGGGAGCGCTAATAAGATAACGCTCCCTTTCTTTGTTATAAGGCTAGTATTTTAGTTTTTTGTTGCTCTAGATTATTTAAAGTCGAGCGTAAATCCGCTAATTTAGCTTTTTCTTTATCGATAACATCAGCAGGCGCTTTATCAATAAAAGTAGGGTTGCTTAATTTGCCTTCCACACGAGGTAGATCATTCAATATTTTTTGAATCTCTTTATCCAAACGAGCTAATTCAGCTTCTTTATCAATTAAGCCTGCCATAGGGATTAAAATATTCAATTCCCCGACTAACGCTATCGCAGATTCTGGCGCTGATTCACTTGCTTCTAACCAAGTGATTTCTTCTAAACGACCCAGCCTTTTAAGGTAAGCCAAGTTGTTCGCTAAGCATTGTTGGTCATTAGCAGAGCCATGTTGTAATAAAATCGGTAAAGGTTTGCCCGGTGCAATATTCATCTCACCACGGATACGACGCACACCTAAGATAAAGTTCATTACCCAGTTGGTTTCTTCAATCGCATCGAGTTTGATCTGTGCATCATCACTGATAGGGTAAGCTTGCAACATAATGGTTTCAGCTGTGATACCTGCTAACGGTGCGACACGTTGCCAGATCTCTTCAGTGATGAACGGCATAATCGGATGCGCTAAACGTAAGATAGTTTCTAATACCGTGACTAAAGTATGACGGGTGCCGCGTTGTAGATTTTCATCTTCTGATTGCAAAGAGATCTTGGCTAATTCTAAATACCAGTCACAGTATTCATTCCACGTAAATTCATAAATCGCTTGTGCTGCTAAATCAAATCGATAGTTATCTATGGCATGGCTAGTGGTCGCAATCACTTGATGCAGTCTGGAAGTAATCCAAAGATCGACTTGAGTGTATGACACAGGTGCCCCAGAAAAACCGTTATCAAATTCTTCCGTATTCATTAATACGTAACGTGCGGCATTCCAGAGTTTATTACAGAAGTTACGATAACCCTCGGTTCTAGCTAAGTCGAAACGGATATCACGGCCCGTTGAGGCTAGCGATGCAAAAGTAAAGCGTAACGCATCGGTGCCGTAAGATTGAATCCCATCAGGGAAATGCTTACGGGTATCTTGCTCAATTTTCTTAGCTAAATGCGGTTGCATCATGCCCGATATACGTTTTTCGACTAAGGCTTCTAATTCAATACCATCGATAATATCAATCGGATCTAATACATTACCTTTAGATTTAGACATTTTTTGGCCTTCTGCATCACGCACTAAACCATGAATGTAAACTTCTTTAAAAGGCACTTCACCTTGAAACTTAAGTCCCATCATAATCATTCTAGCGACCCAGAAGAAGATGATGTCAAAGCCAGTGACTAATACGCTGGTGGGGTAATGCTTTGCCAGTTCAGGTGTTTTTTCTGGCCAACCTAAGGTTGAGAACGGCCACAAAGCCGAAGAGAACCAGGTATCTAATACATCTTCATCTTGTTTAAGCGGATAGTCCGCCGCTAAATTATGTTTGGCGCGGATAGCGGCTTCAGAATTACCAACATAGATATTGCCTAAATCATCATACCAAGCCGGGATTCTATGGCCCCACCAGATTTGTCGAGAGATACACCAGTCTTGAATGTTACGCATCCATTCGTAATAGGTATTTTTCCAATTGTCAGGGACAAATTTAATATCACCATTTTCAACAGCTGCAATGGCAGGTTCTGCTAAAGGCGCTACTTTGACATACCATTGATCGGTTAATAAAGGCTCAATGACGCTGTTGGTTCTATCACCACGTGGCACCATCAACTTATGATCAACGATTTTTTCTAATAAGCCCGCGGCATCAATATCAGCGACCATTTGTTTACGCGCTTCAAAGCGATCTAGGCCTACATATTTGCTGGGGATTAAGTTATCTTCATCGGCAGTGTTGCAACGAATAGCCGCATCAACGGTCAAGATATTAATTAAACCGCCATGCGGTAAGGCTTGAATAACAGAGGTATTCCGGTGACGAGTCCATACTTCGTAATCATTAAAATCATGAGCTGGGGTGATTTTTACACAGCCGGTACCAAATTCTGGGTCAACATACTCATCTGCAATAATCGGGATTAAACGCCCACTTAAAGGTAATACGACAAACTCGCCCAATAAGTGTTTATAACGTTCATCATCAGGATGGATAGCTACAGCGGCATCACCTAACAGTGTTTCAGGACGGGTGGTGGCAACAATTAAATGGCCTTGACCGTTTGATAAGGGGTAACGCAAATGCCACATAGAACCATTTTCTTCTTCTGATAACACTTCTAAATCAGATACGGCGGTGTGTAAGACAGGGTCCCAGTTAACTAAGCGTTTGCCACGGTAAATTAAACCTTCTTCATATAATTGAATAAAAACTTCTTGTACGGCATCTGACATGCCATCATCCATGGTAAAGCGTTCTTTTTCCCAATCTAAAGACGAACCCATGCGACGTAATTGACGGGTGATAGTGCCGCCTGACTCATCCTTCCATTGCCAAACTTTTTCTAAGAATTTTTCACGGCCATAATCATGGCGAGTTTTGCCTTCAGCATTACACAATCGCTCTACTACCATTTGAGTAGCAATCCCAGCGTGATCTGTGCCGGGTTGCCATAAGGTGCTGTAACCTTTCATGCGATGATAACGGGTGAGAGCGTCCATAATGGTGTCTTGAAACGCGTGACCCATGTGCAAACTACCTGTGACATTGGGTGGTGGAATCATAATACAATAAGATTCACCTTCTGTTTGGGCGGCAAAATAGCCTTTTTCTTCCCAAGTTTGGTACCAGCGTTGTTCGATAGAATGCGGGGCGTAAGTTTTTTCCATGTGTGCGTAATTTAATTATTTATATGATGTGTAGTGATCGGTATACCGGCTTTTTGGTATTGATTATAGCGCTGTCTACCCGGTATTTTAGTCGATTCATTATTATCTAAGATCTCAAGAATCCGCGCTATATGACTAAAGTTAACGGGGCAGTTTGTCGATAGATTAACGACTGTGTGTTGCCAGTCTGTAGGCACAGATTCAGAGCCAATCAAAATGACTTTTTTAAACTCAGGTACTGTGCCGTCAAATAATTGGTGTGGTACAAAGCTACTGGCTCTAAAAGTCCATAGTAACTCATTGATCTTATGGCTTTGTGCGTCATTATCGGTTAATACATAACAGAAGCATTCGCTACGATAAGCTTTTTCGATGAGTTTGCAAGCAAACTCATCGCGTTTATCTATCGAGTTAGATGACAGCACATAAAAGCTAACTTCAGCCATAAGCCCTATTTAATAAATATTGCGTCAATAAAGGTACAGGTCTACCTGTTGCCCCTTTGTTTTGGCCTGTGCGCCATGCAGTACCTGCAATATCTAAATGAGCCCAGTTAAATTTTTCAGCAAAATGTGATAAGAAGCATGCGGCAGTAATAGTGCCTGCATCTTTGCCGCCAATATTCGCTAAATCAGCAAAGTTTGATTTAAGTTGTTCTTGATATTCTTCCCATAACGGCAAGCGCCATAAGCTGTCATTGGCTACTTCACCGGCAGCGAGTAAAGCGTTACATAGTTCGTCATTGTTGCCTAATAAACCACTAGGCACTCGACCTAATGCCACTAAACATGCGCCTGTTAAGGTTGCCATGTCGATCACTACGTCTGGGTTGAAACGTTCTGCATACGTTAAAGTGTCACATAATAGTAAGCGACCTTCTGCATCCGTATTTAATACTTCAATGGTTTTACCAGACATACTAATAAGCACATCACCGGGTTTGTTGGCATCACCATCGGGTAAGTTCTCGGAAGCCGGAATTAAGCCGATGATATTGAGTGGTAGTTTCATTTCTGCAGCGGCCTTTAAAGTGCCTAAGACAGTAGCACCACCGCACATATCGTATTTCATTTCATCCATGCCTAAGCCAGGCTTTAAAGAAATACCACCCGCATCAAAGGTAAGGCCTTTACCAATTAACACGATAGGCTTAGCGTTTTTATCACCACCTTGATAATCCAGCGTAATTAATTTAGCCGGTTGTCTGCTGCCACGAGATACTGATAACAAAGCGCCCATGCCGAGTTGTTCCATATCGGCTTCTTCAAGAACGTTAATACTCAATTTGTCATATTGACTGCCTAATTCAATGGCTTGTTCTGCTAAGTATGTGGGTGTACAGATGTTGCCGGGTAAGTCGCCTAATAATTTGGTTAAATTGATGCCATCAGCAATCGCAGTGCCTTGAGATAAACCGAGCTGTGCTTGAGTTAATTCAGATGTGGGTGCTGTAATGCTGATTTTCTCAATAGTAAAGTCTAGGTCTTTATTCGATTTATAAGCCGTAAATTGATAAGCCGTATCGTTTACTATTTCTATAATTTGGCGAGTTTTCCATTGACGGTCGCCGTTAATCACATCTACATCGGCTAAAGTACATGTCACCGTTTTAATTTGAGATTTTTTTAAGCTGGCAAACACCGCTTGGAGTGCTTTTCTAAAGTTTTTACCTGTCAATGCTTTATGCTCGCCCAGACCGGCTAATAAAACGCGTTCGATACCACTGTCAGGTAAAGCGTTTATTAAAAGAGTAGTGCCAATGGCGCCTTTATTGTCACCTCTAGCAAGCACTTTACTGATGACATTACGTGTGCTTTCTGGGAGTGAGGCAGCAGAATCAGTTAATTGTTGGTCTTGATAGACCCCGATAATCAAGCAATCTGCTTGCAATGCATCTAAGGAGGTTGTTTCTAAAGCATATTCCATAGCGTAACTCATAATGGTGGCGGTTAGTGTTGAAGCGTGACGGTTCACAAAGTGAAACAACGCACGATTGTAGCTGAGTTGAATTATACAACCAATAGCATCGCTACTTAAATAAGCATGGCGTTTTATTATAAAAAAGCAAACACCTAAATTGTCATCATTTCGTCATCGGATTGTCACGTTTCTTTAACCAATTTGACATTAACCTGTCACCTGCGTTGCTTAATCTATATCGAATTTAATTTGAGCTAGGTGGCAACTTATGAAAAACACAGCGACAGAAAAACTTATCAACGCCACTAAAAAACTAGAATGTTTTTTAGCTGATACAGACGAATTAATAAAAGAAGCGCAAGCCCTTAGATACCGCGTGTTCGGTAGAGAAATGGGTGCTAAGTTAAAGACAGAAGCAGAAGGGTTAGATTACGATGAAGTGGATAGCTACTGTGATCATTTGGTGGTGTATGACAACATTAATAAAAAGATCGTAGGTTACACACGTTTATTGAATCAAGATCAAGCAAAAAGTTTAGGGCGTTATTATTCTCAAGATGAATTTGATATGACCCCTATATTAGCGTTACCAGGACGCTTTTTAGAAGTGGGTAGAACCTGTGTAGATCCTGATTATCGTGGTGGCGCCGTATTAACGACATTGTGGTCTTCGTTAGTGCAGTATGCCTTAGAAGGTCAATATAACTACTTAATCGGCTGTGCGAGTATTACACCGGGCCCTAGTGGTTACGCTATAGATGCGGTATTTAGAAATATTGATGAGAAAAATATTGCAACGACTGACATTCAAGTGACTCCACGTATTAAGGTACCGGCTGAATTAAGATGTCTACGTGACGAATCAGGTATTCCACCTTTATTAAAAGCCTATTTACGTTTTGGGGCGTTGATCTGTGGCGAACCGTATTGGGATGAAGATTTTAACTGTATGGATCTATTTGTTTTATTACCCTTAGATCAGTTAAAAGAGCGTTACAGCAAACACTATATGAAAGGTTATCAGGCGAATAATGAAATTGAAACTGCGGCTAGTTTATAGATTAAGTGCTGTCATTGTTTTATTTGCCTATGGTTTAGTATTAGCGGGGCTCGTGTTTCCTGTATTAGGCGTTTTGAGGTCTGCTAATAAAGCTAAAATAAGACGTGATGCGATAAAACAGAATTGGCTAGATAGTTTTAGTTCGATTCTTAAACTACATATTACTCAGATAGGTTCAGTGCCTCATGATGGCACGTTATTGGTTAGCAATCATATATCATGGTTAGATATTGTGGTGATTGGTAAGTTCTTACCGGCTTATTTTGTCGCAAAAAGTGATATTTCTGCTTGGCCTGTTGTTGGGTTTTTAGCCAGACAAGCGGGTACACTCTTTATCCGTCGTGGCGATAAAAAACACATTAGAGAAATCAATGAGCGCATGATTTGGTTGTTAAAACAACACTCTAATATCATTGCTTTTCCTGAAGGTACGACTACTCAGGGTGATGATGTGTTAGGCTTTCATGCCTCATTATTTCAACCCGCATTACTCACAAAAGCCCTTATTCAACCGATAGCCCTTGAATATATCGGTGCATCAAAAGAATTAGCCCCGTTTGTAGGTGAAGATGACTTTGTCTCACACTTAATCAGCATGTTGAAGATGGATAAAATTGAAGTGCTGATTACATTTTTACCCCTTATTACAAGTGCAGGTCGAGATAGAAACGCTATAAGCCATGAGGCGAGAGCGTCAATCGTTAACCAGATACATCCTGATAGAGAATCAAGCGTTAACGAATAATAAAAAGGGGCGTGAAGCCCCTTTCTTTTTGATTAAGCTGTCTTAATCTAATAAAACAAAATCATCTTTGCTTACACCACAGTCTGGGCAACGCCAATCTTCTGGTACATCTGCCCATAAAGTGCCTGGGGCGATATCAGAATCGGCATCACCGACTGCTTCATCGTAAATGTGTTCACAAGCATCACAGATATATTTTTTGTAATCAGCCATCGTGTTTCCTTAAAGTTAATAAAGGCTAAACGTGTGTTTAGTAGTATGACTGTATCAGTTTTATTTTTAGTTTCAATACTATGTTTTTAAGGGTAATTAGAGTTGTATAAAAACGCTATCTTTAGTCTAATAATTCTAAGTTTCTAACTGCACCTTTATCTGCACTGGTTGCTAACATGGCATAGGCTTTAAGGGCCGCAGAAACTTTTCGAGGCCGTGCTTTAGCAGGTTTCCAACCTAATTTATCTTGCTCTGCTCGGCGCTTTGTTAGTTCTTCATCACTCAGTAACACATCGATAGTGCGGTTAGGGATATCGATACGGATTCGATCACCATTTTGTACCAAGCCGATATTGCCTCCTGCGGCGGCTTCGGGTGAGCAGTGTCCAATGGATAGCCCAGATGTACCACCAGAGAAACGACCGTCAGTTAATAGTGCGCACGCTTTACCCAAGCCTTTAGACTTGATATAGCTGGTGGGGTATAACATTTCTTGCATACCTGGGCCTCCTTTAGGGCCTTCGTAGCGAACCACCACAACATCACCGGCCTTAACTTTGTCCGCTAAGATGTTTTCTACGGCTTCGTCTTGGCTTTCTACGACATGGGCAGGGCCTTCAAAAACCAATAAACTGTCATCAACTCCCGCAGTCTTCACTACACAACCGTCTATAGCGATGTTGCCATGTAAAACGGCTAAGCCACCTTCTTGGCTAAAGGCATGTTCTAAAGAGCGAATACAGCCTTCGGCACGGTCAGTATCTAAGCTAGGCCAACGTGTGTTTTGACTAAAGGCCACTTGTGAGGGGATACCCGCAGGGCCTGCCATATAGAAAGTTTTTACTGCATCATTTGGATTACGCGCAATATCCCATAGATCAAGTGCATCTTTCATGGTTTTAGCGTGTACGGTGGGTACGTCTGTATGTAATTTACCTGCACGATCCAATTCGCCTAAGATGGCCATAATGCCACCGGCACGGTGGACGTCTTCTATATGATATTTATTGGTGTTAGGCGCTACTTTACACAATTGAGGCACGATTTTAGACATGCGATCGATGTCTGCCATGGTAAAGTCAATTTCTGCTTCTTGAGCGATGGCTAATATGTGTAAGATGGTATTAGTTGATCCACCCATGGCGATGTCTAAAGCTATCGCGTTTTCAAATGCTTTAAAGCCAATAGAACGGGGTAATATAGAGGCGTCGTCATTTTCGTAGTATTGTTTACATAACTCGACTATGGTTCGGCCTGCTTGCTTAAATAAAGCTTCGCGGTCTGCATGCGTAGCGACTACAGTGCCATTACCGGGTAAAGATAAGCCCAATGCTTCAGTTAAGCAGTTCATTGAGTTAGCAGTAAACATACCTGAACAAGATCCACAGGTAGGGCAGGCTGAGCGTTCTACTTCTGCAAGATCAGCGTCAGATACATTGCTATCTGCTGCCATGACCATGGCATCAATTAAGTCGAGTTTTTTAATATCAAATGTGTTTGTTTCAGGGTTGGCTAAACGGACTTTACCGGCTTCCATAGGGCCGCCTGAGACAAAAATCACAGGGATGTTAAGGCGCATGGCTGCCATTAACATACCCGGGGTGATTTTGTCACAGTTAGAAATACAGACGATAGCATCGGCACAATGCGCATTAACCATATATTCTACTGAGTCTGCAATAATGTCGCGGCTCGGTAATGAATACAACATGCCGTCGTGACCCATGGCAATACCGTCATCCACGGCTATGGTATTAAATTCTTTTGCAACGCCACCTGCGGCTTCTATTTCACGTGCCACTAATTGACCTAAGTCTTTTAAGTGCACATGACCCGGTACAAATTGGGTAAATGAATTTGCAATCGCAATGATAGGCTTACTGAAGTCGTCATCCTTCATGCCTGTGGCGCGCCATAAAGAGCGAGCTCCCGCCATATTACGACCACCGGTTGAAGTTTTAGAACGATAAACAGGCATGATGTACAGCTCCTAAGGGTTTGGATATAAAAAATCGATTTAAGTAGGCTTATTATATACGAACGAGAGGCTAGCCTTAAAACTTGAAAGTAAAGCAGGGTTGCTTTTGTTCTTATTTCGGTTACATATCAAGTTATAGAAATAATCTGTTTTTATAGTTATTACGTTTTGTATAGAGGTGAAGGTTATGTTTAATAGAATAGATAAAGACGTGTTAACAAAAATCAAAATGACACTGTTATTTGTTGTTGTCGTTGTCGCTTGGTTAGGTTTGCAATTATTGCCTGAGTACTAATAGGTTATCCTTATTATTTTCACAACTATGACCTATTTTTTTGCCGTTTAAACAACGGCACCTTGTTTTATGCGCAATTTATAATGTTATTTTAATAGGATTTGTTATTTTCAATTCTAATCGATAGGTTAAGCATGTATGATATAAGCCTATCAATTAATTGTACCAATCCAATTGAATTTAATTATTAAATGACATCTAAGTCTAAAAAAGACGTTGATTTTAATTCAACAAAAGATCCATATGCTCAGCGCGAAGCTGAAAAGTATGAAAATCCCATTCCAAGTAGAGAGCTTATTCTGGCTGCTTTAGAGCATGCCGGTAAAACTTTATCGCGTAGTGAGATAGCTAATCTATTTAAACTTGAAAGTGAAGATGATCTTGAGGCTTTAAGGCGACGCCTAAGAGCTATGGAGCGCGATGGTCAGGTACTTTACAATCGTGGTCAACAATATTGTTTAGTTAATAATAAAGATTTAATTGTAGGTCGTATCATTGGTCATCCAGATGGCTTCGGGTTCTTAAGACCGGATGATGGATCGGATGATTTATATTTATCCCCCAGAGAAATGAATCCTCTATTGCACAATGATAGAGCCATGCTTAGGGTTGCTGGGATCGATAAGAAAGGCCGAAGAGAAGGTGCCGTCGTTGAGATCTTAGAGCGAAATACGCATCAGATAGTTGGTAGACTTTATGAAGAGGATGGCTTCACTTATGTAGTACCCGATAACAAAAATATCGCTCAAACGCTCCTTGTGGAAGCGGACGGCGTAGGTGATGCTCTGCATGGGCAAATCGTTGTTGCAGAAGTCACTGAACAACCAACTAAATTACACCAACCTATCGGCAGAATTATTGATGTATTGGGCGATCATTTAGCCCCTGGTATGGAAATAGAGATGGCGATACGGTCATACGAACTTCCCAATGTTTGGCCTACTGAGTTACTCGAAGAAATTAAATCTTTATCTGCTGAAGTCCCTGAATCAGCTAAAGAAGGCCGAGTCGATTTACGTAGCACCCCTTTAGTTACGATTGATGGTGAAGATGCACGAGACTTTGATGATGCTGTTTATTGTAAGAAAACGCCTAAGGGTTGGAAGTTATTAGTTGCCATTGCAGACGTTTCTCATTATGTACAAGTAGATACCGAGTTAGATAAAGAAGCTAAAAATCGTAGTACTTCAGTTTACTTTCCAGAACAAGTCATTCCGATGTTGCCGGAGATATTGTCTAACGGATTGTGTTCACTTAATCCGCATGTGGATCGTTTGTGTATGGTCTGTGAACTTTTCATAGACGAAGAAGGGTCTGTTTCTAGAAGTCGATTTTATGATGCAGTGATGCGCTCTCATGCGCGTTTAACGTACACAGAGGTTGCTAAGATCTTAGTGGATGGTGATGAGACCTTAGCTGATAACTATGAAGCTGTCTTACCCCATTTGCGTGAACTTTACGCCTTATATAAAGTGATGCGAATTAGTCGTGAAAAACGTGGTGCCATGGATTTTGATACGCAAGAAACGCGAATCATGTTTGGTGCTGATCGTAAGATTGAAAAAATTGTTCCTGTGGTTCGTAACGATGCGCATAAACTGATTGAAGAGTTTATGATTACTGCGAATAGCGCGGCGGCTAAGTATCTAAATGCTAAAAAAATCCCTAAGTTATTGCGTATTCATGAAGGCCCGTCCTCAGATAAATTACTTAATTTAAAAACTTTTTTAGGTGAGTTAGGTCTAAAGTTTGGCGGTGGCGTGAGCCCTACACCTCTTGATTATATGCATTTAGTGGATTCGGTTAAGGACAGACCGGATGCTCATTTGATTCAAACCGTATTATTAAGATCGATGTCTCAGGCAGTTTACAGTCCTGATCTTAAAGGTCACTTTGGTTTAGCTTTAGAAGCTTATGCCCATTTCACTTCCCCCATTAGGCGTTATCCTGATCTATTAGTCCATCGTGCTATCCGACATTGTTTAGCGGGTAAATCGCCCGAAACTTTCGTCTATGGTATGCCTGAGATGATTATGTTGGGTGAACATTGTTCTGCAAATGAACGAAGAGCGGATGATGCAACGCGTGATGTAGTTAGTTGGTTAAAATGTGAATACATGATGGATAAAATCGGAGAAGAGTTCTCCGGTATCATCTCTGCAGTGACTTCATTTGGTTTCTTTGTTGAGTTGGCTGATATTTATGTTGAAGGTTTAGTACATATCAGTAATTTGGGGCAGGATTATTTCCATTTTGATCCAACGAGTCATCAATTGAAAGGTGAACGGACTAATACTAATTATCGTTTGGGTGATACCGTCAACATTAGGGTTGTACGCGTAGATTTAGATGAAAAGAAAATGGATTTTGAGCTAATTAATAAAGAAGGCTCAGTAAAAAAAGTAACCGATAGTGATAAGCCTAAAAAGAAACGTCGTAAGAAAAAAACAACAAAATGAAATTAACTAAACTATTCGGCCTACATTCAGTGCAAGCCGCGCTTGATTATTCCCCTAAAAATATTCAACAAGCCTGGGTAGATACAGCTAGACAAGATATAAGATTAACTAAAGCTATAGAGGATCTATTAGATCTTGGCATAAAGCCAGAAAAAGTTGATAGAAAAAGACTTGATCGTTTGTCGGATAGTAATAATCATCAAGGCATTGTGATTGAAGTCGATATGCCAGGTGAGTTATCAGAAAGTGATTTAAAGTCTGCCGTTGAGAACTTAACAGAAACCGCTTTGTTTTTAGTGTTAGATAACGTTCAAGATCCCCATAATTTGGGTGCTTGCTTAAGAACGGCTGATGCTACAGGCGTGCATGGTGTCATCATTACTAAAGATAATGCAACAGGCATTACTCCGACGGTGTGTAAAGTGGCGAGTGGTGCTGCAGAAACTGTTCCTGTTTATCAAGTAACCAATTTGGCGAGAACTTTACGTTGGCTGAAAGATCAAGGTTTGTGGGTTGCCGGTGCAGATGGGGAAACAACTCAAACACTTTATAAGACGGATTTTACAGCGCCAATGGCCATCGTTGTCGGCGCAGAAGGCAAAGGCTTAAGGCGCTTAACCAAAGAACAGTGCGATATGTTGGTTTCAATTCCTATGTTAGGGCGTGTTGAAAGTTTAAATTTGTCGGTCGCTACTGGTGTTTTGTTATTTGAAGCAGTAAGACAGAGATCATTGGTCGCTAAGTAATGTCAGGGTACGTGAATTATTCATTACAGGCTAATTCGCTAAGTTGTATTCGAGATGATCGGGTCTTGTTTGAGGACTTGTCATTTACTGTCAATGCCGGCCAGGTGTTATTGCTAGAAGGTAAAAACGGTAGTGGTAAAACTTCATTATTACGTATTTTATGTGGTTTTCGTGAACCCGATGCGGGTGACTTAAGCTGGTGTAGTGATGCGCTATCTGACAGTTCTTACTATTCAGATTTAGCTTATGTGGGACATCTAGAGGGTGTTAAAAAAGAATTGACGGTTTATGAGAATCTCAAAGTGGCTTTGGCTTTGGGTCAAGCCGGAAATTACAGCATTACTGAAGCGCTCACTCGAGTCAATTTAGAAGATTTTGACGATATGTTAGTAGGTGCTTTATCTGCCGGTCAAAAAAGGCGTTTATCTTTAGCCCGCTTATTAATGACTAAAAATGTTTTGTGGATATTAGATGAGCCTTTTACTTCTTTGGATAGGCAAGGGATTACGCTAATAGAAACATTAATGTCTGAACATTGTGCCCAGGGGGGCATGATTGTCTTAACCTCACATCAAGACCTAAGTTTGCAAGGTGTTAATGTTCAACGCGTTATGCTCTCTTAATGTCTTTATCTACCGCCTTTTTTGCTATTATTAAAAGAGACTTGGTCTTGGCTTTACGCAGACGCTCTGAAGTTGCTAATCCCTTGTTATTTTTTATTCTGGTGATTACGCTTTTCCCTTTAGGCATTGGGGCGCAACCGCATTTATTACAGTCTATAGCGCCGGGTATCATTTGGGTGTCGGCTTTATTAGCAGCGATGTTGTCATTAGATAGTCTATTTCGCTCAGATTTTGATGATGGTTCATTAGAACAAATTTTATTAAGTGCGCATCCAGCTTCACTATTAGTTTTAGCAAAAGTTATTGCACATTGGCTAGTGACGGGTTTTCCTTTGTTAATAGTAGCCCCATTATTAGCGGTGTTTTTGGGAATGCCGACTAGCTCATTAGGCGTGTTATTGTTGACGTTGCTATTAGGTACGCCCGTATTAAGTTTGATTGGTGCAATAGGTGTTGCTTTAACGGTAGGATTAAGACGGGGAGGGATGATTTTATCCCTATTAGTTTTGCCATTGTATGTCCCAGTATTGATTTTTGCTAGTAATGCGGTAGAAATGGCCGGCGCGGGTTTACCCATTCAAGCCCAGTTAAATATCTTAATTTCATTTTTAATTATGGCCGTGTTCTTAGCACCTTGGCCAACGGCGGCCGCTTTGAAAATGAGTATCAACTGATCTGCTAAATTCAATTCTGTTTACGCTGTTTCATCTTTATAATATTTGTTTAGATATTTTATTTGGCAAATATTGGATTTTTCAAATTCATCTCCATATTGGTCACTCATTAAACTAGAGGGTATTACCATGCTTAGGATTCTTTTGTTTTTAGCGACCAACGTTGCCATTATGGTCGTGGTCAGTATTATTTTTAGTGTACTGGGTTTGAATAGTACACTTGACGCACAAGGTGTGGATCTTAACTTAAATGCTTTATTAGTAATGTCCGCGGTCATTGGTATGACCGGATCATTAATTTCATTAGCAATGTCTAAATGGTCAGCAAAACAATCGATGGGAGTGCATGTAATTACTTATCCTCAAAATCAAACAGAACAATGGTTAATGGAAGTGGTTGCTAAGCAAGCGCAGCTAGCCGGTATTGGTATGCCTGAAGTAGGTATTTTTCAAGCACCAGAAGCGAATGCTTTTGCTACAGGCATGAGCCGAAATAGTGCGTTAGTGGCTGTGAGTACGGGTTTACTAAATGCAATGTCTGCTGCTGAAGTTGAGGCTGTAGTGGGGCATGAGATTTCTCATGTAGCTAATGGTGACATGGTGACAATGGCGTTGATGCAGGGTGTAGTAAACACTTTTGTATTTTTCTTCGCTACTATTTTGGGTCACTTTGTAGATAGAGTCGTCTTTAAAACCGAACGTGGAAATGGCCCTGCATACTATATTACCCAGATGGTGGCTCAAATTGCGTTAGGTTTCTTAGCATCCATGTTGGTCATGTGGTTCTCACGTTATAGAGAATTTAAGGCCGATGCAGGTGGTGCTCAATTGGCGGGTAGTCAAAATATGATCGGCGCTTTACGTGCATTACAAAGAGCCAATGAAGTACCCGATTTACCGGGCCAATTAGCAGCATTTGGTATTAATGGTAGTGGTGTGTCACGTTTATTTATGAGCCACCCGCCTTTAGAAGAGCGTATAGCCGCTTTACAAAATAATTAACACTACAAATATTAGAAATATAACCAGAGGCTTTATGAAAAATTTTTTATGTAGTTTGCTGTTATTGTCGGCAACAACAGCAATGGCGGAAGATACAAAAAACGAATGGATAAATACAACCTTGACCGATGGCACTATAGAGAAGGTTCAAACAGCAAAGTACGCCTATAAGAAATGTGTTAGCGATGAAATGCAAAAATCCACTTATCAACAGCAAGATACCCGCAACGCAACAGAGACTATTATCAAACAATGTGAACCCATACTTGCAAAGATTCGTGATGTTTATTTAGATGCTAAGGTGCCGGGTGTTATTTCTGATAGACATTTAAAGCAATTACGCATGCAAACAACTCGAGAAGTGTTACAAGGCATGATGTTTTCTGAGGCAACCCGTAAATCGGGACAAAAATAATAACTATAACGACAGGTCTCTATGAACTATACAATCGATTTATCTTTAAAACCGACTACTTTTGATTTATGGCATGTATGCCTGGCGGGTACTGTTGTGGTCCTAGCTTTAATTTTATTAACAGTTTTGCTAAGTGTTTTATTTGCAATGATGCGTTGTAATAAAAATCATTCTTCACAATTTAGACCTGCAAATCTAGTAGCGGCAGAGCCCATAGTTAAAGTGATAGAGAAAATTGTGGAAGTAGAGAAATTGGTTCCTGCGCCAATTCCAGAGCCTGTCATTTTGAAAGAAGCTACGCCTGACGCCGCTTTACAATTATTGGGTTTATTACAAAAAAACGCACGATTTATTGATTTTATCCAAGAAGATATTGCGTCTTATAGTGATGTTGATGTGGGTGTTGCTGCTAGAGTGGTACACGAAGGCTGTAAAAAAGCAGTGCATGAACACTTCACATTGACTCCTATTCGTACCGAATTAGAAGGAAATAAAGTCACTTTACCAGCCGGTTTTGATGCCGCATCCGTTAGGTTAACAGGTAATATAGTCGGGTCCGCACCATTTACAGGTACTTTGGTACATAAAGGTTGGCAAGTCACTGATGTGCGTTTAGCAAAACTAACCCAGACACATAATGCTAATATTATCGCACCTGCTGAGGTTGAACTGTGAATTTTGGAGACCAACAATTTACGTCTATTAACACTCAACGATATTCTGTAGGTATTGATTTAGGTACTACTCATTGTGTGTTGTCTTATGCACCTATTACTAATGGTACTGATGACGAGTTTGTTCAGCAAGTGATGGCTATTCCACAATTATTTAGCCCTGGCTTAGTTGAAAATAGTTTTCAGTTACCTTCTTTTATTTATCAAGCACATCCTTCTGAACTAGCGGAAGGATCGACTAGTCTTCCTTGGACGTTAAAGCCACAGTATTTGTTAGGTGAAGTTGCGCGTAGTTTAGGTAGTAAAACGCCTATTAGACTGGTATCCAGTGCTAAAAGTTGGTTGTGTCATGCAGGTGTGGATTGTAAAGCTCCAATATTACCCGCTGAAGCACCTGAGGAAGTAGCGCGTATTTCTCCTTTTCAGGCTACTACGGCTTATTTGGCACATTTGAAAGAGGCTTGGTTAAGTTTAAATCCGGATGCCCCTCTAGAAAATCAAGATTTAGTCATTACTGTTCCTGCATCGTTTGATCCTGCTGCCCGTGATTTAACGATGGAAGCGGCTCGATCTGTAGGTTTAGGGCAAGCCATTTTATTAGAAGAACCGCAAGCGGCTTTATATAGTTGGATTGAAAGTAGTCAGGGTGATTGGCGTAAACAAGTACAATGCGGTGATGTAATATTAGTGGTTGACGTGGGTGGTGGCACTACGGATTTATCATTAATCGCGGTGATTGAAGATCAAGGTAGTTTGACACTGACACGTATTGCTGTGGGTGATCATATTTTACTGGGTGGGGATAATATGGATTTAGCTCTAGCCTATACGGTTAAAGTAAAGCTAGATCAAGAAGCTAAGCGTATTGAGCCTTGGCAGTTGCAAGCTTTAACGCATAGTTGCCGTGACGCTAAAGAAAAATTGTTTACTAACACAGAATTAGAGTCTGTACCTTTAGTGATAGCTAATCGTGGTTCCTCTTTAATGGCTGGAAACATTCGTACCGAATTGACTCGTACAGAATTGGCTAATGTTTTGGTTGAAGGGTTTTTTCCATGGGTTTCAAGTGCAGATCGTCCTATTAGCCGTCCTAGAACGGGTTTAAGGACTGCGGGTTTACCTTATGCACAGGATGCTGCAATCACTCGGCATTTGGCGGGATTTTTATCTAAACAGTCTCAAGCGGCTCAAGAGATAAGTGGGATAATTCCCCCTCAAAATGCTAGTTTTATTCATCCTACAGCCGTGTTATTTAACGGAGGGGTCTTAAAAGCTCATCCTTTAGCTGAACGTTTAATGGCTGTGTTAAATTCTTGGTTAAGTGCGGAACAAGCACCCTCGGCTCGACTATTGTCAGGTGCAGATCTAGATTTGGCTGTGGCACGAGGTGCGGCTTATTACGGACATGTTAGGCAAGGTAAAGGTATACGGATTAAAGGGGGAACTGCTGCAGCTTATTATGTAGGTATTGAAAGTGCTATGCCGGCAGTTCCGGGCTTTGCTCCTGAAGTTGTAGCCTTGTGCGTGGCGCCGTTTGGTATGGAAGAAGGTACGCGTGAAGAACTACCCAGTGATGAGTTTGGCTTAGTTGTGGGTGAACCGGTCCGCTTCCGATTTTTTGCGTCTACTACGCGTCGTGAAGACAAAGTGGGATCGCGTTTAGAGTATTGGTCTAATGATGAGTTAGACGAGCTAACAGAACTTGATATTACTCTACCTGAAGAGGGTAGAAGTGCTGGTATGGTTGTGCCTGTACATTTGTGTTCGGCAATTACAGAAGTAGGTACTTTAGAATTACATGCCATCTCTCAAAAAGATCATAGCCAATGGAAAATTGAATTCGATGTAAGAGCTGGCGAATAAAGTCATTAGATCATATAGGATATAATCTTTCATTTTTATATCCTGTATTTGATGGCCTCTTTAGAACTTTTCAAGCAACTCACCCAGCAAATTTCTCTCTGTCTTAATCAAGATAGACATAGTCTTAAAAGGCAACTCGATCGTTTAAGAAACGAACTTAAAAAAAATAAAGACTGTTCGTCACCATTAAGTATTTTAGCTGGACGAATTGAACGCTCCGTTGCTAATAGAAACAAGCGTCTTTCTAGTATTCCTCCGCTTAATTTTCCTGATTTACCGGTCACGGGTAAAAAGGATGATATAGCTCAGCTCATTAAATCCAATCAAGTGGTTATTGTCTGTGGTGAAACAGGGTCGGGTAAAACTACGCAATTACCGAAGATTTGTTTATCAATTGGTTTAGGTGCCGGTGGTTTTATTGGTCATACTCAACCCAGAAGAATTGCTGCTCGGACGGTTGCTGATCGAATTGCTGAAGAACTGGGTGAACCGATGGGCAAATCTGTTGGTTATAAAATCCGGTTTAATGATAAAACGCACACCGACTCTTTAGTTAAGTTGATGACCGACGGTATCTTACTGGCGGAATCTCAAAATGATCCTTATTTAAGCCAGTATGAAGTTATTATTATTGATGAGGCCCATGAGCGTAGTTTAAATATCGATTTTTTGTTGGGTTATTTAAAGTGGTTATTGCCCAAACGCCCTGATTTAAAAGTTATCGTCACTTCTGCAACCATTGATACTCAGCGCTTTTCTACGCATTTTAATGATGCGCCTATTATTGAAGTGTCTGGTAGAACCTATCCAGTAGATATGCGTTATCGACCTATTATCACTAAAGAACCTTTGGAGGGTGAAGAAGTTGATGAAACGATAGATGAGTTACAGCATGCTATTTTAGATGCGGTAGATGAGTTGTATCGAGATATGCGCGGTGATATTTTGATTTTTTTAAGTGGTGAGCGTGAAATTAGAGAGACCACGGAATCTTTAAAGAAACATCATCCGACTCAATACGAAATTTTACCCTTATATTCTAAATTGAGTGTGAGTGAACAAGAGCGGGTATTTAATCCTAAGGGCGGTAAAGTTCGTATTGTTTTAGCAACTAACGTGGCGGAAACATCATTAACTGTGCCTGGTATTCGCTGTGTGATTGATACGGGACACGCTAGAATTAGTCGGTATAGTCATCGAAGTAAAATCCAACGCTTACCGATCGAGCGTATTTCTCAATCAAGTGCTAATCAAAGGGCAGGGCGTTGTGGTCGTGTCGCTGAAGGGATTTGTATTCGTTTATATTCACATGAGGATTATTTAGCGAGACCCGAGTTTACCGAACCGGAAATTATGCGCACTAATTTATCAGCGGTCATCTTACAAATGATTGCTTTAAATTTGGGTGATATTGAGGCATTCCCTTTTATAGAGCCACCGGATGATAAGATGATCCGAGATGGTAAAAATGTTCTACACGAAGTTAATGCTTTAGATAAGTCCGGAAAATTAACTGAAGTTGGCAAACAATTAGCCAAATTGCCGACTGATCCCAAGTTAGCTCGTATGTTACTAGCTGCTGCCGAAGAACATTGCTTGATGGAAGTGGCGATCATTGTTTCTGTCTTGAGTGTGCAAGATCCTCGAGAAAAGCCTGCGGATAAGATGGCGCAAGCAGAAGCGAAGCACGCGGTTTTTAGACATCCAGAATCTGATTTCTTAACGATGCTTAATATCTGGAATACTTTTGAGCAACAAAAGAAGCATTTATCGAACAATAAACTCCGAAAGTATTGTACGGATAATTTTTTATCATATATTCGAATGCGTGAGTGGTTTGATATTCATGCTCAGATTATGCAGGTGATTAAAAGTGATCTAAAGTTGCACCCCAATACTGAAGATGCCGGATATGAAAAGATTCATCGGGCCTTATTAACAGGCTTATTATCTAACATTGGATTTAGGCATGAGCAGTATGAATATTTAGGTGCTAGGGGGCTTAAATTTTTTATTTTTCCCGGTTCTGGCTTACACAAGTTAAAGCCGAAATGGATTATGGCGGCTGAACAAGTCGAAACCAGTAAAGTCTATGCTCGTAATGTCGCTCGCATTGAGCCCGAATGGATTGAGCATTGTGCGGGACATTTAGTAAAGCATAATTACTATGATCCGCATTGGGAAAAGAAATCTGCGCGTTCTATGGTGTCAGCTAGAACGTTGTTATACGGTTTAACCCTGCAAGCTGGACGAAAGATTCCTTATGATCATGTTGACCCTAAAGCAGCTAGGGAGATATTTATAAGGTCTGCGTTAGTTGATCATGAATATCATAGTAATGCACCATTTTATAGAGAGAATCAGAAGCTTTTAGAAGAAGTGGGTATGATTCAGCATAAAGGTCGGCGCGTTGATTTGGTTGAGGATGAGCAATGGCTGTATCAATTTTATGATCAGAAATTACCTGCAGAAATTATCAGCGGTGTCACTTTAGATACCTGGCGTAAAACGGTTGAGCGCACTAATCCAAAGTTTTTGTTTTTAACTAAAGAAGATTTAACTCGAGAAAAGGATGCTGGGTATGTTAATGAATGGGATTTTCCGGATAGTAAAAAGATTGGTAATCTAACTATTAGTTTGCAATATCGATTTGAACCTGGACATGATGAAGATGGGGTTACCGCAATTATCCCGGTTCATCAATTAAACCAATTAACCTCCATTCCTTTTGACTGGTTGGTGCCAGGATTATTAGAAGAAAAGTGTATTGCTTTGGTTAAAGCCCTACCTAAAAATATTAGAAAGCATTTTGTGCCTGTGCCTCAAATGGTTAAACAGTGTTTAGACATAGAGCCGGACTATAAAGGTTTATTACAAGAGTGGCTAGGCAATCGTTTAAGAAAATTGACCGGTGAGGCTATACCACTTAATGAGTGGAGTTTCGAAACCTTAACTGATCATTTAAAAATGAATTTTAGAGTTGTTGATGATCAAGGACAGTTACTAGATTATGGACGTGACTTAAAGCAACTACAAACCAAACATGCAGTCAAAGCCGAACATAGTTTTGATCAAATTGCCACGGATGAGTTGAATTTTACAGGTTACGTTCAGTGGGGATTTGATGATCTACCTGAGACCTATCAATTTATTCAGAAGGGCCAAAGCTTTATTGGGTATCCGGCCATTATTGATGAGGGCGATGCGGTAGGTGTGCGGATATTTGATACCCAACAAAAAGCTGATTTACATCATCAGTTAGGCTTGATGCGTTTATTGCAATTGCAACTTAGAAAAGATTGTACTTATATTCTTAAAAATATGCCGCAATCTGCAGTCGCTGAGTTAACTTATAATCGTCTACCTAAACATCCTTTAATCACTCGTTTATCGCAGGGGCAATTAACGGAAATAGCGTCTTATAAAGAAGATATGTTGTTTTTGATTTTCTATGGTGTTTTTATTGAGGGTAAAGTCATACGAACTCAACAAGCCTTTGACAAAACTATTAAGGAAAATAAACCTAAATTATTGTCTATTGTTAATGAGGTCGGTCAACTCGCTTTAGATATCATGAAAGAGTACGGGGAGATTAAGAAAATTCTTGAGAAAAGCTTTAAATCCAATGATCCATTAGTTATTGATGTTAATCAGCAACTAGACTTACTGGTTTATGTTGGATTTATTAGGCATACCCCCTATCAATCAATGAAACAAATTCCGCGTTATTTAAAGGCAATTCAACATCGAATTGATAAACGCGACACAAATCAGCAGAAATCTCAGGATATTAATCGATGTTCTAAAAGATTTTGGGTTCATATTGAGGGGGTTTCTAGAAAAAACTACATCATTCCCGAGAAAATTTTTTACCGATGGGCTCTCGAAGAGTATAGGGTATCTCTTTATGCTCAATCATTAAAAACGACCTTTCCTGTGTCTGACAAGCGTATGGATGGATTCTGGGATGATTTATTAACTTAATGATACTTATGGTTTTTTGTTTTATTTATTTATTTGTTGTTATATTTAATTTTTTAATTTTTTAATTTTTTGATTATTTTTATATATGATTGAATTTATGTTTGTTTAATTTCTTAGGATTGCAAAATATAAAAGTTAAATTAATTTAAATTTTTTGTTAAAAAACTTATTGACATTTATTTTTTCTCGATTAATATTTAACCGTGCTTAAGCTTTTTAGATGAAACGCTAGTGTTTATTTATAAGGCTCAGTTAAAGATCGGAAAAAATATTAGTACGTATTAGTTTGTTTCAATAAGAAAGATAGTTTTTTAACAAGGGTAGCTTCACATAAGAAGTTATTTTTAATTAATTTAAAATAGGAAAGTAAAATGAAAAAAAGTATATTAGCTGTTGCTGTACTTACCAGTTTTTGCGGTGTTGTAAACGCTGACAATGCTACTTTAGTATCAAGAATTGATCTTTATCAGATTGCAGGTACCCAAGAGACCAATACTAGCAGTACATCGAGTAGTTTAATGATTCAGCAGGATGGAGGCAGTTCTGCCAACTTAATAAGCCTAGTGCAAGGTGATGTTTCTGATAATTACAACACAATCACTCAAACAGGTACGGGTAACTCGGCAAATGTGGTTATAAACGCAACTATGCCTGGGAACAATATAGCTAATGGGCAGCATGGTAGTTCTCATGATATTAATGGAGTTAATGTTGGGAGTTTTGCAGATTTAACTCAAGCATTAGCAACAACATCAGCAACTACTACTAAAAATACAATTAACGTTTCTCAAATAGGGAATAATGATGTAGCTACAATTTCTGTTTTGGGATCCAATAATATGGTTTCTCTGACACAAACGACTACTAGTGCTGTTGCAAATGTTAGTAATGATGGAAATTATAACAATCTAATTCTGACACAATCTGTAGCAGGATCGATTATGAACTTAGCAACACACGGTGAAAATCTGGTATACAGTATTGCTCAGTAATGGATCTTTAAATTGATCATTATCAAAAACCTCAGCTTTAATTTAGAGTTGAGGTTTTTTGGAACTCAGTTTTTTGTTTTTTTTAGGTTAAATTAAATATTCAAAAATATACAAACCTGTATTGGAAGGATATAATAATTTTAAGATTTAAAGTCCCACATAATCAAAATTGATATATCTTTTAGATGCGCATTGTTAAAGTTTATTTATTAATTTTGATTTCGCTTTTACGTATTCCTAATGTTGTTGCGGCAGATCAAGATGTTTTAATAGATGGGTTAATTACTGATCAAGTTATTTCACGTGTAGGTCAATTATTTTACGATGAATTACTCAATGGCTGGGAGCCACCATACTTTCCGGGCAATATCTCTGTTAGAGAAAGACCTGATAATATTTCAGGCAATGTAGTGTGGATAGAAATCGATAACGATGTTGTTTTTGAAGATAGAGTTGGGTTCGTGGCTAATGCAATTGATGCTAAAGCCTTAGATGCAAGAGAAAAAATTGAAAGTTATATATTCGAAAACAAAGAAGCATTAAAAGGTCTGGAGGGAATCAATTGAAGTTTCTGTTAAGTTTTATTATTTTGATGGCATTTTCTGTTGCTGTATTGGCAGACCAATTGACGCATCGATTTGCAAATCCCAGTTTTATCGGAGGTGATGCTAATAAAGGTGTTGTATTGCTAAATGAAGCTAATGCTCAAAATGGTTACAAAGCTCCAGTTATACCATCAGCAACACAAACTCCTTTACAATTGTTCGCTAGTAAAGTGCAAACTGCAATACTTTCCGCTTTAAGTACGGCAGAGGCAAAAGCTATAAACGCCTCTTATATTGATGCTAACGGTTACATAATACCGAATGTTACAGTCCCACTTTCAGGTGGTTACACTTTGTCTACGTCTAGTCCTGATTCAAGTGGCAATATGACGATCACCATTTCAGATGGGATATCAAATACCGTTTTTTCTGTACCTTATTTAGTTGCACCATGAATAATATTTTTTTTATAGTAGTCTTTAGCGCTTTTATCAGTACTTCTATAATATCTTGCTCTACAGATATTCAACCAATTAGTTCAGATAAGGCAACAGTTGATTATCGATCTCAAATTTCGGATATTTTAAGATCTTTACCGGCTCCAAAAAAACCAATTATCGTTGCTATTTATAAGTTCCGTGATCAAACAGGGCAATATAAAAGTAATGATACGATAACTCAATATTCTACAGCTGTAACACAGGGTGGTACCTCCATGTTAATGCGTGCATTAATGGAAGCAGGTAATGGAAAGTGGTTTACAGTACTTGAACGAGAAGGTTTAACTGATTTATTAAACGAAAGAAAAATAATTAATCAAACTCGAGAGGCTTACGTATCTGAAAAAGAGCGAGCGGAGCACAAAATATTTAACTTACCTCCCATGCTATATGCCCCTGTTATATTAGAGGGTGGCGTTATAGCCTATGAGACTAATTTACTGACAGGCGGAGTTGGTGCTAAATATTTTGGTGTGGGTGGGTCAACAGAATTTAGACGGGACACAGTTACAACAATGTTACGAGCGGTTTCTGTCAGTAATGGTGAAGTACTCAATCATGTGGACAGTAGGAAAACTATTTTATCAATGCAATTGGACTCTGGGTTGTATCGTTTTGTAAGTTATCAAAGATTGCTTGAGCTGGAAGCAGGTATCACTAGTAATGAGCCTCCACAAATGGCAGTGCTTGAGTCTATTGAAGCATGTGTCTATGCTTTGATAATGGAGGGTTTGATAAAAAATACGTGGGAATTAGCTGATCCTGGTAAAAAACCCTTGTTGTTAGAAAAGTACTTGGATATCAATTACTATAAAACTGAATTACTAGATTATGGTACGCAAAAACAAATAAAAAATGACTAGTCGTTATTAAACTTTCAAAGTCTACTTTTAAATAAATATAAAAGAAGACTGGTATTTATCAAGCTCACTTGAAGTTACTTATGATGCGTCTATTTTTGATTCCTATACCCAACAACGAAAACAAACAAACCCATAATAAAACCGGTACTAACCAGAAGTACGTTTGGTAAAAAGTGATGGGTGGATTTTTTAAGTAGGGTATTTGATAAATACCTGTCCAAGGTTCATGAATAGGTGATCTTTCTAGGATTTCACCAGAGGCCAAGCTAACTGTTGATATGCCTGTATTTGTAACTCTCAACACGGGTCTACGAAATTCTATTCCTCGAGCTAATGTCATATAGAAGTGCTGATAGGGTTCTTGCCATGTGCCGTACCACGAATCATTTGTTACATTAACAATAAATTGTGCGCCCAGTTGTGCAAGTGATCTAGAAAATGCTGGGAACAAACTTTCATAACATATTTGAGCGCCCATTTTAAACCCATTCCATTCGAGCAGTTGATTCGGGCCTGAGCCTCTTGCAAAATGTCCGGTCGCAGGTAACCAATCTCTAATTTGGGGAAAGTATTGTTCTCCTGGTATGTATTCACCAAAAGCCAATAATATTGTTTTACTGTAATGTGGCGATACAATTTCACCTTCTTTATCCAACACAAATAAAGAATTAGTGATCAGTTGTGATTTATTATCAATACTGTATGCACCTGTAATCAAGGGTAGTTGTCTTTCTTGCAGAAATTTTGTAAGTGCAGCTGGTAATCTATTTTGTTTAAATTGCGGGCCTAATAATGCAGGAAAAGCCGTTTCCGGCCATACAGCGAAATCTATATGGGTATCGCTATGCGATTTAAGCGCTTCATCAGTCAGTCTTGCGTATCGATTAAGAATTTCTTGGCTATAACCTTTACCTAGTTCAGCGGCTAGTTTTTCTGAGTTCTCAGTACTTGCTTGTACTAATAAAGTTGTTGCGAAAGCATCTGGTTGTGGAATTCTCGCTTTTAGAGCCATTCCACCCATATTCAAAATAATGAATCCTATTAACACGCTAGCAAATATGAGTTTACCTTTTAGTCGTTTTCGTTGTTGCCATGCAATATAGAGAGGTAAATTGCAGAGCAAAGTCGCCGCACTCAGACCGCTAAAACCGATATATTCTGCCCAATGAAATAGTGGTAAATTGGCACCGTACCAAGAGTAACCAAAGTTCCAATCAAAAAGTGTTAAGGAATAAGTTTCACAAAGTATTGTTATTAAAGTCAATAAACTTAAAGACAAATAATGTGTCATTCTGAGCTTTTGTTGAGCTAAAAACCAGATGAGTCCTGCTAGCGGTACATATAAATGTGCAATGAGTGCATAGATAATCACGCCTAATATTGCGAAAGGCCAATCTAAATGAGCAAATTCATGTAGTGTGAGTGCAACCCAATTAAAACCAATTAGAGTAAATACAAAGGCTGTTAGCAATCCACCTAAAATGACTGGTTTTAAACGCGATTGTTTTTGCCAGAAGATCCATAACGGAACAAAGCAAAATAAAGAAGCCCAAGGTGGGAATGGAATATAACTAGTGCCTATAAAAACACCTGACAATATGGGTAATAACCAAGTTTTAGATTCCTCAGTTAAGTACTTATAAGCTATATTTTTCATGAATTTTTAGGGTGCTAGAAGTTTTAATTGAGAAACAGTTGATGATGAGTATAGTGATATAACAATACGATTGATTGATTACGCGCTGATTACAAGAATATTAAAATCTATATTAATAACTGTCATGTAACAGTCATCAAACTGTAAACAGTATTTAATAGTATTTAGTTAAAATTAAAGTGTTAACGGGGTTTTACGTATGTAAATGCTCTGTTTTCTAGATTAAATTAGTTCTAGTTGTTGTAATCTCATTAGCCGCTACTATAGCGGCTATTTTTTTGGTTTTAATATTGAGGCATCAATGCCGTATAAACATATACACGGCAAATAATTAACTAAGATATTTAGACTATTTATGAATTTCTGCGTATAAAGCACGGAATTCATCAGTCAACTTGTGACTAGGTGCGTAATGAATTAATGGTTGAGATACTGTATGCGACTCTCTAACTTTGATAGATGGCGAAAGCATTGATTCTAAAACGGGTAGCCCTTCGGCGATAAGTTCTTCAACGAGTAAGCGAGGTAAATTAGCCTGTTTTTGGAATTGGTTAACAATGATGCCTTCAATCTCTAATGTTTGATTATGATCAGCCTTAACTTCAGCAACTGAATTCATTAATGTATATAAGGCTTCTCTTGCGAATGTATCGCAATCAAACGGAATTAAACATTTTTGAGCGGCAATTAAAGCAGATTGGCTGTAGAAGTTTAATACTGGAGGTGTGTCCATATAAATAGCATCAAAGCCTTGAAGTTTTTCTAGCGCTTCTTTCAACTTAAAAATTTTAAAACGTGATTCTAACCGTGCTTGTAACGGTTCTAGATCTGGATGAGATGCTAAAACGTAAAGATTAGGAAAAGGTGTTTCATGGATGAGAGTTTCAAGTCCAGAGCCTTTATCATTTCCGAATAAAGAGATACTTAAAGTTTCTTTAAAGAAGAAGGCGATAGTTTTATCGCTATCAGTTACTTTTTCACCCAACAAGTATTGTGTAGAGTTTCCTTGCACATCTAGATCTATTACTAGCGTACGTTTGCCTTCCATCGCGCTGATGGCAGCTAAATTACAGGTAATGGTAGACTTACCCACACCGCCTTTCTGATTAAAGACCACTCTACGCATAATATTTCCTCGTTAAACGATTAATATAAAAAAACCTTATTATAAGCGCTAGAAACTTAATATCAAATTCTGATAAAAGTTTCTGCTTGACATGCAGGGCACACAGGTATTTCACTCGTGGTTTTAAAAGAAATTTCTTTGCCACAAGCATCACAAATAAAAGTGCCAGGTGCAGTGATATCGCCACTTTTATATTTATGTGTGATGGCCAATTGTTCAATTTTTGCCAGTTCTAGACGCGTTTTATCAGCTACACTTAAAAAAGCATCAAGGGTAAAGTTTTCAACTAAATCGATATCAAATTTTAACCATTCTGATAATGAATTAGCGTCTGATTGATGAGTGAGTGTTTGCGCTGCGTGTTCGATATCACGTTTAACGTTTGAACTTAGTTTATTTAGCTCTTCTGCATTAAGGTCACTAGACTGAGCTGTTTTTTCTTTCGAAATCTCAAGGGCTTCAGCGAAAGAATGTATTGTATCTTCCATAGTTTCATGAAGATGCTTCATGAAATCAGCGTAGGCAGTAACTAGTTTATGGGTGTTCATGGGATAACTCCTAAAAATTGACGCTTTAGATTTAAGCAACTGTGCGGTATTCTAACGCTTTTAACTGGTAAAAGACGAGAAGGATGCAAGAAAATTATCAACCGCTCATTATCGAGCAAGACGTTCAAGCGGCCTGGGAAAGTTCAGGTGTGTTTAATGTTTCAGAATCTTCTAGTAATGATAAACAAGAGAAATACTATTGTTTATCCATGTTTCCTTATCCTAGTGGTCGATTGCACATGGGGCATGTGCGTAATTACACCATAGGTGATGTTATCAGTCGTTACCAGCGCATGTTGGGTAAAAATGTAATGCAACCCATGGGGTGGGATGCTTTTGGTTTACCTGCGGAAAATGCAGCGATGCAACACGGTGTTCATCCTGCTGACTGGACCTACAAAAATATCGATTATATGCGTGATCAACTTAAGCAATTAGGTTTTGGTTATGATTGGAGTCGAGAAATTGCTACCTGCGATCCAGATTATTATAAGTGGGAGCAATGGTTTTTTCTTAAGTTATTAGATAAAGGTCTTGTGTATAAAAAGACAGCACCTGTAAATTGGTGTCCTAATGACATGACTGTATTAGCCAACGAGCAAGTGATTGATGGTTGTTGCTGGCGTTGCGATACCAAGGTAGAGCGTAAAGAACTAGCGCAATGGTTTTTAAAGATTACTGCTTATGCCGATGAGCTTTTAACGAGTTTAGATACCTTAGACGGTTGGCCAGAGCAAGTTAAAACGATGCAAGCTAATTGGATCGGCCGTTCGGAAGGTGTCGAGATGGATTTCGCCGTACCTGATCAAGAAGAACCTCTTCGTATTTATACTACACGCCCCGATACTTTAATGGGTGTTACTTATTTAGCGGTTGCTGCAGAACATCCCTTGGCGTTAAAAGCAGCAACCCGTAACCAGGTCATTGTAGATTTTATTGAAGCATGTAAAACCATGGAAACTTCGGAAGCAGCGATGGAGACCATGGAGAAAAAAGGGATTGATTCAGGTATCAAAGCATTACATCCTATTACTGGAAAAGCGGTTCCTGTATGGATCGCCAATTTTGTATTGATGGGTTATGGTACCGGTGCCGTTATGGCTGTGCCAGCACATGATCAACGTGATTATGAATTTGCTACAAAATACGGTATTGCAATTAAGCAAGTGATTTATTCTGCGGTCGGTGAACCAGATGATTGCTCAGAGCAAGCTTTCACTGATAAAGGTGTATTACGTAATTCAGGGCAATTTGATGATTTAACATCAGCTCAAGCTTTTATAGCGATCTCAGAAACTTTAGAAAAAGATAATAAAGGCACGCGTAAAGTTAATTTTAGATTGCGTGATTGGGGCGTTTCAAGACAGCGTTATTGGGGAGCACCAATCCCTGTCATCTACTGTGATTGTTGTGGCACGGTCCCTGTGCCAGAACAGGATTTACCAGTAACCTTACCAAGAGATGTCGTGCTAGATGGGTCCCAATCACCCTTAGTGGCGCATCCAACATTCTCAAAAACTACTTGTCCAAAATGTGGGGCAGATGCACGTCGCGAAACCGATACTTTCGATACTTTTATGGAATCATCATGGTATTTTGCAAGATTCGCAAGTAGCAAAGCTGATTCTATGTTAGACGCTAGTGCTAATTATTGGCTACCTGTAGATCATTATATCGGTGGTATTGAACATGCTATCTTACATTTACTGTATGCACGTTTTTTCACCAAATTGTTACGTGATGAAGGTCTGTTAACTTGCGATGAGCCATTTAAACGCTTGTTGACTCAAGGCATGGTTTTAAAA
Organism: uncultured Methylococcaceae bacterium; assembly: GCA_903917345.1. GTDB lineage: Bacteria > Pseudomonadota > Gammaproteobacteria > Methylococcales > Methylomonadaceae > Methylobacter_C. Next base: position 265,713 of record CAIXAE010000008.1, on the reverse strand, counting down.
GATGGCAGTAAAATGTCTAAATCTAAAGGCAATACTGTTGATCCACAAGAATTGATTGCTCAATACGGCGCTGATACTGTGCGTTTATTTGTGATGTTTGCCGCGCCGCCAGAACAATCATTAGAGTGGTCTGATAGTGGGGTAGAAGGTGCATTTAGATTTTTGAAGCGTCTATGGCGCCAAGCTTATTTACACATACAATCAGGTGGATCTTCTCATACTTTAGATAAGGCCTCTCTAACAGAAGAGCAACAAGCAGTGCGTAGACAAGTGCATCAGACGCTTCAGAAAGTAACCAACGATATGGGAGTTAGAATTATTTTTAATACCGCTATCGCAGCAAATATGGAGTTGGTAAACACCTTAAGTAAATTTACTGATGAATCGGCTAATGGTAAGGCTGTTCGTCAAGAGGCTCTTGAAGCAATTGTGTTAATGTTAGCGCCTATGGTTCCGCATATTTGTCATCAGCTGTGGTTAGATTTAGGTCATCAAGAAGCGGTTGTCAGTGCTGCGTGGCCAAAAGTAGATGAAAGTGCATTAGCTCAAGATAATGTCGAATATGTAATTCAAGTGAATGGTAAATTACGCAGTAAAATATCGGTAGCAACTTCATTGAGTTCTGATGAAATTCAAGCGCTTGCTTTGCTAGATGAACAGGCACAAAAGTTTATTGAGGGTAAACCATTACGTAAAGTCATCGTGGTGCCTAATAAATTGGTTAATATTGTTGTTTAGTTAATAATTTAGGTTTATTCACGTCTATTTCATTAGAGGATCAGGTAAGTGGTATTTAAAAAATTATATGTTTTTCTTTTAATTGGCTTACTCAGTGCCTGTGGATATCATCTAAGGGGCTCCATTACATTACCTACAGGCTTAAAAAGTATTTATTTAGAGGGAGCTACATTTGAATTGCGCGATCAATTCAAAAAATCTTTTGGAAGTGGCACAGAAGTAACATTCGCTGATACAGCCGAAAATGCGGGATTGATTGTTAAAGTCTATAACGAGCACAGTGATCGCAGAATACTTTCACTGAGCGCGGGTGGTTCTGCAAATAGCTTTGAATTACATTATGATTTTAATTACGACGTCTTAGATGCTAAAAACAATGTGCTTGTGCAGAATCAGGTCGTTTCAATCAAGCGTGAATATTACAATAACCAACAAGCTGTAATAGCTAAAGATAACGAAGAGCTTGTCATTAAAGGTGAAATGTATAGACAAGCTGTAGGTTCAATCTTGAATGGGGTTAAAGTAGCGTTGGATAAGAATAAGTAGCTATGCGACTCAAAGTTGAGCAATTAGATAGTGCTCTTCAAAAGGGCTTATCTCCGGTTTATTTTTTAAGCGGTGATGAGCCTTTGCAGTTAGGTGAATTAGCCGATGCCATTAGAAAAGCTGGGAAAATAAATGATTATCATCATCGTGAAATCATATCGGTCGATAAGAACTTTAATTGGAATGAATTAGCCTTTGCGTCTGACTCTTTATCAATTTTTTCTGATAAAAGAATTATTGAGCTAAAAATACCCACAGGGGCATTAGGTGTTGATGGTGCAAAGGCGGTGACTAACTATTGTAATCGTCCTCCAGAAGATACTATTTTACTTATCACCGCTGGCAAAATAGATAGTAAGTCAACTAAATCCCGCTGGTTCGAAGCGCTTGATAAAATCGGTGTCATCATTCAAGTTTGGCCTCTAGAGGGAGCAGATTTAAATCGGTGGTTACAACAGAGATTCCAAAAACGTGGATTGCAAACTGATGCCCAAGGGCTAGTCGTGCTCGCAGCAAGAGTTGAAGGAAATTTACTAGCCGCGGCGCAAGAAATTGAAAAGCTATATGTCTTATATGGCTCGGGCTTTATCAGTGTTGATCAAATTTATGATGTTGTTGCAGATAGTTCTCGATATGACGTGTTTAAGTTGATGGACGCTGTGCTGGCGACTGATATCAATAAAGTAATCAAAATATTATCGGGATTAAAAGCAGAAAGTATTGCTGCCCCAGTTGTGCTCTGGGCTTTAACACGAGATGCTCGCTTAATAATTCAAGTTAAATTGGCCATAGCTAAAGGACAAAATACGGACTTGGTTTTAAGAAATCATGGTGTATGGGATAGGCGCAAACAACTCATAACCCAAGCAATGAATAGACTGAGTGACAATCAATTAAATAAAATACTGGTTGCATCAGCAAAAGCAGATAGGCAAATTAAAGGTCAAGAATTGGGAGATGCTTGGGAAACGCTATTAGCTATTTCTTTATTATTCTGTAATCCTGCGCTCAATATGGCTTTAAGTTAAATCACGCCGTTAACACACTAACAATATTCTTATAAACCTCAAGGGTTACTATCAATGTCTATTTCATTACCAGAACTAGAAGCAATTATCCGTGCTTCCGGTGATATCGCGTTAGCGCATTTTAAAGATTTAAAAAATGCGGAAATCAATCAAAAAAGCCCAAGAGATTATGTCACTGCAGCTGATATTGCCGTTGAGGCGTATTTAAAAGAGGTGCTGACTCATCGTTACCCCGAATACGGGTTCTGGGGAGAGGAAAGTGGTCAAACTGCTAACCAAACCAATCGTTGGATAGTAGATCCAATTGATGGCACGCATTCGTTTTCCAGAGGGCAATATTTTTGGTCAATTAGTGTGGCATTAGAAATTGATGGCGAGTTAGTCATGGGCGCGGTGTTTGCTCCTGCATTAAATGATTACTATTGCGCAGAAAAAGGTAAGGGTGCTTTTAAAAATGGAGAGTCTATTAGGGTCTCTACAGAAGATAATTTAGAAAATGGCATGATTGCTACCGGCTTTGCTTGTCTTAGATCCTATTTAACAGATAATAATTTAGCGCGTTTCTCGCGTATTGCTCAGCATACATCAGGACAGCGTCGGTTTGGTTCAGCCGCTATGGATTTATGCTTAGTAGCGGATGGTCAAGTGGATGCCTTTTGGGAACAAGAGCTTAATTTATATGATGTTGCGGCTGGCGCTTTAATTGCAAAAGAGGCGGGCGCATCAGTCACTGACTTTTCAGGAAATGCAGGGATCTATCCTAAACAAATATTAGTGACTAACGGTTTAATATTGAGCCAAATCCTTTCATACATGTAAAAAACTGTAAATAAGAAAGAATTGAGTGCGATGCATACGCGTAATCGACATTATTTTGTAATGTGAATCCGCTAAAATGGATTAATTTTATTAATTCTTGAGATAAAACATGTGTTTTTCTATATTTTTACCCCCTTTGTAGGTTAAAATAGTCGACTTTCGAAGCTGGACCCGTGATGGTGGTTTTACTGCAACCTATCACACAGCCCCAGAACGAACCCTCCTGAGTAATTATGGCAGTGAGGGCACCATAAAAAGATTTTTAATGTCCAACTTTAGAGTAAATTCATGACAGATTTAACGCAATACAGAAACATTGGTATCTTCGCGCACGTTGATGCTGGTAAAACAACGACCACCGAGCGTATTTTAAAGCTTACCGGTAAAATTCATAAAATCGGTGAAGTACATGATGGTGAAACGACTACTGACTTCATGGATCAAGAACGTGAACGTGGTATTACCATTCAATCAGCGGCAACAACATGTTTCTGGAAAGATCACCGTTTTAACATCATTGATACTCCAGGCCACGTTGACTTTACAATTGAAGTATATCGTTCATTAAAAGTACTTGATGGTGGTGTTGGTGTATTCTGTGGGTCAGGTGGGGTAGAACCACAATCAGAAACTAACTGGCGTTATGCGAATGACTCTAAAGTTGCTCGTGTTATCTACATCAATAAATTAGATCGTATTGGTGCAGATTTCTACCGAGTTGTAAAACAAGTAGAAGACGTATTAGGTGCGGTTCCTGTTGTTATGACTTTACCTATTGGTAGAGAAGACGAATTTACAGGTGTAGTAGATTTATTAACTGAAAAAGCATGGATTTGGGACAACTCTGGTGACCCAATGAATTATGTTATTGAAGATATCCCTGCGGATATGGTTGAGTTAGCTAAAGAATGGCGCGAAAAATTAATTGATCAAGTTGCTGATCAATTTGATGACGTTATGGAAGCGTATCTTGAAGGTGAAACACCTGATGTAGAAACTTTAAAACGTTGTTTACGTAAAGGTACTATCAACCTAGATTTCTTCCCAACTTTCTGTGGTTCATCTTTCAAAAACAAAGGTGTACAGTTAGTTCTTGATGGTGTTATCGATTATTTACCTTCACCAACTGAAGTTAACCCACAACCAGAAGTCGATTTAGAAGGTAATCCAACAGGTAATTTCGCAATCGTTGATGCTGATAAGCCATTACGCGCATTAGCGTTTAAAATCATGGATGACCGTTTTGGAGCTTTAACTTTCTTACGTATTTACTCTGGTAAATTAGAAAAAGGTACTTCTGTATTAAATACATATACTGGTAAAACAGAGCGTATTGGCCGTATCGTTGAAATGCACGCTGACACGCGTAACGAATTAGAATCTGCTCAAGCAGGTGACATCGTTGCTGTATTAGGTATGAAAAATGTACAAACAGGTCACACATTATGTGATCCTAAATTCCCTGCTACATTAGAGCCGATGGTATTCCCTGATCCCGTTATCTCATTGGCTATTACACCAAAAGATAAAAGCGCATCAGAAAAAATGGGTATTGCCTTAGGTAAAATGATCCAAGAAGATCCATCATTCCACGTTGAAACTGATGAAGATAGTGGCGAAACAATCTTAAAAGGTATGGGTGAGTTACATTTAGATATTAAAGTTGATATCTTAAGACGTACTCATGGTGTTGACGTTATCGTTGGTAAACCTCAAGTAGCTTACCGCGAAACCATTACACGTTCTGTTGAAGACGAATACACCCACAAAAAGCAATCAGGTGGTTCTGGTCAATACGGTAAAATCAACTACATCATCGAACCAGGTGAGCCAGGTACAGGTTTCGTATTTGAATCAGCGGTTACCGGTGGTAACGTACCCCGTGAATACTGGCCAGCTGTTGAGAAGGGCTTTAAGAGTATGTTGGACAAGGGTGTGCTGGCGGGCTTCCCATGTTTAGACTTTAAAGTAATCTTAACTGACGGTGGTTTCCACGCAGTTGACTCATCAGCTATCGCGTTCGAAATTGCAGCGAAAGCAGCGTTCCGTCAATCGATTCCAAAAGCAGCTCCACAATTGATCGAGCCTATTATGGCGGTAGATACATTTACGCCATCTGATCACGTAGGTGACGTTATCGGTGACCTTAACCGTCGTCGTGGCATGATCAAATCTCAAGACGCTGGTATCACAGGTGTGCGTATTAAATCTGACGTACCATTAAGTGAAATGTTTGGTTACATCGGTGACTTACGTACTATGACATCAGGCCGTGGTCAGTTCTCTATGGAGTTCTCACACTACATGCCATGTCCTAAAAACGTAGCGGACGAAGTGATTAAAGAAGTAAATGAGCGTAACGCTAAAAAAGGCTAAGTTAGTCTGAATAAAAAAGGCCGAGTAGTTTTGCTACTCGGCCTTTTTTTTGTCTGCTATTTTCTACTGAATATAGGACTCAGAAGCCCATGTGATTTAAAGTGCTACTTCTCCAGCAGGGAACTGCATTGTCATACAATGTAAGCTACCGTATTGATGCACTAAAGGTCTGCATGGAATAGGTAATATTTCATGTTTAGGGAAGCATTCAGCAATGCGTTTTAAAGCCACTTTATCTTGTGGGTCACCATAAACAGGTACCATCACCGCGTGATTGATAATCAAAAAGTTTGAATAGTTAGCCGGTAATTGTTGACCGTCTTCATCAAAAATAGGTTTCGGTAAAGGTAAAGCCACTAAGTGATACGGCTCATTGTCTTGATTTCTAAAATCTTGTAATTGTCTTTCCATGTACTTAAGGCTCGTGTAATGCATATCATCAGTGTCATCACAACTGGTATAAGCAATCGTATTGGCCGAACAAAATCTAGCAAGCGTATCAATGTGTGCATCCGTATCGTCACCGGATAAGTTCTCTTGATCTAACCATAAGACGCGTTGTGCGCCAAAACAGGCTAAAAGTTGTTGCTCAATCTCTTGTTGGCTTAGGCCTTTATTTCTATTGGGATTAAGCAGGCATTGTTTAGTTGTTAAAATGGTATCAATACCGTCGCTTTCTACACTGCCGCCTTCCAAAATAAAATCGACATCTTTATGGGCTTTGCCTTTAAACAGTTTGGTGTTTAATAATTTATGGTTAAGGGCATTATCATTATCATGTTGATACTTTTCGCCCCAACCATTAAATAGAAAGTTTAAATGCGTAATCGTTTTATCTTTTTCGACGCTTAAAAATACGGTATCTCGCACCCAAATATCATTAACAGGCGCTTGAACAAATTCGATAGCGTCAGGTTTACTGATTAGCTTCTGGATGTGTTGTTGATGACTGTCATCGCGGCACACGATAATCAGTGGTTGATATTGCGTAATAGTGTCAGCAATGATGCTGTAAGTTTGTTCAACAGATTCTAATCGATTACTAAAGTCTCCTGTTTTATGTGGCCAAGCAATTAAGACAGCGGATTGTTTTTCCCATTCTGCTGGAAATCGATTCATATTATTATCTTCCTGTGGTTAGCCTTCTAGCGGACTGCTAGAAGTGGTGTGAAATAACATCTCTTTCGCATGGGCTAAGGTATTCGCAGTGATAGTAACGCCGCCTAACATACGGGCGATTTCTTCTACGCGTTCATCAGTGCTTAACAGTCGTACATTTGAAGAGGTTATGTCAGTTTTGTTATTCTTTTCTACATATAAATGTTGATGCGCTTGTGCTGCCACTTGCGGTAAATGGGTAACGCACATGACTTGTCGATTGCTACTGAGCGTCCGCAATTTTTGCCCAACAATTTCAGCGACACCGCCACCAATGCCAGAGTCCACTTCATCAAAGATAAGGGTAGGGGTAGTTTTATCATTTGAGGTCGTTACCTGAATCGCCAAACTGATGCGTGATAACTCGCCGCCAGATGCAACTTTAGCCAATGATTTGGGGGGTAACCCCGGGTTAGCGCTGATTAAATATTCAATCTTATCGAGGCCATTCAATTTTGGCGTATCCGTATCTAAAGCCGTAATAGACACAATAAATTCACCTTGAGGCATACCCAGTTCTTTAATCATATCAGAGATATGTTTTTGTAATTTCTGCGCGCCGGTTTTTCTATGCTCAGTGAGCTGAACAGCTAATTTGTTGTACTTTGCCCGTAACTCAACGACCTCTTTTTGTAAGACTTCAATACGCTCCCCACTGTGTGTTAAGTTATGTAATTCAGTTTGTAAGGTGTTGACTAGTTGTGGCAATTCGTCGGGGTTGACATGATGCTTTCTACTCAGATTTTGAATGACACCCAATTTAGATTCAAGACTATCAAGATAGTGGGGGTCTGCTTCTTGAGACTCTAAAAAACGACGTAATTGGATGGCCGCTTCTTCAGTTTGTATCTGTGCCTCTGTCAGTAATGCACATATCTCATTTAATTCAGGCGCATATTGCGTCAGGCCACTTAAGTCAATGACACTTCTGTTGAGTAGTTGATTAACAGACAGTTGATCACTCTCATAAAGAATATAGACCTGTTTTTGACCTGTGGCTAATATTTGACCTAAATTAGCAATCTTACTGTGTTCTTCAGTTAAGGCCGCGTAATTGTAATTTACTAAATCTAACTGCTCGAGTTCAGCAATTTGGTAAGTGAGAAACTCTTCTCTATCAGATTGATCAGTATTGGCTTTTAGGCAACGCTCAAGCTCTTTATGTGTGGAATGCCATTGTTTGTAACACGCATTAAGTTGCTCGATGAGGTCCGTGTTTTTAGCATAATTATCTAACAAGCGACGTTGTTCATCACTGTTCAATAAAGTGAGATGCGCATGTTGACCGTGAATTTCGACTAATTGTTCACTGAGCTCTTGTAAGGATTGTAGCGTAACAGGACGATCATTAATGTACGCTTTAGAACGACCATCTTGATTAATGACGCGGCGAATTAAACAGTGTTTATCGTCATCTAATTCGTTATCAATCAACCATTGATAGGCATTAGGCGCATCACTTAAGTCAAACTCTAGATTAACTTCTGCACGTTTGCTTTCAGGACGAACATAACCTGAATCCGCTCTATCGCCCAAAGCTAAACCTAAGGCCGTCAACAAAATTGATTTACCTGCGCCCGTTTCACCGGTGAGTACTGACATGCCTTTTTCTAAATCCAGATCTAGCGACTTAACAACGGCAAGGTCAATAATATTAAGATTTAATAGCATAGTTTCTAAATGTGGTAACCACTGCTCCAGTTCAATTTATTCCGTAGAATCTGGAAGAAATCATGACCTTCAGGATGCAGAATACGTATAGGCATTGGGTCTTTCTTAATCAGAATTTTATCACTAATTAAAACGTCTGGAATCTCAATGTGGTCACACGTAACCAGGGCATTAATCTGTTTGGTTTGTAAAAAACTAATTTCGATTTCCGCAGAGTCATGCACAACAATTGGCCGATTTGAAAGCGTATGTGGATTCAGTGGTACCAAGACTAAAGCATTTAAAGAAGGATAAAGAATAGGGCCACCGGCAGATAAAGAGTAAGCCGTTGAACCTGTGGGAGTCGATATAATTAAACCATCTGAGCGTTGCGAGTTTAAAAACACACCGTCTATTTTAGTCACAATCTCAATCATACTCGGTGTTACCCAACGTAAGATAGTGACCTCATTCACCGCAGTTTCTTCATGAATCACTTGCTCATCACGAATAATCTTAGCGCGGAGTAAATAACGATTTTCTTCTGCAAAATGGCCTTGCAGAATGCGATGCAGTTTAGCGGGCAATTCATTAGGCGAGATATCCACTAAAAAGCCTAGACGGCCTAAGTTAATACCAATTAAAGGAATGTTATATTCAACAATAGCACGGGCAGCCGCTAAAAAAGTACCGTCACCGCCCACTGCAATCACTAAATCACAATACGTCGCTAATCTATCAATAGTACAGGCATTTATATTTGAGGCGTCAATAAACTGCACGCTGTCTTCAACGACATACACCGCATATCGTTCCTCCATGAGGTATTTATAAAGCGCCGTTAATGTCTCAGCAATCATAGGATCACTTGGCTTACCTATGATACCTATGGTTTTAAAAGGTGCTTTCATGATGATATGAAGTTGAGTAAAAACTCGATTATACAAAAATTAACTTTTCACTGTTAAGTTTTAGTGTTTTCTCAGGATAATTAAAGGCTAAGGACTCATAAAATCTACAAAGCCATTATAATTAACACCTGTTAAGCGATTGGAATAGGCGTGATGTTAGAGATTGATGTAGTCATTATAGGTGCAGGCGCATCTGGGTTAATGTGCGCAATAGAAGCCGGTAAACGCGGGCGTAAAACCTTAGTACTCGATCATGCTAATAAAGCGGGCAAAAAAATACTCATGTCAGGTGGTGGTCGTTGCAACTTTACCAATTACACGGTCGATGCCAGTCACTATCTCTCTCATAACAAACATTTTTGTAAGTCTGCCTTAAGTCGTTATACGCAATGGGATTTTATCGAGTTAGTGACGCGCTATCAGATTCCCTATCATGAACGTGAACACGGTCAATTGTTCTGTAATGACAGTGCTAAAGATATTTTAAATCTGTTGCTAAATGAGGCTATGCGTTATGACGTGGAGATTAAATTATCGACCACTATTAACGAGATTACTTACACGTCTGGTCAATATATCCTCAAAACATCCCAAGGTGAAATAGCGTGTAACTCTTTAGTGGTGGCTACCGGTGGTCTATCGATACCCAAAATGGGCGCCACACCGTTTGGCTACAAAATTGCAGAACAGTTTAATGTTCCTGTGGATAAACCCCGTGCCGGCTTAGTACCTTTTACCTTACAACCCGCAGATAAAGATAAGTTTGCTGAGTTATCAGGCATTGCCGTTAAATCAACCATCAGCAATACGCGTCAGCAATTTACCGAGAATCTATTATTTACCCATCGTGGCTTAAGTGGCCCAGCGGTATTGCAAATATCATCTTATTGGCTAACAGGAGAAGACATTATCATTGATCTTCTCCCAGCTACAGACATCGATAGTGTCTTAAAAGAACACCGACAACAAGGCGAAAAGCGGTTAATAAAAACGGTGTTAGACGATTATTTACCCAAACGTCTAGTGAATTGCTTATTACCTGAAGCACTCCTTAATATATCTATCGCAAATCTGTCAGATCAACATATTGCAACGGTTACTCAACAATTACATCAATGGACTATAAAACCGAACGGTACAGAAGGCTACAGAACGGCAGAAGTTACACTCGGTGGCGTTGATTGTGATGCTTTGTCATCTAAAACCATGGAATGCAAAACTCAAGCAGGTTTATATTTTATTGGTGAAGTCGTGGATGTCAGTGGTTGGCTGGGAGGTTATAACTTTCAGTGGGCTTGGGCGTCTGGATGGTGCGCAGGGCAGTATGTCTAGCTGAACAGCTGTATGCAAAAATAAAAACGCTGATGATGTTTTATAATACGCGTTTGTTTACTATCTTACTGAGTACATCTATATTCAATGAAAAATCTATTTAATAAAAGTTCGGTGACTAATTTACTTTCAGTAGTGGTCATTGGTGTTGGTTATATCAGTCCTGTTCAACCTGAATTAATCAAATCGATTGGTTTCTTTGCTCTCTCAGGCGCAATTACTAATTGGTTAGCCATTTATATGTTATTCGAGAAAGTGCCTTTCTTATATGGTTCGGGTGTTATTCCTGCACGATTTGAAGAGTTTAAATTATCGATTAAACAACTGATGATGCATCAGTTTTTTACCGCTGAAAATATTGAACAGTTCATACAAAAAGAAGAGCAACAAGGTAGCAAGATGCTTAATCTTGATCCTTTCTTAAATGCAGTAGATTACGACAGAATATTTGAGAGTTTAGTGGCTTCCATTATGGAATCTTCTTTCGGTGGCATGTTAATGATGATGGGGGGGCAAGAAGCACTAGCCCCTTTAAAAGAACCCTTTACCGAAAAAATGCGTCTGACCTTAGTTGAAATGATTGAGTCAGATCGTTTTAAAACGGCACTTAAAGAAGGTTTGGATGCGCATAAAATTGGCGTTGATATCATCGATAAAATTGAAAGTGTCATTGATAAACGCTTGAGTGAATTAACGCCATTAATGGTTAAAGAAATGGTACAAGCCATCATTAGACAGCATTTAGGTTGGTTGGTTGTGTGGGGAGGTATTTTTGGCGCCTTAATGGGTGCGATGTTCGTTTTCGCCTAATGGAAACCGTTGCTTTAGCTTATGAAGTATTAGGGCAGGCCAATGCAGCGTCCAGCCCTTTAATTATCCTGCATGGTTTCTTTGCTTCATCACGTAACTGGCGACAAGTAGCTGAAAAGTTATCAGCTACGCATCATGTCTATGTTTTAGATATGCGTAACCATGGGGCATCGACGCATCATACAACTATGGATTATCCCGCTATGGCGGCTGATGTCTTGGCTTTTATGGATGCGCATAGCATTAAAACCGCTAATCTACTAGGGCATAGCATGGGGGGTAAAGCCGCCATGTGGTTTGCATTAAACCATCCTCAGCGAGTCGATAACTTGCTCATTGCCGATATTGCGCCTGTCACGTATCAGCATTCCTTTAATAATCTAATTACCGCATTAAAGTCATTACCTTTAGAGACCCTAAAGAATCGTAAACAAGCTGAGTTATGGCTAGAGACTGAAATACCGGAATTAAGTTATCGACAGTTTTTATTACAAAATTTAGTATTAGTAGAGGGTGAATACAGTTGGCGCGTTGATTTAGATATCTTCTATGCAACGGGGGATAACATTATTGGCTTCCCAGATGTGACCGCCGTAAAACCTTATCAAGGGAAAGCGCTGTTTTTAGCGGGCGGGGATTCTAACTATGTCAGTGCAGAACAGATTAGTGAGCTGTTCCCAAAGGCTAAATTAAATGTGATTGTTAATGCAGGGCATTGGTTGCATGTGCAACAACCGGTTGAGTTTTTAAGACTAGTGGACGTTTTTTTGGCTTGATCCGAGTGGTTCGACAAGCTCAGCGTGAACGGACGAAACCGTTCGTGCTGAGCTTGTCGAAGTGCTTATCCTAATTACTGCGGAATATTAGGACCTTTAGAATGGATAAACTTAGTGACGGCAGCAATAATTAATTTACGTTTAAGCACGGCTGCATAAGCTAATAATCCTAAAATCACCCCGAATAATAATTTCTCAAAGACAGATGATTCATCTTGTTGTTCGGCTAAAGCTGCAGCCGCTTGTACTTCTGATTCTTTAACAGCGGGTGTTTGTACAGCCACTTTAGCGGGTTTAATTTCAGCATTTAAGTCAGGTAAACCTAAGCTTCTCCACGCATCATAATCTTGCCAGATAGGGTATTTACCTTTCCACATAGATTTAGCGAAGTAAGGTGCTAAGCTCATTCCGTGTGCTGATGGAATCCCTTTCTCATCAACAAAGCCTTTATAAACGACTAAGCTGATATCACCGCCTTCACCGTGACCATCGGTTGTAAATGATTTTTCAACGTGGTCATGGAACATCCAAATACCTTGACCAAAACTGTTTAAACCATCGTCAACGCCACTTAAAGACAAGTCAATACGTTGTGCGGGTACCATGCCATGAACATCACGTTGGATGTAAGAACTTGGCCCATTATCAACCCCATCATAGTGAGTGACAGTAGGTTTGTGACCATGAATATGCAACGCTAATGATTCAGTATGACCATTCAATACGCGCAATTTAACTTGTTGATTCTCTTCCATGTGGATCAATGATTCTCTTAACGTATAAGGGAATGATCGGCCATTGAGCATAAAGTAATCGTCAGTCGCATCCGTAGTGTCGTACTCAGTGTTCATGTGTTTAGCAATTAAACGCGGATCATTTGCTGATCTTGCTACCACTTCATGTAATTCTTTATCTGCAGATTGGTAATGTAAGTCGTATTCACGGGCATATTTTTCTAACACAGCCACAGAAGGATGACGCACTTGACCCGCACCCACGTTTAACGTTTGTACCCAGTTGTTTGGACGGTTTTCTTCAACGATAAAGATGCCTTGTAAGCCCATAGGAATATGCGTATGTGGCTGTACGTGGCAGTGGTAATACATAGTGCCGGGTTGACGCGGTTTAATTACGTAGGTTTTGCTTTCACCTGGCATGGTGTCCATGTTACTGGTTTGGCCTACACCATCATTACCATTACCCGCATGATTCATAAACGGATGGTCGATACCGTGTAAATGAATAGAGTGCGGTAAATAATGTGTATTTTCTAACACTATCCACACCACGTCGTCTTGTTCAACACGGATAACAGGTGAGGGAGCTCTTAATAAAGGATTCGCTTCTAACTCGTAGAGGCTTTTAGTCGACATGTCACGTGTTTTTGGCGCATACACCCAAAAAGTAGGTTGAATGCCAGGGGCAATGTCGAAAGTAGTGGTTTGATCTTTCATATCTGGCGAATGACCGTTAAGCTCAACAACTTCTAGCTTAATAACAATTTTGTCAGGGTCACCGTCACCGTCAGTATCATCAGATAAAGTAATCGCATCCGCCGCTAATTGCGTAGACATTAGCGTATCCATCGATATGCCATTAGTGCCTTTTACAAAGGCGGCAATATCAGCAGGATTATCAGGATTACATAATTTTGATTCTTGAATTTTAACGCCATCGACGGTTTGTTCTTTACGCCAAGCTGGATCAGTAAACTCAGAACAGACTTCCTCAACAGGACCTAAGTCAACTTTAGCAGAAGGAGGTAGTTCAGTCGCCGCATGAGAAAATGTGTGCATAAGGGCAAATGCGACGCCCCCAGTAAAAGTAATAAGTGTTTTACGCATACAACGACCCCTGAAATGCTGATTTAAGAAACGATAAACCATATAATTGGCTTTTTATTATTACTCTCATTTTAACTGATTATTTGTTGTAAGTCTTAATTGCCTCAATTCTAATGTGAATATTTTTAATTTATTGTTCAATAAGAACGGAGTGCGATACTAGGTAAACGCACAGATTATTGTTGCATTGATAATCAGATGTCGTTAACTTAGCGGGTTTAATTAGACATATATACCCTTTGCTCGTGAAAACGCAATCACCACATTACATAGTTGGCATAGATTTAGGTACCACTCATACCGTCGTCGCATACGCAAGTACAGATGCCAATCAACAACAGATACAGCTATTTAATGTCGAACAACTCATAGCGCCCGGACACGTAGCAGAAAGAACCTTATTGCCTTCCGTACGCTATCATCCAGCACCCGAAGAACTTAACAGCAATGACATTGCTTTTTACAGTTACAACAAAGCATCAAACTTCTCAGACATGCCAGTGGTTATTGGCGAAGCAGCTCGTTTATTAGGCTCAAAATCAAAAGGTCGATTTGTAAGCAGTGCAAAAAGTTGGTTATCTCATCCTGGGGTAGATCATACTGCCGACATATTGCCATGGGGTAGTCATGACGATGTTACAAAGGTCTCACCCATCGAAGCTAGCGCCAGCTATTTAGCGCATATTCGCACCGTATGGGGACATAAGTTTCCGCAATCGCCATTAGAACACCAAGATATTGTTATTACGGTTCCCGCCTCTTTTGATGAAGCAGCGCGCTCCTTAACCTTAGAAGCTGCAAAAATGGCGGGCTTAACTCAGGTGCGCTTTTTAGAAGAACCTCAAGCCGTCTGTTATGACTGGCTAAGACTCAACGCGGCGCACATAAAGACTGCCTTAAACGACGTGCATCTATTATTAGTCTGCGATGTGGGTGGAGGTACGACCGATTTAACCCTAATCAAAGTTGAGCCAGGTGTAAACGAACCTAAATTAACACGTATCGGGGTAGGTGATCATTTAATGCTAGGCGGCGATAATATCGATCTTGCCTTAGCGCATTTAGCAGAGAGTCGCTTGGTCGATGGTCAAAAACGCTTATCCCAAGCAGACTTATCCCAGTTATTAGAGCAATGTCGGTTAGCAAAAGAACAATTATTAGCCGTTGATGCGCCCGAGCAAGTGACAGTCACCTTATTGGGCGGTGGTTCACGGTTAATTGGTGGTTCACGCAGTGTGCAATTTACACGAGAGGAAGTGCGCGCATTAGCGTTAGATGGATTCTTCCCCTTATCAGCACCGGACGAACTTCCTAATGTAAAACGCAGTGGTGTCGTTGAGTTTGGTTTGCCGTATGCATCTGATCCTGCCATCAGTAAACATTTGGCTGGCTTTTTAAAACATCATAGTCATGCTTCACTTGAAGCCATGCAAGGTGATGGCATAGTGCCCGATGCGCTGTTAATGAACGGTGGCGTATTTCGCAGTCCGTTAATTAGCCAACGCGTCCAAGAGTTGATTAATACTTGGGGCACAAAACCTGTCACATTATTAGAAAATCAGCATCCTGATCTATCCGTAGCCTACGGTGCCGTGAGTTATGCACTAGCCAAACGAAATAATAAACTTAAAATTGGCGGCGGTGCGGCCCGCAGTTATTTTCTGGTGTTAGACACGGGTAATACCGATGCACAACAAGGCATCTGCGTCTTACCCAAAGGCAGTGAAGAAGGGGATGAAGTCATCTTAAAAGATAAACACTTCGCCTTACGCTTAGGCGCCCCCGTTAGATTTCATTTAGCATCCACCACGGGTGATGTTGAATTTAAAGCCGGTGAAATTATTAATTTAACTGAAGCCTTTAATTTCTTACCGCCCTTAATTGCCGCCTTTGATAAACATACCGAACAGGCAACCGATGAAGTCATCGTAAAACTAGCGGTTACGCAAACCGAAATGGGTGTCTTAAAAATAGAATGTGTCTCTGTTGATAATGACACCCAACGCTGGAATGTAGAATTTCAATTACGTAAAAAATCAGCTGCTGCCCAACAAACAGAAGACTATCGATTACCACCACAATTTGCTGGCGCAGTTAATAAAGTTGAAGCCATATTTGGATCTAAATCAAAACAGATAGAAGCCAATGCGGTAAAGAACCTAAGGGCAGAATTAGAAAAGCAAATAGGCACAGATCGATCAGAATGGGCGCTACCACTATTACGTGCCTTATTTACGGTATTAATTGATAATTCAAAATCACATCGTCGCACAGATAATCATGAACGTGTCTGGTTGAGTTTAGTTGGCTTTTGTCTACGACCGGGGCTAGGGGATGCGCTGGATGATTGGCGGATAGAGCAATTATGGAAGCATTATGCGCATGGTATACAGTATGTAAATGAAACACAGAATTGGACAGAATGGTGGACACTGTGGCGACGTATTGCCGGTGGCTTATCATTAGCGGCACAAGAACAAATATTTGCCGATATCAGTAAATACATCAATCCCGCAGCCGCAAGACAAGTAAATGTTGCTAAGCAAATTAAAACCCGTAGCTACGATGATATTGTGCGATTAGCTGCCGTGTTAGAGAAGCTGCCAATAGATAAAAAGACCCAGCTTGGTGATTGGCTCTTAACCCGCTTACAAAAGTCATCAGAGTCAAAACAAACTTGGTGGGCGGTTGGTAGAATCGGTGCACGCGTGCCTTTTTATGGCAGTCAACATAATGTCATTTCGGTCATTGTCGCACAGCGCTGGTTAACGCAGATACTTACAGAAGATTGGAAAAAGAATCAGCAGGCAGCCTTTGCAGCCACACTGATAGCTAGAATGAGTGGTGATCGTGATCAAGATATTGATGAGGACATGCGCACGCAAATCATCGCAAAATTAAAACAAAGCAAAGCGCCGACTTCTTGGATAGAGATGGTAGAGCAATACCAAGAGCTCGATGAAAAAGCTGAAAAACAAATGTTCGGTGAGGCCTTACCCCCCGGCTTAAAATTGATTAATTCTGTAGGTTAAAAGGTATAAATATGTTTGCACACAGCCATTTTATGAAACACCCACTAAGATTCTCCATTGCATTAATCATTCTACTGATCAGTATTAAAACCTCTTCCTATGCCGCTGAGATTATAGAGGGAAGGGTAGTGGGCGTGCATGATGGCGATACAGTTACATTATTAGTCAACGGCCGGCAACGCATGAAAATCAGACTGGCACAAATAGATGCGCCAGAAGTATCACAAGCCTTTGGACAACGCTCACAGCAATCGTTGTCAGAACTGGTCTTTAATAAAACCGTACACATCAATAAAGAAACGACCGATCGATACGGAAGAACAGTGGGCACCATCATCGTGAATGGTGTCGATGCCAACAAAGAGCAGATTAAGCGAGGCATGGCCTGGGCGTATCGACATTACTTACATGATCAGTCATTGATTCAAATAGAAGAAGACGCGCAACGCTTAAAGGTGGGTTTATGGTCTGAGAATAATCCGACACCCCCTTGGGAGTTTAGGCATGCCGGTAAGAAAGCTAAACGTGCGTGGTTTGATTGGTCATAGTTAGAAACTATTCTTAATAGTCGCTATGTTGGCTAATAATTAAATTTTTATAATAGTATCGCTGTATAGGGCTACCAGTTGATCGTGGGTCATCAAGCGCATTGGCTCAACTAACGCTTGTGCAATTAATATTCTATCAAATGGATCTTGATGATGATTGGGTAAAGCTTCAACAGCGATCGTATGTTCGGCTTCAATCGCAAGAAAGTGACTCGCCAATAAATAATTTAGCGACTTCGGCATTATTCGCATCAATGGTATCAGGCACATCAAACAAGCCTTTAGCAATACCAATTCTATTCTTAGAAGTCGTTACATCAATCGGAACAAGTTTTGCGACAGGGCGTCCATTTCTAGCAATGACAATTTCATGCTCTTGGCCTAGTTCAATACTTTCTACTAATCGTGATAACGAAGATTTAGCTTGCAACATATTAATAGTGGTGTGCATGGTTAACTCCTAAAAAAGGTTAGTCTAGTCTGGCTAACCTAGTAAATCAAGTTAAACCAAAACTGTCAGTGTACGTAAACTTTCATAACGCCATTATTGCCAAAGCTCTAAAAGATATTCATCCGTCAGCATAGGGCAGTCATTTAACAAAACCAGCGTTCCTGATATGCGAATATTTTGTAGAAACTCTTCATAACTCACAAAAATACCTAGCCAATGGGGCGTCATACCATTTGGACCTTGGACATCTAAATAGGCGCCTACATAAACGCCCTCTTGATTATTGTTTTCGAAGTAAGCCGCACACACAGATTTTACAAGAAACTCATCATCGTCAAAAACACTAGCCATTCTTTCTCTAGCAAACTTAAGTCTTAAGGGATCAACAATTTCGCTTAAGTCATAGCCCCACCAACTCGCTAACTCTTCATCATTAAAACACCAATTAGCCAACGCTTTAATGTCTAAGGCGTAGACATCTGTGGGTGATGATTCAATCAGAACTTCCCAGCCGTCAGTTTCTAACCATTCAAAAAGCGCTTTAATATCTTTGGGTTCTTCTTTAGAGCGACCAAAAACCACATCAATGATGGCCTCTCTAAGTGATGCCAGATGTTGCGGAAGTATTTGGGGTTCAGCCATATGTGATCCTTATAAGCGCTAATTGAACGGGTACCACTTATTTTAAGCTATGTTTTATATAAAACGAGTAAATGAATAGAAACCACTGAATGATTAAATAAGCGTCATATTCTGTCGTTAGCATTGATTATATTCATCACTGATCACCATAAACATCAAAGATAATATTTTATCAAATTAAAGACACTTTATTGACTGTTCACTACCTATGAGGTCGTTTAATAATAAACACTGTAAAAAAACGGTATCCGCAAGAAATAAAGGAAGCATAAGTTGGAAGAAGATAAATGAAAGACTATAACGGTTATACAGCAGCACAACGAAGTAAATCAATGGATTGGTTGCGCGCACAATGGGAAGTAGGTGCAGTAAAACGCCCTTGTAAATGTTGTGCCTGTGGCCAAGATAAAGGCATTATTGATGCACATGCAGAGGATTATAGTGAGCCTTTTGAAGCGGGGAAAACTGATCAATATCCTTTATGTTATAGATGTCACATGATGGTTCATTGCAGATTTAGAAATAAAGATAAATGGGAATGGTATCGGCTTCAAATAAAAAACGGGGTAAGATTTAAACCTTTTTATAGTAGAAACTTCCCAATATTTTTAGATGAGATGATAAAAACCGGCAATCCGCCTATTGAATCAGAAAATAATACCGGTTTAGTTATTCTGTATTTATTTGATTAATTTTTCCAAGCAACAAAAATGCGGCGTTGAATATCGCTCAATTTATAAACTAGAGTCTAATTAAGTTAGTGACAAAAGAAACATATTAGCCCAAAGCCCACAGTTGTTTGTAAAAGAAAAGATCATGTAACATGGCTGGCGTTTCATAAGGTATTGGCAGGTGATATTCGGGAGGTCAGATTATTTAAAAAATTACAAACGAAGAAAGCTGACCATTAAAGAGTTAATACTATAGTCATTATTTTATTTTAAATTGTATTATAGTGCCCAAAGTTTAATATCTTCCTTAAACTTAGATTTTGGGCTTAATTTATCTTGGTTGTATACTTGCTATGGTTGTGAATTTGCCGCATTTTCGATTGCATATCAATTGATTCTTCTAAACTAAACTAAACTAAACTAAATTTATAATTTGTTCAAATAGGCCATAAATAATAGTCACTATGCAGATTAAAGAAAAAATAATTGAAACATTAAAAACTGCAGAAGGACTTTACTATCGTTTACTCTTGTTGGTCGGTGAGGCTAATTCTGGCAAAACACTATATTTGCGAGAGCTTGCAAACGAACGTAATTTAGAAGTAATCAATATTAATTTAGCACTTTCCAAAGAACTTCTTGAACTCAGCGCGAAACAACGCACACTTGTCCTCCCTGAATTATTAACTCAAATTACAGAAGTATCAAAACCATTTTTGATACTTGATAACCTTGAAATCCTATTTGATAAACATTTACAGCAAGATGCATTAAAGCTTATCCAAGGTCTCTCAAGGAATAGCACTGTTTTAGCTTCTTGGAATGGTAAAATTAGCGGAGATAAACTTATTTACGCTGAGCCCGGTCATCCTGAATACCAAAGTTACGAACTTAAAGACTTATTGATTGTTGATTTGAATAAAGCCTAATAAAACCTAATATCCCACTAATTAAATCTAGGACTAACATGAAATACGGTGAATTGATTCACTTCGACCCCATTGAGTCGGTTGTTCAACTTCGTGATGCAGATAAAGCCAGCTCAGCTCATCGTCTTGTCAGCACTTATGTTATTTCCAAAGAAATGGAAGAGCGCTTAACTAAACTCGTCTTTCCTCAAATACGCTTCGAAGATCCTGTTGAGGATCAAATAGATCATAAAGGTCTGTTAATTGTAGGTAATTACGGAACCGGTAAGTCACATTTAATGTCGGTTGTGTCTAGTCTAGCCGCTGATGCTTCTTTGCTTTCGGCACTTACCAATCCAGTTGTCGTAGAAGCTGCGCAACAAATAGCTGGCCGCTTCAAAGTCATACGGACAGAGATCGGTGCAACTCAAATGTCGTTACGCGATATTTTGCTCGCAGAGCTAGAAGAAAAGTTAGAAAAAATGGGTGTTGATTATGTATTTCCAGAAGCAAATACACTCATAAATCATAAACAAGCCTTTGAAGATATGATGGATAAATTTGCACAGGTATATCCTGAGCAAGGTTTATTATTAGTGGTTGACGAATTATTAGATTATCTTCGTACACGAAGAGATCAAGAACTTATTTTAGATTTAAATTTTTTACGCGAAGTAGGAGAAGTCTGTAAAGATCTGCGTTTTCGCTTTATAGCTGGTGTACAAGAAGCCATATTTGATAGCCCTCGATTTGCTTTCGTTGCTGATAGCGTACGGCGTGTTAAAGATCGCTTTGAACAAATACTTATTGCTAGAAATGACATTAAATTTGTAGTGTCAGAACGCTTACTTAAGAAAAATGCTGAGCAGCAAGTAAAAATCCGTGCGTACCTAATGCCTTTTGCCAAATACTATGGCAATTTAAATGAACGCTTAGACGAATTTGTTAATCTTTTCCCTGTTCACCCAGATTACATAGATACTTTTGAGAGAGTTACAGTAGTAGAAAAACGCGAAATATTAAAGACACTCTCTCGTGCAATGCAAGATCTCATTGATAAAGAAATCCCTGTTGATGAGCCGGGTCTTATTGCTTTTGATAGTTATTGGGCAACACTTAAACAAAACGCAGCTTTCAGAGCAATACCAGAAATTCGAGACGTCATTGAATGTAGCCAAGTCTTAGAAGCACGCATCGAAAATGCCATTACACGTAAGCAATATAAACCCATGGCTTTGCGTTTAATTTATGCGCTTTCTGTACATCGGTTAACAACCGGAGATATATACGCACCAATGGGTGCAACACCCGAAGAGCTAAGAGATAGATTATGTCTGTTTGATCCGTTAATAGCTGAAATGGGCAGTGACGAACCCGATAAAGATTTACAAACTCATGTTGAAACCGTTTTGCGAGAAATTCATAAAACGGTGAATGGCCAATTTATTTCTTCAAATCCTAATAACCGTCAATTCTATTTAGATTTAAAAAAGACCGATGATTTTGATGCCTTAATTGAAAAAAGAGCGGACAGTTTGGGCTCTATTCAATTAGATCGTTTTTACTATGAAGCCTTAAAACGAGTAATGGAGTGTCAAGACAGTACTTATGTGACAGGTTATAAAATATGGCAACATGAGTTAATCTGGCAAGAACACAAAGCAGCTAGAACGGGTTATTTATTCTTTGGGGCACCTAATGAACGGTCCACTGCTGTGCCACAAAGAGATTTTTATCTGTATTTTCTTCAACCTAATGATCCCCCACGTTACAAGGATGATAAGCAAGGTGATGAAGTCTTCTTTAAACTTAAAGAACCCGATGAAAGTTTCCAAACGGCACTTAAAAACTATGCTGCCTCTTTAGACCTTGCTGCAACCTCATCAGGACACGCTAAAGCGACTTATGAAGCTAAAGCACATGGTTTTCTTAAAAACTTAGTGCAATGGCTACAAAAAAACATTCATGATTGTTTTGAAGTGACCTACCAAGGCAGAACTAAAAACTTTTCCAATTGGGCTAAAGAAGCAGGAAAATCATTACGAGACTTGTCTGGCGTATCACCCAATGAGGTTATAAATTTTAGAGATTTGGTTAATACCATTTCGGGTGTTTGTTTAACACCCAACTTTACCGAACAAGCACCCGCCTATCCTTACTTCTCAATATTAATCACTGGAAATAACAGAAATCAAGCAGTTCAAGATGCCTTACGTGCCCTGGCTGGTCAAAACCGAACTAAACAAGCAACCGCTGTTTTAGATGGGCTTAATTTACTGGATGGTGAAAAGATTGAACCCAACAAATCTAATTACGCAAAAAGTATCTTAGAGATTTTGCACGCCAAAGGTCATGGTCAAGTTGTAAACAGAAATGAATTAATCCACGATAACGTAGGTCTTGAATATTTTGAACCAAACAGTGCGCGCTTAGAAGTTGAATGGGTGATCGTTATTCTAGCCAGTTTAGTTTATTCGGGCGAGTTGGTGCTGGCAATACCAGGTAAAAAATTTGATGCCACAGCTTTACCCCAGCTTGCAGGAACCAGCCTAGAAGAACTCATTCGTTTTAAACATTTAGAACAACCCAAAGAATGGAATTTGCCAGCTTTAAAAGCCTTATTTGAATTATTAGGCATGACGCCCGGGTTGGCTCAATTGGTAACACAAGGTAATGAAGAACCTGTTCAAAATCTGCAACAAGAAATAACCAAGCTTATTAACCGTCTGGTAATAACACAGCAAACACTCAGAGAGGGCCTTTCTTTTTGGGGACTGCCTTTACTCAGTGACGCTGCTAAAAGTGAATATAGCACTAGTTTACTTCAAGCTAAAAACTTTTTTGAAGCCTTACAAGCCTACACCAGCCCAGGTAAATTAAAGAATTTTAATTACACTGTTGCGGAAGTCACTGTCCATGAAAAAGCAATTACAAACCTAAGTACTTTGGCTAAGCTACAAGACTTTGTAGTAAATCAAAGTCAAATAGCCACTTGGTTAGCAAATGCAGAAAGCGTTTTACCCGCCGAACATGAGTGGGTAGATAGAATGAAAATGACACGTTTAGATATTTTACAATCGCTTGAGCAAACTGAATTAACCAATCTTTCTAGTCAGTCTCAAGCAATCAATACTAAACTGATAGCACTCAAGAAAGATTTTAATTTAATTTATATAAAACTACATACCCAAGCGCGGTTAGGGTTGAATGAGGATAAACGTAAAGCCGCCTTATTGAATGATGAACGCTTACAAACCCTTAATAAATTGGTCATCATAGATTTATTGCCTAGACAACAGCTCACCGATTTTCAAAATCGATTAGTCGCTTTAAAAAGTTGTTTTGCCCTCACAGAGCAAAATTTAGAAAGTGCTCCCGCCTGTCCTCATTGTGGCTTTAGACCATCAATTGAAGGGACTTTTTCGGGTGGTTCACTGCTCCTTGAGCAATTGGATAATCAGTTAGACACTTTAGTCGCTGGCTGGACCAATACTTTGTTGAGTAATCTTGAAGATCCAATGACACAGGCAAACTTAGAACTGCTTAAGGCTGAAGAACGTAAACCACTCGAAGACTTTATTAAAACCAGTCAATTACCCGTGCCTTTAGAAAATAATTTTGTGCATACTTTAAAAGAAGTGTTATCAGGCTTAATTAAAATCACGGTTAAAGTCGAAAGCCTACAAGAAGCCCTACAAGTTACTCAAGGCCCCGCCACACCAACCGAAATTAAAAAACGCTTTGATAGTTATATCGATCAACTGACTCGTGGTAAAGATGTAGCTAAAGTACGTATTGTGTTGGAATAGAAATGACACAAGAAGAACTTATAGCCTTGCTAAGTGCACACGAATGGTCAGATATTGAGTTTAAAGAAGCTCAACAAGCCGTTCCCAAAAATGCTTATGAAACAGTAGCCGCTTTTGCCAATACAGCCGGTGGCCATTTAGTTTTTGGTATTAAAAAAGAAGGTCCTGCTTTTGAAGTAGTCGGCGTGCTTGACGTCGATAAAGTGCAAAATGAATTTATTTCTGCTTTAAGGCAACGGGATAAAATCAGTCAAATCCTTGACGTCAAAGAACAGCTCTATTCCCTTAAGGGTAAAGACCTGCTTATTTTTTACATCCCTGAAGCCACAAGAACAGAAAAGCCTGTTTATCTTAATGGTGACCTTCGAAGAGCCTTTATTCGCAAAGGCGGTGCAGACGTAAAATGCAGCGATGGCGAATTGAGGCGTTTACTGCGGGATGCCGACCAAGAACGCTACGATAATGCACCTTTGCCTGAATTTAAAGTAGAAACAGTATTTGATGAAGAAACCGTTTCTTGGTATCGCCAACAATTTGAACGTCGCAACCCAGAACATCAAAAAGCAGACTCTAATTTAGATTTTTTGTACACCTGGAATTTCTTGCTCGAAGACGCTGAGCGCCTGGTTCCAACACGAGCGGCCGTCTTACTGTTTGGTACAGAGCGGTGTGTACGCCAAATTCTGCCACGCCCTGTACTTGATTATCAACGTATCGACACCCCTTTTGCTCAGTGGTCTCCCGAGGAACGCTGGCATGACCGCATGATCTTCGAAGAAAACATCTTCAAGACCTGGCGAGGTTTAGTGGGTAAATACATGCGTATTGCCGAACATCCGTTCTCGCTAGATCCCACCACCTTACGTCGAAATGATGACCCGCCCGACTATGTGTCTTTTCGGGAAGCGGCCATTAATCTATTGATTCATCAAGATTACGGCGACCACACGCGTAAACCGGCAATCAAATTCTTTACCGATCAGACTGTTTTCTGGAATCCCGGTGACGCTTTCAACACCGCAGAAGAATTGCTCGACCCGACCGAAAAAGAAGTGCGTAATCCGGCAATCGTCAAAGCCTTTCGCCGCATTGGCATGAGCGACCAAGCCGGTACCGGTATTCGTTCTATCTTTCGAAATTGGCATGACTTAGGTAACGTGCCGCCGGAACTACACAATGACAAAGCCAAAAAGACCTTTGAGCTCATTTTACGTAAAGAAATACTGCTAACACCGGAACAGAAGGCTTTTCAACAAAGTATTGGTGTCTCTTTAAGTGCTCAAGAAGCTTCCGTTTTAGCTTACGCAACAGAACAGGACCGCGTATCGCTAACCGACCTTCGCGCCCTGACTAATTGCACGCACGTCCAAGCAAAAGCCTTAGCTACTGGTCTCGTACAACAGGTCTTGTTGGTAGAGCTTGCTGAAAGCCTTTTCGAACTGGCTCCGGTTATGAAAAAACGCTTTAGTCAGGCGGGACTCGACAAGAGCAAACAAAAGCAGGAACAACTAACCCAGCAAGTAACCGAACAAGTAACCGAACAAGTAACCGAACAAGTAAAACGCCTGCTCCTTTGTCTTGAAAAAGCCCCACTAGGGACGCGCGATATTATGCAGGCGCTGGACTTACGACATCGACCAAGTTTTACCTATGACTATCTACAGCCGGGCTTGGCTAAAGGCTTACTCGAAATGACTCAGCCCGCCTCACCCAAGAGTCCAACCCAAAAATATCGCCTAACACCTGCCGGACAGGCGTTGTGTAAAAACTTACCAGAACAACAACGGATGACTAAATGAGCCAAACAACGCTATTTGAGGGACTTCAACAAGAAACAACAGCCAAAACCTCTGGACCGGTTACGTGTTTAGGACAGACTTTTGCAAGTGAAGAGGAGCGGCGCAAGCACTTTACTGCTTTATTGCGTGAAAAGCTCCAAGATCCCGAATTTCGTAAAATTGAAGGCTTCCCGCACGGAGAAGATGAAGACATTCTTAATCTAAGTGATCCTCCTTATTACACCGCGTGTCCAAACCCTTGGCTGAGTGAATTTATTGCCGAATGGGAAGCGCAAAAACCAGCCCAGCCTGAGGATTATCATTATCATCGTGAGCCGTTTGCTGCAGATGTAAGCGAAGGCAAGAACCATCCCATTTATAATGCGCTACATCCTACATTACACCAATCCAGGTGATATAGTATATGACGGCTTCTGTGGAACTGGTATGACGGGTGTAGCCGCTCAAATGTGCGGGG
Source organism: uncultured Methylococcaceae bacterium (assembly GCA_903917345.1). Classification (GTDB taxonomy): domain Bacteria; phylum Pseudomonadota; class Gammaproteobacteria; order Methylococcales; family Methylomonadaceae; genus Methylobacter_C. Next base: position 239,408 of record CAIXAE010000008.1, on the reverse strand, counting down.
ATAAAAATGCAGTCCTAGAGTTAGGTTATCAAGTAAAGCTGGATGGCACTATTTTACAAGAAGAAATTGATGAAAATGGTAAAAAAACATGGGCGGCTTTTTCTAATATTGGCGTGCGTCGTGCAGTTCTTAATGACTTGTCACCAGCTGCCACGTTTATTGCTTATAACTACAATACATCTGTAGATATCGTCGCTTTTGAAAAGGAAGCAACCCGAATGCTTAAGGAAGTAGAGGCAGAATGTGGATGGATGTATGAAACCCTTCACAGTGACGGAAAATCCAAAGGTAAAATCAACTATACGGTTTGGTCTGACGTCTTTATTTGTCCTGAATGTAGCCATGAAGTTATTTTTTGGGAAGCGGCAGTTGATAAAGATGCGGGCAAGGTATTAGATGAGTTTCCATGTCCGTATTGTTCATCTAGTTTGAAAAAGAGGAATATGGAACGTGCCTGGATCAATAAATTTGATTATGTATTAAGTGATTCAATTCGCCAAGCCAAACAAGTACCAGTATTAATTAACTATGTTGTTAATGGCAAGCAGACAGAGAAAATACCAGATGAAACAGATCTAAAATTAATCGAAAAGATTGAAAATACTGAAATTCCCTATTGGTTCCCAACTGATCGTATGATGGTAGGTAAGGAAACTCGTAGAAATGATTCTATCGGCATTACTCATGTGCATCATTTTTACACGAAAAGGAATTTGTGGATTCTTTCTGCAATTAGAAATCAATGTAAAACTAGTTCTTTACTACTTCTTTTTAACGCTCAATTAATTAATATTAGTAAGCTTAATAGATATCGCCCTGGTGTCTCATTCCCCTACAATCCACTAAGTGGGACAATGTATATTGGTTCACAGGTATCTGAATCTTGCGTATTCACAGCATACAAAAACAAATTAAGAAAACTTGTAGCAGCATTTAAAGGCATTGAGAACACATGCATAATAAGTACTCAGTCAACCACAAATAAAAGTAGTATATCAGCTGATTATATTTTTATTGATCCTCCCTTCGGTGCTAACTTGAACTATTCAGAGCTAAGTTCTTTATGGGAGCAATGGCTCAAAGCCTGGACAAATAACATTCCTGAAGCTATCGAAAACAGCACGCAAGGAAAGGGTTCGGTTGAGTATCGCTCCCTTATGACTACATGCTTTAAAGAAGCGTATCGAATTCTAAAACCTGGCCGCTGGATGACGGTAGAGTTTTCTAATACTAAAGCATCTGTTTGGAATAGTATCCAAACAGCATTAACAGAAGCAGGATTCATCGTTGCCAATGTCTCTGCACTGGATAAACAACAAGGCAGTTTCAAAGCTGTTACAACACCAACAGCTGTTAAGCAGGATCTTGTAATTTCTGCCTATAAACCAAACGGTGGCTTTGAAGAACGCTTTCAAAAAGAAGCTCAAACCGAGGAAGGTGTCTGGGACTTTATTCGCACGCACTTAAAATACTTGCCAGTCACTAAACGCCAGGGTGTTTCTCTACAAATGGTTCCTGAAAGAGATCCTCGTATTCTTTTTGATCAAATAATTACTTATTTTGTCCGATCTGGTTATCCAGTACCCATTTCCAGTCAAGAATTCCAAAGTGGCTTGGCGCAAAGGTTTATAGAGCGGGATGGAATGTATTTCCTGCCCGACCAAGTCGCTGAATACGACCGCAAAAAAATGACCTCCAGTGGTATTCCAATAAATACAGAAATATGGATAAAAGATGAAGCCACAATGATTGATTGGCTACGTCAATTACTTAAAGAAAAACCACAACCCTTCTCTGACATCAACCCACAGTTTATGCAGCATCTTGGCGGCTGGAATAAAAATGAAGAACAGCTTGATCTTCGTGAACTGCTTAACCAAAACTTCCTGTGCTATGACGGTAAAGAATTAGTACCTGAGCAGATTCACGCATATCTTTCTACTAATTGGAAAGAACTCCGTAACTTGCCAAAAGACGATAAAAGCTTAGTTGCCAAAGCCAGTGATCGTTGGTATTTACCGGATCCCAACAAAGCAGGTGATCTTGAGAAACTGCGTGAGAGAGCACTACTTAAAGAATTTGGGGACTACAAACAAGCCAGCAAAAAACTTAAAGTCTTCCGCTTGGAAGCCGTTCGTGCCGGCTTTAAGAAATGTTGGCAAGACCGCGACTACGCCACCATCGTCGCTGTCGCTGATAAAATACCCAACAATGTTCTCGAAGAAGATCCCAAACTTTTGATGTGGTATGACCAAGCTGTAACACGCTTAGGAGCTGATTAAGATGCGTCTTAATCGGCTAAAGATTGAAAATTTTCGTGGAATAACGTCACTTGAAATAGAGCTTGATCGTGACATCACTGTACTTATTGGTGAGAACAATAGCGGCAAGACCACTGTACTTGAAGCACTTCGTTTTGGTCTGGAAACAATCAAATCCGATAAAACCTGTAACTTTTCTGAACACGACTTCCATCGCAATGGTGAATGTAATGATCTTGCATCTAGCAAGCCGATCCAGCTTACCTTCTACTTTGCAGAAACTGAAGAATATCTTTGGCCTGACTACTGTATTCAAACACTTAATGATGTGATCGTCGGAAGTGCTTATGCAATGATTAAGCTACAGTTAACCGCTCAATATGTGGCTAGCGATGCCAATCTAACACAAAGTTGGTGCTTCCTTGATGATGCCGACAATGAAATGCTCGGCAAACAAGGCTTGCTTAAAGATTTACGTCGGTTGCGACCGTTTTTCTTTCAAACTGCGTTGCGTTCAGCCAAAGATGAGTTTCATGGGCAATCGACTTACTGGTCGTCATTCTTAAAAAATAAAGACATTGACGAAGACACGAGAAAAACGCTTGAAGAAGAGCTTAGCAATGTGAATCAGAAGATTGTCGATGCACATACGAGCTTCAAGGATGTTACTGAGGAAGTAAAGCGTATATCGGAGCTAGTATCAGTGGGGAAAGCAGATTCTGTCTCTGTAGATCCAATTGCAGCTGATGTTTACAAGGCATTACGTTATACAGAGGTCAATCTTCTTACCGGCTCTAATGCCAAAATACCAATACGAAGTCATGGCGAGGGGACACAAAGTCTTTCTGTGCTTTTACTCTTCAGTGCGTACATGAAAACCCGGTTAAAAGCCGATATAGATAAGTTTGCTGATCCCATTATAGCAATTGAAGAACCAGAAGCGCATCTTCATCCAAATGCTATCCGTGCGTTATGGTCATTAATATTAACGTTACCTGGACAAAAGATCATTGCCACACACTCTGGTGATATTTTGTCAGAAGTGCCGGTTGATAAATTGCGGCGTTTAAATAAGACCCATACTACAACTGAATGTAAATCTATCCCTAATAATCTGCTTTCAGAGGAAGATTTACGAAAATTCAATCATCACGTCAAACGAAATCGTGGTGAGTTGTTGTTTGCAAAATATTGGCTGTTGGTTGAGGGCGAAACTGAAGTTTCCGTCTTTGTTGAATGTGCCGATATTCTTGGAGTCAATTTACATCAAATGGGTATTCGCCTGATAGAGGTTAGTCAAGCTGGTGGACCTAGTATTTTCATCAAAGTAGCTGATGCTCTTGGAATAAAATGGCATGTCGTTGCTGACAATGATGAGGGCGGTCAACGGTATATTACTGCCGCCAAAACTCTTCTTGATGGACGAAAAGATGCCGACTATATCACCAAACTTTCTAGTCCAAATACTGATGTCCTTTTATGTCGTGCTGGTTACGGCAAACCGTATCGAGATGGAGTAGTTCCACAGAAAATTTCTGAATTAACTGAACCAGTTGACTCTTATGCCTACTGGAATCAGGTGTATAAAATCATCAAGAATTTTCGAGGATTTTCAAAGCCTGCCGCTGCACTTGAAGCAATTCTTTTAATGAAAGAACAAGGCCCGGATGGCGTACCTAGTGAAATAAAAGACATTCTAACCAAGCTTTCGAAAATCGAGGGAGATGACCAATGAGCCTGACTGTTGACACCTTAAATGAAAATCAGCGCCAAGCTGCGGAATGGCTTGATGGCCCGCTATTGGTATTAGCTGGCCCAGGCTCAGGAAAAACGGCTGTTCTTACTTTACGCATTGCGAATTTGATTAGAAATAACCCGGATGAGACTTATCGAATATTGGGGGTTACTTTTACCGTTAAAGCAGCAAACGAGATGCAGAAACGTATCCAAGAACTACTTGGCGAAAACAATCGCAGAATTCAGGTTCGTACAATTCATTCATTCTGTACGGATATTCTGAGGCAACACGGCAGTCATTTAGGGTTACGCCCGGATTTTTCGGTTATTACTGATGACAAGGATCGAATTGCACTTCTTAAGGAACTGAAAGACCAGAACATAATTGAGATTGATGATCCTGAAGACTTGCTGAAGAAGATTGATATCATGTTCACGCATGGTATTAACGCAGAGGATTTACCCGCTCATTTTAAAGAGGAGCAACAAGAATCTTGTCTTATTCTACAAGCTGTATTCAAAGGTTATTTGCAAAAATTGACAGAAGGCAATCAACTTGATTTTGGTTCGATGTTGTATTTCTCAAGAAAATTACTTGAGACCATGCCTCGCATTGCTCGTCAGGTAAAAACGGTTTACCGCTATATCTGCGTTGATGAATTTCAGGATACTAACCTGGCACAATATAAAATTCTTAAGTTGTTAGCCGAATCAAACACAGCTAATCTTTTTGTTGTTGCAGATGACGATCAAGTGATCTTTCAATGGAATGGTGCCGACCCCAAGAGATTGGAGGCGTTAAAAAAGGACTATCTACCGAAAATCATACAGCTTCCAGAGAATTACCGTTGTCCGCAAGAAGTAGTTGACATTGCTAACCGCTTAATTGCCCATAATTCTAATCGGTTAGAAGCAAAAGAAATAGGTGTTTCGCATAGCCAAAAACAAGGTGTAATAAAAATTGCAGAATTTAGTGATTTGGATGCTGAAGTCGAAGGCTTAATCGCTGAACTTGAGGTAATCCCAAAAAATCAGCGTGAAAGCTGCTTGGTTATTGCGAGGAGCAATAAATTATTGTCACAGGCACAGGCAGCGTTGAAAAATAGAGGAATTGAAGCAGAAATAGTCAATAAACATCAAGATTTTACTAGTTCACTTGTGTTAACGCTGTATTATTCGATCAAATTGGCTAATGCTCCTGACTCCCGAAGTATTCTAAATAAACTTTGTTCAGTCACAACTCTAATTAATGGAATTACTCTTTCTGCGGAAGATGTTGTCGCAAAAGCGAATGTTGAGTCAATCACAATACTTCGAGCTTTTTTTCTTATGGCATCTGAAAGTGAATCATTGTTAGACTTTTGTATGCTTGGACAAAGAACCTTGTGTGACTTTATGGACTTTAAGTCCTTTGTGCTCGAGTCATTTCAATGCTTCGATATTTTAAATAAACAATTCAGCGATGATGACTTTTACCCAGATTATAGTGATGACAAAGTTAATTGGCATCGTATCTCTGATGATATTCACAGAGAACACGGCGAAGGCGTAAGTCTGCATGTGTTTTTACAAGAGTTAGATTTAACACCCAAATCAAAAGTGCTTCTCAAAGATTGTGTCAGGCTACAAACGGTACATACAGCTAAGGGTATGGAGTTTGATAATGTATTTATTATTGGTTTAGCCGAAGACCAATTCCCTACTTATTTTGCTATCAAGAATGGCGATAAATCAATTCAAGAAGAACGAAGAAGTTGCTTTGTAGCCATTACGAGATCCTCAAGATACTTGTATCTGAGTTATGCGAAGAAATACTTCGGATGGGCAAAAAAACCGTCTCGTTTCTTGACGGAAATGGGGGTTTTGGATGGATAAGATGTTTTCTAAAGCACAAAAAGTAATGATGAATCTATTTTTTAATTACATTGTGAAACAGTGGGAAATATTATGAGCGGTGGACATTTTGACCATCAACAATCTTATTTAGGAAATATCGCTGAACAATTGGCACACGATATCGAATATAACGACATTTCTTATGAACATCGGGTTATCAAAGAAGGTGATCATCATTATGGCTTCGAGTTAGAGCCTAAGACTGTTGAGTTTATGCGTGATGTTATGAACCAGTTAAGACAACTTGAAACTATTTTACGCGAGTATGATCTGGCCATATCTGGTGATACTTGCGAAAAAACCTTTCAAGAACGTGTCGGGATAAAGTAAAACTAAATCTAAAATAACGAATGGATACGAATAAGCCCGAAGCAAAACCATCGCCTGATGAGCTGGCGAAATTACCTCTTGAGTCTTGGTACTTCAGCACTACCCACAACTGCGCCTGCAAACTCCTCGATGAACAAACTTTATGGGGACAGACAGTTTGCCGTGTTTGGCTGCCCACTCAAGATATAGTTGTACGCCTTCCACGTTCTGCTTTACAACCACTGATCGCTCAGCTTTCACCGGAACTTGAAGGCTTTCGGATTGGTTATATTGCTTCTGCGGCTAAAGTAGCCGAAGTATTAGAAGGTGGAAGTACTGGCACAGAGGGGCCGGTATTATTGGCTCCCATGGAATGTAACGTTATTCCTTTACCGCATCAACTAGAAGCTTTAACGCGTGCCGTTGCCGGTGATGGTATACGTTATTTACTGGCAGATGAAGTGGGCTTGGGTAAAACGATTGAGGCCGGTTTAGTCCTGCGCGAGCTAAAATTACGCGGCTTGGTACGTAGAACCTTAGTAGTGGCACCTAAAGGCTTGGCGACCCAGTGGCTTAGTGAAATGCGCACCCATTTTTCTGAAGATTTTCAATTGATTTTAGGTGAGGACCTCGCGACCTTAAAACGCATGAACGGCGGTGGCCAGGCACGTTACTGGACACAACAAAACAAGCTACAGTACTTGGAGGAACCGGATACTTGGCAACAAGCAAATCCTTGGCGGACCTTTACTCAAGTTGTCGTCTCGTTGGATTCCGTTAAACCCTTAGAAAAACGCCGGGGCTGGAGTCAAGAAAAGCTTGACCAGTACAACAGTAGTCGCTTTGAAGATTTGATAACAGCAGGTTGGGACTTGGTTATTATTGATGAGGCGCATCGTTTAGGCGGTAGCAGTGAGCAAGTCGCCCGTTATAAATTAGGCCGTGGTTTGGCTGAAGCAGCGCCTTATCTACTTCTTTTATCAGCAACGCCACACCAAGGTAAAAGTGATGCTTTTCATCGGTTGTTAACACTACTTGATGCTGAAGCCTTTCCTGAGCAAGGCAGCGTGACGCGTCAACGCGTCGCCCCTTTTGTTATTCGTACCGAAAAACGTAACGCCTTGACGGCAGAGGGTAAGCCGTTATTTAGACCCAGACGCACACAAATGGTAGCCGTTCAATGGGAGTCTAGGCATGCTTTACAGAAGCAGTTATATGAAGCAGTCAGCGATTATGTACGTGAAGGCTATAACCAAGCGTTGCTTGATAAAAAACGGCATTTCGGTTTTTTGATGATTTTAATGCAACGCTTGGTCGTTTCGAGTACCCGGGCTATTCGTACGACCTTAGAACGACGCCTTATCGTACTTCAAGAAAACCGACAGCAAAACGCTTTACCGCTTGAAGAGCGTGAAGCTGACCTGGAAACAAGCGATACCTTGGAGGAGTTCTATGACCAAGCTGGTCAGGAGCAACTAGACGATTTATTAAAACTAAAGGGCGAGGCCTTGCATTTAGAATGCGCTCATGTTGAAACGCTACTCAGGGCTGCCCGCCACTGTGAGCAAGCCGGCCCTGATGCAAAAGCTGAAGCTTTACTCGACTGGCTTTATAAATTACAAGCCAGTGAGAATGAACTTGCTTTAAAGATACTTATTTTTACTGAATTTGTGCCCACACAAACGATGCTAAAAGAATTTCTTGAAGCAAGGGGGCTTACCGTCGTTACGTTGAATGGCTCTATGGCCATGGAAGAGCGCAAACGGGCACAAGAAGCTTTTCAAAACCAAGCAAGAGTTTTGGTTTCTACTGATGCCGGTGGTGAAGGGTTAAATCTTCAATTTTGTCATGTCGTTATTAACTATGATTTGCCCTGGAATCCCATGCGTTTAGAGCAGCGGATTGGTCGTGTTGATCGTATTGGTCAAAGTAAAGTTGTGCAAGCGCTTAATTTTGTCTTTGAAGACTCTGTTGAATTTCGGGTTAGGGAAGTTTTAGAAGAAAAACTGGCCATTATTTTTGAAGAATTTGGTATCGATAAAACCGGGGACGTACTGGATTCTGCCCAAGCCGGCCAGCTCTTTGAAGAGCTTTTTACGGCAACCTTGCTTAAACCAAACTCGCTTGAGGCAGCAGTTGAACAAACACTAACAAAACTTCGTGAAGAACTGCGCGAGGTAAAAGAATCTTCAGCTATCTATGCAACTTCCAAACAACCTGATCTTTTAGTTGCAGATCGCTTGCGCTCCCATCCTTTACCTCACTGGGTAGAAAAAATGACGCTCAGTTATCTTCAGTCTGCCGGCGGTAGCGTCGCTAAAAAACGAGGTGGTTGGACTTTAACCTGGCCTGAAGGGGTTAGTTTAAAAAATTGTGTGTTTACAACGCAAGAAGCCGAACGACTAGCCGGGTCAAAATTACTTAATTTAGAAAATAACCGTATTAGAAGCTTAGCGCTTGAGCTACCTCAACTCAGTATTGGTCAAGCAATACCTTGCGTTTTTATTCCAGATTTACCGGCTTCGCTAAAGGGTCTGTGGGGGTTGTTTGAAATTAGACTTGAAGCAGGTGCGCATAAAGAAAGTAAATTATTGCGTATCCCTACGCTTCGGCGACGTTATGTTACTGTTTTTGTGACTGAGGAGGGTAAAGTGTTTTTGCCTTCAGCACGTCATATCTGGGAAATCTTACAAACGGTTGAGGTTAAAGTCCTTGATAGTTTGGTCGGAGCAGAGGCTCAAGTTGCCTTTGATAAAATGTCGGCAAGCGCTGAGCCTGCTGGTCAAGAGGCTTTTGATAGCTTACAACAAGCGCATTTAAATGCGCTAAACCGTGAGGAAGAACGCGGTAGTCGTTCTTTTACTGCACGACGTAAAGCCATTGAGTCTGTTGGTTTACCCGAAGTGCGGCAATATCGACTAGCAAAATGCGATACTGAAGAAAAGGAGTGGTATAAAGAGTTAAAGGCTGCCAAACAAATTGTCCCTGAACTTAGGCCACTATTTATATTGCACCTTGGAAAGGGCTTGGTTTAATGGCTACTTGGCGAGATGTCATTCTAAAAGACTTTGTACCTAATGTTAGTAAACTTACCTTGGTGGCTGATCCCGATGGTTTGCTGACTGAAGAAAAATTAGTGATAGAGTTATCTCAACGAGGGTTTGAGTTACTTGAGTTTACTGATCCGGTCGAGTTCCGTTATGTGTATGAGTTAAATTACAGATCTATATGGGATAAAGGTGAAAATACTGATTTAGTCATTATTCTTCGTTTGCAAAATAACGAACTAGCTTCATTACCTTATGATTTGCTTCACATGGGTAGAAAATTAGCCTTTGATTTAGGTGCTTTGTTTCCTAATTTAAGTTATCCAGTACTAGAACAATTTGATCGGGGCTTGTTGGATGTGTTGTTCGAGGCGCAGACACAATTCACTCCAGCACGTCTGGGCGATAAAGCCACTAAAGATTTTATGCTAAAGCATGTCTTTAATATTGAAACAGATTTACTGACCACTGAAGTTGCGCTCTTAAGAACTTTATTGCGTCTTCATTATAATAAACTTCAATTACCGATACTTCTAACAGAGCGCTTGATTCAAGTGCTTAAAGAATACACTTGTTTTAAAAATTGGCCCTTAGAGGATGTTGTCCCAGAGGCCAGCGCTTTCTTTGCTTTTTTACAAGAACGTTGGCCAATCTTTTTAATGCATTTTAGTCAAGATAATGCTGTGTCTGAAAGAGCGCTTAGCACACAGCTAATTTATCAAGGCCCGACTTTTTTACCTTTTGACCATGAGGATATTAGAGTCTATATCGATAATTTGTTTGTTGAAGGTAAGTTGTCACCGGTACTTGCGCCAAAATCGTTTAACCAATCAGCTTTATGGTTAAAAAGTGGGTTGCTTGACTCGGGGCCAGAAGAAGAAAAAGTTCGACTTACCCGCTTATTTCAATATCTGGAAGAAGTTATACCTACTATCACTTGTAGACATTCTGCTTGGCTTGATTTTGCACAGAAATATGCTGAATTAGCGGCTCAGGTTCATTGTGGTGAGGATGCAGAGGCTAAAGCGAGGTTAAAACAACTCAGCTTAGGTAGCAATGTCATCTTCGCACAGTGGTTAAAGACAAATTATGCGGGTCTTATTAATTTGCCACCCTCTACGCCTGCAATGTTACATCATGTGCCTAGGCATTTAGCTCGTGAATTTGAATTAAACAAAGCCAAAAAAATCGCTTTAGTGGTGGTTGATGGTTTAGCACTGGATCAATGGGTGACGCTCCGACCATTTATACAAGAACAAGTGTCTCATCTTGCTATAAAAGAGTCCGTTACGTTTGCTTGGATTCCAACACTTACTAGCGTATCACGGCAAACTGCATTTTCAGGAAAGATACCGCGTAATTTTCCTTTATCGATTAATACAACAAATAATGAAGCTAAGTTGTGGAGGCAAATCTGGGAAGATTTTGGGTTTTCTCGTTTAGATATTGCTTATCAACGTGGCTTGGGCGATGGAGTTGTGGAAAGTGTGTTAGACGCAAATTTAAATCCCAGCAAGACAAAAGTAGTGGGTTTAGTCGTCGATAAGGTCGACAAAATAATGCACGGTATGCAGTTGGGTTCAGCAGGGATGCATAATCAAATTAAACAATGGTCACAAGCAGGCTATCTAAGTAGCTTGCTTAATTATTTATTGGAACACGGTTATCAAGTTTGGTTGACGTCTGATCACGGCAATATTGAATGTGAAGGCAGAGGCCGACCTTCTGAAGGAGTGATAGCCGAATTAAAAGGCGAGAGGGTTAGAGTCTATCCTACTTTTGAACTTAGAGCGCAGGCAGCGGCTGCATTAGATTTTGCACAAGAATGGGAGCCCATTGGTTTGCCACCACAATATTATCCCCTTATTGCGGGCGGTCATGAGGCGTTTATAAATCCAAGTGAAAAAATAGTGGGTCATGGCGGCATTGCTTTTGAAGAAGTCTTGGTGCCTTTAATAAAGTTTGAAAGGAAATTACATTGTTGAGCAAACGACATCAAAAATTAGGAATTAAACAAACTGTTCAAAGACATTGGATGGATCGGGTTGTACAAATGTTATTGGCGGGCATGTCTGAAAAAGAAATTCGTGTGGATTTGAATGACTATCTAAGTACCCAGAAACAAAGTGGGGGCATCGGAGAGCGGGGTAAAGATACTTATGGAATGGCTATCTCTCTCCTTGCTTGTTGGTTTGCGCCAGATAAAGAGTTAATTCAGTTTCGTGATGACGCGTTAAGCCTCGCCAGAGAGTCACTGACTTCTGAATGGTTGCCACTGCATTGGGCGGTTATTTCTGCTGCGTATCCTTTTTGGTTTAATGTAGCTAAACAAACCGGGCGTTTATTTAATCTTCAAGAGCAAATTACACAAGCCCAGGTTTTTAATCGTTTAAAAGAACAATATGGTGACAGAGAGACTGTTGCACGTAATGCAAGATATACCGTACGGTCTTTTATCGCTTGGGAAGTTTTGAAAGATTCTTCCTCAAAAGGCTGTTATGAACAGGCTTCGCCTCAAATTATTTATGATCCCGCTGTAGCCATTTTACTTCTTGAGGCAGGATTACATGCAGAACCCGAGGGTAAGAGTGCACTAAAGGTTTTATTAACGAATCCCGCTTTATTTCCTTTTCAATTACCCATAATGACGGGTGATTTTATTGCCAACAACAATGGAAGAATTAAAGTAGTTCGCTATGGTATGGATGATGAGTTATTGGAGTTAAAAGAAGAGTAAAGTAAACGGATAGAAAAAAACTCTTAAGCAAATAAACAATCCAATAACAAAGGATCAAACTCAGCGCTGTGGGCGTTAATGGATTTTATGAAGCCTTTCACCCACGCATAAAGTTTTGGGCTGTTGTATAACACGTCCACATTGATATCTGCACGATGGTATATGCGTTTTTGAGTCAATTTGCTGGCTTTACTGACCACCTCTTTTGAGCAATATTTTTGTAACAGCAATAAGAAGGCTTTACTGGGTTTCTTATCATTTTTAAATAATTGCATTAAGACAATATAATCATAAAAGGCTTGTTTGTCGGTGAGTATTTTGCAAATGCTTAAGGGTTTTTCTATTTTCATTTTTTGATAATAGAACCGTGCCATTCTGAACCATTCATCTTCGGTTAATGTGCTGTCGGGATCTGCTTTACCGATCGCTTTTTTAATGATGCCCGCCAAATCTAAATCATCTTTCGCCTGATTCGCAATAACTGAGACTATCTCTATATTGCTAAGTGTATAGCCTATATTATTATCGACTCTATCCACAGACCAATCGGTCAATGCTTGTCTTGCATAGGTTAATGTTGCGCCGGTGATGGGGCAGCGGTTGCCGGTTTTTTGTAGTTTTATTCTTAAGTCTTCTGGCGTTAAGGTCATTTCAAAGCCTTTGATTAAGGCTCTGTCACGTAGGCTGATTATTTTGCTTTCATATATTTCAGGCGATCTTTGACTGACGCGTTGCTGTTTAGCAGCTTCATAGCCATAGCGTATTTGTTGACGGTGTTCATTAGAAAATCTTGCTATATCTAAAGGTAATTTAAACAGATAGTGATCAAAACCTATTTCAAAAGCTAAATTTGACATGTTATTTCCTCATTGTGTTTTAAGAACCGGAACCCTTTCCCAGTTGTTGAGGAATACTTTAAGGGGGCGTGGCGACAAACTGTGACGCATTAATAAATTGTTATCATCGGTCTTATCCCGTTTGACAATCTATTTTATCCAGATATTTTGTATTGATAATAACAATACAAAGGAGTCTGATAATGACACTTTCTCGTGGTCTAGGTGTTTTGATTTTAATGGCGGTCGCAACGCATGCGAGTGCTTATGGTGTGGGTGATAATAGTCGAAGTGGTAGCGTTAATACCTGTAATAAACCGCGCTTTACGGATTTTGAGCCCGCCGACAAATCAGAAGTTGCTCCCGGTTCTAGTTTCTCTTTTAGGGCGTCGGGTAATACGCATCCAGAGACTATAAAGGTGAGTGTTAAAGGTATTTCTGCCGTTATTAATGTCGGTGCTAAAAGTCCCGGTACTAGCGTTGTCGTGCACGGTACGCTACCAGCTGAATTAAAAGGCGAGTACGCAAAAATTCTTATTGAGGCACAAACTAATTGTAAAGGCACGGGTAGCTGGTTAGTAAAAATTACTGAATAGCTATTTATGGGTTTTAAGCCATTTCTTTTCTAGTGTTATAAAGACTTTATTTGAGAGTAATGCCGGATAAAGTGCGAGCATAACCACTGGAAACCAGCGTAAATGCAGGGTGAGTAATAAGCCAATATGGAATAGTATCCCTATTACGATGCTCACTCTACGGGTGTAACGGTTAATCAGGAGAAGTGGGAATAACACTTCCCAATCTCTTATAAACCAAACCAGTAGCGCTAATAGGTGCTTTATTAAAGCAGAATCCATTAGCAACCAACCATTCCAACGTGAATATTCTGGATTAATTAATACGTAGTGCAACAGGGTGCCGTTTTCCCATTCTATGCTCTGGAATTTAACCCAACCTGAGACAAAATAAAGCAAAGCAATCTGAAACTGTATAAGCCGTAACGGCCAAACCGCGACTTTTTGCTGGGTTTTACTGAGAGCGGCATCAACTGACCACGCGTTTCCACAGGGGGCTAGCATTAAATAAAAACACATTATTTTAAGTATCGCATCATCTCCATCCAATATTAATGGATTTCGATTCCATAGAGACACCCAAATGAGCCAAGTCATAAAGCTACTGGCCCGACTTTGCCAACCTATCATCATAAGAAAAGCCGACACTATCCCCGTGCTAATAATGGCATAGGCGATGGTATTGGCATGCCCGTCTACAGGGATAAAAAATACAGACCAACTGCCACCATTTTGTTGTGCAATTTGCTGTATATCGCCTAACCAACCGGAATGACTAAATTGATTGTTGATATAGGGCAATAGTTCTAAGAAATAGAGCGCCGACAAGCCCCCGAATAAAATTCTTAAGACTGCATATTGTCTTGCGTCGATTAATTTAAACCAAAGCGTGTGCCATGCGTGCTGCATTACTGGCTCTCCCATAGTATCGTATCTGTGCGATATCCGGCATGAGGTAAGTCTTTAAGATCTGGGTAGAGTTCGTATTGGTGCCCTACTAATTGCGTGGCAGAGGGATGAGTAACGGTGTCTGCTTGATGTGTTGAATAATACTGCGCAAAAGCTTTAAATAAGTCGGGATTATTTTGATTGATTAAGGTTTCTGTTAAGCGATAGTAACGGCTGGTATTGCTAAAGACAGAATAGGGTTCATGGTTATGCTTTAAGTTGCTAAATAGAGCCGTGCCAGCGCAGTTGATTTCGCCAATCGTTTTATCCGTGTCTAGGCTATTACAAACAGATAAATATTGATGGTACTTGGGGCTTTGGGGAGCAAAAAAATCCCAATATTGTTGATTACCTGTTAGATCAATATAAGCGCTTAATAAGTGCGTTAGCGGATTGTTGTTATTTAAACTGAGCGGTAATGTCCACCATGCGATAGCTGTCATATGAAATACACAGAAAACAACGATTAAAGTGTTTTTAAATGACATGAACATGATGGAGGATTACGGTGTGCTCGATTTGGTTCGGGAATGTTGGAATTATTTTAAGCCAATAAGACCTTTTCTGCTGTGGCTAAGGGTAAAAACAGCACGTTGGGTAAGTCGATAAGCGGGCGAAAACCATGGTGTTGATAAAACTGAACGGCTATTTCATGTTTGGCATCCACAATCAGTGCATAGGATGCGGGGGCGGCGGTCATCGCTTTAATGGCGGCATCGGCTAAGAGGGCTTTGCCTAAGCCCTTGCCTTGATAGCGTTGATCTACCGCTAAGCGACCAATACGTACCGCCGGTAGGGTGGGGTAACGCGGTAAGCGTTTCAGGTCTTCGGGTGGTAAATCAGGTGTGGCTATGCTGGCGGCTGCGATGGTGTAGTAGCCGGCTATTTGTTCATTACTGACATCGATGGCTACAAAACAATTAGCGATATGCCGGCGAATATCTTGGCTTACTTGCGTCTTAAAGTATTCGTCGAGCTTTACTTCACCGCTGGAGAATGTTTTACGAGCGTGGCTGTTTTGTAAGGCTTCAAGCCGAAAAGGTGCGGTCACTGACTGCCAAACAATTCACGATGCTTAGCAAAGGCGCGTGTGAGTGCTGCGTTGGGTTCGGGTGGGTTAATAATACTTTCTGCAAACAGGCGTTGATCATTGAGGGACAGACTGATGATATCGTTTGATTCTATCGTTTGTCGCGCCGCTTCACTGGATGCGCTCACTACAAAATCGGTCAAGGTGCGACCTTGTATTTCGGCGGCACGCTTAAGCATCGCATGGATATGCGCGGGTAGGCGAGCTTCGAGTCTGGCTGTTGGAGGGGTAGATGCTTTCATGTCTTCAATATACGGCAAACTGCCGGATAGCGTCAACTATTGTTCGATTAGTAGCTGAATCTGGGTGAGTGTTTTAAACAAGACTTTTGGAGATTATGACTATAAAATATTATAATTCAGCTACATAGGCTGTTTATATAAATTAAATTCTACGTGTTTTTGGCGGATAAAAAACGTAATCCGCAGTTGGGAGTTTGCAATATTTTTCCGACCCCCTCAAAAAACCTGTGCTCGATTTTTTTCGCGGTTGTAAAGTCAGATGAGTTTTTAAAAGTTGCGATCTGTGGATGGGATATAGAATCCGCAGATCGCAAAGCGCAAAATTTTGTTGTCGCGCTTTGTATACTTAAATAGGGGCTCTATTTATCGCCATATTTTTTATAATGTAAATATAAAATATAAATAGCGCATATTCGCCATAATAGGTGTATGCTCTTTCACATGCGCTGATTATTTCTATTTTTTCTGCGTTATCAAGACGATACTCGCATTTTGCATTCAGCACTCGCAAAATCAATATTACATCGGCGGTTTTACACTTCCGTTTGGCGAGTTTAATCTTCCTATCGGCGAATTCTTCGCATCTCTACTTTTCTCATCCCACATTCACGGGATGGTCATTGCACCACATTTCTACCTAGCGCATTGGCGTGTTTAAAACGTATTCCGTTTTTTTTACACAGCTTTAGTATTTGCAGTGCTGCACCTACCGTTTTACTATAAAAACGGAGTTTCGGCGGTGCTTTTTTCACCTATTAAGGTATCTCAATGAGAAAGTTTACAGTGCTCCATGATTTTGTTCGATTGGGTGTTGTTGATAAAATCGCGTTTTATTTAAACGTGATCGCAAAGTTAACGCTCAACAATTATTTTACGGCACTGGATGTGCCTTTATCGGAATTATCGATTGCGGTGGCTAATATCCAAGCAGCACTGATTGCTGCTGAAGATGGGGGTTATACGGCTAAGTCGCATTTACGTGATGTGATTGCAGATGCGGATAAGTTATTTGTCAGAGAAGCTAATTATGTCGGTAGATTGTCTGATGGAGATGAAACTAAGATTTTAAGCAGTGGCTATCATGAGTCTAAACAACCGGTTCCAATCAATAAACCGCCTATAGCAGCGTCGGATGGACCGCATTTAGGTGCTGTTAAGTTAGTGGGCAAAGCAGCGCCTAAGGGTCGGGCGTGTATTTGGCAGATGTATAAAGGGCCTGTCTTGCCACAAGATGCAATATGGGTGACGATTGCGACGACTACTGCAGTCACTTATGTGCATGAGGGCTTAGAATCCGCACACTATTACTTTTTTAGAATGGCGATAGTCACACCCGAAGGCACGAATGATTTTTGTGAACCTGTAAAAAAGTTGGTGCTTTAAACTGTTAAAGTAGTACGAACTGCAAAATAGAAAGGGGGCTTAATCGCCCCCTTTTTTAATGTTAAATTCAGATGTTATCGTCAGTGATGTTAGGGATGTGTGTGGTCGTGATGATGATGTTCTTCTGTAGTAGTGGCAGGTACTTCTGCTGTTAGAGCTTCCGCCGGGGTGTTATGTACAGCGACACCGTATTTATAAACCATTAAGCCACCTAAGTCGGCACCTTGAATAATCAATCCAAACAATAACACGGTCAGTGTTAAAAATACGCCCTTTTTCCAGCCTTGTAATAAGCCACTTCTAAGGCGCCAAGCCGCTAAACCTAAAGATAACGATAAGATAGACACGCCTACATCTTCATGGTGTTCCATGATGTCGTGTACGCTTTCACTGTGTGCAACGCTTTCTGCAGCAGAAAAGCCCGCTAATACGGTAAAAATCGCCGAGAATGCGCCTAAATAAAGTAGCCAACTGGCGACAGTCACCAAGGTGTCTTTTTTTACAAAATGCGCAATCAGGTTAACGATAAAAAAACTGCTTAATAAAGCAATAGGGAAATGCACTAAGAGGGGATGAATATTATCTAAGTTGGCAATACCGGGTAATATGCTAGAAAAGAGGTCGGTAGAACTGCTGCTAGCGTCAGAAGCCCCTTCTAAACTGGCTAATAAGCCAGAAACAGCTTCTAATAAACCGTCATGATGCTCGCCACCATGTATTTGAAAAGAGATAAAGTTATCCATTATTAAGCCTTTTATGTATGAATGTTGAGTCGCGCAATTGCTGATGTTTAATCGTGCCGTTGTGCATCTTTGGGTAGTTTATTAAAAATGGGGTGTTTCGTTAAGCCGTATCGCTCTGGATAATACACAGCGCCAAGATGTAAGCCATCCGGTGGTGCGGTGATGCCGCCGAGTTTACGTGATTTAACGACGAGTAATTCTTCTGTCCATGCTACGGGCGCCTTGCCTGAGCCTATGGCGATAAGGACGCCCGCTATATTTCTGACCATGTGATGTAAAAATGCGTTGGCGGATATATCGATAATCACTTTATCATCTTCGCGATACACGTCAATAAAGTACATGGTTCTACACGGGCTTTTTGACTGACAGCCTTGGGCACGAAAGGATGTAAAGTCATGATGCCCCAATAATGTTTGGGCGGCCTGATGCATTAAATTTTCATCTAAAGGGGCAGGGCACCAGGTGACTTGTTTGCGCAATAAAGCCGATTTTATGGGGCGATTAAGGATGATATAGCGATAGAAACGCGCAATGGCGCTGTATCGTGCATGAAAATCATCAACTGCGGGTTGCATCCAGGTGATGCGCACATCATCGGGTAATTGACTGTTACCACCTCTAACCCACGCCAATGCATCACGTTCTGTTGTTACATCAAAATGCACGACTTGTTCTAGCGCATGGACACCGGTATCGGTTCTGCCAGCACATTGCACGGTTACGGGATGATCTGCAATTTGGGTTAATGCGTGTTCTAGCACTTGTTGCACACTGCGGTGATGCGTTTGCCATTGCCAGCCATAAAAGCCACTGCCATCGTATTCGATACCCAGTACTAAGCGCGTTTTATTCATGGATAAATACGTTAAAGCCGATGGGCGTGTTGTCAAACAGCTCAATTAAATCGGTATTGTGCATGCGGATACAGCCATGCGATTGCGGTGTACCCTCCATCAGTTGATCAGGTGTGCCATGGATATAGATGTAACGCCAAGTGCTATCGACATTGCCGTAGCGGTTTTTGCCGGGCTCTAATCCCCCTAGCCATAGAATTCTTGTTAAGATCCAATCGCGTTCTGGGTATTGTGTGCCCAGCGCTTCGCAGTATATTTCGCCGGTGAGTCTTCTGCCTTTAAAGACGGCATGGATGGGTTGGTCGCCACCGATTTTAGCGCGGATTTTATGCCAGCCTCTGGGTGTGCATTCACTGCCTTTCTGTTCGCCCGCACCGTTCTTTGCAGTCGATATAGGGTATGTCTTAAGGCACACACCGTCTTTAAAGACAGATAAGACTTGTTTGGCTAGGCAAACATCTAAGTAAGTATCTGTCAGAATTGGGGTGGTGTTATTCAAGAGAGCTATGGGCTAGATGTTATTTAGTAAATAAAGCCATCGATTCGACATGCCCTGTTTGCGGAAACATGTCCATGACGCCGGCTTTAATCAATTTATAGCCTAACTCATTCACTAATATGCCTGCATCCCTAGCCAATGTTGATGGATTACATGACACATAGACAATTTGTTCGGGTTGCCATTTTTTAAAGTATTTTAAGACTTCAGAGGCGCCGGCTCTAGACGGGTCTAACATGATCTTATTATATTTTTGACGGGCCCAAGGCTCGTCACTGATGTCTTTGCTTAAGTCTGCGGCATAAAACTCAACATTGGTAATATTGTTATGACGCGCATTTTCTTTAGCATGATTCACTAAGGGTTGATCGCCTTCTATACCCACGACTTTGCCTGCGAATTTTGCCATCGGTAACGTAAAGTTGCCTAAGCCACAGAATAAATCCAATACCGTATCGTTCTCAGTAAGTTGCAGAGTATCTAACACACGGTTGATCATTTGCTTGTTAATTTCGTAATTAACTTGCGTAAACATAGCGGGTCTAAATTTAAACTCTATGTCTTGATCGGGTAGTGAGTAAGTCGGAATCACTTCGGGCTCACCGGGTAAAGGTACGATGGTGTCGGGCCCTTTAGATTGTAGGCAAATACTCATGTTATGCTCTTTACCAAAGGCGCTGAGCAATTGATGGTCTGCATCGGTAGCGGGTTCTAACTCACGTAGAGAAAGAACACATTGATCATCACCAATGGCCACTTCGATTTGTGGGATTTTATCTCTAATGGATAAACCACTGATTAATTCACCTAGCGCTAAGAGTTTAGTACCAACGATGGGGTGCATGACGACACAGCTATCAATTTCTGCCAGATAGGGATGACGACGTTCTCTAAAGCCTACCAGTACGCGACCTTTTTTCTCGACATATTTAACGCCCATGCGGGCTTTACGACGATAACCCCAATGCGGGCCGATTAAAGGCTCCCACAGTTCTGGTATCTCAACTTTACCGATGCGTTTAAATTGTTCGTTTAAGAGTGCTTGTTTTATTCTGATTTGTGCCGAGGATTCAACATGCTGAAAACTACAACCTCCACATACACCATAGTGTGCGCATAAGGCATCCACTCGGTCTTCGGCACGGGTGATTAAATTAACCACTTTGCCTTCTGCATAGTCTTTACGAATTTCGGTATAGATAAATTCGACTTCTTCACCGGGTAAGGCTTCATCGATAAAGACGACTTTACCTTCTACATGAGCAACGCCACGTCCATCATGGGCGAGGGATTCAATGATGACTTTGACTGGTGTTTCGGGTAGTTGTTTTTTACGGGGTCTTCTTTTGCTCATGCGTGTTCTTAGTGTTATGCGGGAAATAGGCCGGTTGATAAGTAACGATCACCTCGATCGCAAATAATCACCACGATCACGGCGTTTTCTACTGTTTCTGATAATTTAAGTGCGGCTGCAACAGCGCCACCGGATGAAACACCGGCAAATATACCTTCTTGGACCGCTAAGGCGCGCGTGGTGCTTTCTGCTGTGTGTTGATCGATATCAATAATTTTATCAACGCGTTCGGGTTGATATATCTTGGGTAAATATTCTTTGGGCCAACGTCTGATGCCCGGAATTTTGGAATCACCTTCTGGTTGAACACCAATAATTTGTATCCCTGTATTTTGTTCTTTTAGGTATCGAGAGGTGCCCATGATGGTACCGGTAGTCCCCATAGAACTGACAAAGTGTGTCACTTTGCCTTGCGTATCATGCCAGATCTCGGGACCTGTGCTTTCATAATGCGCTAGTGGGTTATCGGGGTTTGCAAATTGATCTAGAATTCTACCTTGGCCTTCTGATTCCATTTTACGTGCTAAATCAATGGCCGCTTCCATACTGCCCGCTGCGGGTGTAAGGATGATTTCTGCACCATAGGCTTTCATAGAGGCTTTGCGTTCGTCACTCATGTTATCGGGCATAATTAAGGTCATTTTGTAACCTTTAATGGCCGCTACCATCGCTAATGCGATCCCTGTATTGCCACTGGTGGCTTCGATTAATCGATCACCGGGTTTAATCTCACCTCGAGCTTCTGCGCGTTTAATCATGCTTAAGGCAGGTAAATCTTTAACGGAGCCCGCTGGATTGTTGCCTTCCATTTTGGCTAAGATGACGTTGCTAGTATTGCCAGGTAGACGTTGTAATCTGACTAATGGCGCATCACGTACAAAGGATTCAATAGTAGGAAAAGTCATGGGTTTGAGTTCACTTAGGCTAGGACGGATAAATTATCCCATAAAATAAGCCGTACAACACGATGCAACGGCATATTGGCATTAAATTGTGGAATGGCGTCGGTGGTATTCGATGCATTCAATATGGGTTATTATGTGGGGGAATTTTTATATCTATTGCTATCACGACTCTCAACATTGCGCATGAATACCGACGACATTACTCACGTTAAAAACTATCTCATCAATTTACAAAACCATATTTGCTCTGCATTAGAAGCTGAAGAACCTGAAGCGCGTTTTGTTGAGGATGTATGGGAAAGAGCTGAAGGGGGCGGGGGTAAAAGTCGCATTTTAGAAAACGGCGCTGTGTTTGAACAGGCGGGAGTTAATTTTTCACATGTTAGCGGCTTGAGTTTGCCTGCATCTGCTACTGCCAAAAGACCTGAATTAGCCAATCGAAATTTTCAGGCGATGGGGGTGTCGTTGGTGATTCATCCGCGTAATCCATATATTCCTACCTCTCATGCGAATGTACGTTTTTTAATCGCCGAAAAAGATGACGCGCCGGCTATTTGGTGGTTTGGAGGGGGCTTTGATTTAACGCCTTTTTATCCCTTTAAAGAAGATGTATTGCATTGGCATCAAACGGCTCAAGCCGCGTGTGCACCTTTTGGTCCTGAGGTCTATAGCCAGTATAAAAAGTGGTGTGATGAGTATTTTTATTTGCCGCACAGAAAAGAAACCCGGGGTGTGGGTGGTTTGTTTTTTGATGATTTAAATGAATGGGGCTTTGAACAGAGTTTTGCGTTTATGCAAAGTGTTGGAAATCATTACACAAAAGCGTATTTGCCGATTGTGCAAAAAAGAAAAGACACGCCTTATACTGAAAGAGAGCGTGAGTTTCAGTTGTATCGTCGGGGTCGTTATGTAGAGTTTAATCTGGTTTATGACCGGGGGACTCTATTCGGTCTACAGTCCAATGGCCGAACAGAATCTATTTTAATGTCGATGCCGCCTTTAGCGCGTTGGCAATATAACTGGACACCGGAGCAGGGCAGTCCAGAAGCTGAATTGTATGATACGTATTTAAAACCTCAGAATTGGTTAGAGATCTAGGACAGGAATGACGATGCGGGGATCTTTAAAAAAAATGCGCACCCAGTTAGTTAATGCGCGGGCGCAGTACCAGTTACCGATCGGTGATGAGTTTGTTGATTTAAACGCCTTAATAGGGCAGCCGATTAGCTTTAAGTATACCGGCCGAATTACCTGTATTGAATGCAACAAACCGACTAAGAAGAGCTTTAGCCAGGGCTTTTGTTATCCCTGTTTTATTAAGCTAGCACAATGCGATATGTGCATTATGAAACCTGAAACGTGTCACTATGCGGCGGGTACGTGTAGGGAACCGCAATGGGGTGAGATGTTTTGTTTTCAGCCGCATTACATTTATTTAGCAAATTCCAGTGGTATTAAGGTTGGTATCACGCGTCATACGCAAGTGCCCACCCGTTGGATAGATCAAGGTGCAGTCCAAGCCTTACCCATTTTTAAAGTGTCTAGTCGAAAACTCTCTGGCTTGATTGAGGTTATATTCGCGAAACATATCAGTGATAAAACCAGTTGGCAGCAGATGTTAAAAGGTCAGGCGGAAGCTATCAATTTAGTCGCTAAACGTGATGAGTTAGTAAAGATATGCCAAGCCGATATCGATGCCTTACTGCAATCTTACTCGCCGGAGGATATTACTTTATTAACGGACGAAGCCGTCGTAACGATCGACTATCCCGTAGATCACTATCCCGTTAAAGTTAAATCTTTTAATATGGATAATGACCCCGATGTAGCTGGTGTTCTTCAAGGAATTAAGGGGCAATATTTACTTTTAGATACCGGTGTTATCAATATTCGAAAATATACGGGTTACGAAATCGAGTTTGATGCTTAAAGATCTGAAATTCTGGGTATTAATGACGAATAGACGCTCATTTTTATTATTAGAGTTTGCTATAATTAACCTATAGCTAATAGTGTTACCACTTATTCTCATTTTAACCATCGCCAACATCCTAATTAAATATCGAAAATGCAGACTTTAAGCCGTGGGATGTTACTTGAGATTATTAAATTCTAATTATGAGCAGCCGGCGTCCTGTTCCTAGAGGTAAAAAACCGAGCAATCGTCTGTATCGCAATTTGACTTTGTACAACATAGTCGTGGGTCTTATCGTCTGTATTACGATTGGCAAGTTAATACATGATGAAGTCAAAACATCAAAGTTTCAGGCTAAATATCTTTCTTCCATTACGCAACAACTGGGTTTTACGTTAAACAAAGGCCCCAGTACTTCCATTCGCTATCCTGAATACGGTCCATACGATCAACGCCTAGGCTATACCTTATTGCCTGAAGTGATTAAACGCTTAGAAAAAACGGGTTATCACATTACCTCTCAGTCGACTTTCTCGCCCATGATGACTGAGTTGGCAGATTATGGTCTGTTCAATATTTATCATGAAAAAGCTCAAGCCGGTTTACGTATTACTGATAAATCGGATCAAGTGATCTTTAATGCGATTTATCCTGCCTATGGTTACCCCGATTTTAATTCGGTACCGCCCGTTATCATGGATACTTTGTTATACATTGAAAACCGGGAGTTGTTAGGTAAAGACAATGTGACTGTAAACCCTGCTATCGAATGGGATAGGTTAGGGTTTGCGGGTATTCAATTAATGGCCCATAAGATGGGCGCGACTAAAGCGGTACCGGGCGGAAGTACCTTAGCCACTCAGTTAGAAAAGTATCGCCATTCTAAGAACGGTTACACTAACGGTGTGGTAGATAAGTTCCGTCAAATGGGTACGGCGTCTTTACGTGCTTATATGATGGGGCCTGATACACGGGCGATGCGTCAAGAAATTGCTTTATCTTATCTCAACTCAATGCCTTTAGCGGCCACGGCAAAATTGGGTGAAATTCATGGCTTGGGCGATGGTTTATCCGCTTGGTTTGGTGCGGATATGAATGAGATTAATCGTTTATTAAGTGCGGATGCGATTAAGCCACCCAAGCGTATTACTCAAAAACAAGCGGTTGCCTATAGACAAGTTTTAAGTATATTTTTATCGCAAAGACGGCCTTCTTATCTCTTGGGTAAAGGTTACGACGCCTTACAACGCTTAACTGATAAGTACTTAGGGGTTATGGCAAAACAGGGCATTATTACTAATGCACTAAGAGATGCCGCCTTAAAAGCTAACAGTGTTAGACCGTCTGTTATAGATACTATGCCGACGCCGTTTTATTCTGAGAAAAAAACGCAAAACGTACTGAGAGCAAGACTGGCTAATACGCTGGGTATCAAATCGAATTATGATTTAGATCGTTTAGATTTAACGGTTAAGAGTACGCTTGATTTTGCTACACAACAATCTGTTATGCATGCGTTAAAGAAGTTAAGTCAACCTGAAGAAGCCCGTAATGCAGGCATTATGGGTTTTAGAATGTTGAATGAGACGACTAATCTTAAACCGATTGTTTATAGCTTGATGTTATTCGAGAAGAGTAAGGCGGGCAATTTACTACGCATTCAAACAGATAATTTTGATCAACCTTTAGACATTAATGAAGGGATCCGCATTGACTTAGGGTCAACGTCTAAGTTTAGAACCATGGTGCATTACCTGGAGTTAGTCACCGAGGTTTACCAACAGCATAAAGGCTTTTCTAGTCAGGCATTGAGTCAAATTGAAATACATCCGAAAGACGATTTAACGCATTGGGTTATTGGTCAGTTGATTAAATCGCCAAAGATCGGACTGGAAGAATTATTAAATAATGCTTTGAATAAGCCTTATTCAGCCAATCCAGGTGAGTACTTTTTTACCGGCGGCGGTTTACATCACTTTAATAATTTTACTTCTGATGAAGACAGTAAAATCATGTCTATTCGGGATGCCTTGAGAGATTCTGTTAACTTGGTGTTTATACGATTGATGCGTGAAATTGTTTATCATCATCTTTATAAACCGGAAGGCATTGCCCGTTGGTTAGACAGCGAAGACAGTCCTAAGAGACAAGAGTATTTGCAGAAGTTTGCTGATAATGAAGGGCAAGAATTCTTGCATCGTTTTTATGTGCGCTATGAAGGTAAAACGCCCGCTGAAGCATTGGATATGTTGACTAAGCGAGTTTTTACTAAGGCGTCACGTTTTACGATGTTATTTAGAGCCGTTAATCCCGAAGCGGATGAAATGGCTCTAAGTGCATTTCTGAATAAGCATTTAGATAAAGCTGAGTTATCAGGTGAAGATGTTTATGATTTATACAATAAATATTCTATCGATAAATTTGATCTACAAGACCAAGGCTATATTACTAAGATTCATCCTTTAGAATTATGGTTAGTCGGCTATTTAACGCAACACCCGGGTGCTACGTTTAAAGAAGCGGTGGCGGCGAGTACCGAGCCACGTCAACAAGTGTATCGATGGTTATTTAAGAATAATCGACACGCTGCGCAACAACAACGGATCATGACACTTTTAGAAGAAGAGGCGTTTAATAAGATCCATGCGGCCTGGAAACGGGTAGGGTATCCCTTTGAAGAATTAACCCCGTCGTATGCGACATCGATCGGTGCATCGGGCGATCGACCCGCGGCATTAGCGGATTTAATGGGTATTGTGGTTAATGACGGCGTAAAAATGCCCGTCGTGCGATTCGAAAGTTTGCACTATGCGGAAGGGACGCCATACGAAACCATTCTTAAGAAAGGTGTTGATCAAGGCGAACGTATTTTTGCTCCGGAAATAGCAAAGGCTGCGCGGGGTGCTTTAGTTGGTGTTGTAGCCGGGGGTACGGCCATTCGACTTAATAATGTATATGCTAATGTTGACGGTGTACCGCTTTCTGTCGGTGGCAAAACAGGTACGGGTGATCATCGTAAGCAATCTATGAGTGCAGATGGTGAAGTGGTTGAATCTAAATTTATCAGTCGAGCCGCTACGTTTACGTTCTTTATAGGTGAACGCTATTTTGGTGTTATCACGGCTTATGTAGAAGGAGATAATGCAGGGCAGTATCACTTTACCAGTTCTTTACCGGTACAGATTGTTAAGTTCTTAAAGCCAGTTTTATCACCTTTAATTAATAATACGATCCCGGTGAAGCTTTCTAATCCATTAGATAAAAATACAGGTAATAATGTGTCGGTCATTTCGACTCAACTTAATGTTGAGCCTACCGTTATACAACCTAAAATAGTCACACCGGTTGATCCAGTCATTGAAAAACCTGTTTCTGTTGATAAACCCGTAACACCACCCAATCCAGTCCAAACTGTAAAGCCTTTGACACCTGAAAAACCGGTAACTACTCCAGTTAAAGCGCCTGCACCCATAAACGCTGTAACTGCAGATAAACCCATTACAAAAGTGCAAGCCTCTGTTTCAGCTGTTGTTAAAGAAATAACAAAAACAATCGCTGCGCCCCCAGTAACGGCTCCGAATAAACCGGTACAGACGGGCATAGAAAAGCCGGTTCAAAAAATTGTTCAGCCTTCTACGCTAGATAAACCGGTTAATAAGTTAATTGCTCCTGTTACTGCGCCAGTAACCGTTAAAGCGATTCAACAGCCACAGGTTACAATGCCGCCGAGCGGAACACAGAAAGTCCCTGTCATTCCATCACCTAAAACACCACAGACGCCTGTTATTAGCGGTCAGGTGATTCCTAAGCCAGTGCAAAACGGTGCAGTACAACAATCTAAGTCGATACAACCCCTTGTTGTGAAACCTATTGAGAAAGTGGGTAGCCCTGTAATACCGCAAAAGCTTGATATTAAGCTGGTGCCTAAAGTACCGACTAATATTGTTGTCAATAAACCGACGGGGGCTGGGAATCCAGTAGTGAGTCAGTCGGCTGTTGTTGCTAAACCATCAGCGGCATCCCCAGTTCTAGCGCCAAACAGTAACCCTGCGACGGCACCCAAAAGTGAAAATGCAAGCCGTTATTATCATTACCCAACGGCACCAACGCCCAATACAGCGCGTTAGGTCTTTATTGGTATAGTTTTAATTGCGCCTCGAGGGTGGCGAGTTCTTCATAGGTATTAATGTTGGTGAACACGGCCTTATCATCACTGAGGTCTGTGATTCCCCAGCGTTGTTGTTTTAACCAAGTTTCTACTTTGCGTTCGCCACTGGCTAAATAGATCGCCAAACTATCTTTTAATGCGGTATTGAGAGCCAAAAAGACTGGATGTAATCTTTCTCCGTCAAACGCAACGGTAGCGTCTATCTCTTTAATGCTAAGAGTGTTGAGTAGTTGTTGTAAGTGCTGCGCTTTAATTAAAGGTGAATCACAGGGTACAACCAGTAAAATATCAGCTTGCGTTGTATGCATGGCACTTAGGATGCCCGCTAAAGGGCCAGAGAAATCTTGGGTTTGATCTGTGATGACGGGGTATCCCAAATTCTCGTAGCTTTTGACATTGCGATTTGCACTGATATAAATATTATCAACCACTTGGCTAAGCGCGCTAATGATGTAGCTAACAAGAGGTTTATCGTTTAAGTTGACTAGGCCTTTATCGGCATTATCCATGCGTCTTGCTTGGCCACCTGCTAGGATGACACCCGCTAAAGTAGTTTGTTTCGATATCATGCTGATGATTTACATTAGTAGAGCAATAAAGAATTTTTCAGTTAAAATGAGGCCATTGTATTTTAACGTGTACGTTATGTTTTATTTAAAAGGATGAAGAATTACCTATGAGAAATAATTATTTTAGGGCTGTTGTAGGCAGTACGTTAATGGTTTTATTAAGTGGTTGTACTACTGTACCAGAAAAAACAGTCGAATCAGCCCCCGTTGAAACAACAACGACCATCGTTAATGATTATCCAACCCGTGATCGTGTTGAATATGTATTAAATTGTGTAGCTCAGCACGGCGGGCTTAATTACATTAATCAATATGCATGTGGCTGCAAGATTGATAAGATCGCTGAAAAGTTGAGCTTTAGTGATTATGAATCTGCCAAAACATTCACTTATTTAAGCAAAGGCCAAACTGGTGATGCAGGTGCAGTGTTTAGAGATCCTGCTCAATCAAAAGACTTACGTTCGCGTTTAAAAGAAGCAGAGGCGTCAGCAGAAAAAAGCTGTTTTATTAAGCCCTAGTTTCTAGAAAAAGGTATTAATCCATGAGATTGGATTAATACCTTTGCTGATTACGAGAGTTTAAAAGTCTCTAAAAAAGCATTTTCATCAAGCGTTTTAATTCCCAATGCTTCGGCATTTTTAAGTTTTGATCCCGCCTCTTTTCCGACGACAACACAATCCGTTTTTTTAGAGACAGAGCCAGCTACTTTAGCGCCTAGTTTTTCTAAGATTTCTTTAGCTTCACTTCGCGTTAGTTTCTCTAATGTCCCAGTGAGTACCCAGGTTTGACCTAACAGTGGTTGCTCATTAGGTGAGGGAAGTATTTCGTCTGGCCAAGTCACCCCTGCGTCAATAATATCGGCAATGATTTGTTGATTGATATTATCTTTAAAGAAGTGTTCGATGTTTTGCGCCATCACAGGTCCAATATCAGGAACGGCCATTAATTCTTCTAAAGTCGCGTGGCTAATGGCTTCTAGATTACAAAAGTGTTTAGCGATTGTTTTGGCGCTTTCTTCACCGACTTCGTGTATGCCTAATGCGCCGATAAAAGTGCCTAATTTGGTAGTTTTAGAACTCTCAATTGAATCTAATACATTTTGGGCGCTTTTGATACCTTGGCCTTCTAAATCGGCAATATCCTCTGATTTAAGCTGATAAATATCAGCTATTGTTTTTAATTTACCGGTATCGTAAAGGACTTCGATTAATTTAGTCCCCAAGTTATTAATATTCATAAACTTACGAGAGGCATAATGCTTGATGCGTTCTGCACTTTGGGCGCCACACGTTAAGCCACCCGTACAACGAAAAGATGCTTGGCCTTCAGTACGCTCAACAATAGAATGACATACGGGGCAATTATCAGGCATTGTAATAGGCATTCTTTCTGAGCCAACTGAGATGACTTTAACGACTTTAGGGATGACATCACCCGCTCGTTGGATTTCTACTTCATCGCCTATGCACAAGTTCAAGCGTTCAATTTCATCCATGTTGTGCAAGGTAGCATTACTAACGGTGACGCCCCCCACAAAGACGGGCGCTAAGCGGGCAACAGGTGTCAATACACCGGTTCGCCCCACTTGAAAGTCAACGGCTAATAATTGGGTGCTTTCATTTTGAGCTGGAAACTTACGAGCGACGGCCCATTTAGGTGATCTAGCAATAAAACCTAACTGATTCTGAAGTGTAAGGTCATCAATTTTATAAACAATGCCATCGATTTCCATCGGTAATGCTGACCGATGTTGAGCCATAAAGTCATAGTTTTGTGTGAAGTTATCAAACGTGCCTACAAAATTAAAACAATGTGGGTTTTGTTTAAAACCCAAGCTATGCAGATAGCCCATGATATCGGAATGTTTTGTAAACGCTTTATCACCTTCATAGGTTCCTATGCCATAAGGAATGAATTGCAAATCACGTTCTGCTGCAATTTTAGGATTCATTTGTCGAATACTACCGGCCGCTGCATTTCTGGGGTTTACAAATACTTTAGAGTTGTTTTTTATAGCCAAGCGATTTAGTTTTTCAAAAGCTTGCTTAGGCATAAACACTTCACCGCGTATATCGATACGTTTTGGTGGTTGATCACCTGATAATTTAAGAGGAATAGATTTGATGGTTTTAATTGTATGCGTAACGTCTTCGCCTACTTGACCGTCACCACGGGTAGCGGCATAAACTAAGTGGCCGTCTTCGTAATAAATCGAAATAGCTAATCCATCTAGTTTAGGTTCACTATAGACATTAAAAGAAACGCTATCGTTGTTTAATTCTTTCGCAGCTTTTTCAAAAAAGGCATAGGTTTCTTCAAGACTAAAAGCGTTAGAGAGCGACAACATGCGGACGCTGTGTTCTATCTTTATGTAATCTTGAATAGGTGATGCACCGACTCTTTGAGAAGGCGATTCTGGAGTAATTAATTCGGGCTGGGCCGATTCAATTTGTAATAATTCTCGAAAGGTACTGTCGTATTCAGCATCAGAGACAGTAGGATCATCAAGAACATAATATTCATGATCCCACTGAGTGATTTTAGCAATTAGGTCGAAATAACGCGTATTCAAGGGCCTAAGTCTGTAAGTGGTTTTACAAGCTTAAGCGAATGGCTTGAATAGTATCGTCGGTTAAGACTTGTTTTTTGTGATCTAGAATGGTGCCGTTAAGTTCTATAGCTAATATTTGTAACGTTTCTATGTAATCATCAAATATTTCATGGGCATTATCTAATACGCCAGGTTGCATAAAAAAGACTAAGCCTGGGCAATAAAAGTTTTCTAAATCTGTATCTGGAAATGTACCGGGCTCCATCATACAAGCAACGCCGTAATCCACTAGTCTGTTAGCATCTAAGCGTTCATATATTTTTAAACTACCGTAGACTAATCCAACAATGTTGAATGCATTTTGGAGTTCTAGCCCATTAAAACCCACTGCATCTTTTGCGATCAGGCTAGATTGGATCAGGGTAGGGGTGGCCATGCGAACATCTGACTCAACCTGATCTTCAACCGTTTCAGATAGTTCTGTTTCGGCACTATCCGCAATACTTAGCGCTGCTATGCTTGAGGGTGATGCTTGAATAGCACTGGGCTTTTTAAAATTGAAATTAAAATTGAAACTCAATTTGCTCTTTAGCGTGTCGTAAAGATTGAATTTAGGTTCCTCAGGTTCATCATCGGCCTCTTCATCATCATACTCAAACTCATCATCGAGTTCAGCTTCTGAATTCAGATTTTTGATATAACTCCAGACCAGCAAACCTATAATAATTAAAAGGCCCGTTCCTATAATTACACTTCTTAATAATTCTTTATCCATTAGATTTCCGCTAGGTTTATTGCTTCTTCAATATCAACTGCAACCATTCGGGACACACCCGGTTCTTTCATCGTAACACCGGCTAATTGTTTTGCTATTTCCATGGTGACCTTGTTATGTGAAATATACAAAAATTGTACCGATTTAGACATTTCTTCTACCATCTTTGAAAAACGCCCTACGTTAGCGTCATCCAGAGGCGCATCTACTTCATCTAATAAGCAGAATGGGGCTGGATTTAATTCAAAAATTGAAAATACTAAGGCAACTGCCGTAAGTGCTTTTTCACCCCCTGATAGCAAGTGAATAGAGCTATTACGCTTGCCTGGAGGTCTGGCGATAATATTTACACCTGATTCTAACAAATCTTGCTCGGTTAGTTCCAGATATGCTTGTCCGCCACCAAATAATTTTGGGAATTTCTCTTGTAGACCGGCGTTTATTTTATCGAAAGTCTCTTTAAAACGCAGTCTACTTTCTTTATCAATTTTATTGATGGCTTGATCGAGTATATTGAGCGCTTCAATCAAATCAGCATGCTGTTCATTTAAGAAGTTCATGCGTTCTGATTGGGTTTTGTATTCTTCGATAGCCGTTAGGTTAATAGTACCTAGTCTTTCTATTTGTACTGTTAAATCATCGACTCTATTTTTCCATTGCGTTTCATCGGCTTGTTCAGATAATGATGCTAATATATGTTCTGGGTCTGCTTCAAATTCTTTAAGTTGTTCTGTTATGGTTTGTTGTCGAACTTTAGATTCTTGATACTCAAAGCGGATTTCATCCAGTAATTCTTTCTGTTTTTCTAATGCTCTTTGAGCACGTGTATAAGTTTCAGAATATTCCGTAATTTCTGCTTCTATAGTCGCTTGAATTTCTCTTTGTGCGAGTAGTTTCTTTTCTAGTAAATCTTTCTCAACGATTTGTTCAGCTAATTGAGTCTTTTCAGTATCTAGTGGACTTAGCGTCTGTTGTAATTTGCTCTCTAAAGTATTTAACCATTCAATAGCTTGATGATGTTGCAGGCGTAGACGCTCAATTTGAGTCATATTAGCTGTTTCCGATGCTTTTAACGCATCTTTCTTGGCTTTTAGACTATAGGTTAATTGTCTATGCTCATTAATAGTTGCTTCGGTATTATGATGCTGATTTCGTATGTGTTGCTGACGGTCTTCTAACTGAGTTTTGATTTCATCTTGTTGTTCAAGTACAGACTCCGCTTCTTCTTGAAGCAGTTTGGCTTCTGCAATATTTTCAGTGTACTCGTTACTTTCTCTGAGAATATCATTTAAATCATTTGCAACAACTTCTAAACGACGTTGTTGATGTTCCCATCGCGTTTTGTAGGCACTAAACTCAGCGCTTTTTGTGGAGAGTTCTGCCCCTAATTTGTTGTCTTGTTGCTGAATGGATTCACGCAACAGCTCAGCCTCTTTTAGAGCCACTTCAATGGTAGAAAGTTGTTCTTCAAATGTCAGTATTTCTTCAGTAATTTGCTCTAGACGTGCTTTGTGTTCGCGTAAATCTTTTTCGCGCTGTAAAACACCGATTTTATTGTCTTTTGCATGCGTTATTTTTAACCAGTTAGGTCCTAACCAAGTGCCATCGGGTGTAATGACGGATTCATGCGCTTTACAGTTAATGGCAATAGCTCTGGCTGTTTCCTGATCAGCGGCACAATAAATACCGCTTAATAGGGAGCTAATGTCACTAGGGGCATTAACTTTACTCAATAAACTAGTTTTAGATGGGTCAATATCTATTTGATTTATAGTCGCTTTAGTGTCGGTTTCAAATAAGGTGATAGATTCATTCTCTAGCTCGACCAGACGAAAGGCTAAATCATTAATATTATCGATACAAATAGCTTCTAAATAACTATTCAATACTAATTCAACAGCCGTATCCCAACCGTTTTCTACTTGTATAAATTCAGCTAAGCGTTGTTTATTGGATAAGCCGGTAGAACTAAGCCAAGCGCTGAGGTTTTTATTATCTTTACCCATCGCATGTTGCTGCAACAGTTCTATTGAGGTGATTTTCCCTTTTAAGTTTTGACTTTCGGTGCGTCTGCTGTGCAAATAATCATGCAGCTGTTTTATTTCTAGACGTTGGTCTTTGATTTGATGATGGAGTTGTTCTAGTTGTGCTTGATAGTCATCACGCTGAAAATTAATAATTTCAATATCTGCATCGAGCGTATCTAATTCTGTCTGAATTTGGATCGCGTTTAATTCATTTCGCTCTGTTTGAAGTTTATCCTGACGGATTTGCAGTTGGCGAAGTTGATTTTCGATTTGATTGATTTTGACTTTATTCACTTCAGCAAGCTCTTTATTGCTTGAAGAATGTGATCGATAAGATTCCCATTCCAATTGCCAAGCAGCCTTTTGTTGATGGTTCTCTTGCTGTATTTCTAATAAATGCTCTAGTTTTTCTTCGGTTACTTCTAGATTTTCTTCAGTCTCAATAAGTGTTTCTTTTATCTCATCTAAAGCTAATAAGTCTGATTCAAGTTGTATTAGATATTGTTGTGCTTGTTGTTTAGTGCGTTCAATATCATTGAGCGTTTCAGCATGATTCACTTCGTGATGTTTGATGGCTTGTTCTAAGCTACTCACAGAAGCAACAATACTGTAATAAGCTTCTTGGGCTTTATTAAATTGGCTTTGCTGATCTTTGTAGCCGGCTCTTTTTTCTTCTATTGATTTTTCGGCTTCTCTTGACTCAACAAATAACCGGTTATGTTCGGTTGCCGCATCTTTGAGCTTAAGATCTAATTGTTGACCTGTTTGGAAGTAGTTATTCCAACGCATGGCTAATAACTCAAGCTTATAATGTTTCTCTTGTTGCTTTAGTTCTGTGTATTTTTCTGCTTTTTCAGATTGTTTTTGCAGGTGCTTGAGTTGTTTTTCAACTTCATCTTTTAAGTCTTCTAAGCGCTCTAAGTTCTCACGCGTATGCTTCATGCGAGTCTCTGTCTCACTTCGACGTTCTTTGTATTTAGAGATGCCTGCCGCTTCTTCAATATGCACTCTTAATTCGTCTGGTTTAGCTTCGACCATACGCGAGATGGTGCCTTGCTCAATAATGGCATAACTTCTTGAGCCTAAGCCGGTCCCTAAAAACAAGTCTGTAATATCTTTTCTGCGGCAACGTGAACCATTCAGCATGAATAAAGACTGGCCGTCTCGACTCACTTGTCTTTTTAGGGATATAGAATCGTATTGAGCATACTCGCCACCTAATTTATCATCCGTATTATCGAAGATAAGCTCAACGGAAGCCGTACTAACGGGTTTACGCCCAGAAGAGCCGTTGAAGATGACGTCAGTCATACTTCCGCCACGCAGATGCTTAGCAGAACTTTCACCCATGACCCATCTCACCGCGTCAATGATATTAGACTTGCCGCAACCGTTAGGCCCAACTATAGCCGTTAAATTACCATTAATAGGAATAACAGTAGGGTCAACAAACGATTTAAACCCCGAAAGTTTGATTTTCTCTAACTTCATAAGAGGGGTTGTCTATAATTAAATGATTTGCTACTCATTAATACAATTTAGAGCGAAAAATTAATGGAGTGTGTCAGGAGATGAAGAAACATGATCTTCATTTAAGGCATTAGCTATGTCTATGGGGTCAAATTTGTAATGCGCGCCACAGAACTCACAGTTCACTTCTATTTTACCTTGTTCAGCTATAATGCTATTGAGTTCTTCCTCACCCAAAGCGCGTAGGGTTCTCTCAATACGGGGGCGACCACAAGAACATTTAAATTGAACTGATTCTGGCTCGTATAACCGAACAATATCTTCACTAAAGAGTTTATATAACAGCTCTTCTGACCCCCAGGTTAAGGCTTCTTTTTCTGTGAGAGTATTGGCTAATAGTTGTACGCGCTCCCACTCTTTTGAGTCTAAGTCTTTTGAAGGAAGTTCTTGTATTAATAAGCCCATTGCACTCTGAGCATCTGCATATAACCATACGCGAGTATTAAGTTGTTCTGATTTTTCAAAATAATTTTCTATGGCATCCCCTAAATTATCTCCGTCTAAAGCGACAATACCTTGATAAGGGTTAGCATCTTCGGGTTCAATGGTTAATACCAATCTGCCATTATTGCCAAACATTTCACTTAAAGTACCGTCTTGAACGTGGATGTCGCTTCTAATAAGGCCTCTGATATTACGGTCATGCGTGGATTGAGCAACCAAGGCTTTAAAATCACCTTCACCTTGGATTTGCATAATCATGGAGCCATTGAATTTAATAGTAGACGATAATAAGGCTACAGCGGCTAAACCTTGCCCTAACAGAAGTTGTGCGTTCTCTGGGCCTTGTTGATGATTTTTTGCGGTTTGCCAACTAGCTGTTATATTTACCCAAACACCTCTTATGCCCAAATCTTCAAATAAAAAACGGCGTAAGACATCTACTTCAATCATGAATCTCTCTTTTGTGGACGGGATTTGTATAAATAAAATTGTTACTGCGTATGATTTTACCATTAAAAAAGTCAATTTTGCCTGAACTTTCACAAGTCCTTCCCGGAAGAAACACAGAAATGACTGTTGCTAATAAACATTTCGTAACCGGAGCGCCTATTAAGCCACCTTTTGACTCTCATCTAGAACAAGCCTGTTTTGGCATGGGGTGTTTTTGGGGTGTCGAAAGAAAGTTTTGGCAACAAGAAGGTGTCGTGAGTACTGCAGTGGGTTACAGTGCCGGTATTACGCCCAATCCTACGTATGAAGAGGTATGTACGGGTTTAACAGCGCATAACGAGGTGGTAAGAGTTATATATGATCCGAGTATTATTTCTTATGCCGATTTGCTAGCGGTATTTTGGACTGCTCACAATCCTACGCAAGGCATGAGTCAAGGTAATGATGTGGGGACGCAGTATCGGTCAGGTATTTATACGTTTAATGAAAATCAGTATGAGGCCGCAATGGCGTCGCAGCAACATTATCAAGCTCAATTAGATCTAGCGGGATGCCATAAAATCACCACGGAAATTAAGCCCTTGGATGTGTTTTATTATGCAGAAGAATATCATCAACAATATTTAGCTAAAGAACCAATGGGTTATTGCGGATTAAAAGGGTTGGGGGTTACGTATTAGAGCGTAAAACAATCAGACAAAAAAAATGGCAACTTAGTATGCGTAAGTCGCCATAAAAATATTTAGGAGTGATATTGCGCAACTTTCAGCAAAAGTCTGTAAGACCTTTAAAAGTTGTGTACATCATATCAACCTCTCTTGCAAATAAAAATGTGACAAATTGTCGCAGGGTTAAGTGGTAGTAAAATTATGCGACTTTAACCACTACGTTTTGTTTATAGAAGCAATAGTCTAACCATTTGTGTAAGAAGTAATTCAATTGCCATTTATAGTGCAATATTTCAGTGCTTTGGCGGTTATCTTTGTATATTTTATGGACATGCTCTCGGTCATTATCATTTAAAACTTCCGCGAGTTGTATATCCAAATATAGACGTACTTCTATTGAGGGTGTTAATACCGTTGAGTCGCTAACCAATAAACGGTGATTCAGTTCAATGGTTGTAGTAAAAGGGGATACGCTCAGTAAGGTGATGTGTAACCCTGAGGCGACTTTTGAATGACCGATGTGTGTGTCATTCAGTAAGGGTATTTCAGGGAAAAGGGTCAGAAGTTTTTCGTAGTTTGATTCACAAATCTGTTCTAGACAGTAAGATTTGTTAACAGGGTTTACGTAGCTCATTATTAGATTAAATTAATCTTCTTGGTAACAAGCCGAGGCACTCGATGTTTCCCATAAAACAACTTGTGCAACATTAAACCCCGCTTTTTTAATATAGTCGTAGATCATTTTGCTAATCACTTCTGCAGTGGGGTGTTCTGGTATCGCAAGGTAGCGTTCATTATTAGCGATTAATGCAGGAATGATGGGGTCATTTTCATGCAGTAGAAAATTGTGATCTAAATATTCGTCTACAAAAGCATCTACACACTCTCTAATATCAGAAAAATCACATACCATTCCGTCATTATTCAATGCTGTATTTTTAATTGAGATGGATGCTTTGACACTGTGACCATGTAAATTACGACACTTACCTTGATGGTTCATAAGGCGGTGCCCGTAACAAAAATAAACTTCTTTCGTGATTATATACATGTTTTCTACAGTGCTGATTTTGAAATTATCAATCTTTTATACTCTTAATGAGGCAATAAATATTGATAAGTAATGGATATTAAAGTGACTCAAATTTTACTATAAATTAGATAATCAGGTTTACGTAGTATGACAAAAACATGAAATTATTTAGTATTCATCAGCAAATTTCTATAAAATTAGCTAATTGATATAACTGAACATAATAAGTTGACTACATGGATCTAAATTTTCTCGATTTTGAACAACCTATCGCTGAATTAGAAGCAAAAATTAAAGAACTCCGTAATGTTGAATCTGATAATGAGATTGATATTTCTAGCGCTCTAAAACAGCTAGAAGAAAGGAGTTTAGCGTTAACCGAGTCAATTTTTAGCTCATTGACTGATTGGCAGATCTCTCAATTATCCAGACATCCTGGTCGTCCTTATACGCTTGATTATATCGAGCACATGTTTACTGACTTTCATGAGTTACACGGTGACCGAGCTTACGCAGACGATCCGGCTATTATTTGTGGCTTAGCGCGTTTAGGTGATCAACCCGTTATGGTTATCGGTCATCAAAAGGGCCGTGATACCAAAGAAAAAATTTATCGTAACTTTGGTATGCCAAGACCTGAAGGTTATCGTAAAGCCTTACGTGTTATGAAAATGGCTGAACGTTTTAAATTACCTATCATTTGTTTAATTGACACCCCAGGTGCTTATCCTGGTATTGGTGCTGAAGAACGTGGTCAAAGTGAAGCCATTGCTAAGAATCTATTTGAGATGACCACGCTTAAAACACCTGTTATTTGCACTGTGATAGGTGAGGGTGGTTCTGGTGGCGCCTTAGCGATTGGTGTGGGTGATCGTTTAATTATGTTGGAATACAGCACTTACTCGGTGATTTCGCCTGAAGGTTGTGCTTCTATTTTATGGAAAAGTGCTGACAAATCACAATTAGCGGCAGAAGCGATGGGTATTACGTCTGATAGAATCCGTGAACAAGGATTTTTGGATGAAGTGGTTAGAGAACCATTAGGCGGCGGACATCGAGATTTTGTAGCTATTAGTGAGAGTTTAAAGGAAACGTTACTCAGACATTTACATGACTTGAAACTGCAAGATGTTGATCAACTCTTACAAAATCGTTATAAAAGAATTATGGCTTTTGGGGTTTATACCGATTCATAATTCACTGTACTTGTTTTAACTAAGCTACCTTGAGTGTGATTAACTAAAGGTAGCTTATATTGATTGATTCTATTGATGATAGGCGGGGCTGTAGGTATGCACTGCATCTACCATGGCTTTAACGTGATCTGGGTTAATATCTGGCAATATGCCATGTCCTAGATTAAATACGTGTCCTGATCCTTTCCCATACTTCTCCAAGACTATCTTAACTTTCTCAGTAATAACTTCAGGGTTTGCATAAAGCGTGACGGGATCCATGTTGCCTTGTAAAGCGACTTTATCACCGACTCTGCTACGGGCATTATGGATATCTGTTTGCCAATCTAAGCCTAGCGCATCATATCCTGCATCAACCATGGTTTCTAACCATAGCCCACCGCCTTTAGTGAATAAGATGCTCGGAATTTTTTCGCCATTGGGACCATCGTTTAAGAGCGATTTAATTTGTTTAGCGTAATAGAGCGAAAACTCATTATAGTCTTCGGTACTTAACATGCCGCCCCACGTATCAAATAACATAACCGCTTGGGCTCCGGCGGCTATTTGGGCGTTTAAATAGGCTGCAACGGATTGAGCAAGCTTATCTAGTAAAGCGTGCATGAGTATGGGTTGTTCAAACATTAAGCCTTTTACTTTCTGAAAGCTTTTGCTACTACCGCCTTCAACCATGTAAGTAGCTAAAGTCCAAGGGCTACCAGAAAATCCAATAAGTGGTACTGAGCCTTCTAATGATTTTCTGATTAAACTCACCGCATCGACGACATACTTTAATTCTGAATGGGGGTCAGGAATGGGGAGGGCATGAATGTCGGCGGCTGTTTTAATGGTTTTTTTAAATTGGGGACCTTCACCTTCTGAAAAGTAGAGACCCAAGCCCATTGCATCGGGTATGGTTAAAATGTCAGAGAACAAAATAGCCGCGTCAAATTTAAAGCGTCTAAGGGGTTGTAAGGTCACTTCACAAGCTAACTCGGGGTTGGTGCATAAGTTAAGAAAGCTACCCGCTTGCTCTCGTACTTGACGGTATTCTGGTAGATATCTACCCGCTTGTCTCATCATCCAAACAGGGGTTCGATCAATGGGTTGTTTTAAAAGTGCTCTTAGGAATATATCGTTTTTTAAAGCTGTCATGTCTTTTAGTTAAAGTGATATTTAGAGTTATGTCATATGCCAAAAATCGATGGCTATTACTGTGCGGGTACATTTAGATTGGAAATAGAAGATTTAATCACAGGCAGTTCACTTTTGATAGTGGGGTCTGTGACTAATTGAGTCACTAAAGCTATTGCGATGAGTGAGATAACCGCAGTGAGTAATACAAATAGTGCCTTATTGGATTCTTTCCAGTCATGCGATGATGGAAGTAATTCAATTATCTTCCCGGGTAATCCCTGGGTTGCTGTA
Organism: uncultured Methylococcaceae bacterium; assembly: GCA_903917345.1. Taxonomy (GTDB): domain Bacteria; phylum Pseudomonadota; class Gammaproteobacteria; order Methylococcales; family Methylomonadaceae; genus Methylobacter_C. The sequence goes on along the minus strand of CAIXAE010000008.1, from coordinate 199,256 downwards.
TAAATTTCATCGATTTTATTTTCTTCGTAATCAACATAATTAGAAGCGTTCGTTGGCGATAAAAATTGTAAAAAATCAATGCATTGTTTTTTTGTCAAGGGTAATACTTCTATTAAATTACATTCATTTAATAAAGTATCTGTCATGCACTTAGCTTCATACTCTTCATTAGTCATTAAGAATATCAGTTGTAGCTTTGTACTCGATACAAAGCTTAATATCGAATTGATTAGCCCTGCATGAAGATTTATGGCATCGTCAATAACAAGTAGTGCGGGTTTATGTTGAGTATTAAAATGTCTGTTATCAGTAAATTCTATGATTCTTTCTTCAATATTTTCAAAAGTTAAGAGTTCTGTGGCTTTAATGTTAGCGTAAATCCATGAGTCTTTATGCTGTTTTTGTAAAATTGAGATTAATGTTGATTTACCGACACCTTGCGGACCCAAAATAATAAGAGACTCTGCCGTGTTTTCAACAAGGTGCGTAACTAATTCAATTTTTTTCGATATTTCTTGGGTGATGAATGAATGGAAAACCGGATTTTTTTGAAATAACGACGGTATATTTAATTGGTATAAGGTCTCGTTATCTACCATAGCCGTCGAGTGTTTCTCGCAAGTCTTCTGTATTTATACCTATCGGTAAAGTCGCTTCACCTATTTTCTTTAATAAAATAACGCGTATTTGACCGTCGACATTCTTTTTGTCAACAGACATTAAATCAATAAAACGATCAGCGCTTAGATCTTCGGGTGGAGTAGTAGGTAAATGACAGCGCTTAAATAGCGTGATGATGCGATCAACATCTACATCGTTTAACCAGCCTTTTCGGCGTGATAAATCTGCGGCTTGGCAGGTGCCAATTGCTACGGCTTCACCGTGCAAGAAAACACCATAACCCGAGCCTGTTTCAATAGCGTGTCCGAATGTATGGCCAAGGTTGAGTGTTGCTCTGACTCCCGTTTCTGTCTCATCTTCAGAGACAATTTGTGCCTTATTGATACAAGATTGTTCAATGGCATAAGATAGTGCTTTTTTGTCTCGGGCTAATAAAGCAGACATGTTTTCTTCTAGCCAGACGAAAAAATCAGCGTCACGGATTAAGCCGTATTTAATGACTTCTGCTAAACCAGCAGAGAGTTGACGATCATCTAAAGTATCTAAAACATTAGCATCAGCTATTACGCATTGTGGCTGATAGAACGCGCCAATCATGTTCTTACCCAAGGGATGGTTAACACCCGTTTTGCCGCCTACAGAAGAATCCACTTGTGCTAATAAAGTTGTTGGCACTTGAATAAAATTAATGCCGCGTTGGTAACATGCTGAGGCAAAGCCGCCCATGTCACCGATAACACCGCCGCCTAGGGCTATTAATGTTGAATTACGACTGAATTTATTAGACAACAATTCATCGAAGATGCGAGTCACGTAGTCTAAGGTTTTAAATTGTTCGCCATCAGGCAAGATGACAGTCGTCACTTGATATTTATCTAACTGACTTAAAACAGTTTTCAAGTACAGAGGTGCAATTGTTTCATTACTGATAATGACAACTTGCTTAGATTTGATGTGTTGTGAATAAAGTTCTGATTTACCTAATAAATCAGAACCAATATAAATGGGATAACTACGCGAGCCCAATTCAACTAATATTTTATTCATGAAACTAATATTTAATCGATTTATATTCTTCTAGTATGTAGTTTACTGCCGCTTTGCTTTGCATTATGCCGGTATCAACGACTAAGTCAGCGCAATTTAAATATAAAGGCTCTCGTTCTTTATATAATTGCTCTATACGTTCTTTAGGATTTGCGGTTTTTAACAGAGGACGTTGAGTATCTCGTCGTGTTCTTTCCATAATACGATCGATTGAACATTGTAAATAAATAATAATACCGTTTTCTTTCAAAAGATCACGATTTTCTTGTCTTAGTATGGCTCCGCCGCCTGTTGCTAAAACAATACCCTTTAATTCGGTAAGTTGTTGTAACATTTTTTGTTCTCTATCTCTAAAGCCTTGCTCCCCTTCAAACTCAAAAATGGTAGGAATATCGACTCCAGTACTTTCTTCAATTGCTTTATCACTGTCATAAAATGGCAGTCCTAGGCTTTTAGCTAACTGGCGACCAATAGTAGTTTTACCAGCGCCCATTAAGCCTACTAAGTATATGTTTTCTGATCTTGACATCAAATTACCATCATGGATTAAAGCTTCCCTTTGTGTGGGGTGTAATAATGGATAACGTAGTGTTATCTTATCGTTGGACAGCTTAATAATACGAGAAATTGTTATTATTCAGCTAATTTTAGTAGCGCGTATTATAAGATTAAAACAAGCCCAATTGGGATTATTATCAATTTAAATAAGTACGATAAAAACATCATGGTTTCAATTACTCGCTGCATTGTCTTTTATGATTTTGGGGGTAATAAATATCAGCAGTTCTTTTTTATCATCAGTATTGATATTTCGTTTAAATAACGCACCGATAATGGGTAGGTCTGCCATATATGGCACCGAGTTAGTGGTATTTAATGTGGTACCTTCAAATACTCCTCCTAATACAACTGTTTCCCCATCCATGACTTGCACAGTCGTTTCAACTTCTCGTTTTGTTAAAGGGGGCGGCTGATTCTGTTTTTGTAAGAGATAATTAGGTTCATTTTTTGTAATGGTTAATGCCATTGAAATACTCCCGCTGGGTGTTATTTGTGGGATGACATCTAGTTCTAATAATGCATCAATAAATTGAATATTGGCTGCTGTGGTAGCAGTAGACCCGGATTGATAAGGTTCTTGTGTGCCTTGTTTAATTTTTGCACTGCATCTGTCTGTCGTCATGACACGCGGATTTGAGACTATTTCGCCTTTTCCTTGATCTTGCAGCGCTGATAACTCAAGGTTTAAGACATAGTCGGCACCTTTGGCTAATGTCATACCTAATTGTCCGTAAGGATTAGATGCCGCAAGGTCGACGAGTGCATTATTTACACCACCGGCACCATTGATGCTGCCTAACGTACCACCTAATGTATTAACAGAACCGACTCCCCCAGAATTTGTACCAAATGAGCTCGTATTGCCCGCCACCCCAAATCTAACGCCTAATTGTTTAGCGAACGTATTACTGGCTATCACTATCCTTGATTCAATCATCACTTGTCTCACAGGCACATCTAGTTTTGCAATTAGTTTTTTAGCCTCATCCAAGCGTTTACTTGTTTCTCTAATGATGAGCGTATTGGTTCTCGAGTCTACTACTGCAGTACCACGGGTTGAGAGTATTTTAAATGTATCTTTTTTATTGGGTTTTGATGTGCTCATTTCTGTAATATTAAGCGTTGAGGGCGTATTACTAGATTCCTGAGACAATGCTGATAATGGATTGTTGTTAAAACGTGATGGTGTAGATAGTGTTAAAGAAGCCGCTTTTTCAATGCCACAGCCCCCCAGCTGTGCAGTATCCTGTCCATTTAATAGATTTCTAAAGTTCTCGGCTTTGGCGTAATTTATTTTTATATATTCTGTGAATAAAGGGTCTGATTGTTCTATCGTGGCTTCAGTTTCCAGTTGTTGAGCTTTATAGTCTTTGATTTTTCCTGCTGGTGCAATTAATGTGACGGTGCCTGACTGAAATTTCTCTAAGCCTTTAGTCATTAATATAAAATCGAGTGCTTCATCCCAAGGTACGTTTGTGAGTTTTAGGGTAATAGTGCCGGTTATATCATCCCCAGCGACAATATTTTGGTGGGTAAACTCAGATAATATGGCTATGACACTCCGGACTTCAATATCTTGAAAGTTTAATGATAATCGCTCCCCCGTATAAGTCTTGCTCGGCGTCTTTTTAGAGTCTTCAGGTTCGTGTGTTGCTGCCCATGAGCTATTTATTGAGTACAGTAATGTGATTAAACATAATGCGAGTACGTCCGATTTGTAGAGGGTATTTAACGGTGTAATTTTATGCTTATTAGGGTTCATTACTCTGATCACTGCTTTAGATTGATGATAGTTAACTGCTCATGCCATAAGCCCGTTTGATCAAGCAGTGATTCACTAATGTTGATCATATTAGAAGTTATTGCAGTAATTTTTCCGTAGTTAACACCGATGTAATCGCCGACTTTTACACGGTGTATTAAGAAATCATCTGTTTTAATGAGCGCCCAAATTTCATTTTTATATTCAATATGACCCAGCATTTTCAGAGTATTGATGGGATATGTTTCCAATATTTGTTTATGTCTTTTCGTGTTGGGTGCAGGGTTTTTAGTGGTGTATATTGTGTTGATTTTGTTAAGAGTTTCCGATTCGTTAAAAGGCATAAAGGGATTTCTACTAACGCGTTCATCATAATTAAAAGAGGTATGGATTTCTGTGTTAACTCTTACATTCTGAACTGGGGGCTTAACAGCTATGGGTAAGGTTGAAGTTGATTCTAGGGGCTTAGGTGGCTCGTCATTTTGGCATCCACTTGTGATGAGTAGGCTGATTAATAGCCAAATATGAAGTTTTTTATTGCTTTGATGGCTCTTACATTGTTTGTTCAACACGTTGCCCATGTGTCCATGGTTTCAATCGATGAACAAGAATCGGGTTGTAAAGCATTATAGGATTTTATAACAGCACTCAGTATCAATTTGCCCTGAGGATTGAGTGGTTTAAGATTTATGTCCTCAACTGTTATTAAGGCGGGTAAGGCACTGAGTGCTAATATAAAACGATTGAGCTCATTATAAGAACCATTGATCTTTATGATAATAGCAAGCTCAGAATAAAAATCTTTATTGATGCGGCTACTGGGTTTAAATAATACAAATTGCAAACCTTGTTCCAAGGCAAGCGTAGAGATTTCTTTAAGTTGACTGGATATTTCATTCACATCTATGAAATTTTTTGTTTGTTCTACAAAAGTTGCTTCAAGTTTTGATACTTGTGCAACAGTTTCATCATAATCTTGAGTTTGTATCTGTTTAGCGGAAAGTTCAGTTTGTAAGAACGTGGTATCCGCTTTCATATGTGATAAATCACTCATTTCTGGATATGTATCTAAAAAAAAGGCTATGACTATCGTAACTGCCATGATAAAGATGGCTAATAGATACTTAACAGAAATTGATGCATTAATTAAGTTATTGAGCTTTATCTTAATATCATTCAAGGGCATCAGTGGAGTCCCTATTTATTATTTTTAATGTCGCTGTCAGAATAAAATCATTTAATGGAACTGCTTCGGTTATTTTTTCTGGGATCTTGATGACCTGTAGGGTGGGTGATTGTAGTGTTTCAGAGTTTGCTATCGCTTGCATGAATAGAGAAACTTGCTGATTGGATTCTGTTTTACCCTCAAAAATTATTTCATCGTTAGTTTGAGATAGCTGGGTCAGATAAATGCCATTAGGTAGAAGTGAGGGTAGTTCAGAGAGTAACTTTACAATTTGTTTTCGAGTAAGTTGAAGGTTGCGTATTAGCTCGATTTCGCTGATTAGTTTCTGTTTATGGCTAATTAAGTGTGCCAACTCGATAATTTGCTTGTCGAGCCTGAGTGACTCATTCCGTATTGTCTGATTAATATTCAGTTGATGTGATTGCTTAGTTTTAATGACAGTGTGTAAAGCACTAACGATCGAAAGCCCCATCAGTGCGGATAAAAATAATACATTTCGAAAGGCTGTTCTTTTTTGTATTAACAGATCATCTCGCCACGGTAATAAATTAATCTTATTCATTATTAAAACTTCTAATAGCAAGGCCACAAGCAATTACAAGCGTGGGTGCTATTGAATAAAAAGATTTTTTATCAATGCTGTCTTCCAATGTCATTTCCTCGAAAGGATTGATTATAAAGACAGGAATTGCAAGGGATCTTTCTAAGTCATCCTTAACATGTGGTAATAATCCACAACCACCTGCTAGGAAGATACAATCAATAACGCCAGAGGCATTAGCCGAGTTATATTGTGTTTGAGTATGTTGCAGTTCGTTTATCATCGCCGTAATAAAGTTAGCAATTATCGATAGGGAGACCGGATCAGATAGTTTATTGTTTTTTATTACTTCTGCAGCCTCTTCATAAGAGTATTGGTGCAGCTCTTGTATTGCTAGAATTAACGGTCTTCCTCCGAAATCTAGCTCTCGCGTATATAAAACTCGTTCATTAAAAATAACTATATACGTCGTATGTGTTGCCCCTATATCGATAATAACCAGGGTTTGATTGAGTAATGAACGTTGTTTATATTCGGGCAATAATGAACACGCATTTTTTAATGCGTAAATGTCGATATCTACAATGTTTGCTCCAAGTCCTGCTTTATTGACTATGTCAACTTTAGTATTTATATTTTCTCGATGAGCGGCGATAAATAAAACATCCAGTTTATCAGGCCTGTAACTATTGTTTCCCAATACTTCAAAATCATAATTAATGTCATCAAGTGGATAGGGAATATATTGATTAGCAAGTATTAAGATATTTTCTTCAATGTCTTCGGGTAATGTCGTCGCATCTAATAACAGATGTTTTGTCATGACGGTCGAACTGCTCACGCAGATAGTTGCCGACATGTGTTTGCAATTCATATAGGCTATTGCTTGCTTCAAAGCAGTAATGATTTCTGTAGGTGAAGCCGAAAGCGCCTCAGTAGTATTCGCCATAGAAAAAGGGACGCAGCTATAAGCTAAAACATGAAAGTGATGCTTTCTTTTTTGTAAATGAAGCGCTTTTACAGATACTGAACTGATATCTATACCGAGAACAGAGTGTTTAAAACGGTTCAACATAGCGTTGAACCACCTTCCTAGCAATTCATTCATTGACAGCCTTAGAACATGGTAGGAGGAGTGTAATAGAACGTTTGTTTTTCTATTAGGCGGGGGTAACTATTTTATAGATAGTTTAAAACGTTGAGGAGAGATTGCTACTCAATGACTTGTCAGTGAGTATAGGCTGATATGAATTAAAAGATAGTAATATTAATTTGAAATATAATCAGACATAAAAAAACCCCATGCCTGAGCGATGGGGTTTTTTAAAGCTAAGAATAATAAATTATTATTTAGCGTATTTTTTCATGAATTTATCAACGCGACCTGCAGTATCAACTACGCGTTGTTTACCGGTAAAGAACGGATGGCAAGAAGAACATACTTCCACTTGCAAGTCTTTAGCTAAAACTGAACCGGTTAAAAAAGTGTTACCACAACCGCAGGTAACAGTAATTTGTTTATATTCTGGATGAATTTCTGGTTTCATAGTACTTACACATTACCCACAAAGAGATTACAACTGTATTAAAGATCTCAGTATAATACTAATTTTCTTACATCTTGGCAAGACTTGTTGATTTTATGCGCATAATTACTTTAAACGCAAATGGTATCCGCTCCGCTGAAAAAAAAGGATTTTACAGCTGGATGCAAAAACAAAATCCTGATGTTGTTTGTATTCAAGAGACAAAAGCTCAATTTCATCAATTGGATGAAGAAACATTCTGTCCAGAAGGTTATCACTGTTTTTATCACGATGCAGAGAAAAAGGGTTACAGCGGTGTTGCTATTTACGCAAAAAAGCAACCTGATCTGATCATTAATGGTTTGGGCATTGAAGATATAGACAGCGAAGGGCGCTATATTGAAACGCAATTCGGTGATTTGAGCGTCATATCTTTATATTTACCCTCTGGCTCATCGGGCGATGAACGTCAAATCTATAAGTTTAGTTTTTTAGATCGATTTATGGGACATCTAAAGGGTCTTAAAAATAACAATCGTCATTATGTCATTTGCGGTGACTGGAATATCGCCCACAAAGAAATTGATTTAAAAAACTGGCGTGGCAATAAAAAGAATTCTGGTTTTTTACCCGAAGAACGGGCTTGGTTAGATCAGCTATTTGCAGAAGGTCATTGGCATGATGCATTTAGACTCATTAACCAAGAAGCTGATCAATACACATGGTGGTCTAATAGAGGCCAAGCTTGGGCGAATAATGTAGGGTGGCGCATTGACTATCAGATTATTAGTGCACAGCTTAAAGATAAAGTACTAGCAACATCTATTTATAAGGACGAGCGCTTTTCAGATCATGCGCCATTGATCATGGATTATGATATTTAATCCGATATATTCTGCCAAGGCGCCACTTTAAATAAAAGGATCATGCCAGGTACAGCACATGCGAAACAAAATAGGAAAAAGGCTTGCCATCCAAAAGCCTCAACTAAATAGCCTGTCGTTGCATTGGCAAAAGTACGAGGGACTGCGGCTAGGCTAGTGAACAATGCAAATTGTGTAGCTGTATAGAGTGGGTGTGTTGTTTGAGCTATAAACGCAACAAAAGCAGCTGTTCCCAAGCCAACGCCAAATGCCTCAATACTAATTACTGTGGCTAACCCCATTAAGCTATGGTCAAGGGTTGTTAACCAAGCAAAGCCTAATATGGCCAGCATCTGCACTAAACCAAATAGCCATAAGGAGCGGTTAATGCCTAGTTTAATCATCCAAATTCCCCCTAACAATCCACCAACCACACTAGGCCATAAGCCAGCATTTTTAGCGATCAACCCAATCTCGGTTTTAGAGAAACCCATATCTAAGTAGAACGGCGTGGCTAATGCTGTAGCCATGCTGTCTCCCAATTTATAGAAAAATATGAAGGCCAGTGTCCACAAAGCAGACTTAACTCCATTACGCTCTATAAATTCTTTAAAGGGTTCTACAACAGCCGCCTTAATTGTTTTTGGATTTCCTGCTAAGAGAATGGGTTCTTTTACTAATAAAGTCATTAGCATGCCTGGAAGCATAAACAAACTGGTTATAGCGAATACCGTGGGCCATGCAAAGTGATCGGCTAGAATTAAGGATAGTGATCCCGGTACTAATCCCGCTATCTTGTATGCATTAACATGAATAGTATTACCAATACCGAGTTCTGAATCCTCTAATATTTCTCGTCTATAAGCATCTAAGACGATATCTTGAGAGGCACTAAAAAATGCTATCACTACCGATGTTGCAGCAATGGTAGACAAGTCGAACTGTGGTTGCAGAATACCTAATAAAGGAATCGTAAACAGCAATGCTATTTGTGAGATTAGCATCCAACCCCTGCGTCTTCCTAGGGGAGGGATAAAGCGGTCAAATAGGGGTGACCAAATGAACTTCCACGTGAACGGTAGTTGAATTAAGGCGAATAAGCCGATAGCTTTTAAATCGACACTATTTGAGCGTAACCAAGCGGGTACAAGAGAGATGAGAATATAAAGCGGTAAACCTGAGCTAAATCCCGTTAATATGCAGATTAACATCCGTTTGTTGAACAACACTTGCAAGATATTCGTGTTTTCTTTCACGGTGGGCTTTTAGAGTTGTATATAAAAAAGCGCCGTTCACAATAAACGACGCTTTTAAGACTAATTAATGGTTAATTAAATAGTGGACGAAGATACTGCCCGCATACCCCGCAGCAATAGCTGGAGTCCATTTTAAATGGCTGAAGAAAGTATATTTGTGGTTAGATTGGCCCATTAAAGCAACACCAGCGGCAGAACCTACTGATAATAATGAACCACCTACGCCTGCTGTTAATGTTACCAATAACCATTGATAAAGATCCATATCAAGGTTCATGTTTAATACCGCAAACATCACAGGAATGTTATCAACGATTGCAGAAATAACACCGACTAAAATGTTAGCAGTTGTTGCACCTAAGCCGTCATACATAGCGCCAGATAGTAGCTCTAAGTAACCTACATAACCTAAACCACCTACCGCGAAAACAACACCGAAAAAGAATAATAGAGTATCCCATTCTGCTTCTTTAACTTTGTTAAAAATGTCGAAGCCAGCTTCACCTTCAGCACGTTGATATTTTTTCAAGTAGTAACCGTAGAACATTAATACTGATAAACCAACCATCATGCCCATGAAAGGCGGTAGGTGTAACATTTGTTTAAAGCTTACGGCAGTAACGATAGTTAATAAGAACAAACCACAGATGACTAAGCCGCCGTGTTTTAGTTGTACCGCTTCTTCATTAGTTGCTTTAGGTTGTTCATCAGGTACTGCAAAATACATAATGGCAGCAGGAACAGCGTAATTGACTAAAGAAGGCACAAATAATTTGAAGAAATCAAAGAATTCAGCGTAACCAGCTTGCCAAACCATTAAAGTAGTGATGTCACCGAATGGGCAGAAAGCACCACCGGCGTTAGCAGCGATTACTAAGTTTACGAAACCGATACTGATAAATTTTTCGTTGTCAGAGCCTACGGCTAATACCACAGCACCTACCAATAGAGCTGCTGTAAGGTTGTCCGCAACTGCAGATAAGAAGAAAGTAATAACGCCAGTAATTATAAACAATTTTCGATAGCCAAATTCTTTTCTTACCATCCAAGAACGTAGCGCTTCAAAGACATTACGCTCAGACATTGAGTTGATGTATGTCATTGCGACTAATAAGAACAGCAATAATTCGGCGTATTCTTTTAAGTTGTATTCGAATGCTTCGTGTACGGTTTCAACTGATATGCCTTTTTGAGCCGCTAATATGGCAGCGTGAGCCCAAATAATACCCGCAGCAAGAATAACGGGTTTCGATTTACGCATATGCGTAAATTCTTCGGTCATTACGAAGCCATATGCTACGATGAAAATAAGTACAGTATAGATACCACGCTCAGTTCCCGTTAGCCCAAGGCTTTCGAAGCCACTTGCCATGGCAATTTGCGGTACCAGTAAAACTGATAACATTATTAATAAAAATCGCACGAAAAATTCCTCCTACTAGGATAATATGAAATTGTAATAAATTCTGCCGGCAATAATATCATCAACCAATAATTTTTGTCATTTTATGAGTCACAGTATATGATTACCAAAATTAATTATTAGCCCCGAAATTACCCTCACTATTTCATGTATCAATATACCGAAAACGATCAAACCCTCATTGATGAGCGCGTTGCTCAATTTAAACGTCAGACCGAAAATTATTTTAAAGGCGAGTTATCAGAAGATGAATACCGTGCATTACGCTTAAGAAACGGAGTTTATATTCAAACTCACGCACCGTTACTACGTGTTGCTGGGCCTTATGGATTAATTAGTTCAAAACAAATTCGTAAGTTGGCTCATATCGCTCGCACCTATGATAAAAACTATTGTCATTTTACTACTCGTCAAAATATTCAATTTAACTGGCCAAAACTAGAATTAGTGCCAGAGATATTAGCGGAGCTTGCCACTGTGCAAATGCATGCCATTCAAACGAGTGGTAACTGTATGCGTAATACGACATCTGATCATTTAGCGGGTGTTGCAGTTGATGAGATAGATGATCCACGTCCCTATTGTGAGATTATCAGACAGTGGACGACGTTACATCCTGAATTCGATTACTTACCGCGTAAATTTAAAATTGCAGTCAGTGGTGCGCTTAACGATAGAGCAGCAACGCAGTTTCATGATATTGGCTTGCATCTCGTTAAGGATGGTACAGGTGAAGTGGGTTTTAAAGTTTTCGTAGGGGGGGGCTTAGGACGTACGCCGATCATTGGCCAAGTGATTAAACCTTTCTTAGAACAAAAACATTTATTGTCTTATTTAGAAGCCATCTTACGTATTTATAACTTATTTGGTCGTCGTGATAATAAATATAAAGCGCGTATTAAAATTCTGGTTAAAGAAACTGGTTTAGATAAGTTTACTGAGATGGTTGATGCTGAATGGGCGCATCTTCGTGATGCCAATGAGTTAAGTGCAGAACGAGTTAACGAAATCAAAGCTCACTTTGCTTCTCCCGCTTATGATGTTAAAGCGGATAGCGATCATACTTTTGCTGAACATAAAGCGAATGACAAAGCCTTTGCCACTTGGCTCGCGCATAATACAGCGGCTCATAAAGTGTCTGGTTATGCGGCTGTCTTTATTTCTCTAAAAGCCCCTGATATGCCGCCGGGTGATATTACTGATGTGCAGTTAGATGCGGTTGCAGATATAGCAGATGCATACAGTTTTGGTGAAGTGAGGGCGACACACAGACAAAACTTATTGTTAGCAGATGTTAAGCAAGCCGATTTATATACGGTTTGGCAAAAATTAGTAGATTTAGGATTAGCAACGCCAAATATTGGCACTGCGACTGACATGATTTGTTGCCCAGGCTTAGATTTTTGTTCTTTAGCCAATGCGGGTTCTATTGGTATTGCGAAAGAAATCAACGAAGCTTTAGACGATTTAGATTACATCCATGACATTGGTGAGTTAAAAATTAATATGTCAGGTTGTATGAATGGCTGTGCACACCAAAGTGTGGGTCATATCGGAATTTTAGGCGTGGATAAAAAAGGGGCTGAGTGGTATCAAATTACTTTAGGTGGTTCTTCAGAAAATAATGCAGCTATTGGGGAGCGATTAGGCCCCGCCGTAGCAAAAGATGAAATTACATCGGCCATTACGACTATCCTAGACGTATACATTAAAAATCGTTTAGAAGAAGAAACATTCTTAGAAGCGGTTAATCGTTTAGGTATCAATCCTTTCAAAGAGCAAGTTTATGCAAATAATTAAAGACAAACAACGTGTTGATAACACGTGGCAATTTATTGCGGATGAAGAATCACTCGTCGCGGGTGATATTACTGTTTCTTTAGCACGATGGTTACAAGATAAAGCAACACTTATAGCGCATTCTGGCAAAGTGGGTTTACGCCTAAAAGCATCTGATACCGTGGCTGATTTTGCAGAAGATTTAGGTCACATTAAATTAGTCGAACTTAACTTTGCCGATTTTGCAGATGGTCGCTCTTTTTCACAAGCATGGTTATTACGGGGTCGATATCATTATCAAGATGAAATTAGAGCCATCGGTCATTATTTACCAGAACAAGTGTTTTATCTTTCTCGTGTTGGGGTTAATGCCTACGCCAGTGATAAAACTTCAGCTTTGGACTCGGTTCTAAACAATTTAAATGATTTTACAGTGAAGTATCAACCATCCATTATTTAACAATTAGTCTGTAAAAATTCAAAACACAGGAACCGAATGTATTTTCAAGGTGAAAAGAAAGTTATTGTTCGTCGGCCTGTCAAAAGCAAAAACGTATTACAAAATCAGATACACCCCTTATTAGCAAGAATATTACTAGCAAGGGGAGTCACTTCAGAAGTTGATCTTGATAGATCCCTCTTAAAACTACCGTCTCCTTGGTTGCTGTCTGGCATGGATGAGATGGTCAATCATTTGATTATCGCGGTAAAAGAACAACAACGGATCAGCATTGTGGCTGATTTTGATGCGGACGGGGCGACTAGTTGTGCGTTAGCCATCAAAGGACTTAATTTGCTTGGGGCGGGGCCGGTATCATTTGTCGTGCCCAATCGTTTTGAGTACGGTTACGGTTTAACGCCAGAAATTGTTGAGCTGGTTAAACAACAAGAGCCGCAAGTAATCATAACAGTCGATAACGGTATTTCTAGTATAGAAGGGGTCAATGCGGCCAATGCAGCTGGCATTAAAGTATTGGTCACCGACCACCATTTACCTGGTGAGCATCTGCCTAAGGCGCATGCAATTGTTAATCCAAACCTCGTCGGCGATAAATTCCCCAATAAATCCTTAGCGGGAGTCGGGGTTATGTTCTATGTTTTGATGGCCTTGCGCAGTAAATTGCGTGAACTTAATTGGTTTGAGCTAAAGAAAATTCCAGAGCCTAACCTCGCGCAGTTATTGGATTATGTCGCCTTGGGTACTGTAGCTGACGTTGTTTCATTAGAGCAAACGAATCGCGCATTAGTTCACCAAGGGCTTATAAGAATTCGCCAAGGCCAATGTCATGCGGGTATAAAAGCGCTAATAGAAGTCGCGGGCAAAAATCTCCAAAATTTAGTGGCAGTTGACTTAGGTTTCTCAATTGGTCCGCGATTAAATGCCGCGGGCCGTATGGATGATATGTCTTTAGGCATACAATGTTTACTGACAGATGACCCTATAAAAGCACGAGAAATCGCGTTAAAACTAGATGGCTTTAATAATGATCGCAAAGAAGTTGAAGCGACCATGAAGCATGAAGCTATGCTCTTAATCACAGACATGAAAATGGTAGATAAAGCACATTTACCCGCAGGTGTTTGTATCTATGATGCTAAGTGGCATCAAGGCGTAATTGGTATCTTAGCGTCGCGCATTAAAGAGCAAGTCCATAGGCCGGTTATCGCGTTTGCCCCCGCGGGTGCTGATATTATAAAAGGCTCTGCGCGCTCTATTGTAGGGGTACATATACGAGACGTACTCAGTGATATTGCAGCGTCCTATCCGAAGTTACTCAGTAAATTTGGTGGTCACGCCATGGCGGCTGGTTTAACCATCAGCATGCACGACTATCCTACCTTTGCTTTAGCCTTCGATGAAATGGTCACTAAGCGTTTAGAAGGTGTAGATCTGGAACAAAAGATTTTAAGCGACGGTGAGCTAACCGAAGCAGAAACCACTTTAGAAATGGCTGATTTAATGCAAAATGGCGCGACATGGGGACAGGATTTTCCAGAGCCGGTCTTTGATGGCGTATTTGATGTGATTCAAGTGCGGATAGTGGGGCAACGCCACCTTAAGTTTGTATTGCGTCGACCAGGTGAACATACCATTATTGATGGTATCGCCTTTTTTGCGGATAAACCCGAGCACTGGTTAGGCTTAAGGCAAATTAGGGCGGCTTATAAATTGGATATCAATGAGTATAAAGGCAATAGAACGGTTCAGTTCATTGTGCATTACTTCGAAAAAATGGCATAAAAAAAGGGCGGATCAACCGCCCTTTTTATTAAGTCAATAAGCTTATTTAGCTACTTTCTCAACTTCTACTTTTTCTGCAACGGTTTTACCGTCTTTGTCTTTGACTACTTCATCAACAACGACTTCTTCAGCAACCACTTTACCGTCTTTATCTTTAACTTCACCCACGGCTACTTCTTCAGTTACCGTGTCGCCTTTAGTTGCAGGCTCTGACGCTTTAGCGGGCTCTTCTTTAGGCAGTAAGATTTCAACTTTAGCAGATTTACGTAAACCTTCAACGAAGTCTTGAACTTTTTTACGTTGCAAATAGGGTAATAACTGCTCTTTAACAGAGTCTAAAGAAGGAGGGGTTTGTGCACGAGAATCTTCTCTTAAGATAACGTGCCAGCCGAATTGTGTTTGTACAGGGGATTTAGTGTATTGACCTTTATCTAACTTAATAACTGCGTCAGAAAAGGGCGCTACCATTTGGCTCGCAACAAACCAACCTAAATCACCACCGTTTTGCGTATCTTTGCCATCTAAAGAGACTTTATTAGCGATTTTTGCAAAGTCACCGCCTTTGTCTAACTCAGTGATGATCTTTTTAGCTTCGTCTTCAGTTTTTACTAAAATGTGACGGGCTTTATATTCAGTTCCGTTTTCGCCAGCTACTTTTGCATCATATTCCGTTTTAATTTCGGCATCAGTAACGGGATTAGATTTAATAAAGTTTTGGACATCCGCTTGTGTCAATAATGATTTTTTTGCGCTGTCTAATTGCGCAATGATCTCAGCAGAGTTCCCTAATTGTTTTTTATTAGCGTCTTGAACTAATAATTCACGTTGAATTAACTCTTCAACTAATTTTTCTTTTGGAAATTTTTGGCCGTGTGAACGTTCAGCTATTTCTTTCTCTAATTCAGTTAAAGTGGCTTTAGCAATATAAACGCCATTAACTTCAGCGATTGCATCTTCTTTAGCGACAGCAGGAGTGGAGCTAGTGCCGGCTTGTTGATTACATGCAGAAATTAATGCAGTACCAACAACAAGCAATGGAATAATCTTATTTTTCATTTATAAACTTCCTTTAGTTTCTTCAGAGGGTGATAGGGCATTGATGCCTAGGGCATGAATATCTTGCTTCATTAAGTCGCCGAGGGCTTTATAGATAAGTTGATGTCTTTGTACTAAAGACTTACCTTCAAACGCTGCAGCGATGATTGTAACATGATAATGACCGCCACCACTTCGGGCACCTGAGTGACCAGCATGGGCTGCGCTATTATCGATGATTTCTAATAAATCAGGGTTAAATGATTCATTTAAAAGTTTTTTAATGTAATCAGACGTCATTGCGGAAATACCTGCTTAAATGGTTTAATGGTTACTTTAGCATAAACGCCATGTTCAACATAGGGATCAGCATCGGCCCATCCTTGAGCCGCCGCTAAATTATCAAACTCAGCGACAATTAAACTGCCCGTGAAACCTGCTTCAGATGGCGAATCACTATCAATGGCTGGGTGTGGGCCTGCTAAAACTAAACGACCCGCATTTTGTAAAGCTTCTAAACGGTTAAGGTGAGCGGACCTTGCTGCCAGTCTGTTGGATAAGCTATCCGGTATATCTTCACTGATTATGGCGTATAGCACTTATTTTTCCTTTTCGTCTGGAATGTATTTATACAAAAAAATCATTTGTACGATCAAAAACAGCACCATTAAAGCGGGTGCCACAAACGTTTTAAACGTGACCCAGTCATCTGTATTAAAGTTAAACATGACGTAAACATTAATAAAACCGACGCTGATAAAGAAGCTTGCCCAGCTAAAATTTAAGCGTTTCCAGATAGGCTTAGGTAACGTTAGATTGTTGGACATCATTCTTTCTATAAAAGTTCGCTCGCCTAAGAAATGACTGCCTAAAAAAACTAAACCGAACAACCATTCAATAATAGAGAACTTCCATTTTAAGTATTGTTCGTCGTGTAAATAAATAGTAGCGCCACCAAAAACCACTACTAACCCCAGTGTGATTAATTGCATGGTTTCTACTTTGCGGTACTTAAACCAGGCATAAAGTACCTGTAAAACGGTTGCAGCGATAATAACGCCAGTCGCAATATAAATGTCGTAGGCTTTATAAGCGATAAAAAATAAGATGATCGGGAAAAACTCAAGCAGTTGTTTCATGAATGCCGAAAAGTAAGTGATAAAATAGTCGTTACTATATATGGGTGTGGCATTGTAATTTTTTTTAGGTCTAATGTACATGGCCATAGAATTGATTCTGCTAAAATGCAAAATGATCGCTTTTATTAACAGGAGAATAGGGTAATGGTAGAAATTGAAGCAGCAGCGTTTAGACGTTTAGTGACTCATTTACAAACACATACAGACGTACAAAATTTAGACCTCATGTTACTCGCCAATTTTTGCAGAAACTGTTTAGCCAAATGGTATGTGACCGGCGCAGCAGAGCAGGGGGTCGAAATGGACTATGAGCAAGCCAGAGAGATAATCTACGGTATGCCCTACAGTGAATGGAAAGACAAATATCAATTAGAAGCAATTCCAGAACAATTAGCGACTTTAGACTCTAAACAAAAGGCAAAAGATAGCCATTAATTCAGCTTTGAAGTCAGTGTTTCAAAGGACAAACTTTTACACCTAGATGATGCATTCGGCATCTTTTTTCGGGAAAGAACTTTGTGTATTTTTCACTCTTTAATCTGTACTAATGATAAGAATTAGATAAACGAATATAACTAAGCCTAAATAACAGAAATTAACAAACTCTAGCGTTAATCCTAGTACTGTCTGCGTTATCGCTGGCGTTGTGAGCGGAACCGCTGGTAGCATGGGCGACAATGCTAAGATTGGGAGCAATGTCGCTGAGCATATCTGTGTAAAAGAGAGTGGTGTTGATCCTGTCATTGGCTTTGCTAGGGAAAGTTATGACTGGGAGAAAAGGCTTCCCTTGGGAGGCGAAAACCATCTGGTAGTATGAGTGATAACGCTCACACTGTCAGCAAGAATAAAGCCAGTGCCCGCGAGAACGCACACAACGCCAGAGTTACCATTGATACTTGCAGAGACGTGGCTCAAAACGCCAGTCATGACATCGGCAGTGCCGGCAAGAACGCTTAACAGTGCGAGCGTCATCATTGAATGTTCTGGGGTTAGTGCTGTTGCCCTGAGGGTTAACGCGCATATTGGCAGCAAATACCCTTGAGATGTAAGCTGTACCAACCCAAAGTTTAGCGTTACGGTATTGATCGACTGATCAGACCTATGATGGGCGCAAACAAAGTGACAACTAATGAAGTAATTTTGATCTTGTTAAGTTATTCGAACTCAGATAATTGCTTCCAGCGGTTAACGATCTTACAAAATATCTCTGCGGTCATCTCTGCATCGTAAAGTGCGGAGTGTGCTTTTTCGTTATCCCATTCTAAATCAGCAGCTTGTGCAATTTTTGCTAATACGGTTTGTTGATAGGCTAAACCACCTAAGGTCGCCGTATCAAAAGTACTAAAGGGATGAAATGGACTCCGCTTTATTTGTGTGCGGTGTATAGCCGCATTCAAGAAAGCGATATCAAAGGCGGGGTTGTGGCCGACTAAGATAGCGCGAGTGCAGTTATTACGTTTAATGGCATTACGAATAGGTTTAAAGATTAATTCTAGGGCTTCCTTTTCTTCTATCGCCATTCTAAAAGGATGGTGTGGATCTATCCCATTAAATTTAAGTGCAGATGGATCGAGTTCAGCATTCTTAAATGGAACAACGTGGGTGGTGTAGCGTTCTTTAATCTGTAGATCATTGTGTTCGTCATATTCAACAATAACGGCCGCAATCTCCAAGAGTGCATTCTTTTTTGCACTAAACCCCGCCGTTTCAATATCTACAATAACGGGGAGGTAGCCTCTAAAGCGTTGGTTAAGTGCAGCAGCAAGTGCATCCATATGTGGTGTGTCTAGATTATTTTCCAATGAATTTCTTCGCCTGCTTTTAAGGGGGTGATCTTAACTTCATCTGTTCCGTATGAAGCGGGAACTGTCCACGTTGATTGTTGTAATGTAATTGTAGCGGTATTTCGGGGTAATCGATAAAAGTCAGAGCCATAAAAGCTAGCGAAGGCTTCTAACTTATCTAGAGCATCAGCTTGCTCAAATGCTTCTGCATAAAGTTCTATGGCGGCATGCGCACTAAAGCATCCTGCGCAACCACAGGCGTTTTCTTTTGTATGAGTTAAGTGAGGTGCGCTATCGGTCCCTAAAAAGAATTTTGGATTACCGCTAGTCGCTGCATTTACCAATGACTGTCTATGACTTTCTCTTTTAATAATGGGTAAGCAATAGTAATGAGGGCGTATACCACCCGCTAATAAAGCATTGCGATTGAATAAAAGATGTTGGGGTGTGATAGTGGCCGCGACTTGCGGTCCTGCCTTTAGGACAAAGTCGACTGCGTCAGTGGTGGTAACGTGCTCTAGCACAATGCGTAAGTTTGGAAATTTGTTTACGATTTCAGTGAGTGAGCTTTCGACAAAGCGTTGTTCTCTATCAAAAATGTCGCAAGTTGGATCTGTGACTTCCCCATGTATTAATAGAGGCAAGTCGTACTTTTCTAACTCGGCTAATAAAGGGTAAATGGCACTGATATCAGCCACGCCGGAGTCAGAGTTCGTTGTTGCACCTGCTGGATACAGTTTGAAGGCGTGAACAAAACTGGATTCGGCGGCCTTTTTAATTTCTGATAGCTCTGTTTGTGTCGTTAAATAGAGTGTCATTAACGGAGTAAATTCTGAGTCTACAGGTATAGCAGCCATAATTTCAGTTTTATACGCTTGGGCTTGATCCACCGTGGTGACAGGTGGCTTAAGGTTGGGCATGATGATAGCACGGCCAAATTGCTTGGCTGTGTGAGGCAATACGGTCTTTAAAATAGCTCCGTTTCGGACGTGAATATGCCAATCATCCGGTTTTATTAGGGTTAATGTTTTCATTGTTGGCGCTGAATCTGTAAAATAGACAGGTATTCTATAGTAAGTACTTGGAAAAATTAAATACAGTCCTTATAGTAGTCATTATTTTTAGTTTTTGGAGTGGTAAATGCCAATTTACGAATATCAATGTCAATCTTGTGGGCATGAACATGAGGCCTTACAGAAATTAGGCGCTGAGCCTATCGTTATTTGTCCTGCTTGCGCTAAGCCGGAATTAATTAAAAAAATATCAGCGGCGGGCTTTAGATTAAAAGGTAATGGCTGGTATGAAACAGATTTCAAAAGTGGTACCAAGAAGAATGTTGCGGGTGATTCGGCTGCAAGTCCTTCTAAAGCACATAGCTGTCCATCTTCAGGTGGATGTAAAAGTCACTAATCTAAGTGCAATGTGCTTCAATTAAACAAATTATAAATTAATAGGGAATATCTATGCGTACTCACAAGTGCGGAGAATTAAATACACAACAGTTAGGCGAAACAGTATCAATTTGCGGTTGGGTTCATAGGCGTCGTGATCATGGTGGCGTCATTTTTATTGATCTAAGAGACCGTGCAGGTTTGGTTCAAGTGGTTGTTGATCCAGATGTTGAAGATACATTTGCTACTGCTGAACATGTGCGTAGTGAGTATGTGTTAAGAATTACCGGCATTGTGCGTGACCGTCCCGAAGGCACTGTTAACAAAAATATGGTGTCTGGTGCGATTGAGATTTTGGCTAAAGAAATAGAAGTCTTAAATGAGTCAGAAACACCTCCGTTCCCCATTGAAAGCGAAATAGAAGTTAACGAAGAATTACGTTTGCGTTATAGATACGTTGATTTACGTCGTGTCGCTATGCAAGAAAAAATGAAAGTGCGTCGTGACGTGACTCGCGTTTTAAGAAACTATCTTGATGATAATGAGTTTTTTGAAATTGAAACACCTTATTTGACTAAAGCAACACCAGAAGGTGCGCGTGATTACATCGTACCAAGTCGTACACACGAAAACTCATTCTTTGCTTTGCCACAATCACCTCAGTTATATAAACAAATGTTGATGATTGCTGGTTTCGATCGTTATTATCAAGTAGTACGTTGTTTCCGTGACGAAGATTTACGTGCCGATAGACAGCCTGAATTTACGCAGCTTGATATCGAGACATCTTTTATGGATGAGCATGAAATCATGAATGTGATGGAAGAAATGATCCGTCAGTTATTCGCTAAAGTGATTAATGTTGAATTAGATGGTCATTTTCCTCGCATGACTTACCAAGAATCGATTTCTCGTTATGGTATTGATCGTCCTGATCTACGAATACCTCTAGAGTTAGTCGATATTGCTGAAGATATGAAGGATGTTGACTTTAAAGTTTTCTCGGCACCTGCTAATGATCCAAAAGGTCGTGTCGTGGCGATGAGAGTACCTAATGCTGGTGATTTAAGTCGTAAAGATATTGATGAGTTAACTAAATATGTGAGTATTTATGGTGCTAAAGGATTAGCTTACATTAAGGTTAATGATTTGGCTGCTGGCCTTGATGGTTTGCAATCTCCGATTGTAAAGTTTGCGCCTAAAGAAGTGTGGGATAGTGTATTAGCTAAAACAGGCGCTCAAAATGGCGATTTAATCTTCTTTGGTGCGGATAAAGCGAGCATTGTGAATGAAGCAATGGGCGCGTTACGCGTTAAATTGGGCCATGATTTGAATATGTTGCAAGGTGAATGGAAACCCGTTTGGGTAGTTGACTTCCCAATGTTTGATTGGGATGATAAAGCCGGTCGTTTTAATGCGATACATCATCCATTTACAGCGCCTAGCTGTTCTGTGGAAGAATTGGTAGCTAACCCTAGTGCTGCCTTATCACGTGCTTACGACTTAGTATTAAACGGGACTGAAGTGGGCGGTGGATCAATACGTATCAACCGTACTTCTATGCAGCAAACTGTATTTGAGATTTTAGGTATCGGTGAAGATGAAGCCAGAGAAAAATTCGGTTTCTTGTTAGACGCTTTAAAATACGGTGCACCTCCACACGGTGGTTTAGCATTTGGTTTAGATCGTTTAGTCATGTTGATGACAGGATCAACGTCTATTCGTGATGTGATTGCGTTCCCTAAAACTCAATCAGCGGCGTGTCCATTAGTCAGTGCACCTGCAGTCGTTACTGATGAGCAACTTAAAGAATTAGGCATCCGTTTAATTAAGCCTGCTGGCAAAGAGAAAGCTAACTAAATGACATCATCACCTTTTCCCATTCAAGATTATGCGTTACTTGATGATGAAGAATGCGATGCGCGTATAGTTGCGGCTAAGGCAAAGTTAGGTAAACGTTGTGTCGTTTTAGGCCATCACTATCAGAGAGATGAAGTATTTAAGCATGCGGATTACTCGGGCGACTCATTAAAGTTATCTCGTGATGCAGCTGAATCTGAAGCTGAATATATCGTCTTCTGTGGCGTGCATTTTATGGCTGAGGTAGCTGATATTCTTTCACGTCCAGAACAAGTTTCGATCTTGCCAGATTTGGCGGCAGGCTGTTCAATGGCGGATATGGCTAATCTGGTAAAGGTACAAAAGTGCTGGCAAGAGCTCTCTGAAATCATCGACGTAGAGAATGAAGTGACCCCTGTTACTTATATCAATTCTGCCGCGGATTTAAAAGCGTTTTGCGGTGAGCATGACGGTATCGTCTGCACATCATCTAATGCTAAGAAGATCTTGGAGTGGAGTTTTGCTCGACGCTCCAAGATATTATTTTTTCCTGATCAACATTTAGGTCGTAATACTGGTTATCGAATGGGTATTCCTTTAGAGGAAATGGTCACTTGGGATTTTAATAAACCGCAAGGTGGTTTAACGGTAGAGCAAATACGCAATGCAAAGTTGATACTTTGGAATGGTTATTGTTCTGTGCACCAAGTGTTTAAACCTGAGCAAATTGATAATTTCTTAGCGCGTTATCCAGAAACTAAAGTGATCTCTCATCCTGAGGCGTGCTTTGAGGTTTGTGAGAAAGCGGAGTTTGTGGGCTCAACTGAATATATCTTAAAGACCGTACGCGCAGCTGAGCCTAATACTCGTTGGTTGGTGGCGACAGAGTTGAATATGGTTAATCGTTTACATGATGAATGCAAAGGGCAGGGCAAGAATGTGCATTTCATGTCACCCACATTATGCATGTGCTCGACTATGTTTAGAACAGATCCCCAGCACCTCGCGTGGGTATTAGAAAATTTAGCGGCTGGCCATGTGATTAATCGGATAACAGTACCTGAAACGCAAGCCAAGTTGGCTAAATTAGCGTTGGATAATATGTTGGCAATTCAGGTTTAAAGCTTGAACTATACCCCACAGCAATAACATAATACTATGGGGTGTTTTATGAAGGGTAACGAATTAGGCTAGTTTGTTTTTTATAAATCCTAGCACTTCAGCTACATGGTCTTTGACTTTAACTTTGCGCCATTCTTTAATGAGTACGCCGTGTGTATCAATAACAAAGGTACTGCGCTCAATGCCTCTAACTTCTTTGCCATACATGTTTTTCATTTTAATGACATCAAATAAGGTACACAGTTTTTCTTCTGTATCGGACAACAAATCGAAATTGAAGCATTGTTTAGTTTTAAAGTTTTCATGGCTACGCAATGAATCTCTTGAGACGCCGAATATAACCGTGTTTAGCGAAGTAAACTCCTCGTTAGCATCTCTAAATGCTTGGCCTTCAAGTGTGCATCCGGGCGTACTATCCTTAGGGTAAAAATATAGAACGACAGTTTTGCCGACATAGTCACTTAGGTGAATGGTTTTATCGCCAGTGGCGGATATTTCAAAATCAGTAACGGCTTGGCCAATAGTAATTGAAGTCATAGTGTTTTATCGTTTGATGGGTTCAAGAATGGCATCGATGTTTAATTGATCACAAAAATCTAAAAACTCTTCTCGTAGCGACAATAGGGCTAATTCTGGTGGCGCCAAGATGACGAACTTTGTCGAAAATACGGAAGATTGTATGTAGGGAGCTTGATAAGAGCTGCCTGTTATCTCTTCAATAAGTATGTTTCTATCGATTAAAAAGGTGGTAATTGACTCAACGACACTATTTTTATCAAGTGAAATGGTTTCAAGTGAATAAGGAATACAATCAGACGTCTTTTCTTTATCTTTACTCTCGGGTCTGAGCGTTTGAATTTTAATATTTAAGCGTTTTTCTATATGCTCTAAAGTGGCTTCTACTTTAGCAATTTGATTCCAATTACCTTGAACCAGTAAATAGGCTGCTGCTGCATGTGATAATTGAGAAGATCTAATTTCTACGATATTGCAATTGCAATCACGTATCACCGGTAATATTTCTGCGATTAAATCAGTTTGATTGGAACTTAAAACAGATATTACTAGTTGCATAAAGAATCTTTAAAGTTGTTTTTGGGTGATTTTATCATCATAACTACTAAAAACTATGAACATTAGTGGTTATCTGATTAAAATAGGTTTAATTTATTATATACCGTTTTATTATCAAGTTATTTTCATACACTATTTATCTATCCCTTATAAGTTAACACATGACTAAAAAACAAAAATATTCACCCAATGCCCGTTATACAGAAAATAAGCCGGCTGATGATGAAGTTGAATTAGTAAATTTAGATATCAATGAGGATGATGCTGATATCGCGCCAGTCCCTATTGAAAACTATTTGGAAGATGAGGCGTTATTAGATCTTATATTGGTTGATTCTGAAGCGAATAGTAAAGAGGAAGAGACTGAGCCTCAAGAAAGTGAAGATGAGAAACAAATTGAAGATGTCGAATTAGACGTTGATGAAGATAACTCAACTCAATTCTCAGTTGAGCCTGTGGATCAACCAGATACAAATGATCTTGCAGATTTTGACTTCCTTGAAGACGAACTGATTGATACATCTGACCTTGAAGAAAACGATGTAGAAAATGGCGATAAACAGGTCTTGGATGACCAAGTCTTCCTAAATAAACCCATCGTTGAGTCTGATGAATATCCCGAGTTTGATTATGCCGCGTTAGATGATATGGATTATGTCGATCCTATAGAGCCTGTTTCTGTAGAAAAGAGTCAAGATCATAATGTGGATAATGCTGCCGCTTTAGAGTTTATTAAACAAGCCTTATTAAATGATACGCGTTTTATTTCTACTTTAACTAAAGATGAACAAGCATTTAAACCTTATATTCCACCTACGCCAACAACTAAGCGTTCTAGCAGTATAAATACTATAGTACTGGTTACATTAGGGTTAATAGTCCTTGGGTTATCTGTAAAGGTATTGATGCTTTCTACAGATGTTTCAAAATTACAATCTCTAACATCAATACTTGAAGAAGATGTGACTCTTTTACAGGAGAAAAAGCAAACGAATACGCCTACGGTTAATCAAGTACCCCCCGACTCCGCTCCATCTAGTAATCAACTGGTAGTGCAAAATCCACAGCCAACAGAGCATGTCACTGCTCCTGTTGTTATTACACCTCCTATTATTACTGCGGTAGATAAGGCTGCTGCAACTGTAAATGCAAATAAATCAGTTGAAACTGTTGTAAAGAAACCTAAATTATCAGAAAAAATTGAGAATCGCCCTGTTATAAAAGAAGCCACTAAAAAAACGCTACCCAAAGCAATAGCAACTAAGGTCACTCTAGCGACATCTAAATCTGCCGCTAAAAAAGAATATGTCTTTGTCCCATGGGCAGTTAATCTTGTTGCATTTAAGAATGAAACTGAAGCAAAGAAACGATCTTCAAAGTTAATTTCGCAGGGGATTCCCGTTAAAATTTCTTCATTTCATACGACTAATGGCATTTGGTATCAACTTAAAGTGGATGGATTTAAAACGCGTGATAATGCGGAGTCTTATGCAAATAAATTAAGGAAATCGATTAATCTAAATTCTATCTCCGTTGTCGTTAACTAGTCTGTAACATCATTATTCCATTCAGTATTCAATATGCTTTCTCATATAAACCCAAATTCTCAGGTTTCTATTCGTCAAAATCTAAAATGGTTATTCATTCTTAGAAACTTGATGATTTTCTGTGAAGTCATACTGATTCTTTTAACTATACATGGTTTAGGCATCAGGCTTCCTGAACAGCAGTTATGGTTGGTAGTGTTATCAGCGAGTGCGGTCAATGTGTATACTTCGATGCGTATGCAATCGGAAGAAGTTGTAACTGAATTGGAAATTTTTACACAGATATGTATTGATGTATTTTCCATTGCTGCCTTGCTGTATTTAACAGGTGGCGCTTCAAATCCCATAACCTGGGTGTTCTTGTTGCCGTTAATTATTACGGCGATTATGCTGCCACAAGCTTATGCTTGGTATATGGTGATTCTAACGACATCTATGTACACCATGCTTATTGCTTTTAATGTTCCTTTGCCTTCAATAGAGCCTCATATTCCAGATCCTATGTTGATGATGAACAATATTGAAAGCTATAAAATGTTACAACATGCGCATGAAATGAATGACAAAAGTTATTTCAGTTTACATATGTTTGGTATGTGGTTTGGCTTTGTTTTCAGCGCGGGGTTAGTGGCGTTTTTTGTTGTTGAATTAGCTAGAACCATGCGGTCTCAAGAAAGAAGTTTATCAAAAGCGCGTGAGAATTCATTACGAGATGAGAGGGTAGTTGCTTTAGGCACACTAGCTGCGAGTGCTGCTCATGATATGGGTACACCCCTAGGCACTATTGCCATTGTTTCACATGAGTTAGAACAAGAATATCCCAGTCATCGGTACCCTGATATCTATGAGAAGATGCACATCATTCAACAACAGATAGTGCGTTGTAAAGAAGCCTTATCGGTTATGTCAGCCTCTGCCGGTGAAATGCGGGCTGAGTCAGGGAGTGTGACTAAACTCATAGAATATATTGATGATGTCATTCTGCAATGGCGGGCGCATCAACCCGATACTAAACTCAATTATTTCATCGATCCTGAAGTGGCAGTTGACGCAAAAATCATTGCTGAACTCACCTTAACGCATTCGCTGATTAATATTTTAAATAATGCCGCTGAAGCCTCCCCCCCTGAATTAGGCATTGAGTTTCATGCAAGTTGGGATATGGATAGTATAACTATCAAAATTCGAGATTTCGGAGCGGGATTTCCGCCCGATATTGTAGAGTCTGCTGGTAAACAGCCTGTCGTAAGTAAGAAGCGTGGATTGGGCGTGGGTCTATTTTTAACCTACTCTACCATTAATCGACTCGGAGGTATTATCAATATATCCAATTGTGAATCGGGTGGAGCCGCAGTTGAGATTACATTGCCTTTATTGAATACAGAGATCACTAATGACATCGATTGAAGAAGATAACCCCAGGCTATTATTAGTCGATGACGATGAAACCTTTTGTAGTGTTTTGAAGTCAGCTTTAGAGAGAAGGTCTTACGAAGTTATCGTAGCCAACAATGTAACAGACGGCATATTCCAAGCTGAGAAAAATATTCCTGAGTATGCGGTCATAGATCTCCGTATTGGCCATGAATCAGGCCTAGAGTTAGTTAAAAAGTTGATTAGTTTAGATGATAACACCCAGATTGTTATGTTAACAGGGTTTGCCAGTATTGCTACTGCAGTAGAGGCGATTAAATTAGGGGCAGTTCATTATTTAACTAAACCCGCCAATGCCGATGAAATTGTAAGCGCACTTCATAAAAATGAAGGGGATTCATCTGTATTAATAAGCGAAAATCCTTTGTCAGTAAAGCGTCTTGAATGGGAACATTTGCAAAAAGTCTTGATGCAGCATGACGGCAATATATCCAGTGCAGCTAGAGCTTTAAATATGCATAGACGGACACTTCAAAGAAAGCTAGATAAGCGTCCTGTAAGAGAATAAATACAAACTATGAATGCGTCTGAAGTATTTGATATCAACTGTCGTAAATGTGAGCGTTTAGACGATTTTTTATGTGATGTTAGACAGAAGTATCCAAATTATTATGCGCGACCTGTGCCGGCTTTCGGAGATACAAACCCCAAATTATTAGTTGTTGGTCTAGCACCTGGTTTACATGGTGCAAATAGAACAGGTCGGCCTTTTACGCAGGACTTTGCAGGTATATTACTTTACGAAGCGCTCTATGAGTTCGGCTTTAGTAATCGAAGTGTCTCTGAATCTGTAGATGATGGTTTAATGCTGAGTAATTGCAGAATCACAAATGCAGTGAAATGTTTACCGCCACAAAACAAACCGAACAGTGATGAAATTAACCTTTGCAATCAGTACTTAGCAGCAGAGCTTAATTCATTAGAAGAGGGAACTGTCATTTTAGCGTTAGGTTCTATTGCTCATTTAGCTGTATTAAAGGCCTTTGGATTTAAGATGTCATTATTTCCCTTTGCTCATAATATTTATCACCCATTGCCTAGTGGACATATCTTAGTAGATTCATATCATACGAGTCGTTATAACGTACAAACAAAACGGTTGTCTAAAGCATCTTTCACCGATGTATTTATAACCATTCGTGGCTTATTAACACATTAAAGTTTATAGAGTTCACCCTTCAATGTCTTGATATGGTCAGCATATATTGTTTGTTAGAATAAATGACCTTTCTATTAATTACTGCATAAGCCGATTATTTAAGCGTTTCAATTTGTCATATCCAAAAAACACAATGATTGGTTTTGAGATTAGTGTGTTATAACTCAATCGTCAGTTTCGATTTCCTATTGGATTCCTATATTTAGGCCTTTCTTAGCTCTCTACACTCATATCCAATATATACATGACAGTTAATAATCACTATTACGTCATGCCTATCTAATCCATAAAGGAAATATCTATGTTAAATCAAATGGCTAAGAAACATTCACGCGGTTTTACTTTAATTGAACTTATGATTGTCGTGGCAATCATTGGCATATTAGCCGCAGTATCCATTCCTGCGTATCAAGATTACACCATCAAGGCAAAATTAGTCGAAGCGATCAGTTTATCAACCCCAGCCAGGACAGCCATTGGACTGGCATGTAGTGAAGGAACATTAAGTGTATCGTCTACAAATTTAAATATGGGATTGTCAATAGCAACTGCTTATAACGGGAAATATACGACTTCTGTTACCGCACAAGGGTTATCTGCAACTTCTGCTACTGTTACTATTGCATTGAAAGCGATTGGTTCCGGCATATTAGCTACAGATACTATCGTCTATACAGCAACGTGTAGCATAGATACAGGAACAACATGGGCGATATCCGGTACGGGAGCAAATATTGCCGAATATTTACCTAAAGTATAATTAGGCTTAAGATATCCTCAAAGGATCTCTCCTCCCATTTCGATAATATGAATAATATACAGGATAGCTTGGTATGAAAATAAGCGATTATTGCCGTACAACATTGATGTTACTTGTTTTTACTTTTATTAATACGGCCAATGCCCATGGAGGAGGTGGCTGGGGTGGTGGAGGGCATCATGGAGGATTTCATCATGGGTGGGGTTATAGTAGTGGTATCTATATCGGCGGTATTGGAATGGGCTATAGTCCGTATGGATATGGGTACGGTTACGGTCCGTATGATTATTATCCTTATAGGCCCTATGCTTATCCGCCTGCTGTTGTTACTGTTCCGACTGCACCGCCGGTCTATATTCAACAACAACAACCAGCAGCACCTGCCGTTACACAGGAACACCCAGTAGGTTTTTGGTACTATTGCACTAAACCCGCAGGCTATTATCCTTACATTAAAGAATGTTCAACTGGTTGGCAACAAGTTGCCCCTACACCTACTGATAAACAAGAGGACCGTAAATGATTTTTCGACGTATTTCTGTATTTCTTTTTGTATGCCTAGTAATAACGTCATGTGCAAGTTTGCCTAATTCACCCTCAGTGATGGTATTACCGGGTACTGGTATGTCATTTGATCAGTTTCGTAATGATGATGCATTGTGCAGACAGTATGCGTATTTACAAGTGGGCGGTGTAAATGCGCCACAATTTCCATCAAATAATACCATTGCCGGAGCGGCAGTGGGAACAGCGGTAGGAGCGGTTACAGGTGCGGCAATAGGGGGTGGATCAGGTGCAGCAATCGGCGCAGGCAGTGGATTAGTTGCAGGAGGTTTGATCGGAGCAAATTCAGTTGATTACGGAAGTTACTATGCTGATCAACAACGCTACGATTCTGCATTCGTTCAATGCATGTATGCAAAAGGTCACCAGGTACCAGTATCAGGCCAATTTAGTGGGGCATTACAACCTCAATCTTATCCAACACAAACACCTGTTGTTCCAGCTGTTGGATCAATACCTCCGCCCCCTCCCGGAACACCTCCACCTCCGCCCAGCCGATAGTCTATTAATGAATTTGAATATCAAAGCATTTTGCATACTGGTAATGAGTGTTGTTTTATCTTCATGCGGATCGGCTGAAGATTACTGTAATACACCCAATCTAGAAGCCTTATTCCAAAAATATTTCAATGAACAATTGATTGTCTTAATGAATTCAAGTGATAACAAACAAGATGCAAAAGTAGTAACCTTAATGAGCACTACGGTGAGTAATGTTTTATCATTAATTGATATTGATATTGAAGATGTGCAGTCCTTAAGTCAACAATCAGGTAAACGTACAGCGCAATGCAACGCAAAAATTAAAGTTTCTGTTCCTCCGCCTTTGCTTGATTTAGTTGACGACTATCGTGTAAAAAATAAGCAGGGATTGTTCTCTGACTATGTAAAAGAATTAGGGTTGGACAATAAAGAAAATAGCTTTACTCAAAACATTCATTTTATAGTCATGGTTGCTAACACTCCTGAGGCGTCTAAAGTTCAATTTGATAGTTATGCTTGGGAGCATTTATTGAGTCAACTTGTCATTGCAGACATGGATCATCCCTTGATTAAAGAATTAAAGCCTGCTGCAATGAAGCCAGTTATTCAAAGCCTTCAAAATGAGACAGTTACCGCTAAAACAGTACAAAAGACACCTGAACCGATTGAGACATCTAGCGATAATTTAATACAGAATGATCAAGCTAAATTAAGCGGCCCCAGCTTTGATTGTAGTAAAGCCGATAAGCAAACGGATAAGGCAATTTGCTTAGATCCTCATTTATCAACATTAGATGTTGATAATATGACGGTTTATAAAAAGGCCAAAGTTATAAATCCAGATAAAACTCAAGCTATCTGGCGAGAATCTATCAAATATAAATATGCTTGTGGTACAGAAGTGGATTGCATCACTAAGATTTATGAAAAAACGATCAAGTTATACGGATGTGTCATTAAAAATGCTGCTTGTCAGAATCAAATAGCGTTTTAATTAACAATTATTATAGGCCGAAGTAGAACATTGAGCGCTTAATGCTTGTGCTTCTTCACGTTGTTTAACAGATAATTTTTTATCGAGTGCTTCACGGTCTTTTATAGCGTCTTGACTGCCATTGGAAATGGCTAGCAAAGTCCACGCATAGGCTCTAATTAGATCTTTGGTTTCGTTTTGGTCGTCGGCATACGCTCTACCCAGCATTAATTGTGCGTCGGGGTCGCCTTGTTGTGCCGCCAAACGAAACCACTTTTGCGCTGATTTAACATCTTGTGGTTTTCCATTCTGACCCAGTTGATAGATTAGACCTAAACGTATTTGCGCATCTGTAACACCTTGTTCAGCAGCTAGTTGATACCATTTGACGGCTTCCGTATCATCTTTTGTTGTCCCTTTTCCATATTCATACATCTGAGCGACGTTAAATTGCCCATCGGCATCATTGAGCTTTGCGGCAGTTAAGAAATGTTTAAACGCTATTTTTTGACTTTGTTTAATGCCCTTACCATTTTTATACATCAGGCCCAGCATCACATGTGCCATCGAGTTATCTTGTTTGGCCGCATTATTCAGGAGAGGAATAGCTGTTTTATAGTCATCCTTTTTGGCGGCATGTAAACCGTCCTCAAAATCATCACTAAAAGCATTAGCAGTCATTAATGCTAACAAGAGGCTAACTAATATTCTTTTCATAGGTGTTCTGTAGGTTATTTAATTAATGTACCCGTAGGCATTGCGCAAACTGATTTATAATAAGCTATCTGTACTAAATTCACCACGTATCACATCTTTGGAGTCGTTGTATGTCAATTACCATGTATCAAGCGTCAGTCCCAACATTTGTTCGTATGCTAGATAATTTGTTGGTCATTCTTGATAAAGCACAGGCGCATGCTGAAGCTAAAAATATTAATGAATCTATTTTTGTAAATGCTCGTTTGGCGCCGGATATGTTTCCACTCAGTAAACAAATACAAATTGCTACGGACATGGTCAAAGGCTGTGGGGCTCGTTTAGCCGAGATTGATGTTCCTAGTTATGAAGATAATGAAGCCACTTTCGCAGAGTTAAATGCTCGGATTGCTAAAACAAAAGCGTTTTTACAAACGCTTACCGCAGAACAAATTGATGGCAGTGAAGCACGTGATATCACTGTTAAATTTGGTAGTCGTTCTTTTAACTTTTTGGGTCAAACATACTTACTTGACTTTGTGATCCCTAACTTTCACTTTCATTTAACATGTACCTACGCCATTCTGCGTCATAACGGTGTTGATATCGGTAAAATGGATTACATCGGAAGTTATTAATCATGATTAATAGACATATTAATAGATACTCAGAAACAGATAAACTCATTATTGTCTTGACCCATCTAGGGGGCATCTTTTTTGGATTTGCACCGGCATTAGTGGTTTATTTAGTTAAGAATGAAGGTTGGGTTAAAGAAAACGCGCGTAATGCCCTTAATTGGCAATTAACAACCTTAGTCTACTACGCAATTAGTTGGGTGTTGGTCATTGTGTTAATAGGCTTCTTTTTACCTTGGTTGATCGTCGTGCTCAATTTAGTATTTTGTTTAGTAGCAGCCATACGATCAAGTAATGGTGAATATTACCGCTATCCAATGACCATTGATTTTATAAGATAACGTCTATACTTGAGTTAACCAAAACTCATAACTAGGCATTTTTAATAGTTGAGTTATAAACCGACACGTTGCGTGTAAATGCTGTTGAGCTGCATTACTAAGCCCTTCACCTAACTCTAGCTTTTCTGCTTTTATGCTCAATAGAAAACAAGGAGGAGGGGCTTGGTGTTTTATAGATTGATAAACATCTAATACAGCCGATGGACTCATGGCGTGTGTTGTGTAACTTTTATCTTTATTGGCCTTTAGTTGCGTAAAACTAAATGCCTGCTGACAAGCCACTGACGCATCAACAAATAAGACTAATTCTCTGTGCTCAATATCTAAAGCATGTTCAATTTGTAATTGAAAGTCACACAAAAGATCAATCTGATTCAAATTGCTGTGCTCTTCAACATATTCAAGTAATAACGGTCCTAAAGCATCATCGCCGCGGCTTAGGTTACCGTAACCAAATATCAGAATAGGTTTAGGCATATAGATTTCGATCTATGTGTCCGTCACTACCTTTAACCAATTTATCAATCAATTCTCCCTTTGCATTGATGAGTTCTAATTGCAAAGGCATTTTCCCGATCGCATGCGTTGCACAAGATAAGCAAGGATCATAAGCGCGTATAGCCACTTCTAGGTTGTTTAATAAAGGTTCAGTTAGTTCTTGCCCCGAAAGATATTCAGCCGCCACTTGCCTGACTGATTCGTTCATAGCCATATTATTACTGGTGGTTGAAACAATTAAATTAGCTTTGGTGACAATGTCATTTTCATCCACTTGATAATGATGAAATAACGTGCCTCTAGGCGCTTCAATAACCCCAACGCCTTCATAACGCTTTTCGCCTTTCGCAACGAGATCTTGGCTAAGAATATCAGGATCATTAAGGAGGGTTTTAATACTTTCCGCACAATGTAATAGTTCAATTAAACGCGCCCAATGGAATGCTAAGGTGCTATGGACCATGGCTTCATTGCTATGGGCTTTAAATGCAATGCGTTCGATTTCGGCTAAGGGCGTATCAATATAATCGCAATTATTAACGCGTGCTAAAGGTCCCACCCGATACCAGCCATTTTCTTGCCCCATTGATAATAGGTAAGGAAACTTCATGTAAGTCCAAGAACGGACTTCTTCATGGATGTAGTCGTTGTATTTACAATAATCGACATGGTCAATAATCGTATCGCCATCTGCATTTTTTGCTCGGATGCCACCATGATAAAGCTCTAATGCCCCGTCAGGTTTAGTTAAACCAAGATAATTACTGCGTATGGTTGCAAAGTCGTCGTAATAAGGGAGGTTAGCACCATGTACTTTTTTGATTAAAGCTACAGAGGCAACAGACCAATTGATTATTTGATCGATATCTTTCAAAAGATAATCACGCTCATCTTTAGTGAGTGATTTATTCATACCGCCGGGAATAGCACCGGTGCCATGTACTCGTTTACCGGATACCATGCGAATTACTTCTTGACCATATTTACGCAGCATTACGCCTTGCACGGCTAAATCAGGATAGGCTTCTATTACTGCAATGATCGATCGTTTACTGATTTCACTTTCAAAACCGAACAATAGATCAGGGCTTGATAAGTGAAAGAAATGGAGAGCATGTGATTGCAACACTTGCCCAAAATGTAATAGGCGACGTAATTTATCAGCCGCAACGGGCAGGTTAACAGGATCTATTCCTACTAATTGATCAATCGCTTTTGCGGCAGCAAGGTGATGGCTCACAGGGCATATACCACATAAGCGTTGCACTAAAACAGGCAGTTCCCAATAGGGTCTCCCTTGAATAAAACGTTCAAAACCTCTAAATTCAACAATATGTAGACGGGCTTGTTTAACTTTATTATCTTCATCTAAGAGCAGAGTCACTTTGCCGTGGCCTTCTACTCGAGAAACAGGCTCAACTATGACACGTTTAAGGTTTTCTTTGTTATCCGCAGTTTCTAAATGTTCGTACATAAGTTTTCTCTAATAGGATTAACTAGCGCAGTATCAGTCATAATGTACCAACTCATAGGGGAGTGAGGGTTCTCGGCCAGCTATTAAATCCGTTAAAAACTTCCAGAATACATCCGCAGAGGGTGGGCATCCGGGTAAGAAATAATCAACTTTAACCACTTCATGGATAGGTCTTACTTTATCGAGCAGTAAGGGCAGCTCTGGATCATTGGGGATTTGCGCATTCTCCACCCCTATCCCATTGATATACGCTTCATTTAAACACTCTTCTAAAGGAATAAAGTTACGCATAGCAGGCAGGCCACCATTAATGGCACAAGCGCCTACTGCAACTAATATCTTACAACTCTTCCTAAATTCTCTTAGCGTATGAACATTCTCAGAGTTACACACCCCCCCCTCTATTAAACCGATATCGCAGTCAGTACTACAGTGTTCTATATCCGTAATCGGTGATCGATCAAATACCACCACTTCAGCCAGTTCTAAGATGCGCTCATCAATATCTAGAAATGACATATGACAACCAAAACAGCCGGCTAAAGAAGTCGTAGCGACTCTAATTTTATTTGTCATGGTCTACTTGCTCCGAGTTAAGGCTAACTTGATCGATTTGCTGATGATCATATATCCGTTCGCCAATCGGTACTTGATAAGCGGTGTGTTTAATTAAAATAGCGCCCGTTGGGCAAATATGCGCGGCTTTATCCATTGCACTGATATTAGTGTCTTTAAGTAAGCCGCTTTCTGAATTAACGATCAGGTGTTTATTGATGCCTCTACCGCTAATAGCAAATACTTCTTTCCCATCATGTTCATGACTGGCTCTTACGCATAAGGTGCAAAAAATACAGCGATTATGATCAATTAAAAGGTCTGCGTGTGATGCATCCATCTCACGGTGCTGATAGAAGAGTGGAAAATGATCATCCAACATATTTAAATGATAAGCCACCGCTTGTAGTTGGCAATTACCGGTCTTTTCACAAGAGGGGCAAAAGTGATTACCTTCTACAAAAAGCATTTGCGTAATCTTTTGGCGATCAGCATTTAAATCTTTAGCGTTATTGATGACTTCTTGACCTTCCATTGCCGGAAAAGTACACGCAGAACAATTTCGGCCATTGACTTTAACGGTACAAAGTTTGCAACTACCATGTGGACTAAACTCAGGGTGATGACATAAGTGAGGAATATATACGCCTGCATCAGTTGCGGCTTGCATAATAGTTTGGCCCTCTTCAAATGGGATGCTTAAACCATCAATCATAATCGTCTTAGCCATTATCCTTCCTCCACTTGCGTTAAGTGAGTTGCGGCATCGTCTCTATTTGCCATACGTCTGGCCGTTTCTAAGGCGGCATCTAAATCAAACCCCGGTTCATAACTAATCTTTTTCAATTTTGCTTGATACAGTTCAGGATAGCGCTCTAAGGTAGTTAATATGGGATTAGCAGCCGTTTGCCCCAAACCACAATGGCTTTGCGTCTTAACAAGCTGACAGAGCTCTTCAAGTGCAACGACATCACCCGCAGAGCCATGCCCATTAACAATTTTATCTAGCTGGTTCTTTAATAAAGAAGTGCCAACACGACAAGGCGTGCAGAAGCCGCAACTCTCATGGGCAAAAAAGTGAGTAAAGTTATTTACGATGTCTAAGATATTGCGCGTGTTATTAAAGATAATAAATGAACCGCCCGTAGCTAAGTCTTCAAAGGCGATCTTTCTTGCAAGCTCAGTATTAGAGATAAAAGTACCTGACGGCCCACCTATCTGAATACCTAATACATCCTTAGCGCCACAATCATCTAAGATACTTTGAATTGACGCACCAAAAGCGACTTCATAAATACCGGGGTTATCACAGTCTCCACAAATACTCAGAATCTTGGTGCCTTTGGACTTCTCAGTGCCCATAGCCGCAAACCACTCACCGCCATTAACAGCAATCTTAGCAGCGGCCATAAATGTTTCGACATTATTAACCACGGTGGGCTTTCCTAAATAACCCTGCGTTACAGGATAAGGTGGGCGGTTACGGGGTATGCCCATTTTGCCTTCTAATGATTCTATTAAGGCAGATTCTTCGCCACAGATATAAGCCCCAGCACCAAGACAAATCTCAATATCAAAATCAACGTCAGCCCCGAGAATATGCTGGCCTAATAAGCCTAATTTAAGGCGATCTGCTAATATCGCATTCAATTGATCGTACAGATGCAAATATTCACCGCGCAAATATAAGAATCCTTTTTTAGCGCCAATGATGGCCGCACAGAGTGTCATGCCTTCAAAAACGTGATGGGCATAAGCATTCAATAATACGCGGTCTTTAAAGGTGCCTGGTTCGCCTTCGTCTGCATTGCAAACCACGATGTGTTCATCTGTTTTTTCTTCAGAACAATATTGCCATTTAGTCGCCGTCTTAAAACCAGCGCCACCGCGTCCGCGTAAACCAGACATGTCGATCTCTTTTAATGTCTCTTTAAGACCCCGCTTAAATGCAGTGTGTAATGCTTCACCGGGTTGAATAGGGTGTGCGAGTAATAAAGATGATTTTATTACATTATCCTTAACGTCAAATAGTACTTTGGGCCAATCGGAAACAGGTAACTGTTGATTAATCAAATCAGCCATCTGATCAATCTTTGCGTGTGTTAAATGGGGTAGGGCATAACCATTGATTAAAGCGGCAGGGCCTTGGTCACAAAGGCCAGTGCAAGAAGTGTTATCAAAACTCACTAAGCCATCGGTTCTCACTTCACCTAACTTCACGTTTAATTTCTGTTCTATATAGGCAGTCATTTCATGCTTGCCCAGCATATGATCAGTAATCGAATCACTGATTAATAATTCATACTGACCGCGTGGCGTTAAATGAAAGAAACTATAAAACTCAATCACACCGATGATTTGGGTGCGAGGTATAAGGAATAACGTGGCAATCTGTTCGATAGCCGCTTTAGGAATATGGTGATACTGCGTCTGAACGGCTCTAAGAACCGCTAATAGATGGGTCGCTTGATAGTTATTTTTGGTTATAAGATCTTCGATAAACGTCTGCATTTAATTACCTGGGTCTGATACTTATAAAACATACGTAATACTACTATAAATATGTGGAATTATGATGACAAGTATCAGACAGCACGCAATTAAATACGCAGATCTAGTGTGCTTTAATAAAAGCTTTTAATA
Organism: uncultured Methylococcaceae bacterium; assembly: GCA_903917345.1. Taxonomy (GTDB): domain Bacteria; phylum Pseudomonadota; class Gammaproteobacteria; order Methylococcales; family Methylomonadaceae; genus Methylobacter_C. Next base: position 161,300 of record CAIXAE010000008.1, on the reverse strand, counting down.
TTTTAGCGACATTAGCCATACCGACATGAAGATTCTCTTCAATTTCTGCCATAGATATTTCGCCTTCACTTTTACCTGCACCCCAATTCGCAATTACAGACAATGCAGCGTAATCGATGCCTAATTCTTTCGCTAAAGCGGCTTCTGGCATGCCTGTCATGCCCACAAGATCACAGCCATCTTGCTCCATACGTTTAATTTCTGCAGCCGTTTCTAACCGAGGCCCTTGTGTACAGCCGTACGTGCCAATAGGGCAAACATTAATATTTACCTCAGCAGCGGCAGTTATTAAACCCACGCGTAGTGCTTGGTTATAAGGATAACTAAAATCAATGTGAGTTAATGGGTGCTTCTCATCATCAAAAAAGGTATGTTTACGGTCGTAGCTGTAATCAATGATTTGATCTGGAATAGCGATATGCGCGGGTGGCATTTGATGAGAAATACCGCCTACAGCGGCCACAGCGATAATCTTTTCTACACCTAATTGCTTAAGCCCCCAGATATTCGCTCGATAATTAATCTTATGCGGTGCAATCGTATGTGGATTGCCATGTCGAGCTAAAAATACAACGGCTTTGCCATTGAGTTCACCCGTTACAAATTCAGCAGAAGGCGCACCATAAGGTGTGTCGATTTTTTCACGTTTAATGACAACGAGGTCACTGAGTTGCGTTAAGCCAGTGCCGCCAATAATTGCAAGTGTAGTCATGTGTTGTCCTTATTATTTTTAGAGATCTTTACAAGCGTAAATGCCAGGTGCGTTACGTAAATAGCCTTTATAATCTAAGCCATAACCAAAGATGTAACGATTTTCAACGGGTAAACCGACGTAATCAGCGGTGATAGGTTTTACTTTACCAATGGATTTATCGAGTAAGACCGCTGTATAGACTTGAGCCGCACCGTGGTCTAAACAGTACGCTTTAATAGCAGCTAAAGTGATACCTTCATCTAGAATATCATCGATTAAGAGGATGGTTCTGCCCGTTAACGGTGTTTTAGGTTCCAACAACCATTCTATGCTGCCGCCTGATGTTTTATTCTGGTATCGACTGGCATTAATCGAGTCAAGTGTCAGTGGAAATATTAACCTAGGTAACAGTTTACCTGCCGTTATAATGCCGCCATTTAACACACACAGCACTAATAAATCACTCGCTGATAAATCCTTATTGATGCTATATGCCATGGCATCTAAGGCGGTCTCTAGTTGATTCGCGCTATAAAGCTCATCAGCTGTATCTTGTACTGTTTTAATTTCGTTAAGCATGCTGTTCTATCAGTTGATTAAGTTGAGTGACCGTTTGTTGCCATTTGCTAGAGGCGCGATAGTTTAAAACGTCTTTAGGGTTGCCCACCATGCGTCTTAACCGTTGTTCTCTTAAAGGGTCTTGTATAACGGGTAATGCGTCTAATACTTCCGATGCGGCATTAGGGTTATTGCAGACCAGTAGCATATCACAACCCGCTAATTGTGCTTGAATCGCACGCTCTGCAAATCCACCTGCCGTAGCCGCACCGGCCATACTCAAATCATCACTAAACACAGTGCCGTTAAAGTTTAATTCTGTACGTAAAATCTTTTGTATCCAGAAGCTAGAAAAGCCCGCTTGTTGAGCATCGATATTCGGATACAACACATGCGCAGGCATAATGCCTTCTAAACCTTCAGCAATCAACTGCTTAAACGGTACAAAATCTTTGTTACGTAGTGTATCCAGATCCCGCTCATCAACGGGTAAGGTTAAATGTGAATCCAGTGCGACCGCTCCATGACCCGGAAAGTGTTTCCCTGTGGCAGCCATACCAGCACTGTGCATGCCTTTTCTGAACTGACTAGCTAATCGTGTTGCCAACTCAGTGTCAGTAGAAAAAGAACGATCACCAATAATCTGACTTACGCCACAGTCAATATCTAAAACGGGTGCAAAACTAAAATCAACGCCCACGGCGAGTAATTCAGTAGCCATTAGCCAACCTGCAGCTTCAGCCAGCGATGGTTCTTGTGCATAATAAGCCGCAGGCGGTAAGCGGGTAAATCCAGATCTAAAGCGTTGAACTCGGCCACCTTCTTGATCGACAGCCATTAAAATGTCGCCATTACGAGCCTTTCTAATGTCATTAATCAGCAGTACTAATTGTTCTGGGCTTTCATAATTACGAGAAAATAATATCACCGCACCGGTATTAGGATGATCAAGTAATTCGTGTTCGTGGGGCGCTAAGGTTAAACCTTCAACATCGAGCATCACTGGGCCAAAAGGGCGTTTATCAGACATGGGTAATTTAATTTGTCGTTAAGTAAGATGATTCATGCGTAATATTTTATAATTGATTCCGTGTTGTTGGCAGAATAATTATTAACCCCCCGATAGTTCATTCATGGAGATTTAGTTTTAATGTGCATAAATAAGCAGTACTTGACCCTATTACTACCCTTTATATTTAGCACAGCCGTATTAGCTGCAGAACATAAAGAGGACACATTAGTCGTAGGCTCCTTTTCTTCAGGCGTGCTGGATAACTGGGAGGTCAAAGATTTTAAAGGTAAAACAAAGTATGAATTAGTCGATGTAGATGGGGTTAAAGTACTCAAGGCTCATAGCCATAATGGGGCCTCAGGATTATTTAATGAACAACGCATTGATCTGCATAAAACCCCAGTGATGCATTGGAGTTGGCATATAGAAAACAAGCTAGGCCCTTTAAACGAGCAAGACACGTCCGGTGATGATTATGCGGCGAGAGTTTATGTACTGGTAAGTGGAGGCGCAGCTTTCTGGCAAAACAAAGCGTTAAATTATGTGTGGTCTAGCTCATCACCCGTAGGTAAGGTTTGGCCGAATGCATACACCTTTGGTGGTGCTAACGGTCACATGACCATGATCTCTGTTAAAGACTCATCACATAAGACAGGTACGTGGTATTCTGAAAAACGTAATATCTTAGAAGATTTAAAACAGCATTTTGGGGAAGAAATCCCATATATAGATGGGGTAGCTGTCATGTCAGACAGTGACGATTCAAAGAGTCAAGTCATCGCCTATTATGGCGATATCTACTTTAGTAAAGATTAACACCTACACCACCCCAAGCTATTTAAGCAACTTGGGGTGGGTTAACACTTAGTTTTCCAGTGTTACAAAAGCCAATTTAGTAATGCCGGTATGTTGCACAGTCGCCATCACCGCAGCCAGCTTTTCATAAACCACCGCTTTATCCGCATACAAATGTACACCGATCTCTGGGTTCTTTTGTAGTTCAGTTTGCAAAGCAAATTCCAAGGCGGGCAAATCCGCCATAGGGATTTTATTAACAGTAATAACCCCCTGCGCATCAATACCTAATTGTAAGGGTTGTTCTTTTACATCCGGTGTAGTTTGTGCCGTTTTAGGTAAGGTAACATGTACAGATTGTGTTAAGAGTGGGGCGGTCACTAATAAAATGATCACCAACACCAACATCACATCCACAAGTGGCGTTACGTTAATTTCGCTGAGCGCACTCTCTGATTCAGATTGAGGTTTAAAGGCCATAACTTAAACCTGCTCGTTAGACGCGTTATCAGCGACTAATAAAAAGTTAGCCACAAAGTTATCCAGTTTAGTACGCTCAATCTTTACACGACCTAAAGCAAAGTTGTATGCCAATACAGCGGGTACCGCCACGGCAATACCAATCGCGGTAGCAATTAAAGCATCACCGATAGGGCCAGCCACCACATCTAAGCTAGTTGAGCCACTGGCTGTAATTTCATGCATCGCATGCATAATGCCTAATACCGTACCGAATAAACCAACGAAGGGCGCCGTACTACCAATACTGGCTAATATCGTTAAGCCTATCTCCATGCTGTGTTGTTCTGTTTGTAATTGCTCACACATGGTTTGTTCTAACAAATCTGCCGCATTGCCGTTGTGTTTTAAAGGATTATTGTTGCCGGCTTTATGTTCTTCTAACCAGGTAGTGCCTACAAAAGCTAATCTTGCGTCAGGGCCTTTAGCAAGTTCAGGTGCCAGTGTTTTTAATTGTCTTACGTTAGTTAGTTGCCAATAAGCAGCGCCAAAACGGTTGTTAGCGCTGGCGTTTCTAACAAATTGCCACACCTTAAAAAAGATCACTGTCCACGTGATGATAGAAAATGCCAATAAAGTGTAAAGGGTAAAATCGATAATGATTTGTGGATGAATGTGTTGCATGTTTAATCAGTTTCCTTAGGTGTTAAAAATAAGTTATTGTTCGAGTTTAAAAGTTAGTTTTTGTACAGCACGTTGTGTTACAGGAACGCCATCCACAATTTTTTCTTTAAAGCGCCATTTTCTGATGGCTGTTAAAGCCGCATCATCAAATATATCCGCGGGTTCTGCTTCAACCACGACGGCATCTTCTACAGAGCCATCTCTTTCCACCGTAAACTCAACGGTTACCCAGCCTTGGATGTGGCGATTAGCAGCGCGACCCGGATATTCAGGGGGTACTCTAAACAACGCAACCACCGAAGAGCTTACCGTGGGTTTATCACTCGTAGGTCCGATTGCTTTAGGTGCAGTAGTAGGCGCCTGAGCGGTAACAGGAGGTGTATAGGTAGGTGTGGGTACCGCCTCCTTAATGACCGGAGCAGGATCAGGTTTTTTAATGATTTCCTGCTTCTTTATAGGTTTTGGTTTAACAACCGGTTTAGGCTTTTCGGGTTCTTTTTTGACTTGTGGTGGAGGTGCAGCCGGTTTAGCTGCTGGCATCAAAGCCACTTCCATAATCACTGCCTCCGTTTTAGTTTGTTCTGGGGCAGGGGACAATAGATAAGCAGCTACACCTAAATGCATGCCAATGGCACTCATTAAAAGTCCAGAAACAGCAGTAGTTGATTTTTTCTGGTTATCAAAAGGATTAAAGAGAGCTGGTTCTGTATAGTGTAAAGAGGTGTTGGACATGAAATGTACGGGTGTTGGTTTGCTGTCAACCAGTGAAAAATTAAATATTTTCATCGTTTTTATTATGTGTATCGATAGTTCAACAGACATTAAAAAAAGATAACGCATATCACTTATATATAAGGGTGTTGCGAAAGCTATGTTTAAATATGATCAAAACGTATTGTAAAGCAAATTCGATGCCAAAAATTTTAAAACACTATTATCAATAGATTAGGCTATCTGTGAATAATTATAGGGTTTATAAGGTGTGTGATATCACACAGTAGGCAAAAAAACTATGTGATATCACACAGTTTGCTTCTTTCACGCATAATGTATCCTCACTCATTGATGCTAACCTATTGAAATTGTAGCCAGGTATATTATTGGCATATACTTTGCTTAAATACTAAGGTTGCGACTATCTCATTGTATGAAGTAGTCGTGTTTCCTAATAATTATAAGTAGAGACAACTAATAATGATTGATCATAAAGTACCTTTTCCGCTGAATAAGCGGTATGCGTTAATCTGTTTATTAATGGTAAGTTCACCTTTTGCCATTGCGGACACTGCACAAACTGATGCTTCAGCAAAAGATGCAGGTAAAAAACAGGTTGCGAGTAAGAAGGATCAAGCAACTAAAGCCTCTGATTCAAAATTAACATTAGATGAGATGGTTGTTAAAAAAACAGATGTTAAAGAATCACCTCTAGCCACACCTTCAAAAACAAATATTTCTGCGCCCAGTACTAAGGTCAGAAAAACAGATATCGACAAAACTAACGCTGTAACGACAGCTGACTCTGTTAAATATGAATCAGGAGTTTTCGCACGTCAACGTTATATAGGTGATCCTAATGCACCCGTAGGTATGCGTGGTTCTAGCCCCTATCAAGCGGGACGAGTCATGGTATTTATGGATGGAATGCCCATTTGGAATCCATTACAGTCAAGTTATAACGGTTCACCACGATGGGGCTTAATCGGTCCTGGCGAGATTAAATCGGTTGAAGTGATTGGCGGGCCTTTCTCTGCTGAATACAGTGGTAATGCTATGGGGGGTGTTATTAACTACACTACCTTAATGCCGCAAAAGCGTGAAGTGTATACAGAAGCCACGTATATGCTACAACCTTATAATTCCATGGGCACCAATAAAGACTTACAAGGCTTCAAAACATTTGGTTCTTACGGTGACAAGTTTGGTAAATTTAGTACCTATTTTTCTTATAATCATTTAGAAAATGAAGGTCAACCTATGACACCCACGGTGGTTACAGGTATAACCACCGTGGGTGCTGCAGCAACCCCATCTTTTGGTGCTTTAAATGAGACCAATCCAAAAGGTAATGGTACAGGTGGTGCGTCAGGTGCGCCTATGTTACAAACGGGTAGTGATGGTATTTACCATTCGGTAGATGATTTATACAAATGGAAAGGTCAGTACGAGATCAACCCTGAACTTAAAACATCGATTGTTGCAGCTTTTGAAGACTTAGATGTGACGCACGTAGGGCAGTCATTTCTAACCAATGCTGCAGGGCAAACTGTTTGGGGTTCACAATTATCAGGTTATAACGCAGGTGGCTATAAATTAGCCAACAATACGTCTTGGGGTAACAGTCAACAAAATCGTCAAACCGTCACTTTAGGCTGGGGTCTAGACGGTCGCGTATTTGGTAACTGGTACAACAATACGAATATCAGTTATTTCGATGTCCTCAATGACACTACGCTTTCCTCTAGTTACAACCCACAAGATCCAATCTATAAAACAGCCGCAGGCCAAGTGGGCTTAAGGTCACATTATACAGGTACGGGTTGGGTAGGCATGAAGTCTGCATTTACCAATGATGAATTCTTTGGTAACAAAGATTTGTCGTATTCAACGGGCTTCGAATATCAACGTGCACACTTAATGATAGCCCAAGAAAACTTGAGTAATTATGGCGCTAATACTGTCTCTACAGGCGTGGGCGGTGGTGCTAATGCCTTAAAACCTGTTGCTTCACAAAGTGGCGGTACAACCAATTCTTATGCATGGTTTAACCAAGTGAGCTGGCGTTTCTTGAAAGATTGGGATGCAACACCCGGTATTCGTTTTGAACGTTGGAATATGGAAGACGGCCGTTATTTAACCTCAACTAATATGACAGGAAGTCTTAATCCACAAGACCGAGAAGTTTCTAATTGGGCGCCGAAGTTTTCTTTGGGGTATCAACCGGGTAACTGGAAGTTTAGATACTCTGTAGCTAAGGCCTATCGTTATGCGGTCGCAGATGAGTTGTTTGGCAATTCTAGTTCTTTAAATGGTAGCGGTACTGCTGCTAATTCAACTTTAAAGCCTGAGGATGGTACACATCATAACTTATTGGGTGAATATGACTTTGATAATGGCTATGTCCGCTTGAATTTATTCCACGAAAATATTCGTGACGCTATTTATACCCAGTATATCTATGTGCCAGGCAGTAATACTTTAAGTTCAGTGATGTCGTCTATCGGTGAAGTAGAAACAAACGGTATTGATTTTTCAACTAACTTTGATCGCGTCATGAAATCAAATTTCGACTTTAAGTTAAATGCGACCATCTTAAGATCAGAAATCATCTCAAATCCATTAAATAAAGCTTTAGTGGGTAATCAAATGCCTCTAATGCCTAATTATAGGGTTAATCAATTAACGACCTATCATGTTGGTAAAGATATTGATTTATCGGTAGGCACACGTTATCAAAGTACTATGTATTCTCAGCCAGATAATAAAGACAACCAAGCGGCTTATTACGGTGCCTTTAATGAATCAGTCTATGTTGATTTAAAAAGCACTTATCATTTCAATGATAAGAAAGGTCATATTTCTGCGGGTATTGATAATATTAATGGCAATGTGGCTTTCTATAATCATCCATTACCCTTGCGTACTTTCTTCGCACAAGTGGGATATAAGTTCTAATCCCTGTCTAAAATGGTTTCCATGGTGTGGTTATCTGCATCATGGAAACCGCTTCTGTACTTTTCAACCTCATGACATTCGATCTATGATACATAAAAAAAGGGCCTGCAATGCAGGCCCTTTTTTTGATGTGAAGTTTATAATCAAATCACAGTAACGTCATGAATAAAACCTTCACTCTTTAATACCCAAAAACTTACTAATGCTCGATACTCTGCTTAGCAGCGTAAATTCAAGTATCAATATCATAATTAAAGAAGCACCGAGTAAGGGTAAGAAGACACCGAGTGCGCAAATAATAATGCCCATATAAAGCGGTAGTTTAGGCTTGTTAATAGTGCGTGGCGCGCCTAAAGTGCCAGCAGGGCGACGACCCCACCACATGACTACAGAACTTACGCCCAGTAAAAACACACCTAATGCGGTAAATACCCCAAGAAATTGATTAAACCAACCAAACAACTGGCCTTCATGTGCAGCCACGCCCACACCAATGATGCGGTCTAGTAAAGGACGTTGTGAGAATTCTTTACGTTCAACAATGTCCGCTGTATTGGGGTCCAGTTTAAGGTTAACGCGCAAGGGTCTGTTAGGTGTGTCTGATTTTGCTGACCAATTAGCGCCAGCTTTATTGGGGGGTGATATTAATACAGGATATTCTAATTTTTGAACGTCAACCAACGCCACGATTTGGTCTAATAGTCTGTAATCTATCAATACAGTAGGATTAGACATGTGATGACCTTCGTGGCCATTATGTTCGGCCTTAGGCATCGAAGGGGCAGGGGTGTTATTCGCCTGACGCTCCGCTAATTCAGAAGATCTGCCGGTGGTCCAATCTTGTTTAACTTCAGTGGTTTGGTTAAATTTACGAACCTCCTTAAGCATGCTTCCCCATGATTTAGCCCAAGGCAATCCACTGATGATGAGGAATAATACAAAGAAGGCGATCCATAAACCGGTCACAGAATGTATGTCACGCCAAAAGGTTCTACCACCTGATGATAAACGCGGATACACAATGCCGGCTAAGCCTGTACTGTTACGCGGCCACCATAAAAAGAGGCCTGTAATGATTAATACCACCATCCAAGAAGCGGCTAGTTCAACGATATAAGACCCTGTATCACCGGCTAATAAGTCACCGTGTAGATGAAATATGATTTTCATTAAACGCTCATCTTCAGGAACGCTACGCAAGATTTCTAAGGTTTGTGGGTGTACATAAACGCGTTCTAATTGTTTGTCTTTGCCTACTAAGATTTGTACAGCCGAAGTGGGTGTTTGAGGTAGTTCGTACGCATTTAATACGGAGCCGGGTACCGTCGCTAAAGCGGCATTTACTTGGTCTTTTGCAGAAGCCGCAGGGCCAGTGAGTATTAAATTTGAATAGGGCTGATCGATAAAAGCTTCGATCTGGGGTTTAAATAAATAGATAGAGCCGGTAACAGATAGCCATAGTGCAAAGGGTATGCAAAAAAGTCCGGCATAAAAATGCCAACGCCAGACGGTGTTATAACTGAGTTGTCTTTTTTTAATCATATCAATTTTCTTTTGGTTGTTAGTGCTGTACATGGTTGTGTATGAATAATTATAAAACGAAAAAAGGGTGAGCAAACTTAAAGTTTGTTCACCCTTGGTAACGAAGCTTAGGTTTGTTAGTAGTTAAACTTTAACTGCGCCATATAAGTTCTTTGTGGGAACGGATGGTAGATCCAGTAAGTTTGGTTATTAATATTATCGATACCCGCATTAACGGACCATTGTTTAGTGATTTCGTAATTGACTTTAGTATCCACAACAAAATACTCTGTGTTACCTGTGTAGGTATTACCATAGGTATCACTGTTATTTAAGTTGCTGTACATCTTACTGCTATAACGTCCGCTGACTGAGGTAGTAAGTTTGTCCATGGGTTTATAGCTCACCGTAAAAGTTGATCGGTAAGCAGGTATTCTAGGTTGCATTTTGCCAGTAGTGGCAGTCCCATTCTGTGGATTAGCTGCTGTTGCACCTTGCTTAGCGAGGGCGGCATCAGCTGCACCATTTTCTGTAATAGCTGAATCTGCCCATGTGCCACTGAAGGACATATTTAAATTTTGTATAAATACATCTTTAAAGTTACCCGCTAATTCAAGACCGAAAGTATCTGTTTGGCCAATATTAGTAGTATAAGAAGCAACTGTGTTATTTGGTAACAGTGAGGCCGTTGAATAGATAGCGTCATTGACCCTTTCTTGAAAGGCACTTAAACGTACAGAGCCCTTATTTAGAAAGTATTCGCTTGATAGCTCTGATGATAGAACATTTTCAGGTCTTAAGTTTGGATTGCCGTTGACTAAGGTAGTTACGCCGCCTGTGGTTTGTGAAGTTGTTTGAAACAATTCTGCCGCGGTTGGGTAACGAAATGCTTGTCCCATCGATGCACCTAATTTCAAATCATCTCTGGGGGTCCAAGTTAACTTTCCTTTTGGTGAGATATTGGCTGCACTGCGATTGGATTGATTAACAGTGGCAAGTGAAGTACCTACGATTGCCGAATTTAATCCATCAAAGGCACTCCAGTGTTCAACGCGAGCACCCGCAGTAAAGTTCCAATCTTTTGCAAAATCCCAAGCATCTTGAGCCCAATAACCTTGTGTTTCGGTTTTGCCTTCTGAGTCAGAATACATGTTAGCGTTGCCGCCTGTTTGCCAGTTAAGGGTGTTATAGACAGGGTTTACGAGTTGATAAAAATCGTTATGGAAGCCAAAGCTAACTTCATGGTTACCATAGAAGTTGCCCGGTCTCCAAATTCCTTTAGCATCGGCGGTATTCCAGTTTGAGCCCGTTAAATAGGTCGTTCTACCTGTTCCACCCGTTGGTGATTGAGCAGTGGCTAGTGGGCTTTGAGTGGCGGCGCGAGAGGTATCTGTACCTAAGTCAACTAAACTACCATCCAATTCCCAGTCAAATTTTCCACCAGTATTGGACTTAACACTCATGCCGTGTGACCAAGTGGTTTGATCGATGAGCGAGGGTGAGAACGTGGCGGCTGAGCCATTAAGGTTTGTAGGGCTTGCTGTTCCGTTTAAGTTAAAAGCTTTTCCATTGATATTTACCAAGCCACTATTAACAGGGCTACCAGTAGATGCATTAGTCAACCAGCTATTAACCCCTGATGTGGCACTATTTTGCCACATACCTAAGGTGTAACTCGCTTTAATAGTAGGGGTAATGTCATATGCTAATTTCCATTTGAAATTATCTTGAAGTGTATGGTTTATTGCGCCCGCGCCCATTACATCAATTGCTGCGTTTGTTGGGTTTTTGCTAAGAATGGCACCATTGACGGGAGTTGCACCTGTTAATGATGTGGTGTTACCAGGGATTGTGCCAGTCTGAAATGTAATGGGTTGACTGACACTATCGAGATGATTGAAATCGAACCTAAAGGCGGCGTCTTTGTATTTATCGCCAATGTGTGCTGAATAGTTCTCGTTGTAAGCACTACCCTGGTGGTTGTAGAGGTTGTAATTTGAATAACTACCTTGGGTATCTGCACCGGCTTCAAACTTTGTAGGCATTTTAGTGGTAATGTTCAGTACACCGCCCATAGAGTTACCCGCATAAGCTGCAGAATAGGGGCCATATAACATATCCATGCGTTCAATTTCACCCGGTGAAATAGTTTTCCATAACGGAGAGCCCGTATTACCATTATTATTGGCTAATAAGCTTGATAGTAAAATGCCATCTGCGTAAATCAAAGTACGCGCACTAGAACTGGTGCCTGTTGTTCTTGTAGCTAAGGGGGCGTTGGTATCACCGATATAACGTCTACGGACCACTAAGCTGGGTAAATACTTAACCGCATCTTCTGCAGTGGTCATATTGACACTTTCTTTAATGTCTTCAGCTGTTACAGTTGCAGTCGTGTTAGGCAGTTTATATTTTTCGCTTTCTGTTTGTTCACGTTTAGCCACTTTGGTGGTAACAGTCAATTCCGGTAATACTTTTTTATCCGCACTAGCTTTTGAACTTTTAGCGTCAGTTGCTTTCTTAGTGGTTGATTCTTGGTCTGCTGAGCCATTTTTTTGATCAGTATCAGCAGCCATAGTAATAGGAGAAGCCATCATAAGCATGACAACCAAGGCATTTAAAGGATTAAGTGCAAAAGGTGGTTTGTTTTTATTCATAGTCTACTTGTTGTTGTATTAAAGAAAGTTACTCTTGTTTTAGTTATCATTGAGTAATGTCAGTATTATTATTGCAAAGGGTGTGCCAACAGGCTGTATACGCTGATATGTCTAGATTTTTATTGGATGTGAGCTGTGTAAATACAGTGAAACTGTGTTTTTTGACACACTAAAAGTGTGTCATATGACCTATTTTTGACTTACAAAGTTAATTCTTATCGCTTATTTATTGTCCAATGCCATACTCACCGTTATACTCATAGTTCAATTAATACAAAAGGGGCAAGATCATGAAAATTGGACACTTATTTATCGCTACCAGCTTAATGGCTTTAGTGTTAACAGGCTGTGAAGCACAAAAACCTATTACTGAAGCAACGGCAGAGCCTGTTGTAGCCACTGAAGCGGCAGCACCTGTTGCTACACCAGAAGTGGCGGTTTTACCAACAACCCCTGCAGCTGAATCATCTGCTCAGCATTGTGCACATCATCAAGGTGTTGGCGCGCATGATTGTGCTAAGCATTGTAAAGAAACAAAAAAACCTAAAAAAGATAAAGTGTGTAAAGTGCATTGCGATAGCAAAGCCGTTGCAGAACATGATTGTACAAAGCATTGCGATGCTAATCATGATGTAAAAGATAAAGTATGTGCGCAACATTGCGCAAGCGATCTTAATGCTAAACCACACGCCTGTGGTCCTGAGCATTGTGCCGAGCATAAAGGCAATAAATGTGAAGCGCCCACTCAAAAATAAAGTGTTTTTGGTTGACTAAAGAGAAGCTCTATTCGAAAGAATAGGGCTTTTTTACGTCAGGCTACTAATAATTACGTGAAATGACACGCTAATACCGTTGCGACTGTGTTAAATGACACAGCTATCCGTCATAGAAATATTGATGAGCAGTTAAGCGGCCTGAATAATATTAAATTTTCGCGTTAAGTAAAAGTTTTAACTCACTGTATATAAATATATTATTTATTTAGATTGACTTTATTTATACAGTATTAGGCCTAACTGGCATGATACTTGTTTACTGTTTAAGATTCCTATAAACAAGTGCTGCAGTTTTTAATGGTCGTATTAAAAGAGATCTTTACGCGAGATGCTAACTTTGCGCAAATACTACGCAAGGTTAAAACAGTAGCCCCGACTGACGCTAACGTATTAATCACAGGCGAGACGGGTACTGGTAAAGCCTTGTTAGCTAAAGTCATCTACCGACAAAGTCAACGTGCAGAACAGCCTTACAAGGTGCTTAACTGTGCCGCTATTTCACCTGACCAAATTGATTCCCTTTTGTTTGGCACGATTAACACACAAGGTATTCTAGAGAGTGTCAATAACGGTACCTTGTTTTTAGATGAGATACAGGCATTACCCTTAGCAACGCAAACAAAGTTATTAATAGTGATGAGGAATGGAGCCTATCAGTCTGTTGGAGCGGATTCACTGTGCAACACTAATGTACGAATTATTGCTGCTACGGATAGTTCACTCCCAGATGCGATTAAGCTAGGTGCCTTCAGGACAGATTTATACAAACAATTAAGCGCTTTTAGCTTTGATTTACCTCCGTTAAGAGAGCGCTTGGCCGATATACGCTTACTCTTTATCTATTATCTAAAGTACTTCGCAGCCCAGTATCAATTGCGCTGCCTAGACGTAAAGGATGAAGTATTTATCGCCTTAGAACACTACCCTTGGCCAGGCAATATAAGGGAATTACGTAATCTGGCTGAAAACTTAACGATTCTGCGCCGTAAAACGGTTATTGATTTGACACTGATGCCGAGTAAATACAAAAAATACTCATTTAAACAGGTGGCACCTTACTATTATGAGCTTCCAGAATTTGGCTGTGATTGGCTGAAGGTTGAATTTTCTCTTTTATGCCAAGCCTTAGAGCGTGCAGAAGGCAATATTAATAAGGCAGCTACATTATTAGGTTTAACACGTCACACTTTATATTATCGTATTAAAAAGTGTGGCCCTGATCTTTACAAAGCCTTATCGGAGCCTGCTAGGCTTAATTATCAACACCTCAATGAATAATTGTTGCGTAACCCCCTATATACTAACAAACGATGATATTTGATCCTCAATTTACCACCGCTTATGGTGTTGCCATTATGATGGGGCATTAAGAAAGCGTATGGGACACTTTAAAACAATCATTGGACATTCACCTTCCTTAGAAGCGATTGTGCGTAATGCCAAAATGGTCGCTGCGACTGATGTCACGGTTTTGATCAAGGGTGAAACAGGCACGGGTAAAGAATTATTTGCTAATGCGATTCAAAGAGAAAGTCAGCGTGCGGATAAACCGTTTATTACGCTAAATTGTGCTGCACTATCAGAAAGCCTCATAGAGTCAGAGCTATTTGGGCATAAGAAAGGCGCATTTACGGGTGCGGCCAGTCATAAATTGGGTTTATTTGAGTCCGCTGATGGGGGGACCGTATTCCTAGATGAAATTAATTCACTGCCACTGACTGTGCAGGCAAAGTTACTGCGCTTTTTAGAGTCAGGGGACTGCTTGGCGGTGGGCGATACTAAAGTTTATCATGTGGATGTACGCATTATTTCCGCCACGAATGTCGACTTAAACCAGCAAGTGAAAGCAGGGCAGTTTAGACGCGATTTGTATTATCGCTTGGATGTGGTGCCCTTAGAATTACCACCACTCGCTAGACGTATTGAAGATCTTGAGCATCTGATCAATCATTTTATGGGCATGGTGGCTGATACACATGGAAAAGAGCCACTGCTATTTAATAAATCGGCTTTGACTGTGCTTAAGAATTATCCGTGGCCGGGGAATGTAAGAGAATTAAAAAACTTATGTGAGCGCCTGAGTATCCTCGTTGAGGGCAATTCTATTGATGTAGAGCATCTCCCTAGAGAGTTTTTTGGGGCTAAGATTATCACGTCAGGTGAAGCGTTTACCTTGCCTGATGCAGGACTGAGCTTAGAGGCGTTAGAAGTAGACCTTATTCAACAAGCGCTACAACGAGCCCATGGTAATCGTAGCAAAGCAGCTAAGTTACTAGGCTTAACCCGCGATACTTTGTTATACCGTATGCGTAAACATGGGATTAATGACTAGTTTTGGCCTGTGTTACTGATTAAAGTACATCTGTACTGTCGCATGCTTACAGCTGTTATCCCCTACAACTTTTTAAGTAGATGTATCACATTACAGCTGTTGTTTATAAAACTTACAGGTGTAGTGTCTTATTGCTATAGAGGTAGTTGCCTTCATTTACTTATGTGGTTGTTTGATTATTACCCCTTTGTATCGACCCGCTACGTATGTACAGGTGGACTACTACACGTGTAGTTTATTGATACCCACCCCTTAGTGACACGCGAGTACATGTTTAGTTTTATTTTACTCGATAATGCATTTCCCCATCTTAAGCGCAAATTTGCCCCTGTATTAATCAATAACGAAAATAAAAATGAAAAATTTCTAAAACTTACTAGACTCACGGTTGATGCTGAGATATTCATAACTGATCAATAAGTTATAGGCAGGTTTTAAATTTTTTTTAAAGTTAGGAAATTACCATGCAAGCAAAACTGCTGATAGCATTTGATCAATTGAGCGAGTCTGTGTTTATGGCTAAGGCCGGCACTATTGTGGCGGCTCTAACGTTTAATATTTATTATACGGCGCCGTGGCTGCCGCAAATACCCAGTTTGGCGGATTTAACCGCTGCAAACTTAGCGTATGAAGCGGCTTATCACGGGGCCTTAAGCAAGGATATTAATAAGGTAACGTTAAGAAATAGTCTTCGTATCGCATTAACGGATATATTGAAGCAATTGGCGCCTTATTTTGAATTACTGGCTCAAGGCGATGTTATGAAGTTGGAAACAACGGGTTATGGTTTACGTCACAATACAACGCGTAATATCGGTGTAGATCCTTTACCCGCTCCCGAAAACTGCCAAGTTACTAGAGGGATGTTGACCGGTACACTGGATATTAGTGTGACCCGTTTAAAAGGTGCGGCCAGTTATGAGCTAGAACTAACAACGCTGGATCCGTTAATTGAGGATAATTGGGAGCATGTACTGTCATCAAATACCGCAACCCACATGCAACTTACCCAGTTAACCCCAAAGCAAACCTATTGGATCCGCGTAAGAGGTATTGGAACCAATGGTTACGGCGTGTGGACCCATCCTATAAGTATTATTGTCGTGTAACTATCGCTAAACACTAGCGGTTTAATTAAGCCAGAGGCGAAGATTGCAGACTCCGTTAGTGGAGTAGGCTGATTTTCTCTGGCTTGTTAATCCAAACATCGCATGAAATCTATCATAATCAAACGCCGCACTCTTGCTATTGAGGCATATGACTTACATAACCCGGTCATATGCCTGATTATGGGCTGTAAAATAGCTTTAAACGCTTATTATTACTGCGTTTACAAGCGCGCAAACTATCATTAATAGCAGTTAGTATGCCAATTTTCGCGACTAATTGTCGCGCGTCAATTTGCCACATTTTCAAGACCCATTCTTGTCATTAGACTATGTCCAACTCTTGAGTCGTCTCCTCTCCTAAAGGTGTAAGAGCTAAAATCCTTCTCTTCAAGCGGTCTGATAGTGGCCGCTTTTTTTTTATGTGTGGATGAAAACATGAAAAGAAATTATCCAACTTATTCTTTTAATACTATTCTGGGTACAGACCTCATAAACCAAGTTGTCTACCATGAGGCGGGTCATGCCGCTGCTATTCATTTATATAATAAACAAAAACAACTCCCCCCCGTCTATTTTGAAATTACTATTCAGCACATTGAGCATAATAATGTTAGGTATGCTGTTGATAGTGATTTACGTCGTGATCACTTTGTCGCCATGGTTGAGGGTGGGCGTTTGATTCACAGTCTACCTATTGCTTTAATAGAAGGTGTTCTAAATAATCAAGATGCTTTACGCATAGCCTATGAAGCCGACATGATTAATTTGTTGGTGGGGCCATTAGCTGAAGCTAAATATGTCGCACTGCGTGATGGTGAATCGTTTAATAAAAACCTGATTAACCTCGAATCCTTGCATAACTATGGCGGTTCATCAGACATTGAGAAGGTCTATGAATATTTAGAAAGTTTTGTAGCCGATACTGATCTACAAGCACAACTGCTTAATGATCTATTAAAACAAGCCTATCAATTTATTGAGTCACCACATTACTGGCGAGCGATTGAGCGTTTGGCGGCTTTTATAAAAGCCAATATAGCTAATACCATTCGTTGTGAAGACGCCATTACCGTGCTAGATAAAGTGAGTTTGCTTCGTTAAGGTTGATGTTTAGCAATATACTTGGGTGAAACACCGAAATATTTAGTAAATGCGTTGCTAAAGTTATTAGCATATTGATAGCCCACCTTTTCTGAGGCTTCATTAACGTGACAGTGCGTGTTTTGTAATAACTGATAGGCTATGTTCATTCTTATTTCAAGTAACAAGCCATAAGGTGTTGTGTTTAAGTAATGGTGAAATAGTTTTTTTAATTTGAATTGATTGGTGCCCACTCGTCTTGCTAGTTCTTCTACTGAGGGTGGTTGTTTATACTCTTCATATAAAATAGCTTCTGCTAGTTTGATAATCTTTTTGTCTTTTTCGCAAGAATGAATGTCGATTGCATTATCAGGTAAATCATTGATCAAATGATCTAATTCAGAAGACAAGAGTAACAGCGCTTGTCCATGTAAAAAAGGCGTACTCACGTTTATTTTGTTTTTTGAAGCTACTAATTGTCTAGCAGCAAACAGTCCTGAGTGGGTGGTGCTTTTGTAACTTATGAGCTCCATCGTGTTCTTAGTAAATATGTGTGCAAAGCTATTCTCTCCAAAATATTTATCTAACCAACCCTTCCCAATTGAAAATCTAAGTTGAGAAACAGTTTGTTGCCCAGGGTATTCACGTTTACCCATACTCGAATTAACTTTGGTTATGGTGGTATATCCCGAAGTGAATAAAAAATCTTCGCCTTGTTGACTGCAGAAGCGTGAGCTTCCGTCTAAGCTGACTGTGACGATGAGTCTAGGTGTTTCGAATTCTAATTGGCTGGATATTGATACGTCTTTTGATAATACATACTGAGATTCAATGTAAGTTAAATCTGTATCTAGTTGATATATGTTTGACTGACCTAAGCCTATCTCTTTAGGTAGTAATTGGGTTAAATGTTGTTGCGAGTGTTGATTGGTCGCTAAAGAGAGGTCAGAAGTATTAATGTTAAAGCGATGGCTTACTGATGCGGGTTCTATTTTCATTAATGTTGATAACCTCAAGTCGTGGTATCTAAGTAAATGCAAATTTGATGCCACTCCTTATAGGCCTAGATTTGTGTCTATTTATCTATAGTCACCATTAGTTGCTATAAGTGATATGACACACATCTATTGATGGATTGTGTCATATGACTTATTCCTACTTTAAGCATATAAAAAACTATGTTTAACATATAAATGATCCGTATCTCTGTAAATAATATTGAGTAACATCGCCCGGTATTTTGCGCTAAAGCCCCCGTCTTCCGATGCTTTAGTCCAATAGTTATTACTAATTATATTTACTTACTATGATGGATTTATTATGAAATCAATAAATAATCAAGCCGATAAGTTATTAAAAGCAAGTGGTCTTTTAATGGCATCAGTGCTTTTATTAAATGCGGTACCCGAGGCGATGGCTGAAGATTCGGTGAACACTAAGAATGCAGAATCCAAAGATGATAAGGCAAAGGCTAAGAAAAGTGCGGTTAAGCCTAAGAAATCTCAATCCAATACTATTATGCTTGAGCCGCTTGAGGTCAAGGGTAAAAGTGATCAAAAATTAGAGGCCGCTAAGCAAGAGGTTGCTGTCACTCCGGGTGGTGTCAATGTAATAAATATTAATGATTTACATGATAGAAACGTATCGAGCGTTGCAGATTTCTTTAGATATTCGCCGGGGGTTTATGCAACAAGTCAAAGTGGTAATGATGAGGTTTTTATCTCAAGTCGTGGCTCAAATTTAGATGCTAATAATTATGCAGGCAGTGGTGTAAAGATATTACAAGATGGTTTACCTGTGACAGCAGCGGATGGAAATAACCATAACCGCATGATAGATCCTTTAGCGTCAAGTTTTGCAACGGTAGCGAGAGGTGCTAATGCTTTTAAATATGGCGCGAGCACAATGGGCGGTGCAATCGACTTTACTTCGCCTACGGCACATGATAGCCCAGATATGAGGCTTGCACTGAGTGGTGGTAGTTTTGGTCAATTTTTAGGACGGGGTACTGTCAGCAAAGTGTTTAATGATCAATTCGATGGTTTGTTGACCGTTGAAGGAAAAGAGTGGGACGGTTATCGTGCCCATAACAAACAAGACCGTGTTGGACTATACGGTAACTTTGGTTGGAAGCTATCTGATTCCGTTGTTAACCGCACGTTCGTGAGTTACATCAAAAATAACCAACAATTACCCGGGCAATTAACACGTGCACAATTTGCTGCCAATCCTTATCAAGCCAGTACGCAAGCAGTAGGTGGTAATTATCAAGTCAACACTGAAACAGAGCGCGTGGCTAATAAAACCACATGGACTATTGATGATAAAAGCTCACTTGATATAGGCTTTTCATTCGAAAATCAGCATCTGTATCATCCGATTGTTGATAAGGTTATCATCCCTAATGTTAATGGTGGTCTAAATGATATGTTTAGCTTGTTAGTCGATTCAACCCAGCAAGATTGGGGAACGACTGCTCGTTACAATTATCGCTTAGATAACCATGATTTATTGCTGGGCTTGAATTATGGTACCAATTCAGATAATGGCGGCAACTACACTAATAATGCAGGCGCTCGTGGTGCTATGACCAATAAGGTTAAGAAGCAAGCCGATAATATTGAGGTATTTGCTCAGGATCATTGGCATATAACGGATAAGTGGACATTAACACCGGCTGTTCAGGGTGTTTTTGCTCATCGTGATGTTAATAATAAGCGATTGTCGATACCGCAAGATGCTCAGGCTTCAGTATTCTTTCCGGGTGGACCCTCTAACTTTTATTCTTATGGTGGTAAGGCCTCAAATGATTACGAAGGTTTTAACCCTAGTTTAGGATTGATGTATAACGTTACAAAGTCTTCTTCTTTATACGGTAACATCAGTCGTATCTATGCACCGCCAACTAATTATAATATTGCAGACAATATAACCGGCAGCTCAACAACGACGAATTTAAAAGCGATGGAGGGAACCTCTGCTGAAATTGGTACACGCGGGGTTGAGAAAATTAGTGAATTGAATAGTGTTAATTGGGATTTAGCACTCTATTATTCTTGGCTTAATAATGAAATTTTATCTGTGACGCCGGCGAGTGGTTCGCCCATAGCGAATAACTTTAATAATACCATCCATGCAGGTATTGAAGGCTTAATTGGGGGTAGTTTTTCTTTAGATGGTACAGAAGTCCATACGATCAAACCTATGTTGTCTTATGCCTTTAATCATTTTAAGTTTGATCATGATCCCGTATATGGGAATAATGCTCTACCTGCGGCACCTGATTATTTCTTAAGAGGTGAGGCTATGTATCAGCACATCAGTGGTTTTTTTGCTGGGCCCACATTTGACTTTGTGGGTAAGCGCTGGGGTGATTACGCCAATACTTACAAGGTGGATTCTTTTGGTTTATTGGGTATGCGAACAGGTTGGTCTAATAAAAACTATAAAGTATTCTTAGAAGGTCGAAATTTACTGGATACTGTCTATGTGGCGAATACCAATATTTTACCCACAGCAACCGCTAATGATGCCATGTTAAATGCAGGTGCGCCCATTTCATTCTTTGGTGGTATCGAAATTACGTATTAATTTTAGTTTAAGTGAGTTACATTTTTACTAAAAGCGGTGTCACCTAGGTGACACCGCTTTTTTTATTTAAACACTATTTAAAGAATTAGATAATGCGTACATCATATTTGGCAATTAAACGAGCGTTGTGGTTGTTTCTGTTTACGGTAATTTCAACCAATATAGTACAAAGTAATCAACAACCCCCTCTATTAATACATGCATTGCGTGTTTTTGACGGGGATGCTATCAGAACAAATATATCCGTATTGGTTAGTGATGGAAAAGTTACGCGAATTGATAAGCGGGATGCCTTTAATTTGAGTAATGTTAAGGAAATTGATTTGGGTGATGCTACTTTATTACCTGGGTTTATTGATTTACATGCGCATATTAAGTTTCATCATATAAGTGAATATGTTGTCTTAAAGCATGGCATAACGACAGTACGTGATGTAGGGGGGCCATTGAACAGCACTACAGTCGGTGAAGGGCATTTAAGGGTCTTATCGTCTGGGCCCATTATTACTGCGCCAGATGGGTATCCCATTAATATAATGGGTGCTGATAATATTGCGATAGCTGTATCTTCTGAGCAGCAGGCGAGGGCAGTTGTAAAAGACTTCATTACAGGCGGTGCCAGTATCATTAAAATCGCTTTAGAACCCGGTGGAGAAATCGGGGCGCCATGGATTCATGCGCACCAGCATCATCATGAAAAGCCCCCTTTAAAATCAGTTCACAGTCATAATTCATGGCCGATGCTATCTGAGGCGCTTGTTAAAGCGATAGTGGATGAAGCGCATCACTTAGATCATAAAGTAACAGCGCATATTGGTGAATCAAAAGGAGCAAAGATAGCACTCACTGCGGGTGTTGATGAGTGGGCGCACGTGCCCTGTGCTAAGTTATCAGATGCCCTATTGAACGAGGCGGTTTCTAAAAATGTCACTGTTGTCACCACATTAGATACGCTTTCAAAATGCCCTGGCGCCAATCATAACGCGTATGTATTATCCAAATTAGGGGCGCATCTATTGTATGGTGCTGAAATTGCACATTCAGACATTCCTTGGGGGATTGATGCGCAAGAGTTAATTTCTATTCAACAAGCGACACAAATGGAGGCCGTTGATATACTGAAATTAGCGACGTCAAAGTCTGGAGAATACCTAAAGTTGCCTTTATTAGGATCATTACACGCAGGTGCACCTGCAGATATTATCGCTGTAAAAGGGAATCCTCTGGATAATTTTAAGGTATTAGAGTATCCAGATTTTGTAATGACGGGCGGGTATGTAGTCATCAATAATTATTCAAGCGGCATTAATGATCATTGATCTATTGATTGAATTATCGGTGCGTCATATCACACACTCAGTTTGTTTTATAAGTGATATGCCATAGTTATAAATAATGATTACTCTTTTTATAGCACATTTATGACAGGGTATTTCTTTATCACTATAAAATAAATTATTCTATAAGTCATTATCTTAAGATATAAAATTAATGTTATACATTAATCTGATTTTATAGTTGGCACGGTCTCTGCTTTAGTATAGTTATTCTAAACATGACACATACTTACGGTAAGCATGTGTTGATTAACTAACTTAGGTTATACCTTATGACGAAATGTAATGTTTTAATTGTAGAAAGTGACGAAGCGATGTGCGAGTTGCTTAAATCAGTTCTTATGACGGTCGAGTTTACTGCTACAACCGTAGAGACTGTTAAAGAGGCAGAAGCTGCTTTTTATAAAGACGATTATGATCTTATTTTATTAGATTGGCGTTTGCAGAATGGCGCTGGAATAGAATGGGCAATGACTCTCAAAAAACATTCTATTTATAAAAGTGTTCCTATTGTATTTTTAATAGCGCGGGGTGAAGAAGACTTTATCATTAATAGTTTGAGTATAGGCTCAGATGATTATGTGACTAAGCCCTTTTTACCGAAAGAAGTATTAGCTAGAATCCGTTTAGTACTCTATCGCCAAGGTAAAAAACACGCGCCTATCAAAATTAAATATGGGCATCTAACGTTAGATACCGAACAACGCCGCTTTATTATTGGTGAGAAGAGTTTAACCGTTGGCCCCACTTGTTTTCGTATGATGCAGTTTTTTATGACACACCCAGATAAAGTATTCTCCCGTGAGCAATTACTGGATCATATTTGGGGTCACAAGGTATATATTGAAGAACGCACTGTTGACGTCCATATCGTACGTATTAGACAAACGTTGAATGAGTATGGCTGTGGTGATTTATTACAAACGGTGCGTGGTAGGGGCTATAGATTATCGTTAGCCGCTTAAAGATTTAAAAGTTGTTTTGTCCCCCCCTATAGATATGTATTGGTCACTATAAATGTAAATCTTATAAATGATCGATAAAATTCTATGCCCCCCCTTAGGGTAAGAAATCAAGCCTCTGTACATTCTTACCCTCTTTTTAATTTTTGAGAGTTAATCTAAATGATGAGTTTAAAAAGCATGTCTTCTGTGCAATTTTCCCTTATTGTCTTTATTGTAGTCGTAATTCTGATGGAGTTTCTGGATCAAGGGATGTTGTAATGCGTTGTCCAGCCTTATGATTATTGATCAGAAGGCTGGTATTTGTGAGTGATATTTCGGATGTATTAAGAGATTTTCTTGTACTTAATGCGTTTAGGGTTGTTTGCATCAGTCCCTAAACGGCGATGCCTATCCACTTCATAATCTTCATAGTTACCTTCAAACCAAACCACATTACTATCGCCTTCAAACGCTAAGATATGGGTCGCGATTCTATCTAAGAACCATCTATCATGCGAGATAACTACGGCACAACCCGGGAAGGCCAGTAGGGCTTCTTCTAAGGCACGCAAGGTTTCAACGTCTAGATCGTTGGTCGGTTCGTCTAACAGCAATACATTGCCGCCGGTTTTGAGTAGTTTAGCTAAATGTACACGGTTACGTTCACCACCCGATAAATCACCAATGTATTTGCCTTGGTCCGCGCCTTTAAAGTTAAAACGACCTACATAAGAACGGGAAGGTGTTTCGTATTTACCGACAGTGATAATATCTAAACCATCTGAAATTTCTTCGAATACGGTTTTCTTAGCATCTAAATCATCACGTAACTGATCGACATACGCCATTTGAACCGTTTGGCCAATGTTTAAAGTCCCTGAATCCGGTTTCTCAATCCCCGCCATCATTCTAAACAAGGTAGTTTTACCGGCGCCATTCGGGCCGATAATCCCAACTATGCCACCGGGCGGTAATCTAAAGTTAAGATCATTGAATAGTAATTTGTCGCCAAAGGCTTTGCTGATGTTTTCAGCTTCTATGACCACATCACCTAAACGAGGTCCTGGTGGAATATAGATCTCTTGAGTTTCATTACGTTTTTGGACATCAGAAGATGACAATTCTTCAAAACGAGCCAAACGCGCTTTACTCTTGGCGTGACGGCCTTTAGGGTTGGTACGCACCCATTCTAGCTCTTCTTTCATGGCCTTTTGGCGAGAAGATTCTTGTTTCTCTTCTTGCAACAAGCGATTGCTCTTTTGTTCTAACCAGCTTGAGTAATTGCCTTCCCAAGGAATGCCAGATCCTCTATCAAGCTCTAAGATCCAACCGGCTACATTATCTAAGAAGTAACGATCATGGGTTACCGCGACTACAGTACCCGTATAATCATGTAAGAAACGTTCTAACCAAGCAACCGATTCTGCATCTAAATGGTTGGTTGGTTCGTCTAGTAACAACATATCAGGGTTTGATAGTAATAAACGACATAAAGCGACACGACGTTTTTCACCCCCTGATAATTTAGTCACATCAGCATCCCAATCTGGCAAGCGTAAGGCATCTGCAGCCACTTCTAATTTGCGGTCTAAGTTATGACCGTCTGCGGCATTAATAATGTCTTCTAACTTAGCTTGTTCTGCAGCCAATTTATCAAAGTCAGCATCAGGATCTGCATAAGCAGCATACACAGCATCTAAGGCATTTAAAGCATTTTTGACTTCTGCTACCGCTTCTTCAATATTGCCACGCACTGTTTTCTCTGGATCTAGATGCGGCTCTTGGGCTAAATAGCCAATGTTGATGCCTTTAAGGGGAATCGCTTCGCCTTCAATCTCTTTATCAATCCCTGCCATAATTCTAAGCAACGTAGATTTACCCGAGCCGTTAAGGCCGAGTACACCGATTTTGGCGCCCGGGAAAAAGGAAAGAGAGATGTTCTTCAGAATGTATTTTTTAGGGGGGACAATTTTGCCGACCCGATTCATTGAATAGATATATTGAGCCATAGTCTTTTATTAAGTCGTAAAGAGAAGAGTGCTAAGGGTTTAAATTCAAGTGATTATAGATTATTTCTTTATATTGCCTGCATGTAAGCCACATTCTTTTTTGCCACCGGCTTCCCACCACCAACGGCCAACGCGCTCATGTTGATTAGGTAATACAGCACGTGTACACGGTTCACAACCAATGCTGATAAAGCCTTGTTGGTGCAGGGGGTTAAAGGGCACTTGATGGGCTTCAATATAATCCCATACTTGGCTAGAGGACCAATTGATCAAGGGATTATATTTAATTAAGGCTTTGTCAGCAGTAGAAAAAGCGGTATCCACTTGTACTTCTGGGATCTCTTGGCGCGTATCTAAACTTTGGTCTTTACGTTGGCCTGTAATCCACGCATCTAGCGTCGCTAGTTTACGTTTTAAAGGCTCCACTTTGCGGATGCCACAACATTCTTGATGGCCGTCTTCATAAAAACTAAACAAGCCTTTACGCGTCACAAAGTTATCCAGCGCATCTCTGTCTGGACTCAGTAATTCAATGTCTATGTGATAATGCTTTCTGACGGTTTCTATAAACCGATAGGTTTCTGGATGTAAGCGTCCGGTATCTAAAGAGAATACTTTAATGTCACTGCGTATCTTGGTGGCCATATCAATCAAGACGACATCTTCTGCGCCACTAAATGAAATAGCTATATTATCAGCATGTTCCAAAGCACTCTTAAGAATAGTTCTAGGGTTTTTCTGCGCTAATTCTGCTTGTAAAGCGGCGATGTCGAATGATTTCATAGTGCTGTGGGTTTAAGTCTGAGAGAAATAGTCGGATAAGAATTGTTCAAACGGTACTTGGGGCATTCGTTCAATGTCGTGTTGCTTAGCAATCGATTGTTTGGCCATGTCCGTAAAGGTTTGCTGAAGGTTTGACGCTAACGTTGATGCTTTAAAGTGTTCTGCATGTTCACGAGACTTGTTTAAAGCAAAGCGCGCATAAGGTATTTTAGATTCAGTCATCTCGGCTAATATTCTAGCAGCCGGTGTTAAATCAGGGTTATTAACCACGGCTCTTTGTTTATCTAAAGCAACGCTATAGGGCTTAGTTTCATCCGTATTATCTAAAATCTCACAGACGATTTGCATCGAGTTGAGTATCTCGGTAGCCCAGTCTGTTAATAGAATATTCTGCTCACCTTTATTCAGCATTAGGCCGGGCTTTCTACCTTGATTAGCAACTGCTAATTGATTGGTGTTATTGATTTTATGGTCTAAATCCGACTGTTTAGGGCTATCGTTAAGCAAGCACGTTAATAATAAGGCTTCTATAAAACGAGATTTATCAACATCAATACCTATTGGATCAAAGATATCTAAATCAAGTGAGCGCATTTCAACATAACGAACACCCCGCTTTTTAAGCGCTATTGTCGGTTTCTCACCTGAGTTGATGATCTGTTTAGGACGCATCGTGCTATAGAATTCATTTTCTATCTGTAGGATATTCGCATTGAGCTGCTGATATACGCCATCTACATTAACCCCGATCTTTTCATAATCAGGATAAGGCGTGCTGATAGCTTGCGTTAAGCTATCAACATAGCCGGTTAAAGAGTTGTAATCGATGCGTAAGTTGGCTTGGTTTTTACTTTTGTAACCAATGTCGCTCATGCGTAATGAGGTCGCATAAGGGTGATAGAGTGTACCTGCATCAAACTCTTCAAATTGTGCCATCAATTCTGGACGGCTTTTAAAGAAGTTTTTACAAATAGCAGGGGAGGCGCCAAATAAATACAAAATGAGCCAACCGATACGTTGGAAATTACGGGTTAAACCAAAATAGGCCGCGGCTCTGTATTCATCTAAAGATAAGGCGCTTTCTTCTAAAGCATGTAATTGGGGCCAAAGCGCTTCGGGTACCGAATAGTTAAAGTGAATACCGGCGATAGCTTGCATGGTTCTACCATAACGATGCCAAAGGCCATGTCGATACACATGCTTCATACGACCGATATTAGAAGTGCCATAGGTGGCAATCGGAATACTTAGATCCCCATCTATGCCACAAGGCATGCTGGCGCCTAGGAGTATTTCTTCATCAAGATGGGCATATACGACTTGATGTATATTGCGCAGATAATTGAGCGACTCGTTGATATCAGAAAACGCAGGGGTTATCAGTTCAATTAACGCTTCAGAGTAGTCTGTGGTAATACTAGGATGCGTTAAAGCGGATCCTAAAGCGATGGGGTGAGTCGTTTGAGCAATTAAGCCGTTTTTTCCTAATCGTAGACTCTCTTTTTCAATACCTTTAAGCCCGCCGCACAAGTGTTGCTGCTGGTCATTCTTAAGTAATCGATGGAGTCGCGTTGGAAGTGAATGGGTAAAATAGGTCATTGAGTCCGCGTGTATTCACTGCTGTCCTGTATAATCAGACTATTATAATGGGTTTAGTAATTTGAAGAAATAATATCGTCGTATGAATTGCACTATAACGAAGCAAGCTGAAGAAGTCTTAAAAAGGCTTTTTGGTTATGATCATTTCAGAGGTCAGCAACAAGCCGTTATAGAATCTGTTATTTCAGGAGAGGATGCCTTAGTTTTAATGCCGACGGGTGGGGGCAAATCACTCTGTTATCAAATTCCAGCGTTAATTAGGCCCGGCGTCGGGATTGTTATCTCGCCTTTAATTGCTTTAATGCAAGATCAAGTGAATGCCTTATTACAGTTAGGCATTAAAGCCGCTTTTTTAAACTCCACGCTGTCTCAAGATGAAGTTCGATCCATAGAGCGTCAATTACTGAATCAAGAAATAGAATTATTGTATATCGCGCCAGAACGTTTAGCCTCTGAGCGTACTTTAAGTTTATTTAAACGCCTTAATATTGCCTTATTTGCTATTGATGAAGCGCATTGCGTTTCTCAATGGGGGCATGATTTTAGGGCAGATTATTTACAACTGTCTTTGCTGCATGAACAATTTCCTCGTATTCCTCGTATTGCTTTAACCGCTACCGCGGATGAGAAAACGCGTGAAGAGATTATCCTGCGCTTAAACCTGCATCATGCGCCCCTGTATATCAGTAGTTTCGATCGCCCTAATATTCGATATCGCATTGTCCAAAAACAAAATGCGCGATTACAGTTATTGGAATTCATGACCACTGAGCATGCAGGTGATGCCGGCATTGTGTATTGTTTATCGCGTAAGAAAGTCGATGAGACGGCCGAGTATCTAGTGGGTAAAGGGATTAACGCTTTACCTTATCATGCGGGTATGTCTAATGAACTTAGATCTCAGCATCAACATCGGTTCTTAATGGAAGAATCGGTGGTGATTGTCGCTACGATTGCTTTTGGTATGGGGATTGATAAGCCTAATGTCCGATTTGTTGCGCATTTAGATTTACCTAAAAGTATCGAAGCTTATTATCAAGAAACCGGTAGAGCAGGGCGTGATGGTTTAGCGGCTAATGCTTGGATGGCCTATGGATTACAAGATGTGATTACACTCAGACGTATGTTAGCTGATTCGCCTGCGGATGAGGCACATAAACGCTTAGAGTTACATAAATTAGATGCCATGTTAGCCTTATGTGAGCAAGTTCATTGTCGTCGCCAAGGTCTATTAAGTTACTTTGGTGATGTCTTAGAGCAAGGCTGTCATAACTGCGATACCTGTTTAGAGACGGTAGAAACCAGGGATGGTACGTTAGTCGCCCAACAAGCGTTATCGTGTATCTATAGAACCGGCCAACGTTACGGGGTAGGGTATTTAATAGAAGTATTATTGGGTAAGGCGACAGATCGTATTATCAGCGCCGCGCACGACAAGCTATCGACCTTTGGTATTGGAAAAGACTTAGATGAACAGCAATGGTCATCAGTGTTTAGACAATTAGTGGCGCGCAATTTGGTGACGGTCAACTTTGATCACTTTGGTGTTTTGCAATTAACAGATGCTTGCAGACCTATTTTAAGAGGGGAACAACCCCTCATCTTACGTAAAGATATCAAGCCAGAAAAAACTAAAGCCAGTCGTAAGGGTAATAATAAGCCAGTATCAAAATCTCAAATGAATTCAGAGTTATGGGATGCCTTACGGGCTAAGCGTCGTAGTATTGCAGATGAACAAGATGTGCCGCCTTATATTATCTTTAATGATGCCACCTTAATGGCGATGGTAGAAGAAAAGCCCACTAATCTTGCACAAATGGCTTTATTGTCGGGTGTGGGTGTGCGTAAATTAGAGCTCTATGGCGCACAGTTTTTAGGCGTGATACTTGATAATGTCGGTGAAACAAAGACACCTGATACAGTTAACGAGTCTATTGAGTTATTTAGACTTGGCTTTAATGTACAACAAGTGGCTCAAAAACGTGAGCTTAAAGACGATACTATCTATAATCATTTATCCCATGGACTTGAACAAGGTCAATTAAATTTATCTGATGTCTTAGATATACCCGACACAGAACTTAGACTGATTCAGTCGTTGATATTAGAATTACCCGAAGCCCAGCAAAATGCGTTAAAGCCCGTTTACGAGCAATTAGACGGGCAATACAGTTATGGGGTCTTGCGTTGTGTACGGGCAGCTTTACATTATGAATTGTAGGCAACAATTTTATTAAACGCACAGGTGTTGTACTATTAAGTACAGATACACTTATATATATAACAAACTCAATAAATAGGAATAATGATGGCAGTCAATGTTGATGATTTTAAAAAAGCCCTGCAACTTTGGGCAAGTGGTGTTTCAGTCGTTACGACCACTTCAGAGCAGTTAGGTCCTCAAGGGATGACAGTGACGGCCTTCTCAAGTGTTTCTGCTAATCCTCCGCAAATTTTAGTGTGTCTTAATCAAAATGCAGATACCGTTAATGGCATAGAGGCCAGTCAACACTTTGCCGTGAATGTGTTGCGCGCTGATCAACAAGCGGTCTCTAATCAATTTGCTGGTGGTGCGTCACAAGCGGAACGATTCGCTAATACAGCCTGGACAGCCAGTGCCAGTGGCACTCCTCTATTAGATGACAGTATTGTCTCTTTAGATTGTAAAGTCATCGAAAAAATATCGGCTGGCTCGCATTGGATAGTGATCGGTGAGATACAAGAAGTGGCTTGCCGAACAGGTGAGCCATTGTTGTACTTCTCTGGTGCATATCGCGAATTGTCTGCTCAATAACTGTCGAGTGTTATTTTTAATGAGTTCTGGGGTAGTGTTATCTGCACTACCCAACTCGAATATTTAACTAAGATTTTGCACTATTCAAGTTTAAATCATTCAATTTATATTCTTTAGGTAGTGACCGAATATGAATATCGCGTTGCGGGTAGGGCATGTTTATATTATGTTCACGCAAGGCTTTTTCAATACGAATAAAGAGGTTATGCGTGACTGGGATACGGTTACTCATCTCATCCACAAAGATGCGAATAGAAAAAACCACCGCATTATCACCAAAGCCCACAATAATAACGTTAGGGGCGGGTTCATGAATTATTTCGGGTGTATTTGCTACACAATCAGACATGACTTTGTGAGCTAATTCTAAATCTGAACCATAGGCGATATTAATCAGTATCTCTAAGCGGGTGATGGTGTCACTGAGTGTCCAATTGACCAATTGATTAGTGATAAAGTTTTTATTAGGCACAATATGTTCTTTTTGATCCCAATCAATTAAGGTCGTTGCGCGCATTTGAATCCGACTGACCTTACCTGTAATTGAGCCAATAGTGACCGTATCATTGACGCGAATAGGGCGCTCAAATAACAAAATAATACCCGATACTAAATTAGCAAAAATTTCTTGTAAGCCAAAACCTAACCCCACACTTAGTGCAGCCACTAAC
The DNA here is from genome assembly GCA_903917345.1 of uncultured Methylococcaceae bacterium. Taxonomy (GTDB): domain Bacteria; phylum Pseudomonadota; class Gammaproteobacteria; order Methylococcales; family Methylomonadaceae; genus Methylobacter_C. The sequence goes on along the minus strand of CAIXAE010000008.1, from coordinate 130,223 downwards.
CATTGCACATCTGACCAACTGCCACCTAGTTCATTGGTGATACTGATAAAGGCTAAGGTTATGATGCTGTAATTGGCGAGTTGTTTAATGGCATAACGCGTACCGGCCTCACTGTTTAAGCGCCTGAATATAAAGAGCTCCAGCACCCCTGATATGTTTCTAACCGAAACAACGGCTATAAATAGGTAGAGTCCCGCTATAAATAAGTGGGTAAGAGTCACGGGTGCATAGACTTTTTGATCGTCTTGTTCTACTAGATGTTGCCACAGTACGATGTTATCTAAAAAGGAAAACGCCGGGAGTAAGTTACGCCAGATAATCCATAAACCTATGACTAAGCCTAATCCAATAAAGACATTTAATAAACGTGTGGTTTGCGCATTGATTTTAGGTATATCAATGATGGATTCGGTGTTAGGCACTACGGGATCTTCATTGGTTGCGGTATTTTGTTTATCAGCTAGCGCAGCTTTACGTTCTTCTTCTGCATTACGTAGTGCCAGTTGTTCATTCACTAACGTTAACCAACGTACCACCACTTGATGAATAATCAGCGCAGCGAACAGTAAACGCATTGATTCAATCAACTGACCTTGTAATTCTAGAGCGCTAAGATAATAACCCGCAATTGAAAAGCCGATAATAATGAGCGGTATTAAATAAATAGCTGGGTACCAAACATATTGCAGTCTGTTGACCCAGGTAAATTCTGCATTTTTAATATGTTTTTGGATGAGCCCAGATTTAGGGTTAAAAATGCGTCCCCAGAACACCGCTATGGCTACCATACTAACTATAAAAGCCAATCGTCCAAAGTTATCACTGTACAGTGGGTTATTAGAAGCCCCGGTGCTACTAATGATAAATGTCGTGATAACAGCGACATAACGTAGCCAGTTAAGTTCTTTATGCAGGAGTTTGCAATGATGTTTCTGCCAATTGAAATGTTGACGCACTACGCCGTTATCTGCGAACAGCATATAGAAATAATTAATCAATAAGTACGGTATAGCGGCGGTTTTAAAACCAGCACCTAAGGCACGCGTAAAATCATCCAAATGCACGTCTTTATTCAGTAACCAGCCGAAATAACCAACAATTAAGGGCAGGGGTAAATTCTGTAAGAGTTTGTAAGCCAGGGTTTGTAGGGTAGCGCTAAAATGGAGGGGTTGGTTTTTCTTACTAGCGGTTTTAAGGTGTTCTAATTGTGTGTGTGACCATTGTTTAGCGGTTCGGCAACCGATTATTGAGCCAAGCCCCAGTAAAAATAATAAAGTGCTTTCTAGGAATGAATGACCAATATCTTTTATAAAACAAAACCAATGCAGAGGCGATAAAAACCAAATTAATGCGTAAAATAAATTGATGGGTGTGTCAAAGTTAATGGGGTCAGAACTTTTTACCCAGAGTAAGTTTTCATCCAGATAGTGTGCAAATTTAAGGGCTTGCTCTGTCATTTGTTGCTTTGCAAAGTCATAGTCACCCAATACTCTAATATAACTGCTGTAGTCTATCGCTAGTTTATTTAAAAGCTCTTTTTGGTTGCTCAGTAATTCTTTTAATTCAACTTGTATTTGCGCGGCGTCTTCTGGTGACAGTTTATTGTCAGTGTCTGACAGTAATAGTTGTTTAGTATAAGCGTCTATATCGCTGATTTTTTTTATCTTATCATCCACTTTATACGCTTCTAAGCTGGCAAAAGCGGTTTCTGATTGGCTATTTTCAATGTCGAGTTCTGCTTGTGCCTGTATGTCAAGTTGACGACGTTCTTCGCGTAACATTTTTCCTAGTTCTGGACTTATTGCGGCTAATCGTATCTTTTTATCAGCGCCTTTAAATTCAGTTCCGATTTCTGCTGCATCCGCATCGACTTTTGTCTTTTGGTTGGTATAGCTTTCAATATGGGTATTGACGGATTGCAAGTCTCGGCTGTATTGAATATTTTCTCGAGTAACACGTTGAATAAGAGGGTGTTTGCCGGCTAAGGCTTTTTCTGCTTCATCAAGCGCCTCTTGCATAGACTGGGCGTCTTGTTCTCTACGGTTGCTTAATAAGGTTTCTATGGACGTAACAACGGGAGTGATTTCCGTTTTTTGGAGTTCAAGTAATTTAGTTTGTGCTTTTAAGACATCGACTCGACTTGGGTTACTGATCGCCTCTATCTCTAGCATTTTTAATTCGGCTGACCGTGCATCAATGATCGATTTTAATAAGATCGCATTGGCTTCAGTTTCTATTTTAGAGTTGTTTTTAGTAGCGGGTAGTTGAATTTTATTTTGAGTGGTTTCAATGTCTTGTTTGGCTGTAACAATTTCTTCTCTAATATGGACCGGTCGTGATTGTTGCAAAGCTAGTTCGGTTTCTGTTTTTTTAAGTTGCTCATCAAGGCTACTGATTCTACCTTTGTCGTTGATAATCTTTTGTTCAAGTTCTTGGGTTGAATATTGACTGTAGTCATCGATTTTCTGTTTAGATACGCGTGCTTGGGTTTGGTCAATTTCTTTTTGCAAAGCAATCATGTCGCTTGGCGCTTGTTTAATGGATTGATTAAATGTAATGATGCGTGCTTTTGCGTTATCTACAGTGCTTAAGTTATCTTGAGAGGCTTGATAGAGCGAGAGTAATTTAGTTTTCAGGGCTTCGTCGAGGCCTTTACGGTCATTCAGCGCGTCAATTTTACTTTGCAGGCTTTCTTTACTGATGACCATGCTCGTTTCGCGTAATTTATGGCCAGAAGATGAACTGGCTTGCACTGATAGGGCACTTATTAAACTAAGAAACGCTATTAGAAGGAATAAACTCGGTTTTAAAGAAGAAACGTTTGTCGTTTTCATAGAGTGCATGAATAAGGGTAGGGGAGATAGAGAGTGTCATTTACTAATGGCCGTAATTATTAACCGATTTAATGAGTTTCTACAAGGCTTATGGCGTATCAGTCACTAGGAGGCTAATTTTCTAATAAGGTATAATTGTTTATTATTTTCGCATACTCCACATCCAATAAGGTTCTATACATTATGATTCAAACGCTTAGCTGCTTTAAAGCCTACGATATCCGCGGCCGCCTGCCAGATGAACTGAATGCTGATATCGCTTACCGTATAGGCAGAGCCTATGCCCAAAGTATTCAGCCTAAATCTGTGATTGTCGGTAGAGATATTCGTTTATCGAGTGATGAATTAGCCTCCGCTTTGATAGATGGTTTGTTAGATTCGGGGGTCGATGTCTACGATATTGGTTTATCAGGAACTGAAGAAGTCTATTACGCCACCTTCGCTTATCATGATGCAGGGAAGGGCATGGACGGCGGTATTATGGTTACTGCAAGCCATAATCCCAAAGACTTTAATGGCATGAAGTTAGTTCGTGAACTCAGTAAGCCTGTCAGTGGTGATACTGGGTTAAACGATATTAAGCAGTTAGCTGAATTAAACCAGTTTGGTGAGGTATCAGCAAATAAAGGGTCAATAAAATATATCGATATATCAGAAGCATATACAGATCATTTAATTAATTACATTAATCCAAAAGGGTTAGCCCCTTTAAAAATAGTAGTCAATGCAGGTAACGGTGCTGCCGGGCATGCTTTGGATCATATAGAAACTGCATTACAAATATTGATGGTCAAACCCATTGAGTTTATAAAAGTACATCACGAACCTGATGGGAACTTTCCAAATGGTATTCCTAATCCTTTATTACCAGAAAATCGAGATAGTACTATTAAAGCGATTCAAGCCCATAAGGCTGACTTAGGTATTGCCTGGGATGGTGATTTTGATCGCTGTTTCTTATTTGATGAAAACGGCCGGTTTATTGAAGGATATTACATCGTCGGTTTATTAGCGGAAGCGTTTCTTAAGCAATATCCTGGCTCAAAAATAGTGCATGATCCGCGTTTAACATGGAATACGGTGGATATAGTGCATGAAATGTCAGGTGTCGCTATACAGAGTAAAACAGGCCATGCCTTTATTAAAGAACGTATGCGTTTAGAAGATGCAGTGTATGGTGGTGAGATGAGTGCGCATCATTACTTTAGAGATTTCTCTTATTGCGATAGCGGTATGATTCCTTGGTTATTAGTTATTGAACTCATTAGTCAATCAGGAAAAAGCTTATCTCAATTAGTAGACGAAAGGATGCTTAAGTTTCCGGCCAGTGGGGAAATTAATAGGACGATAGCCGAACCGGACAAAGCCATCGCTATTGTGAAAGCCCACTATCATAACGCAGCGATTGATGTCGATTATACAGATGGCTTAAGCATGGATATGGGTGAATGGCGATTTAACCTACGATGCTCTAATACGGAACCTTTAGTGCGTTTAAATGTTGAATCGCGTGCTAATGAAACGTTAATGCAAGAGAAGACTGCTGAGTTATTAAACTTATTAGCTTAGTCCTCTTTTGAAATCCCTATGTGTACTGGGTAATAGCTTTAGAGCGCAGGTACACATAGGCCAGATCCGTGTATATATGCATATTATTCAACTACGTATAATGTATATTATGTTAAATTGGATATATTCCTAAACATTCCGCCTAGTAACTAGCCCAGCTTAATATATAAGGATACTAATACTCAGATTGATGTAACACCCTGTCTTTCAGAATTAAAGCAGCATCATGAACCGCTTCTGAGAGTGTGGGACGTGCGTGAATGGTTCTGGCTAAATCTTCGCTACTGGCAGAAAACTCTAATGCTAATACAGCCTCTGCAATTAATTCTGACGCTTGTGTGCCAATAATATGCACACCTAATATTTTATCTGAGTGAGCATGGGCGATAATCTTAACGAGCCCTTCTTGTTTATCCATGGCTAATGCGCGAATATTTTTCTGAATGGGATGAATAGCGATTTTAATCTCTTCACCACTGGCTCTTAAAGCTTGTTCTGTTTGGCCAACCCACGCGATTTCAGGTTCGGTATAAATAACGCTAGGTACAATCTCATAATTAATAGGATTATTGATACCGGCAATGTAATCTGCGACAAAGATACCCTCTTCTATGCCTTTATGAGCCAACATAGGCCCTAGTAACGTTAGATCACCTACTGCATAAACGCCTGGTAAATTGGTACGGCAGTTATCATCCACATAGACGTAACCATCTTGATCTAATAATAAATTAGCTTCAGGTGCCGCTAAATTCGCTGTATTCGGACGACTACCACAAGCTACGATGACGGTATCGACCTTTAATGTATGGTTTCCTTCTTGGTCTTGGTATTCTATCACTATGCTTTTATTAGATTTTTTTGCTGAAATTACCCGCGCACCTAAGCGTAAATCAAGACCTTGATTCTGAAAAAGACTGAAAGCGGCGCCGGAAATCTGCTGATCTAGCACCGATAAAAAGTTTTCTTGAGCTTCTAATAATATAGTTGATGCACCTAAGCGACTCCATATATTGGCCAATTCTAATCCCATGACCCCCGCCCCAATAATAGCGAGCTTATTGGGGACTTTATCGATATTTAATGCGGCTTTGGCATCGAAAATATATTCGTTATCAATCTCTATGTTGGGGAGTGTAATGGCTTCTGATCCGGTCGCTAAAATGATGTATTTAGCATTAATGACGGTTTTGATTTGGGTGTCGTCTTCGGTAATTTCGACTTGTTGTGGGTTTAATAAGCGGGCTTTTGCGTGAATGTGACCAATTTTATGGGTGTTAAATAACTCGACCATCTTGTCACCGATTTCTGCAAGAATGTTATCTTTTCGTTGCAGCATGATGGACATGTCTAGCTTAATTTCGTTTGCGAAAATACCATGTTGAGCACAGTCGTATATCAAGCTGTGATATTTCTTAGCAGAATCTAAGAGCGCCATGGTGGCGATGTCGCCGGTATTAAGATGCGTATCTTTATTGTTCGCATCATGGCGCGTATTAATACAAGCCGTTTTTAAGCCTAATTGAGCAGACCGAACCGCGCTGGCAAAACCAGCTGGGCCGGTACCTATAACAATGACATCATAATAATCGTTCGTAATATTGGGCATATTTTAGATGTTGAGTAATAAATGAGCGGGAGATTCTAAACATTCTTTAATCGTAACTAAAAACTGCACCGCTTCACGACCATCCACTAAACGATGATCGTATGACAATGCTAAATACATAATGGGTCTGATAACAATTTGCCCATTTTCAACGACGGCACGTTCTTTAATGGCATGCATACCCAGGATGGCACATTGGGGTGGATTTAATATAGGTGTTGATAACATAGAGCCAAACACCCCCCCATTAGTGATGGTGAATGTGCCGCCCTTTAGATCGTCATAACTTAAGGTACCTGCTCTCGCCTTTTCTCCGTAAGAAGCAATGCTTTTTTCAATACCTGCAAAGTCTAATTGATCCGCGTCATGCAATACGGGCACAATAAGACCACGTGGTGTACTTACTGCGATACCTAAATCGTAATAGCCGTGATAGATGATATCACTGCCATCGATTGATGCATTTATAGCCGGGAAGTGTTTTAAAGCTTCGATAGAAGCTTTTACAAAAAAGGACATAAAGCCTAATTTAACACCGTGTTTTTTCTCGAATCTGTCTTTATATTGATTACGTAGATCAATGACGTTTTGCATGTTAACTTCATTAAACGTCGTTAACATGGCCGCATTTTGTTGTGCTTGTAAGAGACGCTCAGCTACTTTTGCACGTAAGCGTGTCATCGCTACGCGTTGTTCTGGACGTATACTAGATCCGGTTGTTGATTCAATGGAGGGTGCGATAGGGTCTGCAACAACAATAGTAGACACTTTTTCTGGCACTACGGTTGATTCGTTTTTGATAACTAGCGTATCGGTACTAGGCGATTTATTGAGATGTTCAATAATATCAGCCTTAGTAAGACGACCGCTTTTTCCTGTACCACTGATATCCACTGGATTTAAGCCATTTTCGTGGATTAAGCGACGCACGGAAGGACTGAGTGGCATCTCATCATCATTTATTTTGATAGTAGCTGATGGTGTGATGGGTTCAATGGGTGCTGTTTCTTCCGCTGATTTTGTATTCAAGATCGCTAACACTTCACCTGCAGTCACTATGGCACCATTTTCTTTAAGAATCTGACTTAAGACCCCTGATTCTTGCGCCGTGACTTCTAATACGACTTTGTCTGTTTCAAGATCAATTAAAGCCTCATTCTTTTTGACAAAATCACCTACTTTTTTGTGCCAACTAACTAAAGTTGCATCAGATACTGATTCGGGTAAATTGGGTACTAGAACTTCTATGCTCATATTAATTTCCTAAGGTGTTGCCGTATAAGGCTGATTGAACCACAGCTTTTTGTTGTTCGATATGTACGTGAAATTTTCCTACTGCAGGTGCGGCAGAGGCATCTCGTCCTGCATATGAAACGGTTATTTTTGCCGGCACATGATCAGTAAAATGATGTTTAGATTGATACCATGCACCTTGATTTTTAGGCTCTTCTTGACACCAAATAAATTCTTTTAATTGAGGATATTTTGCTAACTCAGCTTTAAGTAATTTATCGGGGAAAGGATATATTTGTTCTAGGCGTGCTATAGCAACGTGCTCCAATTTATCTTGATCACGGGCTTCCAGTAAATCAAAGTAAACTTTGCCAGAACATAAAATGAATCGTGTTACTTTTTTAGCGTTTATTTTTTTCTGTTCGCCAATGACCGATTGAAAATGCCCCGTTGTTAAATCTTCTAATGAAGACACCGCTAATTTATGGCGTAATAAGCTTTTTGGGCTCATGATAATCAGAGGCTTACGATAAGGTCTTATTATCTGTCTACGTAATAAATGGAAAATTTGGGCCGGCGTTGTTGGGTTACAGACTTGAATATTATGTTCTGCACACAATTGTAAATAACGCTCTAATCGGGCTGAAGAATGTTCTGGCCCCTGCCCTTCGTAGCCATGGGGTAATAACATCACTAGGCCGCATAATCGACCCCATTTAGTTTCACCCGAACTAATGAATTGATCGATAACAACTTGTGCACCATTAGCAAAATCACCAAATTGTGCTTCCCATATGACCAGTGTGTTGGGTGTTGTTGTGCTATATCCGTATTCAAAGCCCAATACGCCGGCTTCTGATAACAATGAATCAAAGATCAAGGCTTTACCTTGATCTTTATCTAAATGTTTTAAAGGCGTATAGGTTTTATTGTTCAGTTGATTGTGCAGTACAGCATGACGATGTACGAAGGTGCCTCGCCCAACATCTTGTCCTGTAATTCGAATAGGGTGTTTTTCTAATAATAAACTCGCATAAGCTAAATTCTCAGCAAAGCCCCAATCTAAGGGTAAAGCACCTGCCGCCATCTTACGGCGATTCTCCATGACTTTAGCTACACGTGGGTGTAGTTCGAATCCATTGGGTAATCTTTGCATTCTGTCATTGCAAAACCTTAGGTAATCCATTGAGATTGCCGTGTTATAAGGTGCATCCCAAGAGGTATTTAAAAACTTATACCATTGATTGGTATAGGAGTATTCTGGATTTTTTAATATAGGACGTGACACGACTTCACCGGCTTCTAACAGCTTTTGATAGTCTTGTTCCATTTTGAGCGCATCCTCCGCATTGACTACTTTTTCACTGATCAATTGTTCCGCATAAATTTTCCGTGTCGTTTTGTGCGTACGGATTTTTTTGTACATCAACGGTTGGGTTGCAGCCGGTTCATCGGCTTCATTATGTCCTAGACGTCTATAGCAAATAAGATCTATTACAACGTCTCTGTTAAAGGTCATTCTGTAATCTAGCGCTAATTTAGTAACAAATATTACCGCTTCAGGGTCGTCTCCATTCACATGGAAAACAGGTGCCTGAATCATACTGGCTACGTCAGTACAATATAAAGTGGATCGTGCATCTAATGGATTGCTCGTTGTAAAACCAATTTGATTATTAATAACAACGTGAACAGTACCGCCCGTATTAAAGGCACGTGTCTGAGACATATTTAAAGTCTCCATCACTATACCTTGTCCTGAGAATGCGGCATCGCCATGAATGAGTACGGGAATAACGGAGCTTATTCCTTCGTCCCCTGCCCTATCTTGACGCGCTCTAACAGAACCTTCTACTACAGGGTTGATTATTTCTAAATGTGAGGGGTTAAAGGCTAATGTTACATGGACAGGGCCACCTGCCGTCTCTAAATTAGATGAGAAGCCCATGTGATATTTAACGTCACCCGAGCGAGCACCGGGTAATAAAGAAGAAGTCCCTTCAAATTCATCAAATAAACTCGCGGGGCTTTTTCCTAATATATTTACCAATACATTCAAACGGCCTCGGTGCGCCATACCTATGACGATTTCTTTGACCCCTTTTTGACCGGAAGTTTGTATTAATTCATCAAGAATAGGAATTAATGACTCGCCTCCTTCCAATGAGAAACGTTTTTGACCGACGAATCTATGGTGTAAGTGGCTCTCAATACCTTCAGCAGCAGTGATTAATTTGAGTGTCTCACGTTTTTGTGCAGCCGTTAATGTAACTTTTGCCTGTGATGTTTCTAAACGATTGATTAACCAACGCCTTGTTTGAGTATCTACGATGTGCATAAACTCAGATCCGATGCTGGCGCAATAGATTGAGCGAAGATTCTCTATGATTTGTCGTAAGGGAAGTCTATCAACTCCCCCTTGTATGGCACCAGTATCAAATAAGGTATCCATATCAAGCTCAGTCAAGCCATAATATGATGGATCCATATCGGTGGCAGGTTGTGTACCTTTGCCTAGCGGATTACTGTTTGCGATTTGATGTCCGCGAACGCGAAAATGGTTGATAAGTCTAGAAACTGCCGCTTGTTTTTTTACACTTTCTTCTGTAAAGCCCTGCAATTGTGCTAAACGACGATGAGATTGAGTTGCTAGTTCTGCGAACCGCTCAACTACAGGCCCATGGGGTGCTTCGTATGCAATACCTTGTTGGATTTCTTTGAAGTGTTTTTGCCAACTGACTTCAACTGATTCAGGGTCTTCTAAATAACGTTCATATAAGCTTTCGATATAGGTAGCATTGCTGCCTTGTAGAGATGAAGAATCTTGAAAAAGTTTGATCAGGTTACTCATTATTGATATCCAATATATTTGGCAGCGTATTTGCTAAAAACGGTGAAATACGTATTTGGGTGTTGCAATCCATTCTCGCCAAAATGTGTAAATTCAGCAATAAATAAAATATTATCAATAGAATAAGCAGGACAGCGCATTTTTACAAGAGATTAAGCGTGTTGTGTTATAAAATAGTTGAAAAAACAGCAATCGATGTTGTTTTTATCTTAGCAATGGCATCACAAATCTCTTTGAGTGTTATTTAAATAAAAGCGTTATAAGTGGAGTAAAAAAATGCGCATTATATTATTAGGAAGCCCTGGTTCTGGTAAAGGAACCCAAGCGCAGTTCATTACAGAAAAATATTCAATCCCTCAAATATCAACCGGCGATATGTTGCGCGCGGCAGTGCGTGCAGGAACACCATTAGGCATAGAAGCAAAGAAGATTATGGATGCAGGTGGCTTGGTATCCGATGATTTGATATTAGGCTTAATTAATGATCGTATCGCTCAAAATGATTGCAGTAATGGCTTTTTGTTAGACGGTTTCCCTCGTACCATAGCCCAAGCTGAAGGTTTAGAAACTATGGGCATCACTATCGATTATGTTATTGAAATTAATGTTGCAGATGAAGAGATTGTGACACGTATCGAAGGTAGACGTGTTCATCCAGGATCCGGCAGAAGTTATCATGTCAAATTTAATCCACCCAACGTTACTGGTATCGATGATGTATCAGGTGAACCTTTAATACAAAGAGATGATGATAAAGAAGAAACGGTAAGAAAACGTTTAGCGGTTTATCACTCACAAACCAAACCCTTAGTTGAATTCTATTCTGCCTCGAACAAAGAAGTGAAGTTCGCAACTATTTCTGGCGTTGGATCAGTTGAAGATATCACTCATAAGGTGTTTGAGATTTTAGGTTAATAGTAAATAAATCTATTAAAGTGTGTTTGTTAGCGAGCCTATAGAGACTCGTTTTTATATTAGGATAATATTTGATGAGTAAAGTTTATAACGTTGCTGTAGTAGGAGCAACGGGTGCAGTGGGTGAAGCTATGTTGGCTATTCTTGAAGAGCGTAACTTCCCTGTGGGTGAGGTTTATGCCCTTGCTAGTAGTAATTCAGTAGGCAAACGTATACCTTTTAAGGGCGGTTCATTAAGAGTAGAAGATTTAGCTACATTCGATTTCTCTAAAGCACAAATTGGTTTGTTTTCACCTGGGGCTTCTATCTCTGAAAAGTATGCGCCCATCGCTGCAGCTGCTGGATGTGTTGTTATCGATAACACTTCACAGTTCAGATATGATGATGACATACCCTTAGTGGTACCTGAAGTTAATCCTGAAAAAGTTGCTGAATATGTCAATAGAGGCATCATTGCAAACCCTAATTGCTCTACCATTCAGATGTTAGTGGCACTAAAACCCATATACGATGCGGTGGGTATTTCACGTATTAATGTATGTACGTATCAAGCTGTCTCTGGCACAGGTAAAGAAGCGATTGAGGAGCTTGGCAAACAAACTCTAAACTTATTAAATTTACAGCCGGTCTCAGCTAAGGTTTATCCAAAACAAATTGCATTTAACGTTTTACCTCAAATAGATGTCTTTATGGACAATGGATACACCAAGGAGGAAATGAAAATGGTCTGGGAGACTCAAAAGATCCTTGGTGATGAAAACGTCTTAGTGAATGCCACTGCAGTGCGTGTACCCGTATTCTATGGGCATTCAGAAGCTGTTCATATTGAAACGCAAGATAAGATTAGCGCTGCACAAGTTAGAGCATTATTGAAAAAAGCTCCCGGCGTCACCCTGGTTGATGAGCGAGTTGACGGGGGATATCCTACTGCAGTTACCGATTCTTCTGGTAATGACGATGTATTTGTGGGACGTATTAGAGAAGACATTTCACACCCTAAAGGTATCGATTTATGGGTGGTCGGTGATAATGTAAGAAAAGGTGCTGCTTTAAATAGCGTTCAAATTGCTGAGTTACTGATAAAAGAATATCTATAATTAACGAATGTTTAAATATTTTATTTGACAGGCCTGTTACATATAGGTAAATTAAACGTTAACAGAATTTTTATTAACTTGTCGTGCAACTTATTTAGTCAATTTTTCGATTATGAACATTTCTGAGATTCATTAGAATGAAGTTACGTCTAATAAAGAATAATAGTACGCAACATAAAATATCTTCAAAAGAATCCAATATTTCAACCATTGGCATTCAAAGTTTAGAAACTAAATATAGTTCCCTTGAAAAATCAGGTTTATTTGTGTTGTCATCTCCGACAACACAAATTGCTAGGTCTTTTATTGTACAAACAATACTTAACAATACTTAACAATACCGATAATAAAACTGCTTTACTGTCGTTCGAAGATCATTGTGATCTATTTAGTCTATGTCCAGATAAAACATCGAAATTGATGTCTCTATACCGAGGCGGTGCCTTATCTTTAAATTTTGTTTATATTGAAGAATATAAAGATTTTTTTAATAAAATTAAAAATGATATAACCGGTAAGAAATTTGATGATTATGATCTTATTATCATTGATATCTATCAAGATATATTCTTATTCATGCCAGAAAGAGAGTTAAATTTCCTCCTTACTTCTTGGCAGAGTTGGTTCTTAAATGAAAATAAGATATGTATTTGGTCTGTGTACGGAGATCAAGCCACTCAAGTTATAAATACTAAATTCACTCAATTTAACAATGTATTTAACGGCCTGAGTTACATTGATTATTATAATAATTCAGAGGTTTTTTACGATATTATCTTCTGGCACCTTAAAAGTTCAGTACAAGCTAATATTTCTTTGAAACTACAATTTGATGAAGATAACTCTCAACTCTCTGTAGACTCGGAATTAAACAAACTCCCTTCTGTAGCCTCTACAAAAATCTAGTACATAAATCTAAAACTAAATGTTTTAGATTTAATCTCTTCTGCACCTGTCTAACACATCCTAGAACGGTATGTCATCGTCATACGGAGCATCATAAGTTTCTACATTGGGCGATTGTTTTGCAGGAGTATATTCTCGTGGTGATGTTGAGCCGCTGTTTTCGCCCCTTTTTCCCACTAAATCAATAATATTTGCACTGAGTTCAAGACTTGTTTTTGTGACACCGTCAGCACCCGTGTACTCACTTTGAGAAAGCTCACCTGAGACAAATACTTGTTGACCCTTTTTAAGGTAGTTTTGTAACTGACCTTCAGCACGCTTTCCAAATAAAACAACGCGGATCCACAAGGTTTGTTGTTTCTCCCCAAAGCCAATATTGTTCGCAACTGTTACGTTTAGGATAGCCATTCCGGAGGGTGCATATCTTACTTCTGCATCTCGACCTACAGTGCCAGTAAAACTAAATACATTACTCATGATTCGATCCTATAGGATTAGTGTGCTTTTGAATAAAGAGGGGGGATAAGGTAACTTACCCCCCTGTCTTTGATTAATTAAATGTTGAACCTGGTGTGGCTGGTAAAACTGGCATTGTTTGTTTTGGGAACTGGCCTGTTAAGCCATTTAAGAAGGCAACAATGTCAGCTACTTCTGCTTTACTCAATTCTTTATCTAATTGAGTTTTAGCCATAACAGTGACTGCTTCATCTAAGGTTTTTACAGCGCCATTATGAAAATAAGGTGCAGTTAATGCAATATTACGCAGTGTGGGTACTTTGAAAAGATGTTCGTCGCTTTCTTTTTTAGTGACCTCAGCTAAACCTTTATCATCTTTAAAGTGATATTTAGCGGCATAAACAGGATTGCTATGAATTGGGAATTGTTGGAACATACCAGGGCCATTGAATGCGGGGCCACTGTGGCAAGAAGTACAGCCTAAAGATTGTACTTTTTCCATACCACGCACTTGTTGTGCTGTTAAAGCTGATTTATCACCCTCTACAAATCTGTCATAAGGACTGAATGGCGTGATTAACGTTCTTTCATATGCGGCAATTGCTTTAGTTGCATTATCTTTAGAAATTGAATTTTTACCAAATGCTGATGTAAATGCAACTTGGTAGCCTTCGATTGTCTTTAGTCTTGCAACCACATCATCCCAACTTTTCATGCCCATTTCAATCGGGTTAGTAACGGGTCCTGCAGCTTGAGCTTCTAAAGTTGCTGCTCTTCCATCCCAGAACTGAACTGCATTGAAGGCTGCATTCCATATAGTGGGTGCACTACGACCACCCGTTTGTCCATTAACGCCCATAGAATTAGGTCTATTATCTTCACCGCCTAACATGGTGTTATGACATGATGCACATGAAACAGTGCCTGTAGATGATAAACGAGGGTCATGATAAAGCATTTTGCCTAATTCTACTTTCTCATCAGTGGTTGGATTGTCGGCGGGAGCTGGTGCCGAAGTGGGGAGTATTTCCCATGCTGAGGCAACTGATATTGAACTAACTAACGCCAGTGCAGCGACTAGCGAACGAATTTTAAACATACTATTCTCCAGATATTATTATAAGTTTTATTAAGGACGCGATATTTATGTCTTTTATGCAAATAAACGAAACAAATGTGAGTGAATTTTAAATATAAACTCATCAAGATACAATCTAATTACATCATAACATTGACGAGATGATTGCTATTAGGAAATGTATGAACTATTGCCATCCATAAAGCCATTTGTTGGAGTCTTGTAAATCAAGCCAGTTTATTTCACTTTCTCGGTGCGTTATTACAGCTTCAATAATGCAACTGGATACTTGCTCCAAATCATCTTTGATAACTTTAGTCACAATAAAATGTTTTTCTTTATTGATGGGTGCTATGGCTGTCCATTTACTCAAATGTAGCTTATTAGGGTTAATTTGATTGATAGTTTTAGTAGTCATATCATAAATCAAGCGCATTCAGAGCACTTGGAAGTTCACGGTATTTAAATACGAAATTTAATTCTTGTAATTTAATAGGTAAAACTCGTTGGCTGCAGAGTAACAAACCGGCCATTTCTCCTAATAGAACAGTTAGAAACCACGTGGGTAATGGAATAACTGCAATTCTATTTAATCGTTTGGCTAAAGCCTGAGTGAATTCGTTATTAGTCACTGGCTGCGGTGCTGTCGCATTGTAAGCCCCCTGCAGGCTTTCATCTGTGATCATTTTTATTACTATAGCTATCCAATCCTGAATATGTATCCATGACATCCATTGTTTACCCGACCCTAACTTTCCTCCTAGACATAATTTGAAAGGTAATAGCATGCTTTTTAAGAATCCCCCGCCTGCCCCAATGACTAAACCAGTGCGGATCAAGCACACTCTAATCCCTGCCGCTTGTGCTTTTAAAGCAGTATTCTCCCAGTCAGCACACAGATGATGTGAGAAATCATTCAGACTGACGGTAGTCTTTTCACTGATTTTATTATCGCCCTGCTCTCCATAAATTCCAATAGCAGAGCCACTAATTAAAACAGAAGGTTTATGGGGTAATGTGGAAATTCTATCTACTAATGCTTGAGTAGTGATAATTCGACTGTCTCTTAAGAGGGATTTACCTTCGCCTGTCCAAGGTCGCCCAAAAATGGGGGCCCCTGCTAAGTTAATGACACTATCAAAAATAGCATTATCATCAATCTGATTGATACCACCGATTAGCTTTATGTCGGAATTAAAAAGTAAGCGGGCTTTATCTATATCATGGCTTAATAGCGTGATGTCATAGTTTAAATTCTGTAAAACCTTTACCAATGCGGACCCTAAAAAACCAGTACCACCTGTTATTAGTACTTTGTGCATAGTGTCACCTCTCGTATTGAATTAAAATGAAAAGACATTGTACATGTTTTGTTCAAGTATAAGTTGACAATCAAATTATGCCAGTTATGTTATTGGAAGATGAATAAAGTATGAATTTTAACTTTATTACTACCGTATTAGTAATTGCATTCAATTGGTGCGTTACAAAATGTCCTCCTCTGTAAACCCTCCTTAACCTTTTGAAGGAGGGTCTTTTTTTGGATAGAATATTATGATGAATTCACTATCTAACCATAAATTTACGGCTTTAAGAATCTTAATCGAGCTCAATTTCTACTGTGCTGTTGCGATATTAATTGGAGCCAGTTTTTTATCAATCAACGATGAATACTCCTTGTTTATATTCAATGAAGATTTGTACGGCGCATTAGATAATAATTTGCGCATGATTATGGTTTATCTGGCATTAACTGAGTGCGTTGTGCTTTTTTATTGCTTTGTGACAAAAAACTTTAGATTTATGATGCCTGTTGGTTTTTTCTTAATTTTGATGATTGGATCAATGGAATTTTATGGCGAGATAAATACGGTTGCCATAGATGAACATTTTCCAATATTTTTTATGTACACCGGCATGTCACATATTCTGTTTGGTGTCATGGCGGATATTGAGAAAAGATTATCGACTAAAAATGATGATAATTTAGAAATCAGCTAAAAAACTCAACTAGAGTAAACAACATCGTATTGTTTGACTAAACTGTTAACATCCGATCTATCGATGATTTTTGCGTTCATTATCAAATCCGAATGTTGAATACCATATGCTTGCATAGATTCGAGCTCTACGTAGATATTAGTTACATCGTATAGTGCTAGTGACTGAAATATCGCACTGGTATCCTTAAAAGTTAATTCAGTTGAATGTTGATATTGTTTTAAATCAAACACTGCATCATCTACTAAGAGGATAGCAACACTCTGGTCGAATGCGGCCGTAGTTAAAATAACATCCAGTGTTTCTTGTAAATAAGTCCCTGTATGAGCAGCATTACTTAAAACAAATATATATTTTTTCATGCGCTTAGCCAAATACGAGAAATCGATCGGCTAATAGGGTTCCTTCAACCCATTGACCTAATCCTGAGATCCTAAAGCCTTCTGCTAAATCATTGTCTACTTTACCTTGCCTACTAGACTCATCGCTTGATAATAAACCTCGTCGTTGTGCTGCAGAAATACACACTACTAAATCAACTTGATAATATTTGGCTAGTGCTGACCATTGCTGAGTCATATTAAGCTCATCGTCAAGGGGTGTTGAATGTCTAAAAGCATTGAAGATACCGTCATGATAAAAAAAGATTCTAAAGACTTCATGACCTTCTTTCAACGCGGCTTTAGCAAATTGTAAAGCCATGTAACTCGCTTGAGAATGATAGGGGCTGGTATTGATTTGAATAACAAATTTCATTTAGGTTTTATTGTTAATTAATCAGATTGATATGCAGGTTTATTATAAAGTGTCCTTATTCTATAATAGATAAAAATTTTTACGTCCATCTTATTGCGTTATTCATGTCCTTCAAAACTAAAATGTTCAAGCGCACGACTCTCTCAATTGCTATATGTGTATCGCTTCTACCGACTATTCAATACGCTGAAGAAATCACTAAAATTGAATTGCCTGATATGGGCGATTCATCAGGTACTTTAATATCGCCTGCTGAAGAAAAAGAATTTGGTGAAGAGTTTTTTAGAAGCTTACATTCTCAGATTACCATTAATCAAGATCCAGAGATTCAAGATTATATTCAATCGATTGGCCAAAAATTAACGGCTAACAGTGACGCGCCCAGTCATCCCTTTCATTTCTTTGTAGTCATGGAAAATGATATCAACGCGTTCGCAGGACCTGGCGGATATATTGGGGTTAACTCAGGTTTGATTCTGATGACTGAAGCCGAAAGTGAACTCGCTTCAGTACTTGCCCACGAAATTTCACATGTCACGCAACGCCATTTATTTCGTGCAGCTGAAGCTGCAGGCAGATTATCAATTCCCAGTGCAGCAGGTATGTTAGCCGCTATATTATTAGGAACACAGTCGCCGCAAATGGGACAAGCCGCTATCATGGCTATTATGGGAGGGAATATCCAGTTTCAAATCAACTTCACCCGCGAGAATGAAGAAGAAGCAGATCGTGTCGGTATGCAAACTTTATCGGCTTCTCAGTTTGATCCACGTAGTATGCCCACGTTCTTTGAGCGTTTACAGCAAGCCACTCGCTATTATGGGCAATCAGTACCTGAGTTTTTAAGAACTCACCCCGTTACGGCCTCTCGTATCTCGGATACTCGCGGTAGAGCTGAAACTTACCCTTATAAACAATACCCCGACTCTCTGCACTATCAGCTAGCTAAAGCTAAAATTCGCGTTATTACTGATGCAGACCCCAAAAAAAATGCGTCTAAAGAATATTTTATGGCCAGGACGTCTCTGGGTACTCCAGAACAACGTACAGTTGCAAAATATGGTTTGGGACTAGTCGCCTTAAAGACTGAACAATTTAAAGAAGCAGAAAACATATTTCAAGCATTGATTCATGATTACCCAGAGCAATCTCAGTATGCCAGTGCCTTAGCTAACGCCGCTTATGACGCTCACAATTATCCTATCGCTGTGGCGCGATATCAGAAATTAGTGGGACAATTTCCCGATAACGATGCGATTAAATCGGAATATATCTCGGCTTTATTAAAAGTAAAAAAGCCTGATCTTGCAAGAACGTTATTATTATCATTAAATTATCAAGTACATCGTATCCCTGTTTACTGGGAGTTATTAGGTCAAGCCTATAGTGATTTAAAACAGCCAGCAGAATCACATAGATATATAGCAGAATATTACTTTGCAATGGGACAAACACAAGATGCAATCTTGCAAATTAAATTAGCACAAACCTCTCCAGATCTTAATTTTCAACTCTCCTCTATCTTAAACGAACGTCTTAATTTCTTCTACATTCAACAAGCAGAAGCTAAAAGAAGTCGATAATTTATAAAATCTTTAGATTAACTATGCTGTTTTTAAATCGTGGAGCCAATCACGCCATATAGACATTAATAATGCCATTAAGGCAGGGCCTAAAAATAGGCCGAGCATTCCAAATGCCTCCATGCCGCCAAATATACCTAATAATGTCCATAAAAAAGGCAGTTTAACGGCGCCACCGATTAATGCAGGGCGCACATAATTGTCTGCAACCATGGTTAAGATCATCCCGTATGAAAACAGACTAGCGGCTTCTATGGGATGACCTTGTGCAATAAGCACTATTGCACAGACACTGAATATTATTTTTGCGGCAAAAGGGATTAGAGCAAAGATGCCAGTAATGGATCCTAAAATGGCAGGATTTTCTAAGCTCACAATTGAATATCCTACCCCCATTAATAAGCCTTTACCGAGCCCCACTATTAACATACCATTTACAGTAGATCGTACTGCTGCGGTTGCATGTAAGGTAAAGCGATACCCTTTATTTCCAAATAATTTTTGACTGCTCTCTAAAATTTGTTGTCCCAACTTATGACCATTTCGATAAACAAATAGAAGCGTCAGCAAAATAATTAAAAATCCAAAAAAGTGTTGAACTAATTGATTAGCCGTATCTTTTGTAAAATATAAAACACTGCCACTATCTATCAAATGAAAAGCATTATTAGCGGCTGTAGCACTGCCCAGTTCTTTTATCCAGATAGCTTTTGCACTTGTTCCTATCCATGGCAAATTCTCAACCCAGATGGGACAGGGTATTCCATTAACATCAGCCACCTTTAATAGTTCTGCGAGGTTTTGTCCCTCAGTGATTAAGCGACTTAAGCCATAACCGACAGGCATAAAAATAACAGCGGCTATTAATATCGTTAATCCTAAGCCGACACACGTTTCTTTATGGTGAAAATGGACGATAGAAAGCAATCGTTTGTAAAGTGGCCACGTTGAAATGGCAAGCACAACGGCCCATGCTAATAAATCGAGGAATCCATGTAAGACCCATACGCCTAATACAAGTAATAATAATCCACCAAAAAAACAGGCGCGCTTCTGGGTATGAGTAGTCATGAAATCTTAATTAGAATATAAATACTCTATTTTATTAGACCTTAGCGTCAAGAATATGACAGCGCTAAATGATTGCTTGAGATTTGTAAGATTTTTCAAACAAAATGACGACTAGTAAATAAGTAGCCAATAATAAACCAGAGATTTCCCAGGGTTTTTGCCAGCTAAAGTATTGTGGGATATGTTCTTGGACACAAAATAAACCGATACCTAAACCAATGTAGCCTAGAATCCGTTTAAGATCATACATCACTGGATAATAATGTCGCCCGAGCAAATAAGATACTAGTGTCATAAAAAAATAACATACTAATGTAGCCCAGGCTGAGCCCATATAACCTAATAAAGGGATCCACCAAATATTAAGACCCACTGTTATCAGTGCGCCTGCAATAGATACCCATGAGCCTAATAATGTTTTATCCGTCAACTTATACCAAATTGATAAATTAACGTAGATGCCCAAGCATAAATTAGCCATCAATAATATGGGGACCGCAGTCAGTCCACTTCTAAACTCTTCCCCTAAAAAGTATTTAAAAAAGTCTATAAACAGCGTTACAAGTAAAAAAATAAACACGCAAAAAATAACAAAATATTTAAGTACCTTTGCATATACTTCTTTAGCATCATCCTTATCAGCATAGGCAAAGAAAAATGGCTCAGCGGCAAATCTGAATGCTTGTATAAAAAGCGTCATTAAAATAGATAATTTATAACAGGCACTGTAGATCCCAAGCATCTGCATATTGGTTTTTAAGTCATAGGGTAAAAGGTACTTTAATAAAGCTCTATCGAGCATTTCGTTAATAATCCCCGCGAAACCAATGACGACCATCGGTAAGGAGTAGCGCAGCATTTTACGAAACAAAGCCCTATCAAATCCCCAGCGTAGACCCAATAATTGGGGAAATAGGACGATGAACTTAAAAGCACTTGCTATCAAATTAGCTAAAAAGATGTAAGTAATACCTGTTTCTGGTTTATATAGATCTTTTACCCAAGACTCAGGATGGCTTGCTAATTCTTTTGGGCAGTAGACAATAAAGAACAAACTTAAAAGAACGGTAATTAAAATTTCAATAATTTTAATGCCTGCAAAAAGAAAGGCTTTATTCTCTGCACGTAAGCGAGCAAAAGGAATAGAAGCCATGGCATCTAACGTTAAAATAACAGTAAAGCACAAAACGTATTCAGGATGAGTGCTGTAATTTAGAGATGCAGAGAGTTGATTATTGGCAATGACAATAATCCCTAGAAAAAGCAGATTGATTAAGAGTACAAACATTAAAGCCGTAGAATATGCAACATCATGCTTTAATTGCGCTTTATCACGGAATCGAAAATACCCCGTCTCAAATCCGAACAGTAATAAGACAGAAAAGAAACCCGCATAAGCATAAAACTCGGAGACAACACCGTATTCAGCGGCAGAAAAATAATAGGTATATAGAGGCACTAAGAGATAATTTAGAAATCGCCCAAAAATACTACTAAGCCCATAAATGGCAGTTTGCGATGCCAGTTTCTTGATAATACTCATACTGATAGCGTAACGATTAAGACAGTAATTCCCATACAGGGGTAATGTTAGCTGGTAATTGGGCAATGAGACCTAATTCAACATAAGGATTAGTGTCATTATGGAAGTCTGACCCTACCGAGCCGGCGAGCTCATATTCTTGAGCATATTTAGTGATTAAACGAATTTCATCTTGGCTGATTCTGCTGGTGATTACTTCAATGCCTTTACCACCGTATAACTTAAACTCAGCCAGCAAGCGTTTAATATACTTGGCAGACAGCTTATAGCGCAGAGGATGTGCAATAACAGCTATGCCACCTGCCCCCGTAATCCATTTAACAACCTCTTCTACCTCAGGCCAAATGGTTGGCACAAAAGCAGATTTACCTTGGCCTAAATAACGATCAAACGCTTCTTGATGAGTGTCTACATGCTTTTGTGAAAGTAAAAAATCAGCAAAATGTGTGCGCGTAATCATCCCGTCGCCTGCCGCTGCTTGTACCGCCTCTAAGGCACCAAATATTCTTTTTTTCTCCAATTTAGCGGCCATCTTTTCAGATCTTTCATAACGTAAGGTCTGTAAATGGTCAGTTATTTCAACCAAAGGTTGATAGGTCGGATCAATACCCAAACCTACAATGTGTAAACAATGATTTTGCCAATTTGATGAAAGCTCAATGCCAGGAATAAAATTAAGCCCAATAGAATCTGCTGTTTTGTTAGCGGCAGCCAAACCCGCTACCGTATCGTGATCAGTCAAAGCGAGTGAGGTTACACCCTGTTGCTGAGCTCTTATAACGACAGCCTCTGGAGAAAATGCACCATCGGAGGCTGTGGAATGGCAATGTAGATCATAAACGTGTGTCATGAGTTTGCTCGTATAAGTTATTGGTACTCGCCATACAGTTTGGCATAAAGTCCCTTTTGAGTAATCAATGTTTCATGGTGTCCCTGTTCACAAATGACACCTTCTTCAAATACATAAACATGATCTGCTTGCCTTACTGCGCTTAAACGGTGGGCAATAATCAGGGTGGTTCTATCTTTAAGAAACGTTGCCATGGCTAAATGAAGTTTATGTTCAGTTTCAGAATCTAAAGCTGAGGTAGCTTCGTCTAATATAACAACTTTAGGATCAGCAACAACCATGCGAGCAATAGCCATGCGTTGTCTTTGGCCGCCCGATAAGCGCATACCTAAGCGTCCCACAATCGTATCGAGTCCTGACTCTAAGTCTTTCACGGTATCTGATAATTGGGCAATGTCTAACGCGTTCCATAACGAATCATCAGACACCGTTTTACCTAAAGTGAGGTTAGCTCTGATAGTATCGTTAAATAACACAGGGTGTTGCAATACAGTCACTACATTTTCTCTTACGATATCAAGTCCTATTTCTTCAATTGGTACACCATCAAATTTAATATGTCCTGAGCTGGGTAAATATACGCCTATCAATGTTTGTATTAATGTAGATTTACCCCCTCCACTGGCACCCACTAAGGCAATTTTTTCACCGGACTTAATACTTAGATTAATGCCATTAAGAATGTTCTCTTGGCCGTAACTAAAGTGCAAATCTTCGATGCTAATAGCGACAGTTTTGGTATTTAAGAAAGGGTTGTATTTATGTGGGTAATGCGGTTCTTGCTGGAGAGATGTTAAACGATTAATTCTTACCAAAGCCGCTTTCGCAGCAAAAAAGGCATATTGGATACCCAATATTTCTTGTACAGGCGCCATCATAAACCAGAGATACCCAAATACGGCCAGCATTTCCCCGATACTTAAGTCTGAGTAGAAAACCATTAACATGGCAACTGCTCTAAAGATATCAAAACCAAACAAAAAGACTAAAAAACTTAAGCGAGATGCTGCATCGCTTTTCCAAGCATAAGCCGCTGAATAATCTTTTACAGAGCGAGCTGATTCAATGAGGGCTTTACAATAATGATGCTCCCTATTGCTGGCTCTTATTTGATGAATGGCCTCTAAAGTTTCAGTCAGTGACTGTTGGAAAATCTCATATGCAGAGTTTTCTTTAGATTTTAGGTCTTTAACGCGAGAACCTACAAGGCGGGTTAAATAGATAACAACGGGGTTTAATAACAATATAAATAAACCCAACTGCCAATGCATCCACAACAAAATGACAGCAGTGCCCATTATGGTGAGTAAAGCGACTAATAAGCGACTCACTGTCGTGCCTATAAAAGTATCAATCGTATCAAGATCTTTGATTAGATGGCTAACCACGCTTCCAGAACCTAAGCTTTCATATTCTGACATCGAGATAGTCTGTAGATGATTAATTAAATTCTTTCGTAGCCTAAAGATAATATCTTTAGAAATGCAGGAAAAATGCCGTGCTTGAATAATATTAAATGCACTAGAAATAAGCCTTAATAAAAGACTGACTACCAAAATTACTGAAATATACAAAATTGGTAGTTGCCACTCGAGTAGCGACCATCGATTAATAAAAGTAATAACCCAACCGGGCTTATTTAATAAAACTTCATCAACCAGTAAGGGCATTAACAACGGTACAGGTACGCTGGCTACGGTTGCTAATAAGGCAATGATATGGGAATAGATTAGGGTTTTCTTGTGCTCTAAGGCAATTTTATAAATGCCTTTCCATGTATAAATCGATTGATTTGATTTTAGTTGCACAAAAACGGAGAGTTATTAGGTTGTATTTTATTGAATTATAACACTTTAAAGACTGCTGTATCAGCAACATATTAGATACACAGCACGCCACTTAATAGTCAATTAAAAAGTGGCGTGCTGGTATATAAGAAGTTTACTTAAAATTTAAGCAGAAGCTAACAACTCTGCAACAATGGCATCACCCATTTCTACCGTACCGCATGTAGAATTTGGATTGATGTCTTTGGTCACAAATTTACCTTCGATAACTACTTTTTCTACAGCTGCTTTAATTCTATCTGCGGCTTTAGTTTCGCCTAAATAGTTAAGCATCATAACACCCGCCATAATAACAGCGATAGGATTAGCTAAGTTTTTGCCGGTAATATCAGGTGCACTGCCATGTACCGCTTCAAATAAGGCCGCATCTGCACCAATATTAGCGCCAGGTATTAAACCTAAACCACCCACTAATCCAGCGGTAAGATCCGATAAAATATCACCAAACATATTTGTTGTTACAACGACATCAAATTGTTGTGGATTCATTACCATATGCATACAAGCCGCATCGACGATTTTTTCATCAAATTGAATATCAGGATATTTAGGCGCTATTTCTCTAGCGACTTCTAAAAATAAACCTTGGCTATATTTAAGGATATTAGCTTTGTGGCAAACAGTTACTTTTTTACGATTATTATCACGCGCATATTTAAAGGCATAATCAATAATGCGTTCAGAAGCTACACGCGTAATCACAGCCAAACTTTCTGCAATATCTTTTTTAGGCGTTAAGTAATGCTCAAGACCCGCATATAAACCTTCTGTGTTTTCTCTTACGATGACGATATCAACATCATCATAACGCGTGACGATGCCAGGCCAATTTTTAGCAGGACGCACATTAGCATATAAATCATATTGTTGACGCAATGCCACATTGATACTTCTAAAGCCAGTACCTACAACAGTCGTTAAAGGGCCTTTAAAGGCGACACGAGTTTTATCAAAAGAAGTTAAGGTTTCTTCTGGTAAAGGCGTACCAAATTTTTCGAAGGCAGATAAACCTGCATAAGCTTCTTCCCAGTTAATTTTTACGCCTGACGCATCAATAACTTTTACCGCTTCATCCATGATAGACGGACCAATTCCATCACCTTTTATTAACGTGACATTATGCATAATTAACTCCACAGATTATTTAAAACTTTCGCCTAATGGCTGGTGAATTTTGAGGGGGCAATCAATTTTGATCGGCCGTAGTGATAATAACAAGTCTTGAGGCCTGTAGTCCAATGTTTACGCCATATTTTCGTAAATATCGACCGTAAACCGTGGGCTACAGATGGCTAAGAAGAGTAAATCCTCAGGGCCGTTGTTAGTAATGCTTTGTGGAGACATCGGCAGAATAATTACCACGTCTCCAGGCGCTAAGTTTTGTGTGGGTGCACCAGGCACATCAAATAGTCCATTACCAGAAATAATAACATAGCGCTCAACCACCCCCTTTAAACGGTGTAACTTAGTCGTAACACCTGGTTTAACTCTTGCTCTGGCTATTGATACCTCAGGATCATTAGCGGTGTTAGATAATTCTAAGATGTAACAACCCTCATCAAAATAATATTCTTCTGTTTCATTAGCTTTTAATACTAGTGCAGTCATTGCTTTACTCGGTTGGGGTTAGTAACACTAACAAATTTGTGACAAATTCAATTTTTTCAGCTGTTGTTTCAAAGGCTTTGATATATTTTAATTTATCAGCTCCATCAAACTTAAACACACTAGCGCGGGTTTGGATTAAGTTAATCAGTTTCTCAGCATTAATTTTAGGTTCAGTGCTAAAAATAATCCGACCACCGCCGCTATTTGCTTCAATTTTTTTAATACCTAATTTATCAGCTTGTTGTTTTAACTCCGCAACACTAAACAAAGTTTTAACTTGCTCTGGTAATAAACCAAAGCGGTCTATCATTTCAATTTGCAACTCGCGTAAATCCGCTGCCGTTTCAGCACTTGATATACGTTTATACAACACTAATCTTGAATGAATATCAGGCAAATAATCTTCTGGTATTAAAGCCGCTGCTTGTAAATCAACTTCTGCACCATGATCCATAGGCGCATCTAATTCTGGTTGTTTACCCGATTTTAATGAATTAACCGCTCTATCTAATAATTCTGTGTAAAGTGTAAAGCCAATCTCTTGAATTTGACCACTTTGACCATCGCCTAATAATTCCCCCGCCCCTCTAATCTCAAGATCATGAGATGACAACATAAAGCCAGCGCCCAAATCGCCTGAAGCCTCTACCGCTTCTAAGCGTTTTTGCGCATCTTTAGTTAATAGTGATTTAGGCGGCACAATAAAGTAGGCATAAGCCCGATGGTGAGAGCGCCCTACTCGGCCTCTTAATTGGTGTAATTGCGCTAAACCTAATTTATCAGCGCGATTAATAATAATCGTGTTGGCACTAGGAATATCAATACCACTTTCAATAATCGTTGAACAAATTAATAAATTAAAGCGTTGGTGGTAAAAATCCAACATGATGCGCTCAAGTTCACGCTCAGGCATTTGACCATGCGCGATTTCAATACGGGCTTCAGGAATTAACTCGGATAACTCTCTCGCCATCTTCTCCATGGTTTTGACTTCATTGTGCAAGAAAAACACCTGACCACCACGTTTTATCTCGCGCAGGCACGCTTCTTTTACTTGCGCATCAACCCATTCGGTAATAAACGTTTTAATCGCATGCCGATTAGGGGGCGGGCTGGCAATAATGGATATATCGCGCAAACCAGACATTGCCATGTTTAACGTTCTGGGAATAGGCGTAGCGGTTAGCGTTAAGAAATCGATTTCGCTGCGTAATTTTTTAAAGTGTTCTTTTTGACGCACCCCAAAACGATGTTCTTCGTCAATAATAACCAGTCCCAGTTCTTTAAACTTAAGTTCTTTAGATAAGAGTGTATGCGTACCAATGACAATATCCACTTTACCATCTGCTAAATCGGCTGTAATTTGTTTTAATTCTTTAGCGGTCACAAATCGAGACATCACTTCAACTCTAAAAGGCCAATCAGCAAATCGGTCTCTAAAGTTTTGGTAATGTTGTTGAGCTAACAAAGTAGTGGGTACCAATACTGCGACTTGCTTACCGCTTTGTGCTGCAATAAAAGCCGCACGCATTGAAACCTCAGTTTTACCAAACCCCACATCGCCGCAAATAACGCGATCCATGGGTTGTCCACTGGCCATGTCATCAAGGATAGCTTCAATAGTGGTTTGTTGATCTGGGGTTTCTTCAAAGGCAAAAGCATCCGCAAATGTTTGATACTCACTCTGATCTATTTCAAAAGCATGACCCGATTTAATCGCTCTTTTTGCATGAATCTCTAATAATTCTGCGGCGACGTCTCTAATTTTTTCAATCGCTTTTTGTTTTAGCTTTGACCATTGCTCGCCACCTAATTTATGCAAAGGTGCAGCATCAGGATTCATACCGGTGTATCGACCAATGACATACAAGGTTGAAACAGGTACATATAATTTATCGTTATTGGCATACTCTAAAGTTAAAAACTCGGAAGTAATTCCGCCAATTTGTAATGTTTGTAAGCCTAAATACCGCCCTACCCCATGATCCCTATGCACAACGGCTGAACCAATAGTGAGTTCATTAAGATTATTAATAATGTTTTCTAACTCTTTGGTTGCAGATTGTTTTCTTCTGCGTCTTTGTAGGACTTTTTCACCCGACAATTGGCTTTCAGTAATAATTGCAATAGCCGGGTTATCTAAACATACCCCGTTTTCCATCGGGGCAACAATAATACAGGGTGAAACTTCCGAATTAAGAAAACCTTGCCAGTTATCAACGACTTTTACATTAATTTTGTAGGTACGAAGTCTATCAATCAAGGCTTCTCTGCGCCCGGCTGACTCAGAAACAAATAATATTTTGCCAGCAAAGGAGTCAATAAAACTTTGTAAGTTAGCGGCTGGCGTGTTGGATTTAATATCCAACATAACCTGAGGTAACGGTAAACAGGGTGAGGCATTGTCCGCCCCTATGGTATGTTCAGACAGGGTAATACGAGCAAATTTAGACAGGTTTTCTGTCAATTTATCAGCAGATAAAAATAATTGCTCTGGCTTTAATAAGGGGCGTTCAAGATCATATTTTCGTTGTTCATAACGCTCTTCTGCTTCGCTATAGAAAGCAGTTGCTGTGCTATTGATATCTTCTGAAACAACTAATACCGCAGTTTTAGGCAGATACTCAAAGAGGGTCGCGGTTTGTTCTACAAATAAAGGTAAATAATACTCTATGCCGTTGGGGGTAATGCCCTTGCTAATATCGACATATAGGGTATTTTTTGGGGAAGTATCCGGAAATTGGGTTCTAAAAGCTTGTCTAAATAACTTAATAGATTCATCAGTAAACGGAAATTCGCGGGCTGGGAATAATTGGATTTGATCAATCTTTTCCAGCGAGCGCTGCGATTCAGGGTCAAAAGTTCGTATAGACTCAACTTCATCATCAAATAATTCAATTCGATAAGGTACCTTGCTCCCCATAGGGAATAAATCAACTATAGCGCCTCTAACGGCAAACTCGGCATGTTGATATACCTGTGATACACACTGATAACCCACACTTTCTAACTTAATTCTATTGAGTTCTAAATTAAAGATATCCCCAACTTTAATAGAAAAACTATTCGCTAAAACATGCTCCCTAGGTGCAAGTTTATGCATTAAGGTGGTGGCCGATAAAATTAAAGCCCCACGCTTAACTTCGGGTAATAAAGCTAAGGTTTTTAAGCGTTCTGAGATAATTTCGGATAAAGGACTAAAAACATCATACGGTAAGGTTTCCCAATCTGGAAAATGTAATAAAGCAATATCTGAGGCTAAAAAAAAGGCTAATTCATGTTCTAGTCGTAAAGCTGTTTGACTATCAGGGGTAATGATTACAAATAAATGCTTTGAGTTATTAATAGCAGAAGCCAAACTTAAGGCATCAGCACAACCCGTTAAACCTGTCCAAATAACAAGGGATTCTTTAGAGCTTGGAACACTAGGTGAAAAGATTGAGGAATTAGACATCAGAAATCGTGCTTATTTAAATATAAAGGTTAGTTTTAACTTAAAAACATGGCATCGCCATAACTAAAAAATCGATAAGACTCATCAATTGCATGTTGATAAGCCTGCATAACAGGTTCATAACCTGCAAAGGCAGAAACAAGCATTAATAAAGTCGATTCGGGTAAGTGAAAGTTTGTTAGCATCGCATCGACAGATTTAAATTGATAACCAGGGGTTATAAACAAATCAGTATCGCCAAAGCCAGTGCTTAAAACACCACTTTTAGAAGCAGATTCTAATGCCCTAACGGCTGTGGTACCAATGGCTATCACTCTGCCACCTCTTGCCCTAGCCGCATTAACTGCTTCGACTGTTTGCTCTGAAACGGCAAAATATTCTTTATGCATTAGATGCTCAGCTAAGTTTTCTACCCTTACCGGTTGAAAAGTACCACTGCCCACATGCAAGGTAACAAATGCCGTCGCTATATTTTTAGCTTTAACTTTATCTAGCATGGCTAAATCAAAATGTAAGCCAGCAGTCGGTGCTGCCACAGCTCCAGATTCTTTAGCAAATACGGTTTGATAACGCGTTAAATCAGAAGCGTCATCCGCTCTGGTAATGTAAGGCGGTAAAGGAATATGGCCAATTTTGTCTAAGAGATCGAGAATATTTAGATGATTGAAATCTAATTGAAATAAATCATCAACCCTACCCTCAACCGTGCAGACATAGCCGTCATCTAACTCGATAAGAGTGCCGGGCTTTGGGGCTTTGCTAGCCTTAATATGTGCTATTGCTTGATGAGAATTAATAACACGCTCAATTAATATCTCAATTTTTCCACCCGTTTGTTTCTTACCGTATAAGCGCGCAGGAATAACTTTTGTATTATTAAAGACTAGCAGGTCATCTTCATTCAGTAAGTTGATGATATCTGTAAAATACAGATCTTTTATTGCACCTGTATGACGGTTCATACACAGCATACGACTACCATCGCGTTGATCTAAGGGAAATTGAGCAATTAAAGCGTCGGGCAGATTGTAATTGAAGTCACTTTTTTTCATAACCGATGATATTATCAGTTTAGGCGTATTATTACATCCAAATTTTAGTAGCTTTTATGTAGAACTCTTCTTATAATATTCAAACTGTGCCGGGATGGCGGAACTGGTAGACGCGCCGGATTCAAAATCCGGTGGGGGTGACTCCGTGCCGGTTCGATTCCGGCTCTCGGTACCACATACAAGTACAGAGAAGTGCACAGTTGTTGATAAACCCGCAAGTCATATGGCTTCGCGGGTTTTTTATTGTCCAACGAATTCCTACAAAATGTGCCTGCATCCGCCTTAAAGCGTGTCCGAAATCGTGTCTTTTGATAAAATATAAAAAAAACGGACACAATTTGGGCACAAATGGCAGTTAATATCAACAAAGACACAGCCTACAGAGCGGCAAAACCAAAAGATAAAGATTATATGATCAATGATGGTGGCGGCTTATATTTAGTCGTCAATATCAGTGGATCCAAATTATGGCGTTTCGTTTACACCTTCGATGGTAAGCGAAAGAAATTTTCGTTAGGCAGTTATCCAGATACCAATCTAGAAACAGCTAGGCGTAAATCCGAAGAAGCAAGAGAGCAATTATCAAAAGGTTTCGATCCGAACACAATAAAGAAAGAATCAAAAGCATTAAAAAAGATTGAGTCTTTAAATGAACAACGAATAACTCAAGGTCTAGCAATTATTGGTAGCTTTAGTGATATTGCAGAAAAATGGTTAAAGTCAACAGAACACTTAGTATCTAAAACAACTCAAACAAAAAAAATTAGCCGTTTAAATCGACTTGCCTACCCTCTTTTAGGCAATAAACAAATATCAGATATTAAATCATCTGATATTTTCGATGTCATAAAACCTTTAATTAAAAGGAATCACTTGGAAACAGCACATAGAATTCATGGCGAAATTAGTTCAATATTTGCCTATGCAATCGTGCACAACTATACAAATTACGACCCTTCACAACCAGTTGCTAGACAAATTCCAGCACAAAAAGTTGCCCATCGAGCCGCGATTATAGATCCAAAATTATTTGGCCAGTTGCTAAGAGACATACAAAATTATCAAGGCACATTTATCGTTCTAAATGCATTTAAATTATCACCATTACTATTTCAACGACCTGGTGAAATTCGTACTATGTTATGGTCTGATATACATTTAGATGAAGGAGAATGGCGACCTTACGTATCGAAAACCAATTTCCATCATATTGTACCTTTATCAAATCAGGCAATTGCAATTATTGAAGCAATAAAGCCACTGACACATAAAAGTAATTATGTTTTTCCTTCCAGTAGAGGTGATGGTCGTCCTATGTCCAATAATACGATTAGTACCGCTCTAAAAACATTAGGCTATTCATCAGATGTAATGACTGCACACGGTTTTAGAACAACGGCATCGACATTACTAAATGAACAAGGCTGGAGTCCAGATGCAATAGAGCGGCAATTGGCTCATGCTCCACGTGATAATGTTAGAGCAGCATACAATCGCGCTCAATATTTAGAAGAACGGAGACGCATGATGCAAGATTGGGCTGATTATTTGGATACTCTTAAAAAGGGTGCAACCAGTGTGGGTGATATTTAGCATCAATATCAAAAAATTACTTAATTAATACCGCATATCCTTGCAAAATTGCTGGATCAGTCATAAATTATAAAGATAATTACACTAGCAAACTGCCAAAACGAAAATATTATGAACGAACACTTTTATGGGATAGCTGATGCTGCAAAAATACTTAAAGTCAAAGAACATAATATCCTTGAAAGTGGAAGCATGGGGATACTACCCATTTATGTTTGTTCTTTAATATCCCATCTTTTTTACCTCAAAGTTAATACTATCCCTGATGAGATAGAAGACTATCCTAATGAATCTGAAATACAGGCACCATGGGATGAACATGCTAGGCTATCCCCTCCCGAACATATGAGATTATCAACAACTTGCCTCAAAAGATATTGTGCCGGTGATTTAGAAGCAAAAGTCATTCTTGAATCCGATATGGAAGATAACAATTCACTCATCCTTTTTGGACTCTATAACGCTGACGGAGAGTCATTAAAAATGAAAGATGCCAAGTTACGTGTACTGGCAAAAGACCTAAAGACAATTCAAAACAAATTAAAGGCACGTCAAGAATTAAAAAATTTAAATCCCAATAAAATTGATATTAATAATGTTACCGATTCAGAAGTCGATAGCTCTGAATCAATTGAAAATAATTCCGGAATTATTAAACAAAAAGAGATTAACTTTAACGAACTAAAACAGTGGTTATTTGATACATGGGAGGCAGAAGGTAAACCTAGTGCTAAAACATTCTTCCCTAGGATATTAAAAAAATACGCCAATGAAAAAGGAAGCCCAATTACACAAGTCTATAACGCTGGTGACGATGCAGGTATAAGTTATCGACTAAGTAACGGAAGTACAGGTGACCTAGTAAAAAAGACCCTAGCAAACTACATAAGTGACTTTAAAAAGATCTCAGGAAAATAACCTGTCAATAGCACTAAACTCATAAAAATCCTTACACCATTCCCCACCCAACTCCAAGATTCCTCAACCAGATCCTCGCTCATCAGTCGGGAAAAATTCGACCTTACAATAATTTAATCGAATAGCAATACATCAAGAAAATAATCTATTTATTGTAGAAATTTCTTAATAGTTACTTCGATAAAACCTAGAAATATATCCATATAAATACTGTTGGGTGCGATAGCGTTCAGTAGATTTTTTAATTAACAATGGAGAAATAACCATGAAATTTATTAGATTGCCACAAGTCATGGCATTAACTGGTTTATCAAGAAGTTCGATTTATCTGGCTGTGGCTGAAGGTAGATTCCCTAAACAAATCGCATTAGGTGCTAGATCTGTTGCTTGGGCATCAAACGAAATTGATGAGTGGATGGAAAATTGTGTTGCTAATAGCAGAGGAGGTAAAAATGGATAACTTTTAATATGTTGGAGTAATCATGAAAATTCATGACCTAAAAAAGCCAACACTAAGTCAGCTTTTTTTACAAATCTTAGATTTTAGAGTGTCAGCGGAAACTGGCACTTAAACTTAATAACAAACGGGTGGTTTTTTCTTCGTAATATTTATATCAGGAAATATTACAGAAAAACTAACCATTAATAAATGGAGCTATATTTATGGTTAAATCAAATAATAGTGTGTTACTTGTGGAAACGCAAGAAAATTTTCAAAACGATGAACAGGTTAGTTTTACTTGCCACATCAATGCTAGAGGTAATCTATCTAAAAGCTATGTCGTTTCAAATGGTGCCATAGTTAAAACTCCTGCTGCTTCACTAACCGATGGGGTTGCTGTACGTTTAGAAATTCCATTCGAGGAGTTTCCAGATTTCTTATCTTATGCAGAATCAAATATGGCATTTGGTTATGGAACGCACTCTCTGGAATTTCCGGAGCAAGTTACTATCGCCACTCATGGTACAGAGGATCCTGCAAATAATGTACTTGCAAGGACTCAGAACTATTTTACTTATCCTAAAAGTGCTGGAATCTTGATGCTTGACCATGATCCTAGTCAATATGGTGAAACTATTTCGGCAGAGGAATTTCTAAAGATTCTGGGCAGTATAGATCAGAACCTTGCTAAAGCAGCTAAAGTGATAAAACCTTCTGTGTCTGCTGGTGTTGGTTTAGTAGGTGCTCCACCTTCTCAAGACAAAGGTTATCATGTGTACATTCCTGTCATGAATGCGGCTGATATACCTCGCTATGGAAAATTATTGTTTGATCGCTTGTGGTTGGCTGGCTATGGTTTTATAGCATTGAGTTCTAATGGTGCCATGTTAATTAGATCAGTTATTGATGAAGCTGTTTTTAGTCCTGAACGTTTGGACTTCGTTGGTAAACCCGTGATTGATAGCGCAGATTTGGAATATACACCGATAGAACCGATATTAATTTCAGGGGATATGCTCGATACATCCTTATTAGCTGAGTTAACATCTACAGAAAAGATGCATATTCATAAGTTGATTGGTGATAAAAAAGCAGCCATATCAGATCAAGCACACGCTAAAAAACTAGCATGGAATGAAGGTAAAGTGCTTGAGCTTGTTCATAAAGGCATCTCTAAAGCAGAAGCTCAAACATTAGTCGATAATTTTCAGCAAGGTCGTGATAAGGATTTGCATGAAGATTTTATTCTGTATTTTTGCAATCCTAAATTGGGTTGCGTAACAGTAAAAGAAGTTATCGATAATCCAACGACCTACGATAATAAGGCGTTAGCTGATCCTATTGAAGGAACAGAGTATGGCTCAACTACCGCTAAGTTTTATTGGAATGATGGAAAACCTATCATTAATAGCTTTGCACATGGTAGTCAAAAATATTACTTACATTCGCTGAATAATGAATCAGAATCTAGTAATTTAATTCAAGACCGTAAAGGAAAATATCTGGCAACGCTTAATAACATTGTTAATGCGTTAAGCGATCGAGATTTTTGCGATCTTGAAATTCGATTAGATGAATTTACTGAGCAAATCAATATTAGTTGGAGTAATGATAAGTTCATTATGTTTTCTGATCATGATTATGCAGCTTTAAGAATGCGCTTACCAAAACTAGGTTTTCATGAGATTGGGGATAAAATGATTGCTACTGCAGTCAAGTTTGTTGCATTTAAAAATAAGTATGATTCAGCTCAAGATTGGATTAATAGTCTCGAATGGGATGGCATTCCTCGGGTAGAACAGTACTTCACTCAATATATGAGTACATCCGATAGTGCCTATGCGCGAGCAGTAGCAAAGTATATGTTTACTGCTGTGGTAGGTCGTATTTTGATACCAGGGTGTCAAGCAGATATGGTTCCAATATTTGTTGGAGCACAGGGAGTGGGCAAATCGAGTGCTATTTCAGCATTACTGGTTAATCAGGATACCTTTACTGAAATTTCTCTTGATGAAAAGGATGCAGATATCTCTAGAAAAATTCGAGGCACTTTGTTAGCTGAATTACCTGAGCTCAGGGGACTAAGAAAGGTGGACGTGGAATCTCTCAAAGCATTTATTACTCGCAGAAAAGAGAAATGGGTGGCTAAGTATGTCGAATTTGCGAGTGAATACCAAAGAAGAGTAGTTTTTATTGGTACCACTAATGAAGATGCTTTTTTGGGCGACTCAACGGGCAATAGACGATTTCTTCCTATAACTGTTGGGAAAGCCGATATCCTTGCTATACAGCGTGACCGTTTACAATTATGGGCTGAGAGTGTCTCTATCTATAGGGAAAACGATAACGAAATTTGCTGGAAAGAGGCTGAATCATTAGCAAAATTAGAATTAGATCAATATGAGTTGAAAGAACCATGGCATGATTTAATTGCTGAATGGGTTATTCCGCTTAGTAATACTGATGCGTCTTTTACAACAGAAAATATTCTAAATAGCTGTTTAAACATAGATACAAAACACCATGACCGTGCATCTGTAACAAAGGTTCAGAATGTAATGAAGACATTGGGTTACAAATCTACACAAAAAAAGATAGGTAAAATCCGTAAATCTGTCTGGGTTAAAAAATAGGACTACCTGTACTAGACCTTCGATTAGGGGTGCCAATACCCCTAGTCCTCTGCATGTCAATGCTGGTGTGGGCTGTGGCGATTGGACTACCTGTACTAGTCTCTTTTTTATAAAAAATATTAATAATAATGATAATAGTAGTAGAATCAATATAGGTACTATAAAAAAACTTTAGCAAAAAACGACTAGTACGGGTAGTCCTCCCCCTGCACATCACTATTAGCAAGGACTGCAAGGACTACCCCTAAATTAGGGACTAGTCCCGACACTAGTCTCATTTCATCTAAATATTGAATCAGTATACAAAGGGTTCTAGTAATAATACTTAGGAGTCTTAGTCAATTATTATAAGAATCAAACTCTAACAGCAATTGGCTCCGACTCTAGTTGCGCCACTCATTCTACGATGTAGTAAGTAGTTGTATATACAAGAACCAGATACTACCTACCCTACATAAAAACTATCTGGTATGACTACATCTATTAGCAATGCCTTAACCGCATTCCAGCACTCCTCGTGCTTATGCCATTGCGCTAGGTATTCGTAACCTTCTTTTGGTGTAGAGATAAATTTATGAATATCATTGCTGATAAATTTAACTATTGGATCCAATTGATTAAGCACAGATGGGTTTTCCAAAATCTGATTAAAATCTAATGACTTGTCTGAGTTACTGACCATATAGGATAGATATGCCACGGTATAAGGCACAGTGATTGATTTATAAGCACTAATATCAAAGTTAATTTTTGAAATAAGGGATTCTATATACTCGTATAGAACTATCTTAGCCGCATCATTTTCGGATATTTCTGCTTTCTGGGAATCAAAGACACTGATACATATGGCTGCACCTTTACATACAACATAAGGTTTTTGTTGCCAAGCCAGAATACTTTTGGCTAAGATTTTTTTATCAACTAGGTTCATTTCAGATTTCAACATAGCGTTATTTGTTAATCTATATGAAAATTTTTCTTTAGCATGAGCTCCATGAACATTCATCATAATCGATTGGCGTGGTTCATTAGTTGTATCACTATCGGTCATAAGGTTTCCTTGATATTGTTGAATATGTTGATGCTCATAAAATTTATCCTTGTAGAAGAGTTATCATTTTACCAACACCAACTCCTTCCAATCGGTGGTGTACCTTTGAGATATGCGTTCTGCTTTAGGTTGCCACGATTTATCAAATCCCGTGGCAGCAATAGATATTTTCTTCGGGAATCGTTTGTTGATGTTATCCATCGTAGCCATTAATACACTGTTCTCGGCTGGTAATTCATCATTATCGAAAGCAAATAACTCCAACTGCCCTGCACTTGTTTTAGCTTGGATATAACTAAGTTGCACACCACATTTTTGATAACTATAGCCCTTTTTATATATCTCACTGAGTATACGATTAGCTGCAGTAATGATTGTACGGGTATCTTGTGTAACTGTACTGAGTTTTATACTGGCAGAACGTTGATGTTGGGGTTCTTGTTCATTAAAGGGACTGGTTCTAATGAATACGGTCACACACCCTGCCACCGACTTTTGATGCCTGAGTTTTTCTGCGGCACGACTACAAAATTCTGAGAGTGCTTCTGATAACTCGGCTTCTTCGGTTAAACGTCTACTAAAACTTCTAGAACATACGATCTGCTGTTTATCAGGACTGATATCTTCAATGGCTAAACAGGATGTACCGTTGAGTTCCATCACGGTTCTGGCTACGACAACATTGAATGCTTTTTGTATGTTGGTCGGTGATTGTGATGCTAAATCCCAGACAGTTTCTATACCCAGTGTTTGTAGTTTAGCATTAGTACGAGAACCAATTCCCCACACTTCACCCACGGGCACAATGCGCATTAACTTTTCTCTACGCTTAAGGTCTGATAAATCCACTACACCGTTTGTTTTTGACCACTTCTTAGCAGCAAAGTTAGCCAGTTTCGCTAGGGTTTTTGTTGGCCCCATACCAACACAGACTGGAATACCTGTATGCTTAACCACTTTTTTCCGTATACGCTGTCCATAGTCAACACTGTCTTTAAAGTAGACACCTGTTAAATCTAAAAACGCTTCATCTATTGAATAGACTTCCATTCGCGGTGCAAATGATTCTAAGGTAGACAT
The DNA here is from genome assembly GCA_903917345.1 of uncultured Methylococcaceae bacterium. GTDB lineage: Bacteria > Pseudomonadota > Gammaproteobacteria > Methylococcales > Methylomonadaceae > Methylobacter_C. The sequence goes on along the minus strand of CAIXAE010000008.1, from coordinate 92,193 downwards.
CACCCGAGCAGACATATCAGCGTACAAGGTATAGTTGGATGAAAATAATTTGATTTGGTGCTTGTTGATGAGTTGTTGTACTTGAAAGACAGGTACGCCCATCTTAATGCCTAGCTCTTTTACTTCTTTGCTACGAGCCACTACGCACCCATCATTGTTACTGAGTACCATGACAGGTTTACCAATCAAATCCGGTCTAAATACCCGCTCACAGGATACATAGAAGTTATTGCAATCAACTAACGCGATAAGTGTTTTCATTGTTTTCTTTTTGTTCTCTTTTTATTGCATTCTAAAGCAATACGAAAAAGATTACAAAAACACCTCACCCTATATTAATTTATATTTTATTTAACCTGATAATGCATTTATGGCGTGTATAATACTTAGCTAATATTGGCACTTTAGTTTGTATCGCAAACGGTTGGTATTAGACTTTTTAATTGAATTTTGGAGATTTTTTTGTATGGAAGAATTATTATCGTTATTGGCATTGGCTCTTGTAGCCTATTATTTTAGGTCTAAAATCTTATCCTCTCCTTTAGTTGCAAAACTAACTGGAAATTTCTTCTCATCACACTCTGAAGAGTTATCAAAAATTGTGGTGCCTGAAGACTCTGTTTTAAGAAGACATTTTCTGACTCAATTAAGTATAGAAAATGCTCTAGTTGCTGATGAGATTAAAAAACAATTATTGCGATAGATATAAACTTACTTCGGACACATACTGACTACTGACCTTTAATTCAAAAATTATTGTTATGCTGATCACTTTTAACTCATTGTCTCAGTCCTATGCAATTCACATCTAATATTCCCAGAATTATTGCGTTACCACTTTTATTAGTTATTGTCTTTGCCTGTGTGATTCTATCTTCAGTATTCTTCGCCATATTATTAATACCAATGGCTATTGCTGGATTTAGATTTTGGAGAAGGGTCAAGTTAGCTCAAAGAGCTACCCGAGGTAATGTCATCGATGCTGAATATACTGTGATTGATAAGAGACAAAATGAGTTATAGCGTTTGAAATAGATTATGTTTGCGAAATTATTGATCACATTCATTTTGGTATCAATACTTCTATCATCAAGTAAATACGTTTACGCTGAACAAACGTTAACTATTGGTCAGCGCGAGCGACTACTTGTACTAGCACCCCATCCTGATGATGAAACACTGAGTGCTGCGGGATTAATCTTAAAAGTATTTGAAAACGGTGGTACGGTAAGAACAACTGTAATTACCGCAGGTGATGCCTATGTAGAAGCCATTAAGAAAGCAACGGGTAAACGTAAACTATCCAAAACTGATTTTTTAAATTACGGTGAACAACGCTTAGAAGAATCAAGAAGAGCCGCAAGACTCTTAGGAAAAGGGTTTATTCACTTAGACTTATTTGGTTTTTCAGATGGCGCCATTTACCCCATGTTAGTTTCACACTGGGGATATAAGCATCCCGACAAATCAGAATTCACCGGTTATAGTCATGTGCCCTATGTAGAAGCTGAAGATAAAGGGGTGGCACAAAATGGTATGGTACTTCGTAATCAATTGTTGGAGATACTCAAGTCGACTAAACCCACATTAATTGTATTTCCTGATGTGATGGAAAATGACTCTGATCATGCAGGATTAGGTATGTTTGCGTTATTGGTTATAAACGAATGGATTGAGCAATCTCATAATACTGTTAACCCTCGTTTACTGGCGTATTTAATCCATTGGCAACACGGTTGGCCTGCTGGCTCTGAAACAAAAATGCCGATTGATTTAAGTACAACACCACTATTCTTGCCTAATGATCTTCCTCTCAGAGGTACGAATAGAACCTGTATTAATTTAAACCCACAAGAAATTAGATTAAAAAAACTTGCATTAGCTGAATATAAAACTCAGCAACGTGCGATGGGATCATTTTTAGCGGCATTTGTCCGAAACAATGAATGCTTTAGTGCATTAAAACTACAAGATACTGTTGGCATTTATAATGTCGTTAAACAATGGCAACACGTTAGAAAAACTTTTGATTCTCATCCGATAAGCCGCAAAAATATCAGGTAAAGAAGCTGTTGCATCAATAGCGGCAGCTGCAGCTAATACAGCAACAGAGGTTAAAAATGCTTTTTTCATTTTATCTCCATGTATAACAATTAGTTTAATGAAACTATACTATACACCTACTAAAGTTAGTGTACCTAGTAAATGTTATCTCCACTTCGAACTTACCTTCATATAGATATTAACCTCCCGCCATCACTTCCGCCAAACTTAGACGTTAGATATTGTTTTTAGACTTCAAATAACTATTAATTTCGAAAAGTTGAAATACCTGCCGGAAAAAATTTTCGAAATCTGGAAAAAATACTCAAGAAAATTAGTAATGTGAAAAAGAATTTGGCCAGAAATAAAACTTTTTAATGCTTCCAGCCAATTAGATTAGCTTTTGAGTAGAAAATTGTTTACCCTCTATCAATCCTATTTTATTAATGCCCCCCTCTTCATCTTCAGTTGGCCAACTATTAACCAATCTGAGTAATGATTCTTTGAAACAGTAATTGGTGAGATTGTTGAGAGGTGTGCAAACAGGATTATCCACAATTTCTGTGTGGAAAAGGATGGATATAAAAAGAAGACGCTTTTTAATACGGTAATGTAATTCAAATTTGGCAACCCAACGTTAGATTTCCAAATGACAACCTATTAATTTAACATGACATTAGTATATTCAATTGTATGCCACTGCAAGAATTTTGAATTTAAGTCAAAGTGAATTAGAATCGTAACGTAATATGGATATTGCTTTTGGCTAACCCAATACAAGAGATAACAAAAAAACAAATCGTGTCCGAATTCGTGTCCAAAATTACATTTATCAAATATAACAACAATAATTTCAATTGGATATACTATAATTTGAGTACGGCTCTCGTACCACATACAAGTACAGAGAAGTGCACAGTTGTTGATAAACCCGCAAGTCATATGGCTTCGCGGGTTTTTTATTGTCCAACGAAACACAACATTACTGCGAAGAAGTTACTTTAACCAACGGCACAGAGTATAGCGAGGTAAAATGCATAATTTGTCGGCTATTAATGATTGTATTATCAAATATTTTGGATATTTCTTCGATTTCAGTCGGCTTTCTAAAACTTTTGGTCGCTCTCTAAAACCTGTGTTCGGGTATTAAAGCGTCGATGTTTGTGATGCAACTGTAGTGTTCGTATTGGAACTTTTATTTGTGCATTAGCAATTACATTCAAGCAATGAACCTTCAATAAATTTGCTAGAAGATAAGTGTTAGCATTAGACATCGCGTTTCAGCGCTTGGACAATTATGTGGTTGTTACACCTTAGATGTAAGTAAGGGACTTCTAGCAAGAATATTAAAACTTACAATTGAGTGCTGGAACACAAGTTTGGCTGCTGGATTATTGGTTTGAGTGCCAGCACAAAAGTTTTAGTACGGGTAATCTTGTTTGATAAGTAGTTCGCCGGTTTGCGGAGTGATGCAGCAATAATTTACCTCACACCCTAGTTTATTTGTTGGACCTTAGGTTTGGGATACAGTCTTTAAATAACACTAGTAGACCTCAAGTTTGAGTGTTGGGCCTAAAGTTTGAATACTATAATAAAGTGTTCAATATTGGGCCGAATGTTGAATTGTTTTTTTTGAATTGAGCTGTCCACAAGCAGCTAATACATCATCACCTTTTGTTGCTCTAATTAAGGTAGGAATCTTATAGGTATCTAATACTTTTTTAAACTGTCGTATTTTATCGTGTTCCGGCTGTTGATAATTTGATCCTGGAAATGCGTTGAATGGAATAAGGTTGATATAGGCGCTTTTACCTGCCAGTAACTCACCAAGTTCTTTAGCATCATCAGCTGAATCATTCAGATCCTTAATCAGAATGTACTCATAAGTCACAAACTGCTTTTTCTGTAGAGGAATCTGGTCTATATAGTTCAAAACCTCAGTTAGTGGGTATTTTTTATTAATTGGAATCAATTCATTACGCTTTTCTTTTAAAGTAGAATGTAATGACAATGCTAGATTGACACCAGGAATTTCCTCACGCCAGCGCTTAAGCCCAGGAATATACCCCGCCGTTGATATGGTGATTTTTTGTATACCAATAGATGTGCCGTGTTTTGATAAAAAAATCTCACAGGCTTTTTTAACAGCATCAAAATTATGTAAAGGCTCACCCTGCCCCATAAACACTATATTTAAGATACGTTCTTCACCGGGTCTATTGTTAGCTAGCCAACACCAAGCTTGAATTAACTGTCCCACAATCTCACTCGTGGATAAGTTTCTATGGAGTCCTTGTTTACCAGTAAAACAAAAGGAGCAATTCATAGCACAACCCACTTGCGATGATAGGCATATGGAATATTTGTTATGAAATGGGATAAGCACAGTTTCAACTTTATGGCCATCAGCTAGCTTAAAGAGAAATTTTACGGTTTTATCATGCGATGATTCATGAACAGTATCAATTTCAGGCAAGGAAAAATCATAATGATCCTGAAAAAAATCTATTGAAGTCTTGGCGATGTTCTCTTTACATTGAACTGTTTGCTTCTTCTTATAATGCCAATTAAACAATACTGATGCAGCAGATGTATTTAAATTGTTTAATTTTAAAACAGCTTCTAAATCGGCAAAATTTAGATCATAAAAAGAAAGTTTCAAACCGTCTCCATGTCGAAATTGCAAATACCTTAGTCGTTAACATAAATTATTTATTAAGTCTACGCTCAGCTTCTGTTTGAGCCACTTTATCTCTTAAATAAACGGGCATTGCTTGTTCAACTGGTAATGCCAAGCCATTATTAAAATCACGCATACCTAAGCGAACAATTGCAGAGGCTCTTGGGTAATACGTTACCTCATACCCTAAAACTCTGTTACCGAGTCGATTATTTAATTCTGCTGCATAAACGCCCCAGCCAGAGCCGACACCAAAACCAGAAACATCGGGAAACTCAATATCTTCAGCCAGTATAACGGCTTCTTTGCCAATTAATTGTGCTAAGCCGACGTCATCCTTTTGATATACACCCCAGAATATCTCGCCAATACGTGCATCCATTGCAGTAAAAGCAATATTCTCGGTAGTATGGGAGTGATCGAAATAATCTTGAGCAACTGCGGCTAAAGTAGAAACAGGCACGACAGGTAGGTCTGCACCAAAGGCAATACCTTGTATAACACCTGTCGCTATACGAACGCCTGTAAATGAACCTGGACCACAACTAAAAGCTAAGGCATCTAATTGTTGAGGACGTAAACCGGCTTCTGCCATTAATGAATCTATCATCGGCAAAATAAGCTTAGTATGTTCTTTGGGGGTTAATTCAAAACGTTCTGTAATAACACCATCAATACTTAAAGCGGCTGAACATGCATCGGTTGAGGTTTCAACGGCTAAAATTTTCATTTTGATGTTTCCTCTTTAAAAAATGCTTCGACATCTGCAATTTCTCGAGTACGACTCATAGCCGGCACACTGTCTAAAAATAGTTGTCCATATGACCGTTTTAATAAGCGCGGATCACACACCATTAATACACCTCTGTCTGTTACATCCCTTATTAAGCGCCCTACTCCTTGCCTTAACGCTATTACTGCACTGGGCAGTTGGTATTCAAAAAATGGATTTCTGCCTTGTTGTTTCATTGCATCCATACGGGCTTTTAAAACAGGGTCACCTGGGGAAGTGAAAGGTAGTTTATCAATAATGACACAGGATAAAGATTCACCTCTTACGTCAACGCCTTCCCAAAAACTCGATGTACCTAATAAGACAGCGTTACCCATTTCTTTAAATTGGTCTAATAATTGTGCTTTTGGACGTGAGCCTTGGATTAATAGCGGATATTTTAATTTTCTGGCCAATATAACGGCCGCTTCATTGAGGGCCCGATGACTCGTAAATAAGAAGAAAGCCCTCCCTTTACTGGCTTTTAATACAGGGATAGCGAATTCCATAAGTTGGGGAATGCAATCAGGGTCATTGGGTTGCGGTAAGCCTTTAGGATGATAAAACAGGGATTGGGTTGCATAATCAAACGGACTACCCCAACTGACACTTTCCGCTTTGCTTAACCCTAAATTGTTGGCGAAATGATCAAAACTATTTGCGATACTTAAGGTTGCTGACGTAAATATCCAAGCCGCTTGATGTTGATGCATGAATTTGCGGAATTCTGATGCAATATCCATCGGGGTCAGGCTTAATGTAAAGGATTTACGATGAGTTTCGTACCAACGTATCCATTTACCGTCATTATCCTCAAGTATTATATTTAAACTGCCTGATAATTCTTCTGAGCGTTTAAAACAAGATTCCAGCGTTTTAGTTTTAACAGAAGCCAGCAATAATTGTTCGCTTAAACGCTTCATTTGTTCTATGACTGCGACCAGTCCAGACTTTATTTTAGGATTATTCTCTATATCTTGCCAATCACCGCGTTTAAGTTCTACTCCAAAGGCTAATCTTAAATCTTTAAGCTCGTGTTCTAAATCTTCACAGGCAGTCCGTAAAGCAGGGAGATCAGTAGCATCTTTAAAATACTCCATCAGCGTATCTTGAGCTAAATCATTCAGTTGTTTTGAGCTGATATTAGTACCTAGAAAGTTTGATGCTGTTTCGGCTAATTGATGCGCTTCATCTATAATAACTACTTCTGCGCTCGGTAGTAATTCTCCAAAACCATTATCTCTAATAGACCAGTCGGCACATAATAAATGGTGATTAACCACTATTACATCGGCTTCTTGGGCCTTTTGGCGAGCTTTTACTAAGTAACAGTCTGCATAATCTGGGCAATCTTGTCCTAAACAATTTTCTTGGGTTGAAGTCGCTTGATACCAGATGGGATCACCTTCTGTTATGCCCGACATTTCAGAGATATCACCAAAACGCGTATCCTTTGACCAGGCATTAATCTTAGCTAAAGAAAGCGCTTCTTCTTTTGTAAAGCCAATAGTTGAAGTTAAGGCATTTTTTAAACGGTAGGTACATAAATAATTCGCCCGTCCTTTCAATAAAGCAGCTTTAAAAGGCAGTGTGATGGCTTTACGAATAACAAGCAAATCTTTATTGAATAACTGGTCTTGTAGGTTCTTTGTGCCCGTAGATATTATCGCTTTTTTGCCAGAAAAAATAGCGGGTACCAGATAGGCAAAGGTTTTACCCGTTCCTGTACCCGCTTCAGCGATTAAATGCTGTTTGTTAGTTATGGCTTTGCTGATAGCTTCTGCCATTTCTATTTGCGCATCTCTGGCTTGATAACCCGAGATAACGGTTGATAAGGCGCCGTCATTACTAAAAAACTGCTGGGTGTCTGTCATTTAGTAATGCCGGCTTATATGAAGGAGATTATGTGAGGTGCGGATATATCAAATTAAGGTTTAATAAATAATAGTCAGCGCTTTTAGTTCTGTATAAATGTCTTCTAGGGTTTGGGTATCCGCATCAAATATGACATCTGCAAAATCTGCTGGACTGTTTAACGTAAGCACTAATAGGCCTGCATTCTTAATAGCGGCAATCAAATTAAGCTCAGAGGTTTCTAATACAGTCACCGTATGTCCATTATCAAATAGCTTTCTTTCTAAGAGATAGGCAACTGCTTTACTAGTAGCGCCTGTCAATGAAATGGCTGCGGGTGATTGGTTGAATCGTGCTGATCTTTCTTCTGCACTCACAGCGTGTTGATTAATATCATTACTCGCGCCCGTAATCATACCAGCGCCGACGGTTCCGTTAGTTAATCTATCAATAACGATGAATGCACCGGTGCCTTTATTTTGTTTATAGGCATCAAATACAACAGGGGCATTAACCGCAACAGTGCAAGAGCCAATTTCATTTAATTGTAAAGCGGCAGCATCATGGTGTTCTAAAGTATTGACATCAATTCTATGATGAATCAATGCTACAGAACCGGATACGCTTCTTGTACCTAATTTAATTATATATTGACGGCCTGGCACTAAGGCTTGCTCAGTCATCCAAACGATGTTTGCCGTAAATTTATCAGCCACTAGGGTTGTTTGTGCTTGATTACCTACCAGCATATCACCACGACTAACGTCGATCTCATCTTCTAGTGTTAAGGTGACTGCCATCGGTGGATAGGCTTCAGCTATGTCACCGTCATACGTGACAATCGCTTTAATCTTGCTACTTTTACCTGAAGGTAATGCGGTGACTAAATCACCTTTTTTGAAGACACCGGAAGCAACAGTGCCACAGAATCCACGGAAATCTAAATTAGGGCGGTTAACATATTGCACCGGAAAACGAGCATCTGTTAAGTTATGATCATTCGAAATTTCGACTGTATTCAAGGCTTCCATCAAAGGTTGGCCTGTGTACCATGGCATGTTGACACTAGGATTAACAACATTATCACCATCCAATGCAGACATAGGAATAAACGAAATATCATTTAAATCTAATGTGTCAGTAAAATTCAAATAATCTTGTTTAATTTTATTAAAGGTGTCTTCACTATAGCTCATCAAATCCATTTTATTGATAGCCACGATGATATGCTGAATACCTAATAAAGAAGCGATAAAACTATGACGTTTAGTTTGAGTTTGCACACCATAACGCGCATCAATCAAAATAATCGCTAAATCACAAGTGGAAGCTCCGGTTGCCATGTTACGCGTATATTGTTCATGGCCTGGGGTGTCCGCTATAATAAATTTACGAGTGGACGTCGAAAAATAGCGATACGCCACATCGATCGTAATGCCCTGCTCACGTTCGGCTTGTAAACCATCTACTAATAAAGCTAAATCAATTTTACCCGTACCTGTAGTCCCCGATTTAACGCTGTCAGCTTGGACAGCCGCTAATTGATCTTCATAAATCATTTTTGAATCGTGCAATAAGCGGCCAATTAAGGTGCTTTTGCCATCATCTACGTTACCGCACGTCAAGAAACGCAATAGTTCTTTGTTTTCGTGTTGTGCTAAATACGCATTAATATCGGTACTAATTAAATCTGATTGGTGTGACATGGTGTTCTCTGAATTCCAGTAATGATGACAGTGATCGAGTTATTAGAAATAACCTTCGCGCTTTTTCTGTTCCATAGACCCTGATTGATCATGATCTATCAAGCGACCTTGGCGTTCAGAGGTCGTGGTTAATAACATTTCTTGAATGATCTCAGGTAATGTTGTCGCTTCAGATTCAACTGCACCAGTTAAGGGGTAACAACCCAACGTACGGAATCGCACTTTCTTCATTTCTACTTTTTCATCAGGTCCAATTGGCATACGATCATCATCCACCATAATTAACATGCCATCGCGATTAACAACCGGACGCTCTTTAGCAAAATATAAAGGCACGATAGGGATGTTTTCTAAATGGATGTACTGCCAGATATCAAGCTCGGTCCAATTTGATAATGGGAAGACACGAATACTTTCGCCTTTATCAATTTTACCGTTATAGATATTCCAAAGTTCTGGTCGTTGGTTTTTAGGGTCCCAGCGATGATTTTTGTCACGGAAAGAATATACACGTTCTTTAGCGCGAGATTTTTCTTCATCGCGACGTGCTCCACCAAAGGCCGCATCAAATTGATATTTATCAAGCGCCTGCTTAAGACCGTCAGTTTTCATGACGTCAGTATGTTTTTTACTACCATGTGTAAAAGGACCAATGCCTTGATCAACGCCATCTTGATTAACATGTACCAATAGTTCCAAGCCTAACTTTTCGACCATTTGATCACGGAACTCAATCATTTCCTTAAATTTCCATGTGGTATCCACATGCATCATTGGGAATGGCGGTTTACCCGGATAAAAAGCTTTCATCGTTAAATGCAACATAACGGCAGAATCTTTTCCCACTGAATACAACATGACTGGACGTTCAAATTCAGCAGCAACTTCTCGAATTATATGAATACTCTCTGCTTCTAGCTCTTTAAGATGGGTAAGTTTGTGATCAGTCATTAAGGGTCCGTCAGGGGTGTTAAGCACGATAATTTATTCATGTCATCAATATTAATAAGACATTTTAATTTGAACAGCAGGTTAATGCCAGTCATCAAGCTGATAAATGTAGGATATTTTGTAATTAGGGCAGTTTTAAAACATTTAATGCTTCGTATTAATCAATTTTTAACCATCTTAAGCGATTGGCATTGCTAACAACAGTGAGTGATGACATTGCCATAGCGGCACCCGCAATCATGGGATTTAATAGAATGCCAAAAAAGGGATACAACAATCCAGTTGCGACAGGAATACTGATGGTATTGTAGAAAAATGCACCCAGTAAATTTTGTTTGATGTTGCTTACCGTCAATTTAGATAACTGTATAACTTCTGCAACTTTAACTAATGAACCTTGTAAGATAACGATATCGGCACTTTCAATCGCTATGTCAGTACCTGTACCGATAGCGATGCCAACATCTGCTTGCGCTAATGCAGGTGCATCATTGATACCATCACCCACCATACCTACAATTTCACCTTGTGTTTGCAACTCTTTAACGATATCGGCTTTATCATGAGGTAAAATTTGTGCTCTGATTTCTGTTATTCCTGCCCTTTTGGCAACGGCAGTTGCTGTAGTTACATTATCACCCGTTACCATAATCACGCGGATACCTAAGTCCTGAAAACGCTTGATAGCTTGAGGCGAATCTATTTTTATGGGATCAGTAATTGAAATGATACCGACTAAGGCATTATTAACCGCCAACATAATAGGTGTTTGCCCTTGAATGGCGAGAGTATTAAGAAGATTTCCTGTGTCGGATATGTTTACATTAAGAGTATCCATGAATGCCGTATTTCCCAACGCAATAAACTGATCATCAATGATGGCTTTTACACCAAAACCAGATTCAGCTTCGAAGTGTTCGATGTGTAACAGTTCTAAATTATTATTCTCCGCTTCAGCAACAATCGCAGTTCCTAAAGGATGTTCAGATCCTACTTCTATACTAGCGGCTAATTGTATAACTTGATTGATAGTGTAATTTTTATTTAACACTTCTACATTAGATACAACGGGTTTACCTTGTGTCAGAGTGCCAGTCTTATCTAATAGTAAACACGTAATTTTACCGACTGTTTGTAATGCATCACCTTTACGTATCAAAATACCTAACTGCGCAGCTCTACCCACTGCCACTATGATCGATATGGGTGTTGCTAATCCTAAAGCACAAGGACAAGCAATAACTAATACCGTCATTGAGGTGACAAAAGCATATGATATTGATGGATCTGGACCTATGGCAAGCCATATAAAAAAAGTGACGAATGATATTACGACTACAGTGGGTACAAAGATGCCCGAGATTCTATCAGCTAAGCGCGCAATTTCAGGTTTACTACTTTGGGCTTGTTTAACGCTTTTTATGATTTGAGCTAAAGCCGTATTTAAACCTATACGAGTGGCTTTAAATATAAAACTACCTGTTAAATTAACGGTGCCAGCCACCACTTCTGACCCTGCGTATTTTTCAGAAGGTAAGGATTCTCCCGTTAACATCGATTCATCAATGGAAGAAGAGCCTTCTATTAAAATCCCATCGACAGGAATTTTTTCACCGGGTCTTATGCGTAATGATTCACCTAATCCTACTTGCTCGATAGGGATATCAATATCTACTCCGTCTCTAATAACGCGTGCTGTTCTGGGCTGTAAACCAATGAGTTGGCGAATAGCACTTGAAGTTTTCCCTCTAGCAAGTGTTTCCAAGCCAGTGCCTAAATTAATGAAAGCTAAAATAACCACTGCAGCTTCAAAATAAGCATGCTTGGCTAAGCTAGGCAAATACTCTGAGTAATCAATAACGATACAAGAATAAATCCAAGCAGAACCAGTACCCAATGCAATTAGAGTGTCCATATTGGCTTGCTTTAAGAGTAAGGATTTGTATGCACCGCTGTAAAAATGCCAACCCGAATAAATCAATACCGCTAATGTCACTATGGCCATTTCTGGCCAAAACCAACGCCCAATCGGTGTAGACATTTCGGGTAGCCAACCCAGCATTTCAGATAGCATTAAGAACACACCAAAAGCACCTGCTACGGCGGCTTTATTCATAAGTTTTTTATAACGGAGTAACTCTAATTGCTCTTGTGCTTCTACATCTTCAAACGCCGCCATGGCAGCCGCATCGAATCCAGCTGCCTTTATCGTACTAATTAAAAGTTCAGTTGAAACTTTTCCTTTAATTAAAGCAGAATGATCAGCGAAGTTAACATTAACCGATGTAACACCGTCAAGTACAGATAATGCACCTTCAATTGCACTGACACAACCAGCGCATCGCATACCAAATATAGAAAGTTGTATTTCATCCTGCCCTACACGAGTCTTCATGCTCAAATTACCGTAAATCCAGCAATTGTGATAACTTTTGTTAGAGAGTCTAGGTCTGTAAGTTTATCGTCAAATTCAAGAGTTACTTTATCCGCTTTAAACTCAGCAGTAACAGATATAACACCCTTGATTGGCGATAACTTACCGATTACATTAGCTTCACAACCGCCACATTTCATACCAGATACGTTTAATATTCTATTTTGAATCATCTCTTCTCCTTATTTTGGGCGTTAATACTTTATATCACATTCGACTAAAAGCCAGTAAATATGATACAACTTGTAGTAATCTCATTGGCTGATATATTTAAATAAACCGGCATCAGTTACAATGCTGTCATATCTATTTACATCACGTTTTTTGAACTACCTATGCAACTTAATACGATTACAAATCAAACAATAGCGCTAGCAGGTATTGCGCAAGCAGCTGCATTAGTACAACAACTTGCTGTAAAAGGCAGCTGTGATCAAGACGCATTCGAAGCATGTGTTTCAAGTTTACTTAAGATTGACTCTGACAGTGTTATCGATGTCTACGGCAGTTTAGGTGCGCTTACACTCGGTATTAATCAACTCAATGTTCAAATGGTGGGACTTAAAATTCCTAATCCTGAACAAGCACGCTATTCAGCAAGTTTAGTATTTCTAGAAAACCAGTTATCAAGTCGTAAAGATTTATTACAAATCATCAATACCGGGATTGTTAAGGCTCAATCACAGAGCGAACATTTTGGGCCATTACATGACAATGTATTGGCAAATTTTAGTGAGATTTACCAGAATACTATCAGTACGTTACAACCTAGAATTATGGTCAATGGCAATCCTGATTATTTATCAAGAAATGAAACAGCTAATAAAATAAGAACCTGTTTGTTAGCGGGGATTCGCTCAGCCATTTTATGGCGCCAATGCGGTGGTACGCGTTGGAAGTTCCTTTTTTACCGCAAAAAAATTCAAGCTGAATTACAAGAGCTATTGAATCAAATTTGATCGTTTTAGTATGTCTACTTTAATTGAAGTTGAACATCTCAGCCGTTATTTTGGGAAGTTAATAGCCGTTGATAACATCAATTTCACGGTAAAGAAAGGAGAAGTACTTGGCTTTTTGGGCATTAACGGTGCCGGAAAAACAACTACCATGCAAATGCTAAGTGGCTGCCTTGCTCCCAGCCTAGGATCCATAAAAATTAATGGAGTAGATATTCTTAGAGAACCCTTATTAGCTAAACGTAGTATTGGTTATTTACCTGACACACCCCCACTTTATAAAGATCTGAGCGTAAGAGAGTTTTTGTTTTATTGCGGGCAGTTACACGCCATACCTAAGTCAGATATAAATCTGGCGCTAGATAAAGTGTTAATACGTTGCGGTTTAACGAGTGTAACAAATCGTCTAATAGCTCATTTATCAAAAGGCTTCCAGCAACGCATTGGCATTGCTCAAGCTATTATTCACAACCCTGATGTAATTATTCTAGATGAGCCAACTGTTGGATTAGATCCACTGCAAATTATTGAAATACGTGAGCTCATCAGAGAATTAAGACAAGATCATGCCGTTATTCTATCTACACATATTTTGACTGAAGTTCATGAAACCTGTACTCATTTGCAGATCATTAATCAAGGTAAATTAATTGCAAAAGAACGTGTCGATTCAATCACCCAATCTATGAATGAAAGTAGTTTGATTATTAAAACCGTTTTCCCTATTGATGCCGAACCTATCTTGTCTATTGAAGGTGTGTGCAACCTTGAAGTCTTATCAAATAATCGATTCAAAATCAATTTTAAACCCACACAAGACCCCACCCAAGAAATTTCCAAAACCATCATTATTAAGGGTTGGGGGCTAATAGAGATGTCCCCCAGTAATCAAAATATAGAGGCTTTATTTATTGGTTTAACGAAGGCAAATAATCAATGATGATCTTTACTATTGCGATACAAGAATTTAAAAGTCATTTTAAAACGCCCTTAGCGTGGGTGTTATTTGCAGTCTTACAAATTATTCTTAGTTATCTATACTTAACACAAGTTGAAACTTTTGATTTAATGCAAGCTAATTTAGTTGGAATTGATGGTGCACCCGGTTTGACTGACATAGTTGTGACTCCGCTATTTAGCAACGCCGCTATCATTTTATTGTTAGTGACTCCATTGTTAACGATGAGAGTCATTTCCGAAGAGCGTCGTAATAAAACTTTGCCTCTATTGCTTGCCGCTCCTCTCTCAGACACTGATATTATTTTGGGTAAATACTTGGGGACGTTAGCTTTGCTATGGCTCATTGTTATCCTTATAGCTCTCATGCCACTATCATTATTAATAGGTGGAGATCTTGATATGGGCAAGTACTTAGCTAATGTATTGGCAATTACTTTGTTAGTGGGAGCATTCACATCAACAGGCTTGTTCATGTCCACGTTAGTAGATCATCCTACTGTTGCAGCTATCGGTACTTTTGGCATTTTATTAATTCTGTGGCTATTCAATATCAGTAAGACCATGAGTGACCAGCCCAATGAGTTACTAGAATATTTGTCACTATTAAATCATTTTCAAAATATTCAAACAGGCCTTTTAAGTACTAATGATATTTTGTATTTTATATTGTTTGTTGCTTTCTTTATCGTTTCATCAATCTACTGTCTTGCTAATTATCGTTCACAAAAATGACTTTAATAACGCACATTAATCTGCGAATACGTATGAAAAACAGTTTTACCACAATGATTAGTATTATGTTGATAATCACGATTGGATGGCTAAGTAATAACTATATATTACAGATAGATATTACTACTAGTGCAAGTAATACTTTATCTTTAGATAGTCAAAAGGCTTTGAATGCGTTGCCTGACCCAATCCTTATCACGGCCTATATTGAAAAAGGACAATCAATACGAAGTCAAATATCGCAATTAGTTAATCTATACAAAGAAAAAAAATCAAATCTCACTTTAAGTTTTATAGATCCACAATTAAACCCTGAAGTAGCCCAAGCTATTGATACTAATTCTGAAGGGATTATTCTTATTGAATACCAGAATCGTATTGTGAAACTAGACTATATTGATGAAAACTCTTTAACTAAGTCATTCTTAAAATTAGCAAATATAGATAGCCAATCAGTCAACATTCAACCCAAAACAAATAGTGGACTGACATTAGATTTATCAGATACGCAGATATCACTTATGAATTTCGTAAATCTGCTTATCTTGCCATTATTGTTCTTGATAACGGGTTTTATTATTTGGCATAAACGTAAAGCGGCCTAATCTACACATTTAACTGATTGCAATTGCATTAGGTTTTATCCAAGCACCGACTTACAATACACCTATCACTACTTCATATGTTTCCTAAAACATGTCATTAAAAAAGATCATTACATCACTTGTTGTACTTTGCTTAATGGCAGGTGCAATTTACATTATTTATTACACTTACCCTCATCAATACAATAAAGCGGGTATCAATCCACCCGACACCATATACAATCAAGCAAAAGACAATAGCAACATTGAAAAACCTTGTTCTAATTTGCATCCAGAATGGCGTGCTGCGCAAGTTATTGAAGATGTCTCCATTAATGCATCACCCGATTGTGAGCCAGATAATCCCTATGAAGTTGCAACTTCGGTTAGAGGTACTAACAATGTTTCGATGGGGACATTGATGCATACTGACTTTGCGCAGGATGCCTTAATCATGGGAGAAGATTTAGATAAAGACGGAGACCCTGATATCATCAATATCAAGTTAGAAGTCGTTGAATTAAATGGCTCTAGCCCTGATGGTGAATTTTTAATCAATACATTTGACGTTGCTCCTGGCATTCAACCTGGCTTATGGGTATATGCGCCAAAATCCAGAGGTATGGCGGTAAAAAATTACAACTCATTAGTCTCCAATCCTTTATTAAGAGCCCCCTCACCTGTCATACGAGTTGAGCAGGGTGATAAAGTCTATGTCACCTTAGAGAATACGCATTATTTACCTCACACGATACATTTGCATGGTGTAGATCATCCTTGGATGACTGCTAAAGGTGAAGATAACGATGGCATGGAAGAGCATGCTGTATTTCCTGGAAAAAGTCATACCTATGAAATACAACCCAGACACGTAGGCACTATGCTTTATCATTGCCATGTGCAAACTGCACAACATTTTATGATGGGTTTAGGGGGGATGTTTATAGTTGAAGAAAATCATCCTAATAATTGGCTGCAGACATTCAATGTAGGTGCTGGCGTGGTACGTCACCCTTCTGTCGCAGTGAAAAAGGAATATAACCAAGAATATGATCTACATTATCAATCTATTGATAAAAAACTGGCTCATATCATTCAAGAAGCAAATGATCCACGCCTAGTTGCTCAGCATATGGCACGTGATTACAATATGACAGAGTCCTTTGAAAACTACTTCTTGCTCAACGGCCACTCATTCCCTTATACACTTCGAGATTCAATGATTATATCTTCTGAGAACGAAGATATTAAATTACACGTCGCTAATTTTCAACGGAGTGCTATTGCCCTCCATATTCACGGTCATAAAGCCACAATAACAGCCTTAGATGGTGTTGACTTGACCCAAGCACAACAAATTACTCGCGATGTGCTAGATATGGCGACTGCTCAACGTAATGACGTGCATCTTAAAACACAAAATGATGGGCTACACAGTTACGGCCCAGGCTTATGGATGTTTCATGACCATGTCCCAACAGGAACAACGACTGATGGCATAGAACCTGGCGGCAATATGGCTATACTGGCTTATAAAGCCTTATTAGATGAACATGGCATGCCAAAAATGCATGAGCATCTATTAGATCAAGTATTTAACAAAGAGTATTACGCAAAAAGACAAGCGGTATGGACAGAAGGTTCATTTGGCGCATTATTGGGGGATGCTGGTATCCTCGAGCCTAATTATTTGCAAATGTTACTGTTTGGTGCGGCGATTGGACTATTGGTAGGGTTATTTGTCTTGCTAATACTGGTTATTAAAAGGAAATTTAAATCATGAAGCAAATCTTAATCGGTTTACTATTCATCAGTTTATATCAACCTGTTTTCGCTATGGAGCATGGTGGAATGATTATGGATGAAACGGGCATGATTATGAATGCAAACCCAGATCAATTGCCGCGTGATTGTCCACAAATATCTGAAAATAAGGATATTACAATACATGCAGGTCAACAGTATGCAGAGAAATTTACCGGCAAGATGTTCGCCTTTGATACACAGGAATGGAATGTAAAACCCTGCGCTAAAATCAACATAACATTCATTAATGATGATCAAATACGCCATCAATTGATGATTCATGGTTTACCGGGTTATTTATATCCAGATGGCATGTTCCATTTAGAACTTAACGGCACTGGTCAACTGCAAGCATCACTAATATTACCTAGCCAAAAGAAAACCTACTTAGTGCATTGTGAACTCCCTCAGCATATGGAAAAGGGGATGAAAGCTCAATTGAAAGTAGAGGGTGGTGACGGAGACCTGCCCAGTATCCCGGGCATTAGCGAGCCCATTAAAGCTGATTTATACAACACAAATTGGAATCAATTGTCTTACGCGATACTTGCTTTTAGCATTCTAATAGGAGCTGCTATTGTACTCATGTCTGTAATTTATTCTGAACAATTGACGCGTTTACTTGCTAAATTAGGAGCCAAGTTAAAACGAAATTCACCTAGTGACTTGCATTAAAATACTTTCCAACTTATTTGACAATACAATCACTAAGGTTAAGTTATACTAGGTTTAACGTTTAATATTTTAATAATAATTAGAGGAGGCATTATGCATAACATAACAAAAACAAATAAATTACTTCTTGGCTCTTTATTCATCTTTGGCGTAATTGCAATTAATAACTCTGCATTAGCCGAATCAACTGATAAGCCATCAGAGCATGAAAGCCACCATGAGCAAACAAATTCAGAATGGCCAGGGGTATATAACGGATTTGTACCCTGTGAAGATTGTACGGGCATTAAAACTTCACTCGCACTCAATAGTAACAATACCTATCTATTGATTAGACAATACGTTGGTAAATCTGAAAGAGAAATCGTAGAAAAAGGAAAGTTTTCTACGGGAAATAATAATACAACCTTAGTACTTACTCCTCGCAATAATATAGAAGCAACAAATCACTATTATTTAGTTGGTGATAACAGTCTCACTCAACTTGATGATAACGGTAATCCCATTTCAGGTAAAAAAGCTGACAAATATGTATTAAGAAAAAATGATTTAAAACCACCTAAAGGTGGACACGCAGGACATTAATGCCATATCACCCCTATCCTTACATAAGAAGTGGATAGGGGTAAAATTTAATTCACCGATTTATTCTATTTTCTATTAGCTCATCAACAACAGTTGGATCTGCCAGGGTTGATGTATTACCCAAATTTTCTAATTCATTGGCCGCGATTTTTCTAAGTATGCGACGCATAATTTTACCTGAACGTGTTTTTGGCAAACCGGGCGCCCATTGAATAATATCAGGATAAGCAATAGCACCAATTTCCTTACGAACTAAAGCCTTTAATTGATTTTTAAGTTCGTCAGACGATTCAACGCCTTTATTAAGGGTGACATAAGCATAGATACCCTGCCCTTTAATATCATGTGGATAGCCTACAACAGCTGCTTCTGAAACACTTTCATGTAATACCAAGGCGCTTTCTATCTCAGCCGTACCCATCCGATGGCCAGAGACGTTAAGTACGTCATCAACACGACCCGTAATCCAAAAATAGCCATCTTCATCACGACGCGCACCATCACCGGCAAAATAATACCCGGGATAATGATTAAAATAAGTATCTTTAAAGCGAGGATGATCACCGTAAACAGTGCGTGCTTGACCCGGCCAAGAAGCACTAATCACTAACACGCCTTCTGCTTCTGCTTCTCCCTCCATCAATACACCTTGAGCGTCCATGATTTCAGGTTTTATACCAAAAAAAGGTAAGGTAGCAGAACCTGGTTTTAAGTCCGTTACCCCCGGCAATGGTGTAATTAATATGCCCCCGGTTTCTGTTTGCCACCAAGTATCCATAATAGGACAGTTCGACTCACCCACTTGATGGTAATACCATTCCCAAGCTTCTGGATTAATCGGCTCTCCAACGCTACCTAATATGCGTAAAGAATCCCGCCGGGTATGTTTTATGAACTCGTTACCATGGGCCATTAGGGCACGAATAACCGTGGGTGCGGTATAAAATATATTGACCTGATGTTTATCAATAACCTTCCATAAACGATCTACTTCGGGATACGTAGGTACACCTTCAAATACTAAAGTAGTAGCTCCATTACATAAGGGTCCATAGATCATATAGGTGTGCCCTGTAATCCAGCCAATATCAGCAGTGCACCAATAAATATCACCTTCTTGATAATCGAAAATATACTTATGTGTGATGGCTGCATATAACAAATACCCCCCTGTCGTATGCAAAACACCTTTTGGTTTACCCGTTGAACCCGACGTATAAAGGATAAATAAAGGATCTTCAGCAGACATTATTTCAGCAGGGCAAACGTTAGAAGCGACTGCCATAGCTTCGTGATACCAAACATCTCGCTCATCTAGCCAAGCAACAGAATTACCGGTGTTTCTTATAACGATCACTTTCTTCACATTGGGGCATGATAGAACCGCTTCATCAACACTGGATTTGATAGGTAGAATTTTACCGCCTCTATAGCCTTCATCAGCGCAGACGACAAATTGACAATCAGAATCTAATATTCGATCTTTTAAAGCTTCAGCTGAGAAGCCACCGAATACAATGGAATGCACTGCCCCAATCCTTGTACATGCCAACATAACAGTAGCTGCTTCCGAAAGCATTGGCATATAAATACACACTCGGTCGCCTTTTTGGACACCTAAGTTTTTTAAAACATTGGCAAACTTGCAGACTTCTGTATGTAATTCCTGATAAGTTATCGATTGACTGTGTTTAGGATCATCACCCTCCCAAATAATGGCTACTTGATCCGCTCGACAGGCTAAATGTCTATCAACACAATTAACACTAACATTAAGCTCACCTCCCTCAAACCAACGAATATGTCCCGTACGATAATCACACGTTTGCACCGTATGCCAAGGTTTATACCAATCTAAAAATAACTCCGCTTGTCTCGCCCAAAATGTGTCTGGCTCATTGATTGAATGCTGATACATAGTTTGATAGGACGCAAGATTAATGTGCGCCTTGTCTGCTATGGCTGGATTGACTTTGTAAACTTTACTTTCTGACATTACGAATTCCTAAGCTTCACCAATAACTGGCGACACTTTAATTAAAAATGCGTATATTTGCACTATATTTACTTAAATATACTTATTTACATAGTTAAGCGTAAACTACCTAACGCTTTTCATCCGAAAAGCACTTCCCTTGAGGATAGTCGCCATGTCTACATCAACAAATTATATCCGCTGGTTTAATGAATTAACGATAGACGATATTCCTTTAGTGGGAGGTAAAAATGCATCATTAGGTGAAATGTATCAAGAACTGTCATCACAAGGCATTCAAATTCCCAATGGTTTTGCCGTAACAGCAGAAGGTTACCGTTATCTGCTTGACCAAGCCAATGCTTGGGATGCATTACATTCTGCCTTAGATGATCTTAACCCGGATGATGTCACTGATTTAGCAAATCGTGCGCGTTCGGCGCGCGATATAATTTATGCGGCACCCTTTCCAACTGATCTAGAACAACAAATCATAGCTGCCTATGCTAGATTACAAGCGCAATATGGGGATGAACTGAGTGTCGCTGTCCGTAGTTCTGCAACAGCAGAAGACTTACCCACAGCAAGTTTTGCTGGTCAGCAAGATACTTATCTAAATATTCGTGGCAATGTCGCATTGTTAGAAGCGTGTAAACGCTGTTTTGCTAGTTTATTTACAGATCGAGCTATTCATTACCGTATAGATCAAGGTTTTGATCATTTTAAACTAGCCTTATCAATTGGCATTATGAAAATGGTTCGCTCTGATCTTGATGCAAGTGGCGTCATGTTTTCTTTAGATACTGAGTCTGGTTTCAATGACGTGGTCTTTATCACAGGGGCTTATGGATTAGGCGAAAATGTAGTGCAAGGTGCCGTAGACCCAGACGAGTTTTATGTCCATAAACCTACGTTTAATAAAGGGTTCAGAACCATACTGAAAAGAAATCTAGGTTCAAAAAAAATCAAAATGATCTACAGTGAGGGGCGCACGCATGAACCTACTCGCAATATTGCTACTTCAACAGCTGAACGGGAACGATTTTGTATTACAGATCAAGATGTTTTAACCTTAGCAGACTATGCAATTAAAATTGAAAATCATTACAGTGCAAAAGCGGGACTACCCAAACCTATGGATATGGAGTGGGCGAAAGACGGCATCGATGGAACTCTATATATTGTTCAAGCCCGTCCTGAAACCGTTGTCTCTCAACAAAATGCCTTAATATTAGAACAATACTCCCTCAAAGAAACAGCTAACCCTATCGTAGTTGGCCATGCCGTCGGGAGTAAAATTGCCACAGGTACCGCTAGAATCATTAATAATCTAAATGAATTAAAGACATTCAAGCCAGGTGATGTTTTGGTTGCGGATTTAACCACACCAGATTGGGAACCCGTTATGAAAATTGCCTCGGCGATTGTCACTAATAGAGGTGGCAGAACATGTCATGCGGCTATTATATCTCGTGAATTAGGCGTTCCAGCAGTCATAGGGTGTGACAACGCAACCACTGTAATACAAAATAACACACCCATTACCGTATCCTGTGCAGAGGGTGATAAAGGCAATGTCTATTCAGGCACACTAAAGTTTGAAATCAATAAGACAGATTTAACAGGTTTGAAACGTCCAAAGACTAAAATCATGCTTAATCTAGGTAATCCAGAATTAGCTTTTAAAACTCGTTTTTTACCAAACGATGGTGTGGGTTTAGCCAGAATGGAGTTTATTATTACGGAATATATCAAAGCCCACCCTATGGCATTAATTCATCCTGAACGTGTAGACGATGAATCAGAGCGCTTACAAATTCAAGCGCTAACCCACCAATTCAAAGATCCAACAGATTTCTTTATACAGACATTATCAGAAGGCGTAGCAACCATCGCGGCTGCTTTTTACCCAAAACCTGTTGTGGTTAGAATGTCAGATTTTAAAACAAACGAATATGCTACTTTATTGGGCGGGCGTTGGTTTGAATTTGAAGAAGCCAATCCTATGATTGGGTTTCGAGGCGCATCACGTTATACGCACCCCGCTTATGCCGAAGGTTTTGCCTTGGAATGTGCGGCCATGAAACGCGTTCGTGATGATATGGGATTTACCAATGTGATTCTAATGATACCCTTCTGCCGTCGAGTGCAAGAGGCCGAAAAGGTATTAAAGTACATGACAGAACTCGGTTTAGAACGTGGTGAAAACGGACTTGAGATCTATGTGATGTGCGAAATACCCAATAATGTCATTCAAATTGATGCGTTCTCCGCCCATTTTGATGGCTTTTCTATAGGCTCTAATGATCTTACGCAATTAACGCTAGGAGTTGATCGTGATTCAACAATACTTGCAGAAGACTTTGACGAGCGTGACGCAGGCGTTAAAGAAATGATACGCTTAGCCTCAGAAGGCTCAAAACGAAATGGTAAACATTGTGGTCTCTGTGGTCAGGCGCCCTCTGATTACCCAGAAATGGCCGAATTTTTAGTAGAAATAGGTATTGATTCTATGAGCTTAAATCCAGATACGGTCTTAAAAACAACCCAATTAGTACTTGAGACTGAAAAAAGACTCGGAAGATCTTAATAATGATACAGCTTTACCCCTCCCTGCATTTAAACAACACACTAAGACGAGTATTGAGCCTAAGCGTAGTTTTTATAAGCACTCATGTCTACGCTGATACTAACGTTGCTCCTAACGACTTATATGAGCAAATAGTAGACCTACAAAGTCGCATGAATATCAAAGTGGTGGGGTTAGAGCGTATTCAAAATGAAGAAAAAATAGTGACTCGGGGTAATTTAGAACAACAAATAGAACAATTATTAACGACGTTTAATCATATTGTCAGCAGAAACAATAAAGGTGATATTGAACGTATCGTCATCGTCAATAAAAAACAAAAATCAGCCGTTCAAAATATAGTGCTACCCACAAGTCATCAAGGTAATCATTATATGGTGTCAGCAGCACTATCTGGGGATGGCAGCCTTTGGGAAACTATGGAGTTAGTCATTGATACCGGCGCAGACATTGTGGTATTGCCGCAGTCTATGATTAATCGGCTCGGGATGAAAAATGTGAATTTTAGTCATCAGTCGATGCAAACTGCGAATGGGAAAACAGATGCAAAGATTGGATACTTACATTCAATCAAATTAGCGGGTGAAACAATAGAAAATGTCCAAGTAGCCTTCATTCCTGATAAGCAATTAGGACCGAATCGTTTACTCGGTATGAGCGCCTTGAATCGTTATCAGATTAATATTGATGATCAAAGTCAATCCATTACATTAACGAAAAAGTAATCAGACTCAGCATTAAGGTCTATCGATCTGAAAAGCCTTATTTTGATATTCCACAACCAGACTATTCACAGTGATGTCTTTAATATGCATTGCATTGGGTAAAGACTGCCCAATTTTATATTTAACACCATCAATCATCACAAAACATTCACTAGGCTGATCTGAATACACAAATACATTAATAGTGACATCAGGTACGGTTTGTTGAAACGTAAAAGGTAACTCGCGCAAGTAAGGCAACGTATCTTTAGTTAAACCTACTTCAGGGTTAGCTTCAACAATGGATTTTTGCTGACTATTTGCTTTTACAGGCACTTTAGCTGGGATATTAATTTCCTCAGGCTTGGCTGTAAACGTTTTTGTTATAGGAGACTCACCGATAGCATTGGGCTTTTCTTCAATTAGATCGGCAATGGAAGTGTTTGCAATAGGTGCATTTGGAATTACAGTGCTCTTATCTGGCTCAAGGTTTTTTTCAACTGGTTTTATTAATTCACGCTTAGAGTCTATTTCTGTTTTTTCTTTAATTTCATCCTTAGATACCGCAACTGGAGACCTTATTAGGCTAATAATACCCACTGTGAGTATTAAATTAACGGCTATAAAAATGGCACTATAAACCACCATTTTTCGTCGATTAATACTAACAGGGGATTCTGCTTGATCAAAACTCAAACTATTCACTTGTAGCTTCTGTCTTTCTTGTTCAGACTTACGAAGGGCATTTAAAATAAAAGACATAATTATTCGTTAATGGTTAAGTGCGAATATTCAAGTTTTTGAGCATAATTCTTTAGACTGATTAAGGTGCTTGGACCGACTTTACCATCCTCGCCTAAATGTTGTGCATGTTGATAGCTTTGAACGCGCTTAAGTAAGTTTTCATCATAATACAGTGGACGATCCACTTGTGTGGATTGGCCGTCAAAACTATTTAACACATAGCGTAACCACAACACATTTTCTGAATTTTGCTCATAAGCAATAATCTTGACTGCTTTTAATTCAGGAGCCTGTAGCGTTAAATAATAGCCCTCCCAATATTTTAAAATATCTGCGACGGAAAACTTAACATCAGGGTCGAAGTGGACGATGGTTTGATGCTCTGAAAACCCTGTAAATAAAACATGATGTTTACTGGCATCATCTAAAACAAACTCTAAAATAACGGGTTTATTTAATTTTAGTAACTCTTTCCAAGAAGCCTTACCTATTTCGCATCGTAACCCCGTGACTTTGATACTAGTACAATCAACCTTTTGATTACTTTGATTTGTTTTACCCCATCGTGCAAGTGTATATTTCAATACATTATCTAGCGTATTGGCTGGATTACTTAACCAGTCAGTAAAAGAGTCAGCAGCAATTTTTTTGGATGAATCAACAAGAATGTGTGAGTCGCTAAGCTGTTTAGGTTCTGAAGCTTTAGCGACGTTTTGTTGCTGAGTTAACGGAACGGGTGCAATTTCAACTTTACTATTGGTTTTGTATAGGTAAGCAGATGTAGCTAAAATTCCAATGATGACTGTAAAGACTGCTGTGCGAGTAAAACGAGTGTTTAATGGGTTTTCAGGGATAATTTCTAAAGCAGCATGATTAACAATATTAGTATTAACTTTATAAACATGCGAAGCATAAGCCCCTAAAAGAGATCTATCACACAATAAATTAATTAACCGTGGTATGCCCTTTGTTATTTGGTAAATCCTTTTGATAGCTGACTCTCTAAACACATAAACATCCCCCTGACTAATACTCAATCGGTGCCTTATATAAGCGCGGGTCTCATAAAGCGATAACGGTAACAAATGATATCTAGCCGTAATACGTTGATTCAATTGTCGAAGATCTTGCCTTTGTAGTAGTTCTTTTAATTCAGGTTGTCCCACTAAAATGATGCGCAATAACTTGGTTTTAGTGGTTTCTAAGTTAGTTAATAAACGGAGTTGCTCTAGCACTTCCATGCTTAAGTTCTGCGCTTCATCTATTAATAGAACAGTCTGCCTACCTTTTGCATGCGTAAGAAGTAGATGTTGATTTAACTGATCTATTAAAAATTTCAAAGACTGAGTGCTTTTATCGTAACTAATACCGAGTTCATCACATAAGGTTGCCACTAACTCAAAAGAATTCAATCGGGAATTTAGAATTAAAGCCAGATCAATATTTTCTGGTAATTGTTGTAAGAGACAATGACATAAAGTCGTTTTACCTGTCCCTACTTCTCCTGTTAAGGCTACAAAACCACCTCCAAATTCAATTCCATACAAAAGATGAGCTAAGCCCTCTTGATGCCGCTTGCTCATGTACATGAAGTGCGGATCAGGAGAAATCGTAAATGGAAACTCGTTTAAATGAAAATGTTCTAAATACAAAATAGTAAATAACAGAAAAGTAATTGAACTTACACATAATATACAGTAACTTGGTTTAATATTAAAAATAGAATGTAATACTTTCTTAACGCTTTATCTGCTAACATTTAATACTTAATAAAAACAGAAACCAGTAACTCAATAAATCCAAATCCGTTGGCTTACCTTCCACATTTATAGATACACTTCATCATTATTCTACATGAGCCATAACAAACAACTCCCCATCGTATTTATCAAAACACGTAGTGTGACATTTTGGATAATTATTCTCTCTGTGATACTTATTGTTGCTGCAGGTAGTTATTATTTTTCACAGACGCCCCCAGAGAATGAAAGTAAAGGTGAGGTTAAGGGGGACAAACGTAAAAGTCGTAATGAAAAAGGATCAACCCCTGTTTCTGTTCAAACAGTAACTGCCTCCGACTTTCCTGTGTATTTAAATGGGTTAGGTACGGTAACAGCCTTAAGAACGGTAACGGTTAAACCCAGAGTTGATGGTGAGTTGATCAAAGTCAACTTTACCGAGGGACAAGTCGTTAAGCAAGGTGAGTTACTCGCTGAGATTGATCCAAGAACCTTTGATATTCAACTCCAACAAGTAGAAGGACAATTATTGCGTGATGAGGCTTTACTTAAAAACGCACAACTTGATCAACAACGCTATCAAAAGCTACTTGAACAAGATTCAATAGCGGCCCAACAAACCATGACACAAGCGGCATTGGTTAAACAATATGAAGGTGTCGTTGTCATGGACAAGGCACAAGTTAATAATGCCAAACTACAAGTTTCATATGCGCATTTAACTGCTCCAATATCAGGCAAAGTGGGTTTACGCTTAATTGATCAAGGTAATATTGTGCATGCAAGTGATAGCAATGGCTTAGTTGTCATTACGCAACTGCAACCCATTACGGTAATTTTTACGTTAGCGGAAGACAAAGTACAAAGCATTATAAAACGCTTACATTCAAATCAAGCCATTACGATAACAGCCTTAGATAGAGCGGGTAAAAATGCCTTAGCCGAAGGTAAATTGTTAGCTATTGATAATCAAATTGATTCAAGCACCGGCACACTTAAATTAAAAGCGCAATTTGATAATACAGATAACAGTTTATTTGCCAATCAGTTCGTGAATATAAGAATGCATTTAGAAACCTTAAATAATGCCATTCAAATTCCAAGTTCAGCTTTGCAGCAAGATAACCAAGGCGCATTTGTTTATATTGCCAAAGCTGACAATACAGTTGAAGTGCGTCGCATTAAAACAGGCCCCACTGAAGCCGATAAAATTGTGGTTGAAAGTAATCTAAATACCAATGAGAAAGTGGTCACCGAAGGTTTTGATCGTTTACAGGCCGGCAGTAGAATTGATATTACGGAAATAGATAACCAACCTGTAGCTGCTAGTGTTAATACAGAAGCCAATAAAGACGCAAAAGCCAGTAAACGTAAAACACATTAAGCATGATAAATTCTACTGGGCCAAACACCACCCACTTTAACCCCTCGCGCCTATTTATATTAAGGCCTGTAGCTACATCATTACTGATGCTTGCTTTAATGATGGTGGGGATTTTGGCTTATAGACTATTACCCGTCTCTGCATTACCGCAAGTAGATTACCCCACTATACAAGTAGTGACTTTATATCCGGGCGCAAGTCCTGATGTAATGACCTCAGTGGTTACATCCCCATTAGAACGACAATTGGGCCAAATGCCTGGCTTAACGCAAATGTCTTCTACCAGTTCGGGCGGCGCCTCCGTTATTACATTGCAATTTAATCTTAATTTAAATTTAGACATTGCAGAACAGTCAGTACAAGCCGCTATAAACGCAGCCACTAATTTTTTACCGACAGACTTACCGCAAGCACCTATCTACAGTAAGGTAAACCCTGCGGATACGCCTATCATGACGCTCGCAATCACCTCCAATGCGCTACCGTTATATAAAGTTGAAGACTTAGTCGATACGCGGTTAGCACAGAAAATTGCCCAACTGCCTGGCGTTGGCTTAGTCGGTATTAGTGGGGGCCAACGGCCAGCTATACGTATCCAAGTCAATCATAAAGCGCTTGCAGCTTACGGCATTGGCATAGAAGATGTTCGAACAGTCATTGCAGCGGCAAATGTTAATCAACCCAAAGGCATGTTTAACGGCCCATTACGATCGGCAATTATTGATAGTAATGACCAAATTCGCTCACCAGAAGATTATAAAAATTTAATAGTCGCTTATCGTAATGGCGCTCCAGTTAGGTTAGCTGAAGTGGCTGAAGTAGTTAACAGCGCAGAAAACGTAAAGTTAGCGGCTTGGGCTAATGATCATTCGGCAGTTATAGTCAATATTCAACGCCAACCTGGCGCTAACGTAATTGAAGTAGTTGATAGTATCAATGAACTATTACCCAAGATAAAAGCCTCTCTGCCCCTTAGTATTGATGTCATTCCTTTAACGGATAGAACCGTAACCATTCGCGCTTCGATACACGATGTGCAGTTTGAATTATTATTAGCCATTGTGCTTGTGGTGATGGTGATATTTCTATTCTTACGTAATATCCCTGCCACGCTTATTCCCAGTGTAGCGGTGCCTTTATCATTAGTGGGCACTTTCGCCTTCATGTATTTAGCTGGATTTAGCATCAATAATTTAACACTCATGGCGCTAACCATTGCCACTGGCTTTGTGGTGGATGATGCTATCGTGGTTATTGAAAATATATCGCGTTACATAGAGCGTGGCGAATCCCCTTTAAAAGCCGCACTTAAAGGTTCAGAACAAATTGGCTTTACCATAATCTCGTTAACTTTTTCTTTAATCGCCGTACTCATCCCCTTGCTATTTATGAGCGAAGTAGTCGGCAGATTATTTAGAGAGTTTGCGATTACATTGGCTGTAGCCATCCTAATTTCTGCCGTTATATCACTCACCTTAACACCGATGATGTGCGCAAAATTACTCAAAGCTCAACCACATCAAGCAGACAACAACGGGGCTAAACCCATTTCTTGGTTTGAACAAATTATTGCGTCATACGGCAAAAGCTTAGCGTGGGTACTGCAACATGAAAGATTCACCCTAAGCGTGTTCTTTGGCACAGTGGCTTTAACCACTCTTTTATATATAGTCATCCCAAAAGGCTTCTTCCCCATTCAGGATACAGGCGTCATTCAAGGTATAACTGTTGCACCCCAAAGTGTGTCGTTTACGGCCATGTCAGACTATCAACAAAAAATCGGCAAGTTGATTTTAGAAGATCCAGCAGTCGATAACCTCTCTTCTTTTATTGGCGTAGATGGTGTGAATACGACACCGAATAATGGCCGTTTTTTAATTAATCTAAAACCGCATGCGGCGCGAAAGGAATCAGCCAGCGAAGTGATTGTCCGTTTAAAAAATACACTCTCATCATTACCCGATGTGGCGTTGTATTTGCAACCGGTACAAGATTTAACCATGGAGAACAGGGTCAGTCGCACGCAATATCAATTCACCTTAGAAACACCCGACATCAAAGAACTCAATCTATGGACGCAACGTCTTGTTGAAGCACTAGCCAGTGAACCTGCGTTAATCGATGTCAGTAGTGATGTGCAAGATAAAGGCCAGCAAATTTATATCAATATCGATCGACCAACAGCAAGTAGACTGGGGGTTAGCACGGCCGCAATTGATAACACCCTATACAGTGCTTATGGGCAACGCTTGGTATCGACTATATTTACCCAATCTAATCAATATCGAGTCGTACTCGAAGTTGATCCTAAAGATCAGCAATCACCTGATAATTTAAAGGACTTACGCATAACCTCAACTAACGGTACGCAAGTCCCTTTGTTAGCGATTGCCGATATATCTGAAAAACCGACTTCACTCGCCGTTAATCATTTAGAACAATTCCCCGTAGCCACGGTATCTTTTAATTTAGCATCAAATGCTTCACTAGGAGATGCCGTTAAAGCGATTGATCGCGTAAAAGAAAATATCAATCTACCCATCAGTATTCGCACAAGTTATCAAGGGGCCGCATTAGCCTTTAAAGCGTCTCTTAATAACACTTTATGGCTCATTTTGGCCGCTATTATTACTGTGTATATTGTTTTAGGCGTATTATACGAGAGTTATATTCACCCTATTACCATTTTATCCACCCTACCCTCTGCGGGTGTGGGCGCTCTATTAGCCTTGATGATTTCAAATACCGATTTAGGCATTATTGGCATTATCGGCATTATTCTATTAATTGGTATTGTAAAAAAGAATGCCATTATGATGATAGATTTCGCCTTAGAAGCAGAGCGACAACAAAACATGCCCCCTAGGGAGGCCATTTACCAAGCGTGCTTATTGCGTTTTCGACCTATTTTAATGACAACGCTTTCTGCTTTATTAGGCGCTTTACCGCTCATGCTAGGGACAGGTGTAGGTTCTGAATTACGTCATCCATTGGGCATTGCCATGGTAGGCGGCTTATTAGTCAGTCAATTACTCACCTTATACACCACACCGGTGATTTACTTAGGCATGGATAAATTGGCTAAATACTTCCGTAACGCATGAATTTATCGGCATTATTCATTAATCGACCCGTAGCAACCACGTTACTCACGTTTGCTATAGCGTTAGCGGGTACTATAGCTTACTACCACCTCCCCGTTGCTTCATTACCGCAAGTGGATTTCCCCACCTTAAATGTACAAGCGCAACTACCCGGGGCAAGTGCAGAAACAATGGCCAGTTCGGTGGCTACGCCTTTAGAGAGAACACTGGGGCGTATTGCGGGTATAACAGAAATGACCTCCAGTAGTTCATTAGGAAATACTCAAATCACTCTGCAATTTGATCTGGATAGAGACATCAATGGCGCATGCCGTGATGTGCAAGCCGCCATCAATGCGGCGGCAAGTTTATTGCCCATTACCATGCCCAATAGACCCACTTATAAACGCGATAATCCATCAGACTCCCCTATTCTTGTATTATCGTTAACCTCATCGCAGGTAAGTAAAGGTGAAATGTATGACATTGCATCCACTGTATTAGCTCAAAAATTGTCCCAGATTCCTGGTATCGGACAAGTCCAGGTCGGTGGCGCCTCTTTACCCGCTGTACGTGTTGAATTAAATCCCAATGCCCTTAATAAATATGGCATCAGCTTAGAAGATGTCCGCAAAACAATTAACCAAACGAATCTCTCTCGCCCAAAAGGGATCATAGAAGACAGTGCTGAACGTTGGCAAATACTAGCGAATGATCAAGCTCGTAAAGCCGCAGACTACTTGCCATTAATTGTAAGTTATCAAAACGGCTCCCCCGTAACGATGGGGGACATTGGTAAGGTCGTTGATTCTGTGGAGGATCTAAGAAATACCGGTATTAAAAATGGCACCCCTGCGGTTTTACTCATCATAAGAAAACAACCCCAAGCTAACGTGATAGAAACGGTTGATCAAGTGACAGCCTTATTACCTGAGCTTAAAGCGGTTATCCCACATAATGTGGATCTTTCTTTAGTCATCGATCGCTCACAAACCATTAGAGCTTCCATTACAGAGGTTGAACGCAATTTACTATTGGCCATCGTACTAGTTATTTTAGTGGTACTCGTTTTCTTAAGGGATTTTCATTCATCATTAGTGCCCATCATCGCTGTCCCAGTGTCTTTAATCGGTGCGTGCGGTGTGATGTATTTTTTTAATTACAGTATTAATAATCTCACCCTAATGGCGTTGACCATCTCAACCGGCTTTGTTGTAGATGATGCCATCGTGGTGTTGGAAAACATTAAACGACATATCGAAAAAGGCATGCCGCCTTTTAAAGCGGCCTTAGTCGGCACAAAAGAAGTCGGCTTTACTGTAACAGCGATGAGTTTATCCTTGATAGCCGTCTTTTTACCCATCTTATTAATGGGGGGCATTGTTGGGCGTTTATTTAGAGAATTTGCTGTCACCTTGTCAGCCGCCGTAGTGGTTTCGCTAATCGTTTCATTAACCGTTACACCCATGCTTTGTGCGCGTTGGTTAGGAAAAGGCTCGCAAACACACGGTCGAATTTATCATAATATTGGAAAGCTCTTTGATAGAGTACAAACGTATTATGAAAGATCATTAGGCTGGGCCCTTAACCATGGTCGTATTATGCTGTTAATACTGCTCAGCACGATAGGCCTTAATATTTATCTATACTCGGTAATAGACAAAGGTTTTTTTCCGTCACAAGACGGTGGTCGTTTGATGGGTGAGATTCAAACGGATCAAGGTACCTCATTCGTCAGTCTGCAAAAAAAACTCGCTGAGTTTTCAGAAATACTCATGCAAGACCCTGCCGTAGTCACCGTAGCGGGCTTTAGTGGGTCTGGATCTAGTGGCAATAGTGCAAGAATCTTTATCGTACTCAAACCTCATGATGAACGAGAGGCCATAGAAGTTGTTAATGAGCGCTTAAACAAAGCCGTTAAACGCATACCCGGTGCAAAATTGCATGTCTCTCCTGCACAAGAATTACGGCTTGGAGGACGCCAATCATTCGGCTCCTATGACTTTACCTTGCAATCAGATGACTTAGGATTACTGAGGGAGTGGTTGCCTAAATTAATCAACGCCCTATCCCAACACCCAGAACTACTGGATGTCCATACCAGTCAACAAGATAAAGGTCAACAAGTTGAACTGATTGTTGATCGTACTCTCGCGGCTCGCTATGGTATTAGCCAAGCGATGATAGATACCACACTAAACAACGCCTTTGGCCAACGCCAAGTCTCCGTTATTTATAACCCTTTAAATCAATATCGCGTAGTGATGGAATTAGCGCCCGAGTATTGGCAAAGTCCAGAAGCGCTTAAACAGATTTATATCAACGTACCCGCCACAACGTCACCGTCAGGTACCGTAATTGCGATGCATACCGTGCCCTTATCAGATTTTACTAGCTTTGCGCCAAGCAATACGCCCCTATCAATTAATCATCAAAGCCAATTTGCTGCTGCTACCTTATCGTTTAGCCTAAATCAGGGGACATCGTTATCAACAGCCACTCAAATAATCCAGCAAACCATGCAAGATATCAATGTGCCCAACGCGGTACAAGGGAGTTTTCAGGGTAATGCCAAAGCCTTTATTGACTCTCTGCGCAATCAACCTTATTTAATCTTAGCCGCACTCGCCTGTATCTATATAGTGCTAGGTGTTTTGTACGAAAGTTACATCCACCCCATTACCATCTTATCTACACTCCCATCCGCAGGTGTTGGCGCTTTGTTAGCCCTAATGGCGTGTAAAACTGAATTTAGTATAATTGCGTTGATAGGCGTGATATTGTTGATTGGAATCGTAAAAAAGAACGCTATTATGATGATAGACTTTGCCTTATTTGCAGAACGTAAACATCAACTAAATCCAAAAGAGGCTATCTATAAAGCCTGCCTATTACGTTTTAGACCTATTATGATGACAACCCTCGCAGCCTTGCTCGGCGCTTTACCCTTGGCCTTAGGCAGTGGTTATGGTGCCGAATTACGCCAGCCATTAGGTATTTCAATCGTGGGCGGCTTAATTTTTAGTCAAATACTTACCTTATACACGACGCCTGTTGTTTACATTTATTTAGATAACTTTCGACTATGGGTCAATCGTCGCTTCATTAATCGACACCCCGTTATAGATAATCAAACCGTTTAGCCGCCACTCGTCTTATGAAATTTATCCTATCGCCACTTTATTTATTGATAACGGCTCAACTCACGGCCTGTGCCGTTGGACCTGATTATGAAATCCCTAAATCAGTTATTCCAGACACCTATAAAGAGCTGGCTGGATTTAAACAAGCAGAACCCGCTGAAGCCTTTAGTAACGATCAATGGTGGGAACTCTTTAAAGACCAACAATTAAATGCACTAGAAGCTCAGGTTAATACCGGCAATCAATCGATAGCCCAAGCCGAGTCACAATATAAAATGTCGCAATCGATGGTGCAATCAGCAACATCAGCCTACTTTCCAACGTCATCAGCCACGGCAACTACTAATCGATTTAAAGCCGCTAGTGGACAAAGTGTTGCGGTGAGTGGAGTTAGAAACTTATTTGGTGGCGTAGTCAGTGTGGCCTGGGCACCCGATATCTTTGGTGGCTTACGGAGACAAACTGAATCCAGTATCGCAACCGCCCAATCAAGAGCAGCCACCTTACACGCCTTACGCTTAACCAGCCAAGCCACAGTTGCCCAAAATTATTTTCAAATTAGAACGCTAGACACCCAAATAAAACTCTTAAACGATACGGTAGCCACTTATCAAAAAACATTAACGATTATACAAAACCGTTACGAAGCCGGCATTGCAGCTAAATCTGACATAGTTGAAGCACAAACCCAATTAGAATCCACGCGTGCACAAGCCATTAACTTAACGATACAACGGGCACAATTAGAACATGCTATTGCCGTATTAATCGGTAAAGCGCCAAAAGAACTCAGTATAGCCGAGAGCCCACTTACTACGGCTATACCCGCAATTCCCATGACAATACCGTCACAATTACTAGAACGTAGGCCCGATATTGCTATTGCAGAACGCACTGTGGCAGCCGCCAACGCTCAAATTGGGGTTGCGAAAGCGGCTTACTTTCCTAATTTAAATCTGGCGGCTTCTGATGGCCAACAATCGACTTTGTTATCAACGGTTGCCAATCAAAGTGCGCGTTATTGGGCTTTAGGCCCCGCGGCATTAGCCATACCGATATTTGATGGGGGTGCTAGAAGTGCCGTGCTACAGTCAGCGATTGACACGTACGATGCCAGTGTAGCCGGCTATCGACAAGCCATCTTAACGAGCTTTCAACAAATTGAAGATAATTTGGCCGCACTGCGAATCCTAGATGCAGAAATTAAGGTGCAAACTCAGGCTGTTTCCGCCGCAAATGAGGCGGTAAAATTAACGACTAACCAATATGAAGCGGGTACAGTGAGTTACTTGAATGTGATGGTTAATCAAGTGACAGCACTTAATAATGAGATTACGGCCGTTAATCTACAAGGCCAACGATTAAGTGCGGCGGTACTATTGATTAAAGCCTTAGGCGGCGGTTGGCATAAAACCGATTTACCGACTAAAGATCAAGCAGGGGGCAGTATTAAATGGCAACAATTCTTACCCATCCCATTGAATGTACCGAGTAAGGATTAAAATTATTAGAAGCAACACACTTGAGGTTTACGATATCAAGCTAATTCTAGTATGGCAGACTATACATTCATGCTAGATCGGCCTTATCTAAGGCCTCAAATACATCATAAAAAAGTTTATTTACACCTTTTTAAAAAATATTTAATTTTTAACCCGAAATATCCGATCCACTTAGGAAAAGTAAAATCCCTAAGTAGGAAAAGCAAAATCCCACTTGGAAAAAAGCTTTTTATACTTGGTAAATCCATTTTCCCAATTGGAATTTTCAGTTTCCTAAACAGTAAAGATAAAAAACCAAAAGGATTGATGTTTTTCACTTTAGTTACATAAACTTAATAGCCGCTATAATCCGGGCAAGCGGCGGGTGGTCAAAACTTAAACGGGGATCACCGGTTTGTAATTGCGTAACACCCGCAGTTAAGTGAAAAGGCTCATCCCACGTGGTTGATTTTTGCCAAACACTTGAGGCTGATATCACTACAAAAAAGGCTATGAGAATAATAGCTAAATAATAGGAATAACGCGTTTTTATAATCATTAAAATTAAACCTTAAACACTGTTAGCTTCTCTAGCGCAAACTGCAGATTTTCTCGAACACGTTCCGCATCATCAGCCGCCAAGGGCATAGCCAATAACTTTTCACAGAGTTTTTTTGATTCCACATAATGGCCCGTCCAATAAGCCGCAATCGCCAGCTCATCAAAAATGCGCCATTCGCATATGTCTTTTTCTACAAATAACACATCAGTCGGATACGCAATATCAGCGCCTGCCTTAGCAAATAAATACGCTTGGTGATGCCATGCCTTATTACGGCAATACACAGCTAATTGATACAACGGTTCAGTAACACTTCGGGGCGCATCTCATAGGCTGTTAAAAAACACGTAAGTATTTCCGTATAAGGCTTATTCAGCAACAAAGCCACTTTACCTGCTCGATATTGGGCCACAAAGTTTTCTTCTGGCTAACCTTCCATCGTAGCCCGGGCTAAATAGTGTTTATACGCAGCCTTAAAATCTCCTGCATTATTGATTGGATACTAATCTACCCACATTGCGTTTTAAAATAGTTACACTAACGCGCTTGCTCTACAACTTAATTGATAATGCCTTAAAGTATGGAAACGGTAACGTGTTTATCATATCGACTATGGATGGGGAAGTGCCGATGGTTTCAGTTTTAAACCCCATCTTTGAATGGGATTTTGATAACGAGGCTGAAACTTTAGTGCCGGCTTCGCCTTTTGAGGGTCATTTAACGTCTGGCAGCAACAAACTGCTCTTAGAGACTGTTAAACGCATCACTGAAATGCACAACATTGCCCTAGACATCACACAAGATGCAGACGCTAAAACTATCAAGTAACTATATGCATCAATCAATTAGCAGCCGCAGCTTCAGTTACAGCTTTAGCGTCTGGAGTAACAACTCCTAAATCGAAAGTAACTACTTTTGCCGGCGATCTTACTACTTAAGGTGCTTGGGTATCTCATTAGGATCTGGGCGTTACACGTTAAGCCGCTTAGGTAACTACTTCTATTGTGAAACTAACAGCCTATGGGGTTAGAGTAATTACTTAGAATCGAAAAGTAACAACCTACGTTTCTTATGTTACTACTTGAGCTGGTGCAGTTATAACCCAAGATGCAGGGGTAATTACTTTGAGTCCAGCACTAACTACTTAAGCCGCTTAGGTAACTACTTTAGGATCGGCAGTAACTACCTACGGCGCTTAGGTTACTACCTAAGGAGGCGCAACTACTACTGACGTTCCTTAACTAACTACCCGCGCGGATTTATTAATTCAAACGCGCTAAATCATTTACTGTGCAGGTTGTGTGTACACAACAGTGTTGGGTAAAATCACAGTCTTATATTAGATGTTATAATTCGCACAATCTTCACATCACTCTTAACTATTCATGACTACCGTTAACTCAGAAAAACTTTCTAGTGCCCGTTTTGCCCAAGCCACCGATGCCTTTGTTGAAGTCTTTACTGCTTCTGTGGATTTTGATAAACGTATGGCAGAACAAGATATCCAAGGTTCTATTGCACATGCCACGATGCTCACAAAATGTGGCATTTTGACTGACGCGGAACGAGATGACATTATTAAGGGTCTGAGCCAAATACAGTCAGAAATTGAAAGCGGTGCTTTTGTGTGGTCTATCAAACAAGAAGATGTCCACATGAACATCGAAGCGCGTTTGACTGATTTAATTGGCATTGCCGGTAAAAAGCTCCATACCGGCCGTTCCAGAAATGACCAAGTGGCGACTGATATTCGCTTGTATTTACGCAGTGAGATTGAACAAATCACAGCCCAACTCAAGCGTTTACAACGTGCTATTTTAGATTTAGCTGAGCAAAACTATAACACTATCATGCCGGGGTTTACGCATTTACAAGTCGCTCAACCGATTACCTTTGGCCACCATTTAATGGCGTGGTTTGAAATGTTAGTGCGTGATAACGAGCGCTTACAAGACTGTAAAAAACGCCTTAATGTAATGCCTTTAGGAGCCGCGGCTTTAGCCGGTACCAGCTACCCTATTGATCGTTTTCTAACGGCAGAACTCTTAGGTTTTAGTCGCCCCAGTGCTAACTCTTTAGATTCTGTGAGTGACCGTGATTTTGCGATAGAATTTACAGCGGCCGCCAGTATCATCATGATGCATTTATCACGTTTTTCTGAAGAACTTATTCTATGGTCGAGTGCTCAATTTGACTTTATTGATATGCCGGATGCCTTTTGCACAGGTTCATCTATCATGCCGCAAAAGAAGAATCCTGATGTGCCTGAGTTAGTGAGAGGTAAATCAGGACGGGTGACCGGACATTTAATGTCGTTACTGATGTTAATGAAAAGCCAACCGTTAGCCTATAACAAAGACAATCAAGAAGATAAAGAACCTTTATTTGATACGGTTGATACTTTAATCAACTGCCTTCGCGCTTATGCTGACATGGTGCCGCATATCAGTGCTAAAAAACAAAACATGTATAACTCCGCTAAACGTGGCTTTGCTACCGCTACGGATTTGGCCGATTATTTAGTCAGAAAAGGCATGGCGTTTAGAGATGCGCATGAAGTCGTAGGTCTGGCAGTGCGCTTGGGCATTGAAACGGGCCGTGATTTATCTGAAATTTCTTTAGCAGAATTACAAAAATTCTCTGCGTTAATCACTGAAGAGGTGTTTGATTATCTTAGTTTAGAAGGTTCTGTCGCGGCGCGTAGCCATATTGGTGGTACTGCGCCAGACACGGTGCAATTAGCCATTAAAACTGCACGTTTTAAATTAGAGCTGTAATCAAATATCACTTATTGTTCCAATATTTACCTTCGGTGGTGCGCATTGCCTCTATTTGCCAATGATCGTTTGGCTCAGTGATGGTTAATGCGCCCTGCTCTGCGGTATTAAACCACTCAATCCCCTGCTGTTGATATCGATGTGTAACATCCGGATGCGGATGTCCAAATTTACTTAAATATCCCGCTGATATCAAAATAACTTTTGGATCTACCACCGCTAAATAAGCCGGTGTTGATGATGTTTTACTGCCATGATGCGGCGCAATTAACACATCTGATTTTAATGCTTGCCCGTAATTAGTCATCAACGCTGTTTCTGCCTCGGCTTCTATATCACTAGGCAAGAGATAGCTCGTTGTTAACGTTTTAATTTGTAAGACACAGGCATTGTCGTTCTCACTGCTGAGCTCTGTAATGGGCGCTAATACCCTAAACATCACGGCATCCCACTCCCATGTTTGCCCCGCTTCACACTTTATTGGCTGATAGTCTTGGAGTTGACGCATGGCTGTCGTAAGGACGGCTTTAACGGGAATACCCTTTATGAGTGAAGCGGCTCCACCGATGTGATCACTGTCGGCATGACTAATCATTAACGTATCAACTGTATTGATACCTTCGTACCGTAAAAAAGGCAGTAAAGTGCTAATGCCTGCATCACTGTCTTCTGAATATTTGCTACCCGCATCAAAGATCAAACTATGTTGCTGAGTTTGTATCACTATCGATAATGCTTGCCCGACATCTAATACGGTCAGTTTTATAGACCCTGCTGCAGGTTTATCCGCAGTCGATGCAAACATCGGCAGAAACAGTAACACACTCAAATATCGATACGGCATACCCACCGGTGCTAATAGTATTAATACGGCTGGCACCGTGAACAGTAATAACCAAAACGGGGGTTGTGCGTGCGTATAGAGTGCCATGGGCAGTTGAGCACAGGTGTTTAAAAACACCATCAGTACCTGCAATGAACCATCGGTAATCTGAAATAATTGCATTGCAAGCCAAGGCGATAACGCCATACTTGCTACACCTAATAATGCCAAAGGTACCGATAGAAAACTAATCAACGGCACGGCTATAAAATTAGCAATGGGGGAAATAACGGATATCTGTTGAAAATAAATGAGCAACAAGGGCGATAAACCCAACGAAGTGGCTGCATTTATTTTTAGCATTTCTATGACGGTATTATGTTTTCCTAAACGTCCGGAAATAACATACACAATCAACCCTACCGCTAAATAAGATAACCAAAACCCAACCGATAAAACCGCTAAAGGATCATAAGCCAGTACGGCAAATAATGATAAAGCTAAGGTATTGTATGGCTTAGAATTGCGCTGAAGTATGACTGACAGCATCCATACACTTAACATAACGAGTGCGCGTTGCGTGGGCACTGAAAATCCGGCTAAGCCTGAATAAAGCGTCGCCACGATGATGGCACTGATGGCGGCGATGGTTTGCGGTGCCCATTTTAAATACCCGAATCGTGCCCAAAGCTTAAGTACCCATAAATAAGCCAAGCCAGCTAACAAACCTACATGAGAACCCGATATAACGACCAAATGCGTCGTGCCTGTTTTTCTAAAAATATCCCATTTAGTTTTAGAAATATCACTCCCATCGCCAATGGTTAAGGCTTTAATCAATCCTAGACTCGAATTACCCTGAAGCAACTGGGTCAAATCATCTGCAATTGTTTGTCGCCACACGGCAATACTGAACCATCCAGACACTCTCCCCAGTAATAGTGGTTTAGTCTGGGTACGTATGTAGCCTGTTGCCCCTACCCCTTGGCTAAACAAATATTTTTCATAATCAAATCCACCCGGATTTAAACTCCCATGAGGTCGCTTTAACTTAACAACAAATGACCATTTTTGACCAGACTTGATCGTTTGATCTGGATAGTACCAACTTAAACGAATTTTATGAGGGAGTTTATAGGGAGACTGTGTGATCTTAAAATCGAAAGTACTACGCTGTTTATTGAGGTCAGGTAAATCAGTTATAACGCCTGTAACGGGGATTTCAATACTTTCTAATGTTGTGGGTAAGCGATCATCGAGTCGTTGCATGGCGAATAAAACCGCCCATAGCAGCCCAATTATAAAAAAAACAGTGCGCCAATGACGTAAACAGGCCAATACAAGACCTGCCATTGTTATCATTAATAACCAATAAAGACCCGGTAATTCAGAAAACTGTTGCACGCATAAAATGCCAGCAACAAAGCATAATGCAGAAATTATCACGGCTACCTCTTGTTTATGCGGGCTAAAAGCGCCCCAAGAGGTGCAGTGAGTTTGTTTGAGGCGGCGTTAACCGACGATTAGACCATCTTCCATATGTAACACTTTACCCAGACGGGCCGCCAATTCATGATCATGGGTGACCACTAAAAAGCTAACCTGTAATTCTTGATTTAACTCCAGCATCAATTGGTAAATTTGATCGGCTGTTTTACTGTCCAAGTTACCCGTAGGTTCATCCGCTAACACTAAACCAGGTTTATTTATTAAAGCTCTTGCTACTGCAGCACGCTGTCTTTCACCACCTGATAACTCACCCGGTTTATGTTCAATTCTGTGCCCTAAGCCTACTCTTTTAAGTAACTCAGTTGCTCTTATAGTCGCTTGTTTTATCGATTCACCCGCAATCAATAAAGGCATCGCAACGTTTTCGAGTACAGTGAATTCACCCAACAAATGGTGCGATTGGTAAATAAAACCTAAAGATCTATTTCTTAACTTCGCTAATTTAATGGCACTGACTTTATTTAGATTAATACCAGACAATATCACTTCACCACTGGTGGCTTTATCTAATCCGCCTAATAGGTGTAACAATGTACTTTTACCCGAGCCTGAGGCACCCATAATGGCCACACGTTCGCCGACTTGAATACTTAAATCAACACCTTTAAGGACGTCTACATCCAAACCACCTTGGTCATAGCGCTTTGTAAGTTGGCGGCATGTCAATATTGTATTATTCATAACGTAACACCTCCGCTGGATTAATCCGAGACGCTTGCCATGCGGGATAAATAGTTGCTAATAATGATAATAAGAAGGCCATGCCTGCAATTGAATAAACATCAGTCCATACGAGTTTAGAGGGCAATTCGCTGATGTAGTAAACATCTGCCGCCATAAACTGGACATTAAATAGGTGTTCTAAAGCGGGCACTATAGTTTCCACATTTAAAGCTAACAAAATACCGCCCACTGTACCCAGTGCCGTCCCCACCACACCAATGATGGAACCTAACACCATAAAGATGCCCATAATTGATCCTGAGGTTAAACCTTGGGTTTTTAAGATAGCAATGTCACCCCGTTTATCGGTGACGACCATCACTAAAGTAGAAACAATATTGAAAGCCGCTACGGCGACAATCAACAATAAAATAATAAACATGACGCGTTTTTCTGTTTGAATCGCTCTAAAGAAATTGCTGTGCGCTAAGGTCCAATCACTGACTTGGTAGTCGCTTGATAATGCTTTAGCCATAGTGCGTGTTATTTGTGGCGCATTAAATAGATCATCTAATTTAATACGTAAGCCTGATACAGCAGCATCCATACGGAATAGTTTGGCGGCGTCATCAAGATGAATCAATGCCATATTACGATCATATTCATACATACCGACTTGAAAGACACCTACCACAGTAAAGCGTCTCATCCTAGGAACTATGCCTGCAGGCGTTGAGTTGATTTGTGGACTGATCACAGTGATCTTGTCACCCATACTCACACCCAAATAATTAGCTAACTCTAATCCTAATACGATGCCATATTCGCCAGGAACAAGATCAGCTAAGTGGCCGTATTTCATCTTTGCTGCTACATCTGATACCTTAGCTTCGTATTCTGGCAATATACCGTTGAGCATAGTGCCGCTGACGCGTCTGTCTGCATTAATCATTACCTGCCCAGTAATAAAAGGCGCAGAACCTTGGACATGCGGATAATCTACTAGCTTTTTATCTAATGTTTGCCAATCATCCAATTGACCAAATTTACCCGTAGCTGTCGCATGCGAGGTCATGCCTAAAATACGTTCACGTAACTCTGCTTCAAAACCATTCATTACAGATAAGACTGTAATCAGTGCGGTCACCCCCAAGGCAATGCCTAGTACAGATGTTAAGGTAATAAATGAAATGAATTGTGTACGACGTTTGGCTCGCGTATAGCGTAAGCCGATATATAAAATGAGGGGTTTAAACATGAATACTATTAATAAGATTAATTAAGGTTTTCTGCACTTCGGGCAAAATCCATATAAATACAAACCATGATCGACGAGATCGTAACCCAGTTGGCTAGCAACTTCTTGTTGCCTTACCTCTATAAGTTCATCTGTGAACTCATCAACTTTTCCACATTTCATACAGAGTATATGATCGTGATGGTCGCCCGTATCTAGTTCGAATATTGAATTACCACCTTCGAAATGATGACGAGTAACGATGCCAGCGGCTTCAAATTGAGTGAGTACTCTATAGACTGTTGCTAGACCAATTTCTTCATTTTCACTGATTAAAATTTTGTACACCATCTCTGCAGTAAGGTGACGCTCATTAACCTGTTTTTCCAAAATTTGCAGAATTTTAAGTCTAGGTATGGTGACCTTAAGACCCGCATTCTTTAAATCATGAGTTTCCAAAAGAATTCCTCAGTTAGCCACATAGGGGATGAATTTTAAAAGAGAGTTTATTGTAGCCTTTTTTAGGGCTAATTATCATGATACTTTTATAGGATTATTAATTAACATCCTGTATCATTTCTATTTTGTATTTTTTGATCTGTCTTCAATGAGAAAGTCGCTTATTTTTTGTAGCTTAATCGCTAGCCAATCCATCGTATCTTGTACATATTTATATGACCACATACCGGGTATCTACAGAGTAGATATACAGCAAGGGAATATTATCGAACAAGGTATGATTGATCAATTAAAACCGGGTATGAGTAAAAAACAAGTACTTTATATTCTTGGCTCCCCTATGGCAGAAAACACATTTCATAAAAATCGTTGGGATTACATTTATATTAATCAACCAAGCGGTGAAGATAAAGTTCAACATCAATTTTCATTGTTTTTTGAAAATGATGTAGTAGTAGGTGTGCAAGGTGATTTTAGACCGAATTCGGTAACTGGCCCTATAGCTGCAAAGGAAACCAGTGTAGATGTACCTAAACGTGATCTTGATAAAACCATGTGGGAAAAAATAACAACGATGTTTGGTCTTTTAAGTCCAGATACCACTAACAATCCATTAAGAAGCACTAAGCCCGAACAAGCCCCAAAATCTAATACAGATAATTTGCCTTTATAACAGCGATCTTAATAGTCTTTACAGCCAACACTTACTTTTTGGCTCTTAGTCTTCTCGCTTCTTTGGGATCGTGAATTAACGGACGATAGATTTCAACTCTGTCGCCATCATTAAGCACATGATCTAATTCACACGATTTTGCAAATAC
Organism: uncultured Methylococcaceae bacterium; assembly: GCA_903917345.1. Classification (GTDB taxonomy): domain Bacteria; phylum Pseudomonadota; class Gammaproteobacteria; order Methylococcales; family Methylomonadaceae; genus Methylobacter_C. The sequence continues at coordinate 47,761 of CAIXAE010000008.1, read as the reverse complement.
TCCCACATTGAGTGGATCTTTGCAAAGCTGGGGAAACGCATCTGTTAACCCCGATAAATTGATAGCCTCTTGTACCGTCATTCCAACAGATAATTGCACGCTTTTGATGATTTGTTGCTGAGGTAAGGCATAAACCACCTCTACTTCAATAAAACCATTATCCATAGACTTGCTTTGCTCTATCTGTAAAAGAGGTAACCATGGTGTTGCATATTTGATTAAACACGACGCCGAACGCTAAACTGGCAAGTTTTCCTGACATCTCAAATTCTAAATCTAAAGAGATCTTGCTAGCATCTTCCCTTAAGGGGAGGAAATTCCACACGCCTTCTAAATAAGAAAATGGCCCATCTAAAAGAGACACTGTAATCACACCCGCTGGATCGATTTTATTGCGGGTTGAGAATGATTTGTTAAAACCACCTTTAGAAATAATGAGTTCTGCCTCTACAAAATCATCACCCCTTTTGATAATACGACTACCACTGCACCAAGGTAAAAATTTAGGATAATCTTCTATGTTATTGACGAGTTCAAACATCTGTAAGGCAGAAAACTTAACCAATGCACTCTTTTGAACTACAGTCATCTATAAAACCCCAATAACATGCAGAAATACCAAAAAAACGGCTGCGGGAGCAACATAGCTAACCAATAGTTTCCATACTTGAAAGCCTGCTGGTGTTTGCATAGCCAATTCTTCTTCGCTATGTTTTGCATTCATAATCCAGCCCGCAAATACGGCAATACAAAATCCACCAATGGGCAGCATCAAGTTGGCTGTTAAATAATCTAATAACTGGAATAGGGTTCTATCGAATAGCTTAAAATCTGACCATACATTAAATGAAAACACAGTTCCTAAGCCCAGAAACCATGTTGCACCACCAGACCATAGACACGCTTTTTCACGAGTAAAACCTCTGTTCTCAACTAACCAAGCTACAGCAGGTTCGATCAATGATATTGATGACGTTAATGCAGCCACCGCTAGCATTATAAAAAACAACACACCCATTAACCAACCGCCTGTCATAGCACCAAAAGCGATGGGTAAGGTTTCGAATATGAGGCCTGGGCCAGAGCTTGGGTGTAAATTATTTTCAAACACGATGGGGAATATGGCAATGCCTGCTAATAATGCAACGACAGTATCGGCACCCGCAATTAAGTATACTGTTTTGCTAATTGAAATATCTTTAGACAAGTAAGAACCATAAACCATAATGGCTCCCATACCTAAACTCAAGGTAAAAAAGGCATGGCCCATCGCTGTTAAAACGGAATTACCCGTTAACTTGCTAAAATCGGGTGAGAATAAGAAGTGCAAACCTTTAAAGTAACTATCCGTCGTCATGGCATACGCGACCAATAAGAACATCAATACAAATAAAGCGGGCATTAAATATTGCACGGCTTTTTCTAGCCCATTATTGATACCGCGAACAACGATAACCATAGTCGCTAACATGAATAAGGTATGCCAAAAAATCAACTGAATGGGACTGCCTACAAAACTGTCGAATAATGATTTGATGGCTGTTGCATCAGCATCAATAAAACTACCGGTAAAGGCTTTAAGCACATAGGCTGAGGCCCAGCCCGCAATGACACTGTAATATGAAAGTATCAATAAACCAGCGATAACACCCATCCAACCTAAGTAATGCCAATGGCTATCCGCACTGGCTTCTTTAGTTAATAACTCCATCGCTTCGATAGGATTACGTTGACTACGACGTCCCAACATTGTTTCTGCCATCATGATGGGAATACCAATGACTAGGACACATGCTAAGTAAACTAATACAAACGCACCACCACCATTTTCTCCGGTGATGTATGGAAATTTCCAGATATTACCTAAACCGACTGCAGATCCTGTAGCAGCGAGAATATAGGTAAAGCGTGAAGACCATTTTCCATGTCCTGTTGTGTTAGTATCTATCATTTACGAGCGCCTCAAAAAACTCACCTTATTAATAATATCGAGTAAAATAACAAAAATAATCGCTCTCGTCAGTTTTAAAATTAATATCCACTCCCTATGGCTGAAAAAAACTCCAAAAAAAATAAAACTCAACAGAACGCGACAATTGCCGTTAATCGTCAAGCTAAGCATGAGTATTTTATTGAAGAGCGTTTTGAAGCTGGATTAGTACTTGAAGGCTGGGAAGTTAAGAGCTTACGTGAAGGTCGTGTGCAACTTAAAGAAAGTTACGTTGTACTAAAACGGGGTGAAGCTTGGTTATCAGGCGCGCACATATCCGCTTTACTATCTGCATCAACCCATATCAAACCTGATTCTATTAGACATAAAAAACTTCTGTTGAATAGACATGAACTCAATAAACTCATTGGTTCTGTTGAGCGTAAAGGTTATACCTTGATCCCGCTCTCAATGTATTGGAAAACGGGTCGTGCTAAATTAGAAATTGGGTTAGCTAAAGGTAAACAACTGCACGATAAACGCGCTACATCTAAAGATCGTGATTGGCAACGCGAAAAAGAACGCATCATGAAAAAAGCGTAACCCTATTAAACACTATATATTTAGCACCTATGAGCCTAGCAGCCTTTATTGAAAAAATCAAAAACGATGAACGCATTCAATTCGCAGAAACGATTGCCGTCATTACCGAACACTATGATTATCAACCTACCCTTTTCACTAATGGTTTAAAGGAAGAACAAGTGACCAGTGCTCCGGGTACCAATGAAGGCTCCTGCAAAATATTTGCTTTTGCATTGCTAAACAATCTTAGTCCTCAGCATACCTTAAACTTATTCGGTGATTATTATCATCAGGATGTATTAAACAACCCTAACGGAACTGACCACGCCAATATTAGAACTTTTATGAAGTTTGGCTGGGATGGTATTTCATTTACAGATACAGCCCTTACTCCAAAACGTTAAACATAAAATCATCGACTTGAGAAGTTGATATTTTATAAAAATAAGTATTCAATCCTTGTATAATCGCGCATTGTTTTAACTCATAACACATTAGGATTCATTGACGTATGTCTACAGAAAAAAGCACCATACGCCGCCGAGGCATTTATTTATTACCTAATTTGTTTACCACAGGTTCTTTATTTTCTGGTTTTTACGCCATTACTTCTGCGATGGATGGTCGTTTTGAGACAGCTGCCATTGCAATATTTGTTGCCATGATATTAGACGGCATGGATGGCCGAGTTGCACGATTAACTAATACTCAAAGTGAGTTTGGTGCTCAATATGACAGCTTATCTGATATGGTTTCATTTGGTGCGGCCCCTGCATTAGTGATGTATCTCTGGGCTTTTACCAGCATGGGTAAATTGGGCTTATTCGCCGCTTTTGTTCACATGGCGGGTGGCGCTTTAAGACTGGCTCGCTTTAATACTCAGTTAACTTCAGCTGATAAACGTTATTTTCAAGGCTTACCCAGTCCTGCTGCAGCCGCTATTCTTGCAGGTTTTTTATGGCTGTCATTAGATCACGCTTATCCAGTGGAAATAGTTAAGTATATTGCTTTAGCACTAACAATCAGCACAGGTCTGCTTATGGTGAGTAACTTTAGATACTCTAGCTTCAAGGAAATTGATTTAAAAGGTAAAGTCCCTTTCTTTGTAGCCATTGCTGTCATGCTTGCCATCGCTATCATCATGGCTCAACCACAGACCTTATTATTTGTTTTATTCTTAGCTTATGCTATTTCTGGCCCTGTTATCACTTTAGTCATGCGTAGACGCAGGTTATTAGGGCGTAAAGCTTAATATCATTTTTTTTACACTTATCCTTATCCATTAAATCAACCTAACCGTTGAAGTAACTCTTAATATCGAGTTTTTATGAAAGACAAATTAATTATATTTGATACGACTTTGCGTGATGGTGAACAAAGCCCAGGCGCATCGATGACCCGTGATGAAAAAATTAGAATTGCTAGAGCATTAGAACGTCTAAAAGTAGATGTTATCGAAGCCGGCTTCCCCGCCGCTAGCCCTGGTGATTTTGAATCAGTCCAAGCAGTCGCTAATACAGTTAAAGACAGTATTGTCTGTGGTTTAGCTAGAGCTTTAGATAAAGATATCGACCGCGCAGGTGAAGCCCTTAAAAGTGCCCAAAGATCTAGAATTCATACTTTTATAGCGACATCACCCATACACATGCAAATGAAATTGCAGATGTCACCTGATCAAGTTATTGAATACGCAGTTAAAGCGGTAAAACGAGCAAGACAATATACAGATGATGTTGAATTTTCTCCAGAAGACGCAGGCCGTTCAGAAGAAGATTTCTTATGTCGCATACTCGAGGCTGTTATTGATGCAGGCGCGACCACTCTAAATATTCCAGATACTGTCGGCTATAGTTTGCCTCAACAGTTTGGCGCAACCATTGCGAATTTGATCCAGCGCATCCCCAATTCAGATAAAGCTATTTTTTCTGTGCATTGCCATAATGACTTAGGTTTAGCCGTTGCTAACTCCCTTTCTGCCGTTCTTAATGGCGCAAGGCAAGTAGAATGTACTATTAATGGCTTAGGTGAACGCGCAGGTAACGCTTCACTAGAAGAAGTGGTTATGGCCGTACGTACTCGTCACGATGTATTCCCTTGCCAAACGAGTATAGATACCCGTGAGATATTAACGTGTTCTAAATTAGTGTCTTCTATTACTGGCTTTCCTGTGCAACCCAATAAAGCCATTGTTGGTGCTAACGCTTTTGCACACGAAGCAGGCATTCATCAAGATGGCGTATTGAAAAGCCGTGAAACTTACGAGATTATGCGCGCAGAAGATGTTGGCTGGTCGGCTAACCGGATGGTATTAGGTAAGCATTCAGGTAGAAATGCCTTCAAAAGCCGCATGACTGAATTAGGGTTTGATTTCAATTCAGAAAAGGATCTTAATGATGCCTTCTCTCGCTTTAAAATTTTAGCTGATAAGAAACATGAAATCTTTGATGAAGATTTACAGGCATTGATATCTGAAGCAGGATTTGAAGCAGAAGACGAATATGTCAAACTGATTGCCCTTAAAGTCTGTTCTGAAACGGGTGAAACACCTGTTGCAACTGTGACGCTCCGTGTTGATACTAAAGAAGTTACTGGCAGCTCTGAAGGTGGTGGCGCCGTGGATGCAAGTTTAAAAGCCATTGAAAAGCTGGTAAATTCATCCGCCTCATTAGAGCTATATTCTGTTAACAACATCACAAATGGTACAGATGCTCAAGGTGAAGTTACCGTAAGACTTGAGAAAGAAGGTCGCATGGTCAATGGCTTAGGCGCTGATACTGATATTGTTATTGCGTCTGCTAAAGCCTACATCAATGCAGTTAATAAACTCAACTGTACTGATAAGAAACAACACCCTCAAAAAGGTGATGTTTAATTATCCATAAATAGAGTACCTCATTTTGGATAATGAACTTCGTCTTGAATATTTATCAAGCATGGGTATTGAGGTTTGGTTACCTAGAACCTCAGTATCTTCAATTTCAGAGTCTGGTTCAGATTGGGAACTCAATGATTCCGATAACTGGGATAAATTAAATTCTGACATCACTCATTGCCATCAGTGTGACCTTTGTCATACTAGAACACAAAGCCTCGTAGGATCAGGATCGCATCAAGCCGAATGGCTATGGATTACTGAAGCACCTAGTCAAATTGAGGATCAAGATGGCGACACTATGTTAGGTGTAACAGGCGAACTATTTACAGAAATGTTAAGAGCCATCAACTTATCGAAAGATGAAGTATTTATTACCCACATTATTAAATGCATGACGCCTAATAATCGGGCACCTCATGCAAATGAGTTACTCAATTGTCATGGTTATATACAACGCCAGATCAACTTAATTAAGCCAAAAATAATGATAGCTGTGGGCCATGTTGCCGCACAAGCCTTACTCAATCAACACGCCCCCCTATCAGAGCTTAAGAATAATACACATATGATTAATAACATCCCTCTGGTTGTGATTAACCATCCTGCTTATTTATTAAGATTTTTACATGAGAAACAATCGGCTTGGCTTGATCTACTTAATGCACTCCAGATATATAAAGAAATGAAAGGTGAACCATGCGGGGACTAATGGACAAAATAAAAAAAATTGTCGTCTATGATGCAGACAATGAATTTTACGCTAAGATTTTTCCTGATTCAGTAACAAAAAAAGATCTAATGCGCATTAGAACAATGACACACGCGGATTTACCCTCTGTTTTATCCATAGAGCAGCAGAACTATGATTTTCCATGGGAAGAAGATATTTTCACAGATTGCTTTAAAGCCGGCTACGATTGTTACGTATGTGAATACGACAATAAAGTGTTAGGGTACTGTCTACTATCAATGGCTGTAGGCGAGGCACACATACTCAATATTTCTGTTGATCAAAATGAGCAAGGTCACGGTATTGGCCGAAGAATGCTTGAACACTTAATTGATTCGGCACGAGGTAAGGCAGAAACAATATTCTTAGAAGTAAGACCCACTAATGTAGGGGCAATTGCCCTGTATCAGAATATTGGGTTTAACGAAATTGGCATTAGAAAAGCTTATTATCCCGCATTAAATGGCCGAGAAGACGCCATTATGTTGGCATTAGAATTATTTAATTGATTATCGAGAGCCTGTTATAGGCTCTCTTATACATCTACAGACTACTTTAAAGCGGCAGTCACATGCGGCTCTATTAATTGATACATCAATTGATGCATCTTTGGACTGCCGACAATGACGTTACCTGATTCCATATAGTTATCATTAAAAGAAAAATCAGTCACTACCCCACCCGCTTCTTTTACTAATAGAATGCCGGCGGCCATGTCCCACTCCATAATGCCGATTTCCCAATAACCATCTAATCGACCTGCAGCCACATAGGCCAAATCAAGAGCAGCTGATCCAGCGCGACGAATACCAGCACATTCTGTAGTCAATGATTTAAACATGCCTACATAAGCATCAAGATGGGTATCCGTTTTAAACGGAAAGCCTGTGCCTAATAAAGCACCTTTCAACGCAGAGGGTTGTGTCACTCGTAAACGACGATTATTTAACATAGCACCACCGCCTCTTTTAGCGGTAAATAACTCGTCACGTAGTGGATCATATATGACGCCTACTTCTAATCGACCTTTGTACTTTAATGCGATAGAAACAGCGTATTGAGGAAAGCCATGTAAGAAATTTGTCGTGCCATCCAATGGATCAATGACCCATACATAATCATTTCCAGCGTGTTCACCACTTTCTTCTGCCAAAATAGCGTGATCTGGATAGGCTGTTTTAATGATGTTAATAATTTCTCGCTCAGCCATTCGATCAACTTCGCTGGCGTAATCATTTTTGCCTTTCTGATCGATAGTAAGACGACCAACATTATCAGATGATCGTAAGATTAGATCGCCAGCACTACGAGCAGCACGGACGGCAATATTTAACATGGGTTGCATAGACAAATTTATAATGAGCGATAAAAAAGATAATGATAGCAAATCTTTTGGTAAACTTGCCGTATTTTTATCTAAGGACAATGCCCCTTGCTTTCACATATTAAAATAGTTTTAGTGGAAACATCTCATCCCGGCAATATTGGCGCTGTTGCTCGTGCCATGAAAAATATGAGCATGTCTAACCTATGTTTAGTTTCTCCCAAAATATTTCCGAGTGCGGAAGCGACTTCAAGAGCAACTGGAGCTGATGACATATTAGCGAAAGCAAAAGTTTATGATGACCTCCATGATGCCATCAGTGATTGCCAACTTGTAATCGGCGCAAGTGCTCGATGCAGAACCATCAGCTGGCCAGAAATGACACCTAGAGAATCTGCTGAAAAAATTGTCGCTACTGATTCTAAACTTAAAACGGCTATTGTGTTTGGCAGAGAAAATTCAGGTCTCAAAAATCAAGAATTAGATTTATGCCAATATCTACTTAGAATTCCGTGTAATGAAGAGTACAGCTCATTGAACATTGCAGCAGCGGTACAAGTGGTTTGCTACGAACTATTTGTTAGTGCCGGTCAATACAGTGAATTAATGATAGGTGACAAAGGCAAAACCATTAAAGCCACAAATCAACAAATGGATTCTTTTTATGACCACCTCTATCAAACATTAACTGATATCGGCTTTATGCACCCTGACAAATCTAAATCCATTATGCGACGCTTAAGACGCCTATTTAATCGAGCAGATTTAGACGTCAAAGAAATAGACATTCTGAGGGGGATTTTAAGAATGTCACAAGATAATCAAAGGAACAAATAATGTTTGACCGAATTAAAGAAGATATTGCCTGCGTATTCGAACGAGATCCTGCTGCTCAATCAGTATTTGGTGTTATCACTACTTATCCTGGCGTACACGCGGTCTTTTTACATAGAATTAGTCATTTCATCTGGATGCGAAAATTTCATTGGCTTGCGCGATTTATTGCGTATATAAATCGATGGTTAACAGGTATTGAAATACACCCAGGCGCGCAAATAGGTCGTCGTTTTTTTATAGATCATGGCATGGGTGTGGTAATAGGGGAAACAGCCATTATTGGTGATGATTGCACCCTATATCATGGCGTCACATTAGGTGGCACTTCTTGGGCAAAAGGTAAGCGCCACCCTACCCTTAAAGACGGTGTAGTAATCGGTGCAGGTGCCAAAGTATTAGGGCCCATTGAAATTGGCACAGGCGCACGTGTAGGTTCGAATTCAGTGGTCATCAAATCAGTCCCTGCGGGCGCAACTGTGGTTGGCATTCCTGGACATATTATTGGCAACTCCAAGCCTACTTTTTCAAGTGACCATACTAAGTTACCCAGTCAATCTAATTTTGACGCTTATGGTACGCATGCGAACATGCCAGACCCTATTGCACATGCCATTAATAATATGATTGATCATATACAAGTGTTAGATACACAGATCGAAACCATGAAGGCTGCACTCAATGAACATGGTATTAAATGTACTGAAACATCAATAACCGCATTAGTGGGATGTGAAATTTCTGATTGCTTTAAGGATTCAGATTCTGAGATATAAAGTGTTTAACACAAATAATTGTTGACTATTTTAGTTGGTTAAGTATATTAGTCAGAAATACACTTAATTAATTGAGGGAATCTACAATGCGTTTAACCACAAAAGGTCGTTATGCTGTTACAGCGATGTTAGACCTAGCTTTACATAGCCGAACTAACCCAGTAACTTTGACTGATATAGCTGCCAGACAAACAATATCCCTATCTTATTTGGAACAGTTATTCGCTCGTTTACGTAGAGCTGATATGGTAAAAGGTGTTCGAGGCCCAGGGGGTGGTTATACACTTTCTAGAGAAGCCAACAATATTAATATAGCCGATATTATTGCAGCTGTTGATGAGCCTATAGATGTTACGAAATGTGGTGGTGAAGCAAACTGTCAAAATGAAAAAGCCTGTTTGACACATGACTTGTGGATGGGCCTCAGTGCACAAATTAAAGAATATCTAAAAAGCATTACACTCGGTGATTTAATAGAAAAACAATTAGCGCAAGAGACAGCCATAGTTAAAGGCGAAGAAATTGTTAATATTGTTGAGCTTCATAAAACAAATGAGTTGCACTCTATTTTGTGATTTATTTTGATCATAACGCATCAACGCCTCTTGATGAGAGAGTGCTTGATGCAATGATGCCATTTCTAACAACCTTTTATGGCAATCCCTCAAGTTTATATCGTCAAGGTCGCTTAGTTCGGAGTGCTATAGATACTGCTCGTGAACAAGTAGCTGCATTAATCAATTGCACGCCTAGAGAAGTCATTTTTACCAGTGGTGGTACTGAAGGTAACAATTTAGCGTTAAACTCAGTACTTCAAAACAGTCATATTGCAATTTCGTCTACTGAACATCCTTCAACCCTCTATTTCGCAGATCATTTAGCGGCTAAGGGGAATCAGGTTGAATACATAACTGTTGATGAGTTTGGCATTATCAATGGTTCGCACCTCGAACAAATTGGTAAGTCTCCTACAAAGTTAGTATCGATCATGCTTGCAAATAATGAAACGGGCGTCATTCAAGATATTAATCAGATCACTCAGCAGCTTAAAATTAAAGAACTCACAGTTCATACTGATGCGGTGCAGGCTGTAGGAAAAATACCTGTCTCTTTCACTGATTTGGGCGTTGACCTGATGACCCTTTCGAGTCACAAAATATATGGGCCCAAAGGCTGTGGGGCCTTAATAAGTAAAATAAAACACCCCCTATCTCCACTTATGTTCGGTGGTAATCAAGAAAATGATATAAGACCGGGTACTGAAAATGTCGCGGCCATTGTTGGCTTTGGAAAAGCGGCAGAATTAGCTAAAATTGAGTTAACTACACGTTATGAATATCTAAATTCATTAAGATCGACTTTAGAAGAAGAGTTACTAAAAATACCAGGGCTTTGTATTTTTGCCTATCAAGCGCATAGATTACCCAATACAACCCAATTTGGTATAGCTGGCATCGATGGTGAAATGCTATTAATGAATCTCGATATAAAAGGCATTGCAGTGTCTAGCGGATCGGCCTGTGCAAGTGGAAGCAACGAAATAAGTCACGTACTAAAAGCCATGGGTGTTGAACCTATGCTGGCCAAAAGTGCAATACGCGTTAGCTTAGGAATAAGCAACACTAAAGCACAAATACACACATTTATTGATCAACTTATAAAATGTATAACCGTTTGATAAAGGAGAATTATGTCAATCACACTGACTGAAAACGCGGCGCGTCAAATCAAAAAACAGCTGGATAAACGCGGCACAGGTATTGGACTAAAATTAGGCGTCAAGAAATCGGGTTGCTCTGGATACGCTTACGTACTGGACTATGCTGAAACACTTGAAGCCAATGATAATGTGTTTGAAAACTTTGGCGTTAAAGTCATCGTATCAAATGATGACTTAGAGTTTGTTAACGGTATCTCATTAGACTACCGCAAAGAAGGCATTAATGAAGCCTTTAAGTTTGACAACCCCAATGTAAAAGGCACATGTGGTTGTGGTGAGAGTTTTTCTGTAACTGAATAACACTAAGCTAACCCCCCCGCCCTTGTTTATTGAACACGGGCGGGGTAACAATAACTATTTAGTCTAACTTACCGCAACATTGTTTGAACTTTTTACCTGATCCACAAGTACATGGATCATTACGCCCTACTTTCTCACCATGACGCACGAATGGTATTACATTTGAGTCATCACCCATTGAAGGTAGCGCTTGAGGTGCTGGCGCTTCTATAGCATCGAAACTAGGGGCTTCCGCATGTTCATAATGCAATTCTTTTGGTGCTTGCATTTGCTCATCCAAGGCCTGTACATCTTCTTCTTGACGCACTTGTACTTTAAATAAAACGGTAACCACTTCGTATTTAATGTGCTCAAGCAAACTGGTGAACATTTCAAACGCTTCACGTTTATATTCTTGCTTAGGATCTTTTTGAGCATACCCTCTAAAATGGATACCTTGACGTAAATAATCCATTGCGGCTAAGTGTTCTTTCCAACTCGTATCTAAGACTTGTAGCATGATCGATTTTTCAAAATGTCTTAAAACATCTTCCGTAATCTTAACTTCTTTGTCTTTGTGATTTTGCTCTAATATGTCTATGATCCGTTCACGTAAGTTATATTCTTGCAAGGTATGATCATCACTTAACATCTGTTGTACAGGAATTTCTACGTTAAATTCATGTAATAAATGCTCTTCTAATCCTGCAATATCCCATTGCTCAACCATTGTTTTTGCGGGGATATACTGACTGATAACCTGATTAACTACATCTCTACGGATTGCAGTAATGATTTCTGAAATCTCATCAGCCGCCATTAACTCATTACGTTGACCATAAATAACTTTTCTTTGGTCATTAGCGACATCGTCATACGCTAAAATTTCTTTACGAATATCAAAGTTACGACCTTCAACTTTACGTTGTGCGTTTTCAATAGAACGCGTAACCCAAGGATGCTCAATCGCTTCACCATCGCCCATCCCTAGTTTTTTCATCAAACCTGCTACACGATCAGAAGCAAATATACGCATCAAATCGTCTTGTAATGACAAGTAAAAACGTGTTGAACCAGGATCACCTTGACGACCAGAACGGCCTCTTAATTGATTGTCGATACGACGAGATTCGTGACGTTCAGAACCAATAACATGTAAGCCACCGCTAGCTAGCACTTGATCATGACGTTCTTGCCAACGTGCTTTTGCAAAATCCCTATCTGCTTGACTCGCGTCTTCGCCCAATAATTTATATTCAGCTTCTAAGTTACCGCCTAAAACGATATCTGTTCCTCGTCCCGCCATATTAGTAGCGATGGTCACAGCTCCAGGCATACCGGCTTGTTCAATGATATGCGCTTCACGTTCGTGCTGTTTAGCATTTAAGACTTCATGTTTGATACCTTGCTTATTTAATAAAGCAGATAATCTTTCAGAATTTTCAATAGACGTTGTACCGACTAACACGGGTTGGTTTCGGCTAACACAATCTTTAATGTCTAAAGCAACCGCGTTATATTTTTCATCGGTCGTTAAATAAACCAAATCACCTAGATCCTTTCTGACCATATTACGGTGTGTTGGAATAACAACTACTTCTAAGCCATAAATTTTATTTAATTCAAACGCTTCTGTATCAGCAGTACCGGTCATACCCGACAACTTGTCATACAAACGGAAATAGTTTTGGAATGTAATAGACGCTAATGTCTGATTTTCATTATTTATAGGTACATTTTCTTTGGCTTCGATCGCTTGGTGTAGACCTTCTGACCAACGACGACCAGGCATGATACGACCTGTAAACTCATCAACAATGATGACCTCATTATCAGCAACAATGTAATCTACATCTTTTTTGAATAAAGCGTGACCTCTTAAAGAAGCATTTAGATAATGCATTAATCGGATGTTAGCTGCATCATATAAACTTGAGCCTTCTGGCAATAAGCCCTGCTCTAGCATTAAGCTTTCAACTCGCTCATGACCCGCTTCAGTTAAATAAACCTGACGCGTTTTCTCATCGACAGTATAGTCACCGGGTTGATCTTCACTTTCTTGTAACTTTAATAAGGGTATAACGGCATTAGCTTTGATATAAATCTCAGTACTTTCTTCAGTAGGGCCCGAGATAATTAAAGGCGTTCTCGCCTCATCGATTAAAATGGAGTCAACTTCATCAACAATAGCGAAACTTAAATCACGTTGTACTTTTTGATCCAGACTAAATGCCATGTTGTCACGCAGATAATCAAAACCGAATTCGTTATTTGTACCGTAGGTAATATCAGCCGCATAAGCCTCTCTTCTCGCTTCATGCTCTAACTGACTCACAATAACACCGGTGGTTAAGCCAAGGAAGCCATACAACCTACCCATCCACTCAGCGTCACGTTTAGCTAAATAATCATTAACCGTAACAACATGGACGCCTTTACCGGGTAAGGCATTGAGATAAGCGGCCAATGTGGCCATTAAAGTTTTACCTTCACCGGTCTTCATTTCAGCAATTTTGCCATCATGAAGCATCATGCCACCGATAAACTGCACATCAAAATGTCGCATGTTAAAAACACGTGAGGAAGCTTCTCTTACTGCAGCAAACGCTTCGGGGATTAGGCTGTCTAAAGTCTCACCTTGTGCTAAGCGATCACGGAACTCTTGTGTTTTGGCTTTTAAAGCTTCATCAGATAAATTTTCGAATTCAGAAGCTAAAGCATTGATCTTTTTGACCAGCTTTTTTTTCTTACTTACTAGCCTATCGTTACGGCTCCCTACAACAAGTTTAACTAGCTTACCCAGCATGGTATTTTTTCCGGTGTTAATTTAGTGATTGATTGAGTCAAAGTGCTTGATTATATACTGTATAGGCCTTTAGATACAGCTAAAAACAATTTGGATATAAGGTTAATATGAAACTAAGCTTGTGTTCGTTTAAGAAAATACAAGGCCAATAGCAACACAACAAAACTGGGTGCAAATGCCATTAACGCCGGATTAATATCGTAAATTAAACCTAAATGACCTACCGTCTTATCTAAGATATTAAATCCCATGCCGATGACAACCCCTAACATCATCCGCTCACCCACACTAACACCTCTTTTAATCCCGATTACAAAAGGGGTTGCCAACAAAAGCATAATAAAGGTGACCAAGGGATTAACAACGCGTCCCCAAAAAGCCAGTTCATAGACATGCGACTTTTGGTGATTTTCTTTTAAAAACGAGATATAGCCCGCCAAATCAAACATCGATAAATTGTTAGGGAGTACCGTCACTATTTTTAATAAATTTGGCGCTATAGAGGAATGCCATAATTGGCTTTCAGTAGAACTAGACTTTATTTGTTCAGTTGAAATTTCAGAATTGGAAATGTGATTGAGTCGCCATTCTTGATTACCCAAAAATAAGGCTTGGTCAACATGGGTAGATTTTTGTAATTGTTGATTATCGTCTAACTCGTAGATGACTAAATCTGCTAAATCGCCATCTCCCATCACTTTCTTAATATTGATAAAGGTTTTACCTTCTCTAAACCAAACACCTTGCTCTGAACTGGTAACGGTTTGATTGGCTTGTGCAGAAACCCTCAGCATATGCGCCATACGTTGTGATGTCGGTGCGATTAATTCACCTACTATCAGTGTGATACCGACTAAAAAACAACCCGCTAACATCACGGCTCTAATAATACCAAAAATAGATAACCCCGCTGCGCGCATCGCAATTAACTCACGGTTATTACCCATAGAGCCTAATACAAACAGACTGCCTAACAGCGCAGAAGCAGGTAACAATTCATAAAAAACACCCGGAGAAGTGAGCACTAAATACGTCAATATTTCTTTTAAACCGTAATGCCCTTCACCTAAATGCTTCAATTCATCCGTAAAAGTGAATAAATTAAACAAGGTCAGTAATATCATTTGAGTTATAAAAGCACCTTTTAAAACTTCAAATACAATATATTTACTTAAAACTTTCACTTAAAAACCTTCGCTTTAATATTCATTTTCACCCATTCCCAGCCCGCTAATCTAATGATTAATACACCGCCTAATACGACCAATATCAGATTGACCGTGGATGCGCCCAACCAGAAAGGTACCGTGTGATTTTCGATCCAGCTTTGACTCACGCGTAATAAATTTCCATAACTAAAATAAATTAAGAAACCCATAAACATATTTCCGTACACGCCACCTCTGGGTGATACTTGAGCCAATGGAACACCAATCAAGGCCAACAACAATGCGCCGATGGGAATGGCAAACCGTCTAAATAATTCCGTCTTATTAAAAACAATGTCGTTATCAAATAATCTATCAACCGAATGCGCATGGCGATTAAACTTTGCAGCGACTGTTTTTTCTTCAATTCTTACGGCATATTCATCAAACTTCTCAATGACATAATTAAGCGCCCCCGGCTTTCCTTTTACCTGTTCACCTTGGCCAAACATAATATATCGACCGTCAGGTAATTCTTTAATCACAGCCGTTTGAGCATTGATAACACCCACACTGCCCTTTTCTGAATTTTGCAAAAAAACATTATGCAATACCCCAGAGTCATTAACGCTTTCGACATATAAAACTAAATTACCATTTTTATATTCACTGAATTTTCCAGCAGAAATACCCCGCACATCGGCGGTTTCTTCGCCTTGTTTAATCAGTAAATCCACTTGAGATTCAGCCCAAGGCGCGATAAACAGAGATAAAACGGCACCTAATGTGATGACAGGTAACAATAGAATAGTAATTGATTTATAGAGCGTAAAGACACCCGCCCCAGCAGAAGCAATAGCTGACATTTCTTGATCTCGGTACATACGGCCAAAAACCATCAGCACCGACATAAATAAAGCCGGAGGAAATAATTCTGCGGAGGTAATGATGGTTTTATAAGCCAGGATACTTAATAAAGAATCATTAGAAATCATGCCAGCAATCGCTTGATCTAAGATTCGTATGAAGCCGCGACTCACGATTATGATGACCAATACAAGCAAGACAGAAGATAACGTCTTGAATAATTCATAGACGATCATTTTATCCAAAACAGTAAACCATTTTCTTTTAGGGAGCTTCAAACTTTTATCTCGTAGACTAAACATTCATAATCATTTTATATTACGGCGAATATACAAATTTTATCACAGCAAAAACAGCTTAAGCGGGTTGTAATCCAAATAGTGTGAGTCCTAAATATGACAACTTAGGTGCAAATAACCCAACTCGAGGTTTATTTACCCCTCAGCAATTGAACAGATGACTATCAACATAAATAAATTGGATTTATTACACTTAATAATCAGACAACTAGGCCACCTATAAATATTGGCATAATAATAGCTAGTCATTATACGAATTATTAAAACTTACACAATCAACGAGGAACTCTATGAGTAACGATTCTTTATCACTATTACCGAAAACAGGGCTAGCCGGGTTAACAGAAAACTGGCGCAGCGATTTGTTATCCGGTTTCCTAGTCTTTCTTATTGCATTACCACTTTGTCTCGGGATTTCGATGGCATCGGGTTTCCCACCCTCTGCTGGCATCATTACGGCCATAATTGGGGGAATGTTAGTTTCACGTATTAATGGCACATTCGTCACTATTAATGGCCCAGCCGCTGGGTTGATTGTGGTGGTGCTAGGCGCGGTGCAAGAGCTGGGTGAAGGCGATGCTATGGCAGGTTATCGCTATGCACTTGCCGCTATTGTCGTAGCCAGCGCAATTCAGATATTACTGGGCATATTTAAATCGGGCCGCTTAAGTTCTTTTTTTCCTGCCTCTGTAGTGCATGGCATGTTAGCCGCCATTGGCATCATCATTATGGCCAAACAAATCCATGTCATGTTTGGTCAAGCGCCAATTAAAGGCAGCAGCCTTCTTTCAACTATTGCTCAAGTTCCTACCAGCATCTTAAATCCAAATTACGAAATTGCCATCATTGGACTTACAGGGTTGGGTATATTGATCGCATGGGCATTTATTAAAAATAAAGCCTTAAAAATGATTCCAGCGCCATTGATTGTTGTGTTGGTTGGGATTGCATTAGCAAAATATTTTGATTTAGATCATGAGCACATGTATCTGTTTTTACCCGACAATCCAATATTAGCGCATCACGAACAAACCATTGGCCCCAAATTTTTAGTAGCCATCCCTGATGACTTTATGGCTAGTTTTGCATTTCCTGATTTTTCTAAATTACCTACATTAGAATTCTGGGAAGCCGTTATCAGTATAAGTTTGGTAGGTAGCTTAGAAAGCCTATTAAGCGCCATGGCTGTTGATAAATTAGACCCCTACAAACGTCATGCGAATCTTGATAAAGATTTAACCGCTGTAGGTATCGGAAATCTAGTTTCTGGTTTGATCGGTGGTCTACCCATGATTGCAGAAATTGTCCGTAGTTCCGCTAACGTAAACAATGGGGCTAAAACTCAGTGGGCAAACTTTTTCCACGGCACTTTTTTACTATTGTTCGTCGTGTTATTTCCGCATTTAATTCATAGCATTCCTTTAGCAGCACTTGCAGCATTATTGGTATTTACAGGTTTTCGCTTAGCATCACCCGCTTCTTTTGCTCACATTTTAGGCATCGGAAAAGAGCAATTATTCATGTTTGTTGTGACAATTATTGGCGTACTCGCCACTGATTTATTGGTCGGTGTTTTTATAGGTATTGCCACTAAATTCGCTATCCACATTATTCGTGGCGTTAAGATTAACAACATGTTTAAAATTAACTTTGAAATCACACATACTGAATCAGATACATTTATAGTGACTGTGATTGGCGCGGCTATATTCTCCAATTTCTTAAAGCTTAAAACTGATTTAGCGAGCATTGAGCCTGGAAAAAATATCATTTTCAAATTAGATCAAACTTTCCTTATCGACCACACAGTCATGGAATACTTTCATGACTTTGAGCACAACTATAAAGATCAAGGTGGCCAATGTGTATTTGAAGGTTTAGAAGAACACGAATCTTATTCTGACCATCCATTAGCCGTACGTAGACTTAAAAGCTAAGACCACACCCTAATACATCCTCTTAATATGGCGTTATCTACACCAAACAAGATAACGCTATAACTCTCAATTCTTGATTAAAAATGAATAACTCAATACACACTCGTAAATTATCAGTAATACTATTAATTATGCTTTCTACCCTCACCAACGCGGTGAAAGCAGCCCCCGTCATGCAAGACGATTTACTCCAAGATGCCGGTAGTTGGTTACAAGTCGTGGCAGAAGGTAGCTTAAAAACAGCTGACCCAAAGTTAGAAAAAGTAAGACTCTGGGTAGAAGGACAATCCCGTTGGGATGATGATTGGAACCATTGGTACCAAGGTATGGCGCGTACTGCCATAGGTTACTCAATCAGTGATAGAGCCACGATTTGGGCAGGCTATACGTTTTTACCCACACAACAAATTAATGCAAAAGGTGTTGTGCAACCGTACAAGGCCCAACAAGATGTTTGGCCCGCTTTTCGGTATGTATTGCCGACCAGTTTAGGTACTGTTACGTTTAGAACCATGATTGAAACTAATTTCTTGCCCGGCAATGAGACCGATGTACGTGTTCGTCCAAGACAAATGGTTCGATTTATGCACCCGCTTGAATTTGAACCGCGCTTAAGTGTAATTACCTGGGACGAATTCTTTGTAAGAGCAAATACAACTAAAGCAGGTGGAGATTATGGTTTTGATCAAAACCGTGCGTTTGCGGGCTTAGGGTGGTCCTTTAATAAAACCTTTAGAACTGAAGCGGGTTATATGAATCAATATATAGATGATAACTCTCACACCACTGCAACCATGCATCATTTGATCATGGGCTCATTGTTCATGAGCTTCTAGACGAATTAATCGCCTGCCAGGCATCAATTCACAAATCTAATTTGCTATACTGAACTGAATCATTCAGTTCGGGTAGCAAACCATGGCACATCAGCATAATCATCAACACTGCTCACATCACCACCCTACCCCTACACACAATAATCGTATTTTTGGCTTTGCCATTTCCCTTAATTTAATCTATGTCGGCATCGAATTTACCTACGGCTGGCTTACTAATTCAACCGCATTAATTGCAGATGCCGGACACAATGTGTCTGATGTATTGGGCCTACTCTTATCGTGGTACGCGATTGTCTTAACGCAAAGAAAACCTAACGAAAAATATACCTACGGTTTAAGAAGCTCCTCAATATTGGCGGCCTTAACTAACGGCATGTTATTACTCTTTGCTTGCGGCGCCATAGCATGGGAAGCGGCACACCGATTTTCGGCGCCGCCCATTATCGAAGGCTTTACGATTTCAGCCATTGCAGGCATCGGCATTTTTATAAATGGCTTATCGGCATTGCTCTTATTAAAAGACAGCCATCATGATTTAAACATGCGTAGCGCATACTTGCACATGGTCGCAGATACCGCCGTCTCTTTATCGGTCGTTATCGCAGGTATAGCCATGCAATATGGTAATTGGTATTGGCTAGACCCCACCATGAGTTTAATCATAGTCTTAGTCATCGTGATAGGCACATGGGGTTTATTAAGAGAAGCCATTCAACTCGCATTAAGTGCAGTACCTAAACGCATTAATGTGACAGACATCAATGTCTATTTAACCCAATTACCCGGCGTAAGCGATGTCCATGATTTGCATATTTGGGGACTCAGTACGACCGAAAATGCCTTAACTGCACATCTTGTCATGCCCAACGGCTGTCCCGGTGACGAATTTATTGATGACATCAATCACACATTAAAAGAAAGCTACGCGATTCATCATGCTACGTTACAAATAGAATTAGGCACAACACACCATCATTGCGCATTACATAACCTCACTACCGAATTGCACTTACATCACCACCACTCATGCCAATGACTCAAACAAAAGGTCACTTACGACAGATCCCAAAGTCTATTTGGGTATTAGGTTTTGTGAGTTTACTGATGGATGTCTCATCAGAAATGATACACAGCCTGTTACCTTTATTTATGGTCACTACCTTAGGCACCTCTGTATTAGCTGTGGGTTTAATAGAAGGCGTTGCTGAAGCTACGGCGCTTATCGTCAAAATATTCTCTGGCGTACTCAGTGACTATTTAGGTCAACGCAAAAGACTCGCTTTATTAGGTTATGCATTAGGTGCATTCACTAAACCTTTATTTGCGATCGCAACTTCCAGTGGACTCATACTGAGCGCACGCATAATCGACAGAGTAGGTAAAGGTATTCGTGGCGCGCCCCGAGATGCTTTAGTCGCAGAAATTGCCCCAGCGCATCTTAGAGGCGCTGCTTTTGGACTTAGACAATCATTAGATACCGTCGGGGCTTTTTTGGGGCCCTTATTAGCGGTGGGTCTTATGATTTTATGGGCCAATGATTTTAGAACCGTATTTTGGGTAGCCGTCATCCCAGGCTTATTAGCGGTTTTATTACTCTTCTTGGGGGTTACAGAACCTAAGCAAAACCACACTAATCATCGTATCAACCCTATATCAAAAGCCAATCTAAAACGACTCAATGCTGCTTACTGGTGGGTGGTCATTATCGGCGCATTGTTTATGCTGGCACGGTTTAGTGAAGCTTTTCTGGTATTAAAAGGTCAACAATCAGGGATTCCCATCGCTTATACCCCCTTAATCATGGTCGCGATGAATATCATTTACGCGGCAACGGCCTATCCCTTTGGTAAATTATCCGACCGTTTATCTCATACCCGTTTACTCGCCTTTGGCTTAATTGTATTAATAGCGGCTGACCTTGTGATTGCCAATAGTCACCATTGGAGCACACTATTGTTCGGTTTAACGCTGTGGGGCATACACATGGGCATAACCCAAGGTTTATTAGCCGCACTGGTGGCCGCCACCTCACCAAAAGACTTATTGGGCACAGCATACGGTTTTTTTAATTTAATGAGTGGCATTGCCCTATTAGTGGCCAGTGCCTTAGCCGGCTTAGTGTGGGATCTGTACGGTTCATCTGCCACTTTTTATGCTGGCGCAGTCTTCTGTGGTCTTACACTTGTCAGTTTAACCTTTGCAAAAATCACTAAAACAGTATGAATACAGAGAGCCCCCCATCCCAAACCGTATACATTTGCCCTTTGTGTAATAGCCCCTTAAATCATCAAACGACTCAAAACACCTATACCTGTAGCAATCGCCATAGTTTTGATTGTGCCAAAGAAGGTTATATCAACTTATTACCTGTACACCATAAGCATTCTAAAGAACCCGGCGATAATAAAGCCATGCTCACTGCGCGGCGCTTATTTTTAGAAGCTGGCTTTTATGAGCCCTTGGCTAGAGCCATCGCATTAATGATTGATACCGTTCAACCCTTAACCCCTAAAGCGCATATTCTTGATCTAGGCTGTGGAGAAGGTTATTACGCACGTAAAATCATTGAGCTCTGTAAAAGACCCGAACACATCCAGCTTTATGGTAATGATATTTCTAAATTTGCGATAACTGCCGCCGCAAAAAAACAAAAAACGGCACAATTTATAGTCGCAAGTTCTAATAAACTGCCCTATGCAACGGATACATTCGACATCGTCTATCGGGTATTTGCACCTTCTGATGCCACAGAATTATTTCGCCTCATAAAACCCGCAGGCTATTTACTTACCGTAACCCCAGGCCCCAGACATTTGTGGCAATTAAAAGAACACATCTACACTGCAGTCACCGAACACACTGAGGATGCAGAAATCCCACCGGGCTTTACCCCCATAACTAGTCAACGAGTAAGTTACAAAATTTCTCCCGATGCTGCACATCGCGAAGCCCTATTAGAAATGACGCCTTTTGCATGGAGTGCAAGTGAAGCGATCAAAGACACATTAAAGCGTCTTACAGAGCTCGATATCGAGGCTGATTTTATAGTCACCTTGTCTGTGAAATCTGGACTTTAAATAAAATGTCATAATCCAATGCTATGCTTAATCCCCTAAGACCTTAGGAAGCGTTTCATGTACAAAACCAGCGCACAGCATTTAAGTTACGATTTTAAAACCTTGGCTAATTTAATGGCCAAAGCCACCCCCGCCAGATCAGGTGATTATTTAGCCGGTGTGGCCGCCAGTAATCATTTAGAACGCGTCGCAGCCCAATATGCTTTAGCCGATGTACCCTTAAAACAATTTTTAACCGAAGCACTGGTGCCTTACGAAACAGATGAAGTCACGCGGCTAATTATTGACGAACATAACGCCACCGCCTTTGCACCTATTAGCCACTTTACCGTTGGTGATTTTCGTAATTGGTTATTATCAGAAGACGCCACAACAGAAAAACTCACGGCATTAGCGCCCGGTTTAACCCCCGAAATGGTGGCCGCAGTTTCAAAAATCATGCGCCTACAAGATTTAATCTTAGTGGCTAAAAAGTGCCGTGTAATCACCCGCTTTAGAAACACGATAGGCTTAGAAAACAGACTGTCTACCCGCTTACAACCCAACCACCCCACAGATAATGCAGCAGGTGTAGCCGCCAGTCTTTTAGATGGCTTATTGTATGGCTGTGGTGATGCCGTGATTGGCATAAATCCGGCCTCAGACAATTTAGAAGCCACGGCACGTCTATTACATTTACTAAATGATGTAATTGAGCGTTATAACATCCCCACCCAAGCCTGCATCTTGGCGCATGTTACAACCACCATCAAAGCAATCGAACACCATGTACCCGTTGATTTAGTCTTTCAATCGATAGCGGGCACCCAAAAAGCCAACGAAAGCTTTGGCATTAATCTCAACCTACTTAATGAAGCACATCAAGCGGCCCTTGCCTTAAAACGCGGTACCGTCGGCCATAATTGTATGTATTTTGAAACCGGCCAAGGCAGTGCACTCTCGGCTAATGCGCATCATGGCCTCGATCAACAAACTTGTGAAGCTAGGGCCTACGCGGTTGCCCGTAAATTTAAACCCTTATTGGTCAATACAGTCGTAGGATTTATAGGCCCCGAATACTTATATGACGGTAAACAAATTATCCGCGCCGGATTAGAAGATCATTTTTGCGGCAAATTACTTGGATTACCGATGGGCTGTGATATCTGTTACACCAATCATGCAGAAGCTGATCAAGATGATATGGACCTCTTACTCAGCAGCTTTGCTATGGCTGGTGGTAGCTTTATCATGGGCATCCCAGGCGCAGATGACGTTATGCTTAACTATCAGTCCACTTCCTTTCATGATGCGCTTTACGTTAGACAAGTATTAGGGTTACGCCCTGCCCCCGAGTTTGAAGCTTGGTTGATTGAACATGATATTTTTAATGCCCATAACCAACTCAAGCCCCTAACAGAAATGCCAGCGCTCTTTAAAGCCTCAATACAAAAACTAACGGGAGGCCACTAATGGCTCAAGATAAAGACTTAACCATCGCCTATGATCCATGGCACCCGTTAACACAATTAACACCGGCTAGAATTGCTTTAGGGCGTGCCGGCATGAGCTTACCCACACGATCACATTTAGACTTTCAGTTAGCCCATGCGCTAGCGCGAGATGCCGTGCATATACCGTTAGATTTCGATGCCCTAAAACAAAGCTTAGATAACAGCGGATATGAAAGCCAAGTATTACAAAGCCAAGCAGATACTCAAGCAGACTATTTACAACGGCCTGATTATGGCCGCTGCTTAAATGAGCGATCCATCCAACAACTAGCCTCACAACACTCACACGCAGTAGATATCGTCATTGTGATTGCCGATGGCCTGTCATCTAAAGCCATAACTAACCATGCCCACGCCTTTTTGCAACGCTTAGTGCCTGCCCTCACAGATTTAGATTATCAATTAGCGCCGATTAGTTTAGTTAAACATGGCAGAGTAGCCATAGGGGATGCCGTCGCAGAACATTACCAAGCGCCGATATGCATCACCTTAATTGGAGAACGCCCGGGCTTAAGTTCGCCGGATAGTTTAGGGATATACTTTACTTATCACGCAAAAGCCAATATCAGTACCGATGCTGATAGAAACTGCATATCGAACATCCATGCTAATGGTTTAAGTTACGAGCAAGCCTTAAAGAAGCTACTGTATTTGATAAAAGAGGCAGAGAAGTTACAGCGCTCTGGAGTAGCGCTAAAAGATGAAACCACAGATAGCGATAATGGCCTAGCGGAGCAACAACAAGCGAGCATCAACTTTTTATTATGATCATCACCTAATTTTAGGCATCCACACATCCACTTTTATAAAAAACACCTAATAATGCCCTCTGTTAAAGCATTTGATTTATAAAAAATATTATATCCTTTAGTCCTACTGGGTTATTATGTTTCAAAACATTGCGATACTGAAAATATTCAAACTCAGCAGCGTAATATTCACTTAATAACGATACGGATAAAATGACTAAAACGAGCACCCTAAAATGGTTTGTCGCATTCAGTCTATCACTTGTAAATTTTATTGCTTTAGCCGATGAAATTTCATTAATAGATAATAACGGCATCTACATGGTACCCATCACCCTAAACGGGACCGTTAATGTAGCGGGTATTTTAGATACCGGTGCCAGTGAAATGTTCTTACCCTTCAATGTCATTGCAACATTAATTCAATCAGGCTCCATTAATAGCAAAGATATATTAAAAAGCGGTACCTACACCTTAGCGGATGGCACAGTTAAAACCAGAGAACGTGTCAATATAGAAAAAATAAAAATTGGCAATAACACATACAACAACGTAACCGCCATTGTAGGCCCTAATAATTCGAATATTTTAATCGGTCAGAACCTCTTAAAAAATATAAATTACTCCATCAACAACACCAAAAAGATAATGATCATCACACAAGCAGATGAGCCTTTATCCCTTAGTAAAATCAACTTAGGCAACATGGCTAGTAACTAATACATCAGATGGATTAACCGAAGTACTAAGCACATCAACATCAACACCCTCAAAAACAGCACACGTTAGTCTTCCAGAAGCAAAAGCCCCCGTATCCAAACCGATCCTATTAGCCTTTATCTCAGGCGATTCAGTTACCGAATGGCCATGCACAATGATCTTCTCGTATTTTTTTTGACAGTTTGTAAACTCATCACGTATCCAGAGTAAGTCATGGTTATTTTGCTTTCGCAGTGATACTTTCGGCTTAATACCTGCATGCACAAAAAAATACCCACCCTTCTGAAAAGAGAGCCTTAAGTTACGGTAAAAGTTAAGATGTGCCGCTGGACAATTTGCGCTAAATTCTTTTCTAAATCGATTAAAATCAAATACAGAAGGCACGCCTTGAAACGTTACGCCGTAACTTTGCAAGGTTGATAAGCCACCAAAAGAAAACCAGTCTTGAATAACATTAAACGAGCATCCCTCAATAAATTGCATTAAAACTTCTTCGTGATTACCTAACAGAAAAACCGAGTTAAAGTCACTGAGCGGATCAGATAACAAATAATCCACGACCTGTTTTGATTGTGGCCCGCGATCAATATAATCCCCTAAATACACCACCGTTTTTTCGCCTTGATAACCCAAGGCATGCTGCAAAATCTTCTGATGCACCCTTTGT
The DNA here is from genome assembly GCA_903917345.1 of uncultured Methylococcaceae bacterium. GTDB lineage: Bacteria > Pseudomonadota > Gammaproteobacteria > Methylococcales > Methylomonadaceae > Methylobacter_C. Next base: position 22,106 of record CAIXAE010000008.1, on the reverse strand, counting down.
AATAAATCTAGCCGACCGTGGATATCTCCAATCGCATAGACACGGGTATTGTCAAGTAAGCCAACGGGAGGCTCTTTAGTGCGTTGGCGCAGGAATAATGTTTTTAATCGCTTTTTCATAGGCTCGCTCAAATTGATCCAAATGTTCAATATCGTACACAAAAGCAATTTGTACCCAGCTTTTAGCCTTTGGGTTTTGAATGACGAATGCCACTAACTTATTGGGTGCATATTTCCATGCTAAGGGCACTTCTTTTAGCCAGAGTGCTTGATCTTCAATCCGCAACTCATTGAGATACGAAAAGGCCAGCGTCAACCGCTGCATGACTAAATCGGGTTCAACGCGTGCAGAATATAACGATAATCGCAGCGCTTCAGCCACCTCAGACACTGGGTGTCCTAATGGCTTATCAACAAGGGCAAATCTATACCAGGCAAAACCATCAATAGGCGACACTTTAAGCCCCTTAATGATCATTTGTCTGGCTTCAAATAATTGCAGATATTTCTGCGTGATGGGTATAGCAGGGGAATTAACTAACGCCAAATTGCATAAAGCTTTAGCTTGTAAATAGTCCGGATTATTGTCCCACGCTAATGCCGCATCCAGATCTCTTATACTCGTTAAATAATCCTCGACCGGAATAGTGCTCTGGTGATGAGTTAAAACCGATTCAGGATAGAGCGCATAGATACTCGCTACAAAACGTGGCACGGCAAACACCAAAATACCTAATGAAAAAAGACCTAAAAAAACGGCACTAAAGCGTGATTGCTGATGCACTTTCATCGTCATGTATTAAGAGTAATAGGATTGATAACGATTATAGTGATAATAATAACTGTAATCCCCATACCGCCCGTATTGCTTAAGATTGATTTGTTGCAACACAATGCCGGCAATATTGCTGTTGCCATCTTGAGTCATTAAATGTAACCCATTACGGACGACTTTTTTAGGCGTTGAATCCCATTTCAATACATAAATCGTTTTATCAACCAAACCTTGCAACACTCTAGAATCAGGCACCGCCATAATCGGGGCAGAATCCACCACGACTAAATCAAATTGCTCACGCAATTCTTGCATAATAAAGCGCATACGTTTTGATGCAAACAAATCCGAGGCATTTACGTAACTCGCCTGCCCTCTAGTTAAAATTTTCAACCCCGTTTTAAAATCTGTAACTAAAACTTCGTCTAGTGTTAACGCAGGATTGCTTAATAAATCGGTTAATCCTAAGGTGCTGTTATTATCAACATTAAACTCTTTAGCAATCGCAGGTCGCCTAACATCTGCCTCAATAATGACTGTTTTTTTCCCTGCATTGGCTGACATACGCGCTAACATATTCGCTAAGGTGGTTTTACCCTCACCCGGTAAAGAGGACGTCACCAATATCGACTTAACCGCCGCATCCGGATTTAATAAACTAAGGGATATGCGCAAGGTATTAATGGCCTCCGCCAACGCAGATTGCGGTTTAGACAACACATAATCATGCGGGCTTAATACATCATCTTGTAACAAAGGGATAATCCCCATGGTATTAAATTTAAACAGATCTTGAATTTGTTCGGGTGTACGGATGCCGGGGTTTAATAATTCAATAATAAATATCAAGCCTATCGCAAAAAATAGTGAGCCGATAAAGCTAACCATTAACAACAGGCCTTTTTTAGGGAACGTAGCCGATGTGGGAACCTCAGCAAAAGAAATGACGCGGGCATCCGCTTGCTCAATGCCTTGCGTTGTGGTTGTTTCCTTAAATCGACCTAAAAAGTTTTCAAATAAGGCTTTATTCGCAGTTGCCTCACGCTCTAAGGCCCTTAACTCCACCTCATCTTGATTATTATTGGATGTTTTTGCTTCCAAATTCTTTAAACTACCTAATAAAGAATTCTCTCGGGCCCTAGCCACATCTAAGGTATTACGAAAACCAGCCGCAATCTTTTTAACCTCACCCCTAATCTTAGCGCCAATATCATCCAGTTCAGCGCGCATCTGAATTAATTTAGGATGACGAGCGCCATATTCCACCATCATTTCAGAATACTTACGCTGTACTTCTGATTCTTGACCGCGCAAACTTGAAATCAGAGCAGAATTTAATACATCCGCCACACTATCAAAATCACGGCCACTGCGCGATATATCTTCAATTTGCTGATACTTTGCTTCTGCTTCGGCTCGTTGTACACGGGCAATAATTAATTGGCTATTCACATCAGATAACTGTTGTTGTGACAAGCCTACTTCTTTGCTTACCGTAATTAAATTATGGCTCACTTTAAAGTCTTGTACTGCCCGCTCAGAGTGTTGTACTTTTTGTTTAAGATCAGCCAATTGATCATTTAGCCAGTCTGTGGCTTTTTTAGTGGCATCAAATTTGGCTTGTAACTGCCCAATAATATATTTATCGGCAACCGTATTGGCAATCTTAGCCGCTAGCATAGGATCAGCCGCATCAAAGGCAATATTAATCACTTGAGAACGTTTAATCTGGGTAACCGTTAAACTTCCAAGCAACTGATTGATGATACCCACTTGCAATGCCGCATTCTTTTCTTCATCTGTGAGGGGGGTAACCGATTTTTTACCGATCGCAATTAGCCAAGTATCTGGTACATAGTGCAGAGGATTTAGTTGTGCAAAAAACCCCGGCGGTTTAGGAGGGGGATTAAACACAGGCGAATGATCCAGCTTTAAGGCATCCTTAACAACACGGGCAATCTCGCGTGACTTAATCACCTCCATCTCACCAATAACAGCAGAATCTCCTTTTATCTGTCCACTTAAGACTTCTTCAATATCAACCACCTTGGCGGAATTAATCCCGACTAACAATTGGGTGGCGGCTGTATAGCGGGGCGTTAATTGATAAATCACTAACACAGCCGCTAAAAATACAAAGCTGCTTACATTAAGCAATAATTTTCTTTTTAACCAAAGGATATTAAAATATGCACTTAAGGATACTCCATGACCTTGTTCTTCGTTCAATTCACCGGATAAGTGCTGGGTTTCAGTTTGCATTGCTTGGATATTCTCGGTATGTAAATAGAGGGTAAAAACTAAAAAAAGCGCTCTTCAACATGAATCTGATCCCCGGGGAGTACTTTGTCATCTATTGATAACGTAACTTCTTTCTTTTTATCATCATTAGCACGAATCACTAACACATGGTCTTCTTTGGCCCGATAAGTAAAACCCCCGGCTATAGCAACCGCATTAAGGTACGTCATACCATCTACATACGGATAAGATTTGGGTTCTTTTACTTCGCCTATAATATAAAAAGGCCGGTAATTTAAGACTTGCACGCTGACTCTAGGGTTTAACAAGTAATCAGGCTTGAGTTTATTAACAATCGCTTCCTCTACCTGTTTAACGGTTAAATTTTTAGTAAACACATCGCCTATTAAGGGCAAGGCAATGACCCCAACACCATTAATAAGATATTCACCCGACAAATCTTCATGATTAAAGATAGTCACTTTAATCACATCACCCGAACCAAACTTATAACTGTGATTTTCACTAGACACACCTGCCGTACTTTTAGCTAACGGTGTATTACTTTCATCTGCATGCACCTTATAGGCGGTTAATAGCTCGCCACACAGAAAAATGACAGACAGTATTTTTAACTTAAACCCGTACTTACACATTAATTAAAACTGTCCTCTAAGATTAAGCATCAATTGATTAACTTCATAATTTGAATAAAGATAATTCGAATCACGTGATGAATAGGTATACGACACATCAGTTGATAAATTTCTGTTGATAAGATATTTAGCACTCGCTAACCCGCCATACATCACATCATGTCGGTTATAAAGATTGCTTAAGTTGCTTTGGCTATAACCTTGGTATTGTATATAACCGACATTACCGCCCACCTTTAATAACACATTGCGCATTAGTTCATGTTCTACGCTGACATTAGCCGTCGTATTAAGCGATCCAGAGACCCCTTGTTGCGTAGTTTCATTAATATCACGCCCTACTTGCGCTAATACTGTCGTTAACTTTGTCGGGCGATATTTAAGATTTAAAAACCCATTGATGCCGGATAATTGAGATAAACGAGCGTCTTGGTAATTACGCTGTAAATACCCTACGGACACATCGCCCGTTAGTAAATCCGTTAAATCAAAATAAAGCCCCGTCGTAGCGTTATATCCCAGCGCGTTACGATTATAAGCAACACCACTACCATTTGATAAAACCAGGCTATCGTAATCAACACACTTATATTCAAACTTTGCAAAGGCTTCATATTGCGGTTGAATCTCGTAAGATAACCGCAGCATGGGTTTATATTCCCAATGGTTTCTTGAGGACATTTTTAAGGTGCTGGTCCCTAATAAACTTTGACTTTGCAGATCATCGTAATCTAAGCGGATCGCATTAATACCCGTCTTTATGGCCAGCCGATTAAATTTTTGGTAATAAAAGCTGTCTGTTATTTTTGAGCTGTAAAAAGTAGGGCCAATGCCATTAATCTGATCTGGTGAACCCCTGTTCTCATGGAGATTATTAAAAGCAAATCCGCCGGTAAAAAAACTATCCCGCGTTAAGTCTAATCGACCATCGATTTTAGTTAACACATCATGATAATTATTTTGATCAGGTAACGTGGCAAATTGAGTCACATCAGTGTTCATGTAAAAATTTAAAACATGTCGCGTCCAATCAGAACTCACACTCACACCTGGCTTATAGTGTGCGATAAAGCTATCCGGTGTCTTATAGGCTTTATCGCGCATATAAATGTTGGTGTTATATTCGTTAGTCACCGCCATACTGGGTAAAAACTTAAAGGAACCGGCTCTTAAACCCTTTGGCGTATAAGCCTCACTGTCCCGTTCTTTAAAAAACGCAGCATCATCCTCAGTGGTATAGGCCAACACAGAATTAATACTAAGGACGTTTATAACTATAAAGCCCAGTAGTTTTTTCATAGCTTAATTGGGACTGGCTGAATTTGAAGTTTGCACAATCAGGGCTTCTGCAGTTTGCAATTGGGTCCCCGTTAAGATAGTAGAGGCTAAGCCCGTAACTTCTTTAGTCACTTGCTGCCGGCAGGTAATGTCAGAGCCACAATCACTTATGCCTTTATTTAATACAGAAATCAGCACATCATTTGTGACTGCCACAGGCAAGACCTGTGCCTCAGAAGCCGGGGCAGTAACACTCGGTGTAATTAAAGAATTAAAACCATTCGGTGCAGTTGATGGCATAGAAAGTGATGACGTAATAGAAGCAATGGTACTTGTAGTGGGTGTATTAACAGCCGCCATGGTTAAAGTAGGCGCCGCCGTGGTGGCTGCAGTAATAATGGCCTGCGATAATGTAGTGGGTGCGGCAGAAACCGCGGCTAACGTAATGGCTGCCGCAGAATTGGGCGCAACCGTAATAGCGGCTGAAGTGATTGACACCGCAAAATTAGGCGCCGCTTTTATCGCTATGGTTGTAATGGCCGCCGCATCATCAGGTGACGCTTTAATAGCATCAACCGTCAGTTGTATAACATTAGCGGGATTGGCCGCTACCGCTGTTGTAAAGTCTGAAATAACATCGGCTTGAACAGACAGCGTAAACAGAAGTGATATAAATAATACCGTAGATCTAAAGTTATTTTTCATTGCACACACCTCATATAAATTAACGAACCTCATTACCCTCAAATGTTAATAAACTATAACAGCAAAAAATGTTAATTTGTTTGCATTACATTGCAGTATGTTTCGAGTAACGCACAGAATATTAAGCATTTATAGCGCTAATGTTCGCGCAATACGCTTTCCTTAAATTGAATTGTTAAGCAACATTATGCAATGTTTACCGGTGTATATTGTTAACACACTTTAACAAAACACATTTATCACTATGTCAAGATCTATTGGAATTGCAACGATACATGCAGCGCTGTTAAAACTGACGGACGGCTTAATAATATTGGGTATGTATTATTGGGCGACCGTATTAAGGGGCACAAACTTCTCAGAAAAAGAGCTCTATTTGTTACTCGGTAGCATAGGCCTGTATTACCTCTTAGCGAGCATAATAGGCTTGTACCAATTAAACACGTTTAGCCACCTGTATTTAAACTTTAAAAAGCAACTAGCGACTTGGCTTAGTGTGTGTTTTATGGTGGTGCTTTGGTTATTTGTTAGAAAAGAATCAGATGACTTTTCTAGAATAGTGATGATAAGTTGGATGATCTCCGTACCGATTTTACTGTTGACCATTCGCCCACTTATCAGCCTGATTAGTTTTAATAATGGCCATAAAAAGGTAGCCATCGCAGTGGTAGGAAACGACGATACCAGCACACAGTTTTTAAACAACCTAAACACCTTACAGTGGCCCTGGATTAATTTATACGGTGTCTATGATTTTACCCCAAGCTTACTACTAAGCAGTAACACGCCAACAAAACCCATCCACGAATTATTAAGCGCAGTAAAGGCGGGTTATATAAAAGATGTGTACATCACTTTAACGCTTAACAATAAAGTCGACATAGAAAATCTGTTAGTGGATTTAGCCGATACCACGGCCTCTGTTTATATTATTCCTGATTTATTTGTCACCAATATCATGAAGTCCAACCTATCAGAATTTGCGGGTTTATCCATTATTAACGTATTTACAGCGCCCGTACATGGCATAAACGGCATCATAAAACGCAGCTTAGATATCATTTTAGCCAGTCTTATATTGTTATTAATCTGGCCGATTATGTTGGCCATTGCCATCGCTATAAAATTGACATCTAAAGGCCCCATATTATTTAAACAACGCCGATATGGCTTAGATGGCCAGGTGATTAATGTGTGGAAATTTAGAAGTATGACCGTGTGCGAAGATGGCCCCCACGTGCCACAAGCGCAAAAGAATGATGTACGCATCACGCGCTTAGGCAGGTTCTTAAGAAAAACCTCATTAGATGAATTGCCACAGTTTATTAATGTACTGCAAGGCGTGCTGTCTGTGGTAGGGCCCCGCCCCCATGCCAACGCCCATAATGAAGAATATCGCAAACAAATTACCGGCTATATGTTACGGCACAAAGTTAAACCCGGCATTACCGGATTAGCGCAGATCAATGGCTGGCGCGGCGAAACTGACACCTTAGTCAAAATGGAAAAACGTATCGAATATGACATTAAATACATCCAAACCTGGTCTGTGGGTTTAGATCTTAAAATCGTCTTTTTAACACTATTCCATGGTTTTATAGATAAAAACGCGTACTGATCACCTTAATAAAGAAGAGAAAAATATGACAAACAAAGTTGCATTAATTACCGGTATTACAGGCCAAGACGGCTCTTATCTTGCTGAGTTTTTATTAGAAAAAGGTTATGAAGTACATGGCATTAAACGACGTTCCTCTTTATTTAACACGCAACGTATTGATCATATTTATCAAGATCCGCACATTACGCATTCAAAATTTCATCTACATTACGGTGACTTAACTGACAGCTCTAACTTAACGCGTATTTTAAGCGAGACCCAACCGGATGAAGTGTATAACCTTGGGGCTATGAGCCATGTAGCCGTGTCTTTTGAGTCTCCGGAATATACAGCCGATGTAGACGGCATGGGTACACTACGCTTATTAGAAGCCATTCGATTTTTAAAGCTAGAAAATAAAACCCGCTTTTATCAAGCCTCCACTTCTGAGCTCTATGGCTTAGTGCAAGAAATACCCCAAAAAGAAACCACCCCTTTTTACCCCAGATCGCCTTATGCCGTCGCTAAACTTTATGCGTATTGGATTACGGTTAATTACCGTGAAGCCTATAAGCTATATGCCTGTAACGGCATCTTGTTTAACCATGAATCTCCGCGCCGCGGTGAAACGTTTGTAACGCGCAAAATTACCCGTGGCTTAAGCAATATTGCCATGGGCTTAGAGCAATGCCTTTTTATGGGTAACATGGATTCCTTAAGAGATTGGGGCCATGCGAAAGACTTTGTACGCATGCAATGGATGATGTTGCAACAAGACCAACCTGAAGATTTTGTAATCGCCACCGGCGTGCAATATTCCGTTAGACAATTTATAGAAATGTCAGCACAAGAATTAGGGGTAAGCATCCGTTGGGAAGGCACCGGTGTAGATGAGAAAGGCTTTGTATCTGCCATTATTGGTGATAAAGCCCCTGGCTTGCAGTTAGATCAAATCATTGTTGCTATTGACCCCCGCTACTTTAGACCCGCCGAAGTAGAAACCCTATTAGGTGACCCGACTAAAGCCAAAGAAAAGCTAGGCTGGGTACCGCAAATTACCTTACAAGAAATGATTAAGGAAATGGTCGCGTATGACCATGATGAAGCCAAAAAACACGCTATTTTAAAAAGCGAAGGCTATAACATTTCTGTGAGCAGAGAATAATTGATGATTAATAAACACGCTAAGATCTATGTAGCGGGGCATCGCGGTATGGTGGGCTCGGCTATCGTTAAACAATTAATAGCCGCCGGCCACACAAATATTGTGGTCTGCTCACATGCTAAATTGGATTTATTGGATCAACGGGCCGTTAAAGACTTTATGCAGCACGAAAAGCCCGACTATGTCATATTAGCCGCCGCTAAAGTAGGTGGCATTCATGCTAATAATACTTACCCCGCTGAATTTATCTATCAAAATTTAATGGTAGAGGCCAATGTTATCCATCAAGCGTGGGCAGCCGGCTGTCAGAACCTACTCTTTTTAGGCAGCTCGTGTATCTATCCAAAAGCGGTGCCGCAACCCATGCAAGAAGATGCCCTATTAACCGGTGTATTAGAGGCCACCAATGAACCTTATGCCATCGCTAAAATTGCCGGCATTAAACTCTGTGAATCTTATAACCGTCAATACGGTACCGATTATAGATCTGTGATGCCGACTAATCTATACGGCCATAACGATAACTTTCATTTAGAAAATAGTCATGTAATTCCTGCCATGATAAGAAAGTTTCATGATGCTAAAGTTAATCACTCAGCTACCGTAACCCTTTGGGGTTCTGGCACTGCGATGCGTGAGTTTTTACACGTGGATGATATGGCGGCGGCCAGCATCCATGTATTAGGTTTAAGTACAGCACACTACCAAAGCAACACCGCACCTATGCTATCGCATCTTAATGTGGGCACCGGTGTGGATGTCACCATTAAAGAACTAGCCGAAACCATTCAAGCAGTAGTGGGTTTTACAGGCGACATTATCTGGGACAGCACCAAACCCGATGGCACACCCAGAAAACTCATGGACAACACAAAAATTAAAGCCTTAGGCTGGCAGCCGAATATCGGCTTAAAAGCTGGCTTGGCAGATACTTATCAGTGGTATGTTGCGCATCAGAATAATTTTAGTGATAACAGAGCACTCCCTGTAATCTTAGCTATTTAATTGGATAATTAAACATGAAATGTGAATTGGTTTGTACAGGATGGTATTCGAATGATGCCCCTAGACCCTACCAGACTTTTGGTGATGATTTTATTAGATCAAGGGATTTTCGATCTTTGTGGTGGAAATCCATGGACTCTTTTGTTCAGCCAGATCATGTTTTGATTGTTGATTCCGCGTCACCCATTAAACCAAATGACAGCTTATATTCGACAACACCCGTTCAATATATCGAATTACTAAAGAATCCAGGCCATTCACAAAATTGCACAACACATTATTGTGGATATATGGCTTCAATTATTATGGGTTTGGAATATGCTCTACTTAATGATGTTGAAATGTTTTTATATATTGAACAAGATGCTTTAGTTTATGGCCATGGCTTGGTGGATAAAATAAAAAAATGTCTGACAAAAAATGACCTGGTATTTGGAAATGGTGGGAAATATGGTGATATTGAACAATCCATTTTCGCAGCCAATAAAAAAGGTATCAGAAAGTTTTTAGCGGCTCTGCACTCAATTAACTTTACTGACCGACAAATACAGCCTGAATTTAAATTCATGTATGCAGCATCCACACTTAATCAGTTGCCATTATTAGGTCTTGTTTCTTGGGATAACAAAAAAATAATTAGACGCGCATCAACAATTTTACTCCAACGATTATTACCCTTATTTAAAAACTACGAAACTCTTCCTTTTGGTTATGGCAGAGTGCGACCAATTAACTTTAATGATAAATTATTTTATTTTCAACAAGGTAGTCTTGAAGAAATAAAAACTTATAGAAATCTAACCGGATTCTAATTTTTATGACCGCTACCAAACGTATTTTCTCGGGAAGTGTTGCTGCATGGTCAAAGATTGCTGTAACTCTCATTGGGCAAGTAGCTTTGGTGCCGATATTTCTAAGTCATTGGACATTGGATCAATATGGTTGCTGGCTGATTATTCAATCAGTTACTGGTTTATCGACCATATTAAGTTTTGGTCACCAAAATTTTATCGGTTTTGAATTTTTAAAATGCGGTGTTCAGAACAAACAAAGGTTATCACTTATATTTTATTCAGCAATTCCCTATGCTCTAATTTTAGGTTTAATTGAATTAAGCATTATTATCTTACTAGTTTACTTTGGTTTTTTGAATTCGATATTTGATCCAACAAACAAGTTAGATACTTCGTTAATAAAGGAAGCAACCTCCGCATTAATAATTCAATCTATTATTTGGTTATTAATCAGCTGTATTGGCGGCTTGGCCGGAAGACTACTTGCGCCATTAGGATACTATCCAAGAAACGCTTGGTGGGGTGTATGGGGCGCAATTATTACTTTACTTGCTTCAATAATTGCCCTGCTTTTAGGTGAGGGGATTTTAATGACCACAGTTGCAATTGCAATGGCTAATCTATTTTATAATATCCCCTTATATTTTGACTTCTGGAACATATTAACTAAAAACAATATTTATCCAGTTAAGCCAGACTGGAGTTTAGGCTTTAGAAATATTAAAAAATCTTTTGCTGTTGCAATCAATACCTTTCTTGAGCTACTTAGGCAGCAAGGTCTAAGAATATTTCTTAGCGCCTTGGTCGGTATTAAGGAAATGACTGCTTTTTCTACTATGCGGACGGCCAGTAATATAGTTATGCAAGGGATAGGTACAATTACTAATCCTATACTCCCTGAATTAATGCGTTTTCTTAAGTCTAACGATCAAGATCGTACCGATGCAACACTAGCTTTTGTTTGGTTTACTACAGTAATTTTACTCGCACCTACCCTAGTTGTTTTGCAATACATAATGCCTGATATTTTCTCAATGTGGACTAGGGGTAAAGTTGAATACGATCCCACTGTTTTTGGACTGTTTTCGGTGGCATTAATCATCTATGCCATTGGGCAACCTGCAGTAGCTGTTTTACAAGGCAATAATTTACTAAAAGAACAGCTTTTTATTTCTGTATTAACGACCTTAATTGTAATTTTTGGTGTTATTTATTTTACGCCTAAACTGGGTGTGCAAGGTGCTGCGAAAGTATTAGTACTAGCTGAAGGCATAAGCTGTTTGTTTTTGGTTTATTTTGCCACCCGATGGTTAAGAAAAAATAAAATGCTATGGTCGTGGAAAATGTTTTCTTTAACCTTAATTACTGCATTGATAGCAGTAGTTTTAATATATGTTAAAGCCAATTATCAAACAATTAATAATATTTATTTGTCTGCTTCAGCCCTTCTTTTTTTAATTTTTTTAGGCTTATTTATTCACGAAATGCCACAGCTAGCGCTCACTAAAATTAAAAATATTGTTACCTAAATATATGAAAGAAGAATTTCTAAAAATAATATACACCTGTACTGCGTTAGCATTAATACTGCAAATTTTAATAGATTTTAGTATAGAAAATATTATTTCAGCTCTGATTACATGCATCATAAGTTTAATTGCATTTACATACTTATTTGATAAGAATGCATATTTTTATCGTTATCCTATTTCTTGCCTTATAATTTTTGGTTTCAATATTACCAACCAAAGCGGTGCTTTGTTATATCAAACTCTTAATTGGACACCAATATCCTTTAATTTAAACAATCCTATTGAAACATTTTTTTATAGTGGAATAGAGTTGTTAACTTTATTGCTGGCACATAAATTATATGCTCAATCAGGCTTTTACCATGCGATGTCTCGTGCAATTTCCACAAAAGTAATCAATGGGCTCGGTTTTTTTAAAATACCGAGCAATAGTATGTTATGGACTTCTGGCTTTATTGGTATGTTTGCTGTCTGGCAATCAACTGGAACAGAAATAAACTACGGTGATATAGGTGGTAAATTTATGGTTGCTTTTATACCATTTGTAACTGCACCCTATCTGATACCATTTCTAAATAGATTTACTGTGTCGAATAAAGACTCAAGTTTTAAATCAAATCTAATATTTTTATATACATTTCTACTGATTGTAATTGCCTTCATAAAAAACTCAAGGGGATTTTTTGCAGCCCCTATATTTACATTTATCCTAATTTACATGCTCTTTTGGGTAACTGGATATTTCAAGATAAACAAGCAACAATTAATGAAATTTTTTTTCTGGCTAATCCCACTTGGTTTTTTATTCTATTTTATTTCAGGCATATCCAAAGCTATGCTTATTGTACGTGCCAATCGTGAAGGCGTATCTGGGTTGACAATGATCAATGATACTATCAGCGTTTTCTTAGATCCTAATGAAATTGCCGCATATGACGAAATGACTAAATATGCAATTAACAATGCATATAATGAAACATATATTTCTAATTCTATTTTTGCAAGACTAATCACGATCAAGTTTGATGACAATATGCTTAGTTATTACAAGCTATTAACACAACAAGATGCTTCGCAGTTATTGGATATATCAATAAACAAAATATGGGCGATATTGCCAGCACCAATTTTGAACGTATTTATAACTGGCTTTAATAAAACTGACTTTGAATTTTCAATAGGTGACGCTATTTATTCCCTTGTTTCAGGAACTGAATTTAGTCTAGGTGGTTATAGGACGGGGTCAATAGTGGTTCATGGCCTTATTCTTATGGGACCATTTTTTTATGTTTTACTTCTAATGTTTATACCTATTGTTTATTCATTGTTTGATTCGTTTTATAAACATGTAAATGGAAAAATTTTTTTTTCACCCTTCATACTTTTAATAGCCTTCAATATATTTACTTTTTTAAATGGAGACGGTTTAAATAATATAGTAATTGATTTGTTACGAACCATACCACAGCTAATGTTTTTGTATTTATTATTTGCGTTACCATTTTCCATCTTAAGCATAAAAAAATAAAACCAAATTATTAAATTGATAAGGACTGTTAAAATGAAAATTTTATATCTTGGCACCACATCTACATCAACAACATCTCGTCATCGTGCCGATGCACTATCTCGCTTAGGCCATGTATTATTAATAGCTGATCCTTATGCTGTTTTTATAGGTCAATTTCATAATCGAATCTTAAGCGTCATTCATTTTCGTACTGGATATGCGTTTTTGCAAAAAACTGTTTGCACTTGGTTAAATGGTATTATCAAAACTGCTGATAAAATTGATTTAATCTGGATCGATGGTGGTGAATTATTTGGAGCTAAGGCATTACAGTTGTTAAGAAAACCAGATGTGCCTGTGGTTTTATTTAATCATGATGATCCTACTGGTAAACGCGATGGTTGTCGCTTCGCCAGTCTACAAAAGGCCTTGTCACTTTATAGCTTAGTCACTGCTGTAAGGAATGAAACTGAACAAGAACTTAAAATCATTTGTACAGGAAAGGTATTGCGAATATGGCGTACTTATGATGAGGTTCAACACAGTGCTAAATCAATCAATCGGATAATCCCTAATACTTACCACTCTGATGTTTGCTTCATTGGCACTTGGATGCGCCATGAAAATCGTGACCAGTTTCTAGTGCATTTGTTAGAGCGCGGTTTAAATATTGCTATTTGGGGTGATCGCTGGCAAAAATCAGCTTATTGGCCGCAGCTCAAAAATCATTGGAGGGGTAATGCATTGTCCGGCCAAGACTATGTAATGGCTATCCAAGGTGCCAAAGTTTGCCTGGGCTTGTTATCAAAAGGCAACCGGGATTTACACACAACACGCACCATGGAAATACCCTATGCAGGTGGTTTACTCTGCGCTGAACGTACTGCAGAACACTTAAAGTTATATCGTGAAAATGAAGAAGCCGTTTTTTGGTCTGATGCCCATGAATGTGCAGAAAAATGCCTTGATTTACTAGCACACCCTGAAAAACGTGAACTTATTCGCCTTGCTGGTATGAAGCGTGTATTGGAAAACAAAGTAGGCAATGAAGATATTTGTCAGCAAATTATCACAGCGGCATTCCAATGAACATAATTGTATTTACCCACCCTTTTTTAGCCAGTCAAAGCATGCCGCGTTTTGCAAGCATGATTATTGAGGGCATGCAACAGCAAGGTCATACTGTAGAAAGTTGGACTGCTCGTCCGCTCTTTTATAAATTACCTGTACCGCAACGCTTTAAAAAATGGCTAGGCTATGTGGATCAATTTATTGTTTTCCCCTTACAAGTTAAAGCACGCATAAAAAAACTGTCCCCAGAGACCTTATTTGTTTTTTCAGATCAAGCACTAGGACCGTGGGTACCCTTGGTCGCACATCGCCCACATGTCATACATGTACATGACTTTATGGCCTTGCGCTCGGCCTTGGGTGAATATCCGCAAAACCCAACCGGTTGGTCTGGCAAGCACTATCAAGCGTTTATACGTAGCGGCTTTACACACGGAAAAAACTTTATTTCGGTTTCAAAAAAAACAAAAACTGATTTATCCCGATTTTTACCTGCACCGCCTCCTTTATCAGAGGTTATTTACAACGGTTTAAACTACCCCTTTTATAGGATGAGTCAGGAAGATAGTTTTGTGACACTTTCTACCTTGGGCGTTTCTATACCTAAAGAGGGTTTTTTAATACATGTTGGCGGCAATCAGTGGTACAAAAACAGGCTGGGCGTGCTTGAGCTTTATGAGTCTTATGTTAATCGTGTAGAACAAGCACTGCCACTATGGATGGTTGGGCCACCACCTACAGCAGCCATGCAAGAGGTGCTTAATCGCATTGGTAAGTCAGGGTCTATTATCTTTTTAAGCGGCATAAGTAATGCACAAGTTTGTGCGGCTTATTCATTGGCGAGCTTGTTACTCTTCCCTAGTTTAGCTGAAGGCTTTGGCTGGCCAATTGCCGAAGCTATGGCTTGTGGTTGTTTGGTGCTTACCACTAACGAAGCACCTATGACCGAAGTCGGTGGGGATGCGGCTTATTATATTGATAATAAGCCAGTCAATAACTCATCTGCTTGGGCGGTATCTTCTGCATTAGTTATTGAAGAGGTATTAGCTTTGTCTCGACAGGTAAAACAGCAGCAACGTGACAAAGGATTTGCACAAGCCGCCAAGTTTGATAGCCAGCAAACGATTAATCAATATGTGCATTTTTATCAACAATTAGTCCCGGGCAATAACCCATGAAAATCCTCCACGTAATATCATCTATCGACCCTAAAGGTGGCGGTCCTATCGAAGGTGTTAAACAACTGAATGTGCCTGTGCGTGAACACGGTGTGCAAATTGATGTGCTAACTTGCGATCCACCTAATGCACCCTACCTTAATGCGTTTGATCTCTTAACAACAACAACAACAACAACAACAACAGTCTATGCTATAGGACCCGCTTACTTGGGTTATGCCTATGCGCCCAAATTATTACCTTGGTTAAAAGCCCATGCCCATAACTACGACGCCATTATCGTTAATGGCATTTGGCAATATCATGGGTTTGCAGTGTGGCGTGCTTTGGCGGGCACTAAGATTCCTTATTATGTTTTTACTCACGGTATGTTAGACCCTTGGTTTAAGCATACTTATCCACTTAAACATTTAAAAAAATGGCTGTATTGGCCTTGGGCAGAATATAAGGTGTTACGAGACGCGCGTAGAGTTATTTTTACCTGTGAAGATGAAAAACTGTTAGCGCGTGAATCCTTTTGGCTATACAAAACCAACGAAGCCGTTACATCCTATGGCGTGTCTAATCCACCAGCTAATGGCGATATGTTGGCGACGGAGTTTTTAAATCAATATCCACAACTTCAAGGCAAGCGCCTTGCTTTATATTTAAGTCGTATTCATGTCAAAAAAGGCTGTGATTTATTAATAGAAGCCTTTGCCAAAGTTGCCAAGCTAGATAACAGTCTGCATTTATTAATGGCAGGGCCCGATCAAATTGGCTGGGTACCCAAACTGCAAGCGCAAGCCGAAGCCTTGGGCATTGCTGACCGCATCACTTGGCCGGGTATGTTGCAAGGCGAACTAAAATGGGGGGCTTTTTATGCGGCAGAGGTTTTTGTGTTACCTTCGCATCAAGAGAATTTCGGCATAGTAGTAGCAGAAGCCTTAGCGTGTGGCAAACCTGTATTAATTAGCAATAAAGTAAATATATGGAGGGAAATTGATGCTGATGGAGCAGGCCTTGTGGCTGATGACACGCTTACAGGTACAATCGAACTTTTTCAACGATGGTTAACTATGGATTTATTTGAATTTACAAAAATGAAAGAAAAAACTATTCCGTGCTTTCAAAATCGTTTTCATGTTCAAAAAGCCGCTGAACAGCTTTTAGAAATTATCAGAGAAAGTAAATGATAAATAATCCTAATAAAGTAATAGTAACAGGTGGCTCAGGATTTATTGGGACAAATTTAATTTCTGATTTACTTAAAAACAACCATGAAGTCTTAAACATTGACATTATAAAGCCTAGATGTAAATCACATTTAGATATTTGGTGTAATGTCGACTTAAGAAATAGAGATGAACTTATAACAACTATTAAAAACTTTGCCCCTACACAAATTTATCATCTAGGTGCCCGAACTGATCTCGACTCAAATAATATTGAAGATTACTCAGCTAATACCGTAGGAGTACACAATTTAATTGAAGCATGCATTGCATCAAAGAGTGTAAAAAGAATAATTTTTGCATCTTCAAGGTTAGTTTGTAAAATTGGCTATCAACCAAAATCTGAAGCAGACTACTGTCCAACCACAACTTACGGTACAAGCAAGGTACTTGGTGAACAAATTATCCGTTCCCAAACTAACTTACCTTTCGATTGGGTAATTGTTCGACCAACATCCATTTGGGGTCCCTGGTTTGATATTCCTTATAGATCATTTTTTGATCATATTAAAGCACATAGGTACGTACATCCAGGTAAGCTGGTTATTTATAAGTCCTTTGGATTTGTAGGTAATTCAGTTTTTCAATTAAAAGAATTAATGAAAGCAGATTATGAGTTGATCAATAAAAAAACCTTTTATCTTGGTGATTACCAACCAATTGAAGTAGGTTCTTTTTCTAAAAAAATTGCTGCCCAATTCCATGTATCCCCCCCTTTATCTATCCCGTTTTTTGGAATGAATTTACTGGCAAAACTTGGAGATACTTTATGCAAATTTGGTTATAAAAATCCACCCTTAACCACTTTCCGATTAAATAACCTAACCACGGAGATGATTCATGACTTTGATGAAATCTCTAAAGTGACTGGCCCTCTGCCTTTTACAGTCGATATGGGTATAAATGACACCATCACTTGGATGCTAAAGACTAAAATATGAAAGAACTTAAGTATCAAGATTTATCAAAATTTAAAGTACCTGATGGCTTTAGGGGAAGAAGTAAGGTTTACACACAGTTATGGTGGTTTGTTCAAAGTTCTTTATTCAAATATTCGCCAAAATTCATGTATAACTTCAGATGTAGTTTATTACGGTTTTTTGGTGCAAAAATTGGAAAGGGTGTTTTAATTCGTCCTAGTGCCACCATAACCTACCCATGGAAACTTACAATTGGTGACTATACGTGGATAGGTGATGACTCGATATTATATAATTTAGGTCACATTGAAATTGGCTCTAATGTCGCCATCGCTCATAGAGTTTACTTATGCACTGGGCTCCATGATATGGATAAAATTACTTTCGATATTGGCGCAAAAGATATCATAATTAAAGATGAAGTGTGGCTACCAAATGATGTATTTGTAGGACCTGGTGTGACCATTGGAAGGGGATCTGTAATTGGCGCCAGAAGCTCTGTTTTTGCTGATATGCCCGAGGGTATGATTTGTTACGGGTCTCCAGCTAAAGCTGTTAAGCCTCGCATAAGCTAAATGATAAAAATCAAGTCAAAATGCTCAAAAAGTCGACCCGTACACTTTGATCTGCTCCCGCGGATAATCTACAGGAAACTGTGGATGGAATCAGGCCAATGGGACATGAACAAGATAGTTTTTTTTTAAGAAATTACAGTTTTCAGGAATAGAAGAATAACTTGAAAAAAAAGTATCTATTAATACTATCCTTTGCCATGTTTGTTCTTGGGGGCTGGGTATTAGTTTACTCTCAAGTAATGCGAATGATGCGATTCCTCGCGATTTTTCTTTTAATATTATTGCTACCTTTTTCGCAGAATATTTATGCTGATACTGTTACCCCTGTAGATCAATTATCACCTTCTATAATATCAACTTCAGAAGCAAGTATTGATACTCGCAGCAAGTGGGTGTTAAGTATCATGAAACCAGAGACATTCGATCGAGAGAATGCAAAATTTAAGCCTTATGATATTTTAGGAATAACCGCCTTAAAAGGTTGTGGTATTACTGACTATCCAGCGTATATGTCGAAAGTTCTCGAAAACGGCATTGTACACAATGATGTGTATGAGCCAGAAATGTTTAGCTTACCGCCTTTGGTGCGTTATTTATATCAATTTGGTCATTGTCTTACAGAAGATCAAAAAACTAATATCAGCTTACTGTTATCCCGCAAACAGCGTTTATTTGGTCATGGCACGATTAATCATGCCATTTTACAATCGGCCTCTTGGTATCTCTTGGCGCAATATTTTCCGGGTCTAACATGGCATGACATTGATGATAAATTATGGTCATCGGCTGAATTAATGGCTAGCCATAAAAGCTTATTGCTACGTAGATCCCAGCATTTTATGCAAAATGGACAATATGAATTATTGTCACCCACCTATGCGATGGTTAATTTTTTTCCTATTCTGAATCTGATTGATTTTGCACAAGATATTGAAGTTAAAAAATCAGCTGAACTAGAAGCTATTTTGCAGCTTTCAGCATTAAAAGTTAATTCATTTTATGGTGTAATTGCACCACCTTTAACAAGAAAAAATTCGCCACAAAAAAATACGGCAACAATTAATAAAATTCAAAGTGAAATTCAAGATGTATCCATATCGCAGCAAGTTCTTTGGTATTACTATGGCATTCCTAGTATAGCTGTTAATGACTTAGAGGGACGACGTGACCCCGTTTATGTTGTCATGTTAGCGTTGTCAAAGTGGCGACCACCGGAGGCTGTATTAAAACTCTTAGAAAATAACACGACTCCTTACGTTATAAAAATGGTTACGCCTACTTTTGGTATATGGGATGCAGAAACATCACCTGAAATATATGGCAAGGCTTATATTACCAAAAACTTTGCCATAGGTGCCGGCACGACTATTTTTAATCCTAGTTGGTATAACGAAAATACTCAGCTCTTTTCTATTTTGTATCAAAGTAAGGCTGAAAAAAATCAAATTGATTGTTATCAACCTTATTGGAAGAGTAATTTAGGTGAAGATGCTTGGAGTACTGATCGCTCATCCCCTTTTATGCAAGTTTATCTAGGCAAAACAGAAGGTGTCATACTGTTTAATATTCCCTCTAAAGATCCTTGGGTATTTGATTTAGATAACCGTTTTTTTAAATTACGAAATGAACACCAAAATGCCTTGTACCAACTGGCCCAATGTCGTATTCCCAATTCAGTTGACGAACTAATACAAGAAAAAAACTGGGTCTTTGCAAAAGCGGGGGATACTTTTATTGCCATGGGTACACTTTTAGGAACCAATGACTATCAAGATACCACCAACAAACCTAATATCGCAGACTATAAAGTCTTTAAAATTCGCCAACCCAAAACAGCCATTTATTTTAAAGTTGCTGAAAAGTCTCAAATTATGGACTTTAAGCAGTTCATGACGATAACTAAAAACAAAGCCCTATTTTTTGCACCTGAACAAGTTAAAGCTACCTATCTTGATGAAGATAACAATATTCTAGAAGCTCAGTTTCAACTAGATATAAAAACGAAAACGGATCGAGTCGCTGGCCTGCCAAAAATTAGCATTAATGGCATTATCCAAACACCCTCTTCAAGCCCAGTTATTGACAGTCCATTTATGGTTCTTGATCAAGGTCATTTAAAAATAAAAAGTGGCAATGCACTATTGGATTACAGTTCACCAGCTGGATTACATAGCCCTTGAGTTATTAAAACTAAATAAGACAGGTAGGGTTAGGCCTTTAATTAGGAGCTATCTTTTACCTAAGACAAACTATTTTTTCAGATAGTATTTTATTAATCACAAAACTTGAATTTTAACCAAGGGGATTTATTTTTATGCGCATACTCCTTCACGGCATTAACTACTCCCCAGAATTAACCGGTATTGGTAAATACACGGGGGAAATGGCAGTTTGGTTAGCGGCTCAAGGGCACGATGTGCGCGTGGTGACTGCCCCGCCCTATTACCCTCAATGGCAGATTGCTGATGGATATGCTAATAAATGGCAAGTGGATCAGACTGAGGGTGTGATTGTGTATCGTTGTCCTTTATGGGTTCCGTCTAAGGTATCGGGCTTAAAGCGTATTATTCATTTAGCTAGTTTTGCAGTAGCCAGCTTTCCGGTGATGTTATCGCAAATAATCTGGCGCCCAGATGTGGTATGGGTAGTAGAGCCACCTTTATTTTGTGCACCTCAAGCTTGGTTAGTTGCTCGTCTATCAGGTGCTAAAGCGTGGTTACATATACAAGACTATGAGGTGGACGCGGCGTTCGATTTAGGCTTACTAAAAGGGGCTACTTTAAGAAATGCTGTATCAGCGGGCGAGCGTTGGTTGATGCGTCGATTTGATAGGGTTTCAACTATTTCAAAACGAATGGCATCACGGGCATTGAGCAAAGGTATTGCCGCTGATCGTGTTGTTCTATTTCCTAATTGGGTTGATCTATCGGGCTTTAGTCTTTCTGATTTAGATTCTGCCTTACAGAGCAGTGATAGTCTTTACCGGATGGAACTGGGCATTGCTCAAGAGGCTATTGTGGCTTTATATTCCGGAAATATGGGTGGCAAGCAAGGCTTGGAGATTTTGGCACAAGTAGCTAGTATGTGTCCCGAGGTGGTTTTTATGTTTTGTGGCCAGGGTGCCGGACGGGCTGATCTCGCTACCTTATGTGATGGTTTAACCAATGTGCATTTTCTTGATTTGCAGCCGTTATCACGGTTGGGTGAATTTTTAGCCATGGTAGATATCCATTTATTACCGCAACGTGCTGATGCTGCTGATTTGGTGATGCCTTCAAAATTAACCGGGATATTAGCCAGTGGGCGCCCCGTTGTGGCAACTGCACATTTAGGGACGGAATTAGCTGATGTGGTTGTTGGTTGTGGTTTGGTGGTTGATCCTGAAAATGGGGAAGCCTTTGCCACGGCAATCAATCAACTCGCTCAAGACGCGCAATTAAGGGCCACTTTGGGTTCCGCTGGCAGAGCCTATGCGCAAGCACATTTAGATAAAGAAGCCGTTTTAGCCACGTTTGAATCAGATCTTATCGCATTAATTAACAATTAGACACCCATCAAGGCGTAATCACGAGTGATAGTTATGCGTTGCACTTTGTATGAATAAAATGGCTATCTATGCAGAGCACAGCAAACAACAAAGAGGTAGCTTACGTGTGGATGGTTTCATCTTGCACCTACATTGGTTGCAATTATTTGCATAAAATTAAGTATAAATTTAGTCTATTATCTTAATAAGATACTCGCATAAATAATTAAGGGACTCTTTTATGTCTATTCATACAGTGCTAGTCACCGGTGGTGCGGGATATATCGGAAGCCACGCCTGTGTTGAGTTACTAGAAGCCGGATTTAATGTAGTTGTCGTTGATAATTTATCTAATAGCCACC
>CAIXAE010000007.1 GCA_903917345.1 uncultured Methylococcaceae bacterium | reverse complement strand
GTGAACCACCCGATCCCATCCCGAACTCGGAAGTGAAACCGTTTAGCGCCGATGATAGTGTGGCAGTTTGCCATGCGAAAGTAGGGAATTGCCAAGCGCTTAATATCAAACCTCGATTTCCATCGGGGTTTTTTTTTGCCTCTTATTCTATATTTATTATCAATATTTAACTTAATTACAATTATTATGAAGGTAGATTGGAATTTAATTGATACAGTATTGTTAGACATGGATGGGACAATACTTGATCTAAAGTTTGATAATTATTTTTGGCAGGAATATGTGCCATCAAATTTTGCTAGAGATAATTTAATTAGTATTGAATCAGCAAAAGCAATTCTTAAACCTCTTTTTAAAGATAAAGAAGGTTCGCTAGATTGGTATTGTTTAGATTATTGGAGTAATGAGTTAAAACTTGATATAGCAGGCTTAAAATCAGAGTTATCAGAACAAATTTTGTATTTACCTTATGCATTTGATTTTTTGATAAGGCTTCAGCAGTCTCATCGAAAAGTTTTCTTAGTAACAAATGCTCATAGAGCAAGTCTGTCTTTAAAAATTACTAAAACAAACTTTGATAACTATTTTGATGAGATTGTTAGCTCTCATGATTATGGTGTTCCAAAAGAGCATATTGGTTTCTGGGATCAATTGAATAAAAATCATGAATTTGACAAAGATAGAGCAATTTTGATTGATGATAGTTTTTCAGTGTTAAACTCAGCAAGAAACTTTGGCATTAAGCATTTATTATCAGTAAGTAAGCCTGATAGTAATTTACCACTGAGACTATCAACTGATTTTGATTGTATTATTGATTTCAGAGAGTTAATGGTTGGGTTGTAATCGATTAACTATTAGTTTTTATAAAATCTGTATATAGATCGAAATTGGTTGACTAAAATATCTATCCACCCTATAGTTTTACTTTTTAAAATTGGAGATGTAGTGTGAGCGATTCTGTTCTTCATGTAAGTGATAGTGAATTTAATGAAACAGTTATAAAAGCAAGTGGCCCAGTACTTGTTGATTACTGGGCTGAATGGTGTGGTCCATGTAAAATGATTGCTCCTGTTCTTGATGCTGTTGCACAAGAATACGAAGGTAAATTAACAATAGTTAAGATTAACATCGATGAAAACCCTCAAACACCTCAAGTCTATGGTGTTCGTGGTATACCAACCCTTATGTTATTTAAAAATGGCGAAGTTGAGGCAACAAAAGTTGGAGCATTGACTAAAGCTGAATTAGCTAAATTTATTGATAGTAATATATAAAGTTTTATATTCAGGTCTGTACTTACATAGACGGATCTGAATACTTCAGTTATAATCTTCTAATGCAGGCAATACTTGCATCTTATCCATCATTCGATATTTAAATCCTGTAATCTTCCCTTTTGTTACCTTCTTTCTTTATGATAAGAAGTAACTATTCTTTGAGCCATTTTTTTATGAATCTTACCGAGTTAAAATTAAAACAAATTAGTGAAGTTATTGAAATTGCTGAGTCATTAGGCTTAGAAAATGTTGCAAGGTCACGAAAACAGGACCTTATATTTGCTATTCTAAAAAAACAAGCAAAGGCTGGCGATGATATTTCTGGTGATGGCGTTCTTGAAATTCTTCAAGATGGTTTCGGTTTTCTTCGTACTCCGGGCTGTTCTTATTTAGCAGGTCCTGATGATATTTATGTATCCCCCAGTCAGATTAGACGTTTTTCTTTAAAAACAGGCGATACTATTACAGGAAAAATAAGACCGCCCAAAGATAACGAACGATATTTTGCTATGCTTAAAGTTGATCAAATTAACTTTGAGCCCCCTGAAAATACTAAAAACAAAATAACATTTTCTAATTTAACGCCCTTATTTGCTAAGCAAAAATTTTCCTTAGAACAAGGGAATGGCACTAGTGAAGACTTAACAGGAAGAATTATTGATTTAATCGCTCCTATTGGAAAGGGCCAGAGGGGATTAATTGTTTCACCGCCTAAGGCTGGTAAAACAATGATTATGCAGAGTCTTGCTCAGGCAATCGCCGAAAGGAATCCTGAGTGCTATTTGATTGTTTTGTTGATTGATGAAAGACCCGAAGAAGTAACCGAAATGGAGCGTTGTGTTCGAGGCGAAGTAATATCTAGTACTTTTGACGAGCCAGCAACACGACATGTTCAAGTTGCAGAAATGGTAATTGAGAAAGCGCGTCGCTTAGTAGAACATAAGCATGATGTTGTTATTCTTTTAGATTCTATTACACGTCTTGCTCGTGCGTATAACACTGTAGTTCCATCTTCTGGCAAGATACTTACTGGTGGCGTAGATGCAAATGCCTTAGAAAAGCCAAAGCGATTTTTTGGCGCTGCTAGAAACATTGAAGAAGGTGGCAGTTTAACAATTATAGCTACAGCTTTAGTAGATACTGGATCTCGTATGGATGAGGTCATCTACGAAGAGTTTAAAGGTACTGGTAATATGGAGTTGCATTTAGATCGCAAAATTGCTGAGAAGCGAATTTATCCTGCAATCAATATAAACCGATCAGGTACTCGTCGCGAAGAATATTTAGTTGATGCAGATACGCTTCAAAAAACTTGGATTCTTCGAAAAATTCTGCAGCCGATGGATGAAACTGCTGCTTCTGAGTTTCTTATTGGAAAATTGAAAGATTTTAAAACTAACGCTGAATTTTTTGATTCAATGAAGCGTTAATATTTATGGTTAACGAATTAGGGTTATTAATTAATGCTTTTATTCTTGGATTGGTGGAAGGACTTACAGAGTTTCTTCCAGTGTCATCAACAGGGCATTTGATTTTAGTAGGCCAGTTGCTTGGTTTTAATGATGACAAGGGCAAAGTATTTGAAATTGCAATTCAGTTTGCAGCAATTTTAGCTGTGGTATGGGAGTATCGTGCTCGATTAACTCATACTGTAGTCGGTTTGCGATCTGATGCATCAGCGCAGCGTTTAGCAATTAATTTAATAGTGGCTTTTCTACCTTCCGCCATTTTGGGTTTTTTGTTTTTAAAACAAATTAAATTCTATCTGTTTAATCCTTTTGTAGTCGCTACCGCCTTTATTGTGGGTGGTTTTTTAATTCTATGGGCAGAACGCCGTCAGCATATTATTCATGCTGAGTCAGTCGATGATTTAACTTGGCGTGATGCTTTGAAAGTGGGTTTTGCACAAGCATTAGCCATGATACCGGGTACTTCAAGATCAGGCGCAACCATTATTGGTGGTTTGTTTTTTGGATTATCACGTCATGCGGCTACTGAGTTTTCATTTTTTCTTGCGATTCCGACTATGTTTGCGGCTACTTTGTATGATGTCTATAAGAATCGTGATTTGTTTAGTATTGAAGATTTAGAATTATTTGCGGTGGGTGGCACAGTGTCTTTCATTAGTGCTTTTATTGCGGTACGTGGTTTAATACGATTTATTAGTCGTCATGATTTTACGGTGTTTGCTTGGTACCGCATTGCTTTTGGAATTATTGTATTAGTTTCTACCCAAATGGGTTGGGTTGATTGGGGTAATCATTAGTTTAGTTGGGCTATAAGAGTTAAAAAAGGGCGCCTAGCTAGGGCGCCCTTTTAATTTATTGTTGTGATTAACCCAGCAATTCTTTCGTTTTAGCAATGATTCCAATTGGATCAATGCCTTGATGAGGGAATTGTTCCCAAAGGCCTCCACAGCCTTCTTTATGCGTTGCAATATGAGCAAATTTAGGTGTCAAACCACGTTCAAGTAACCATGAGCCGAAACGACTACCTAAACCAGTCTTTTTATTATAAGATTCTACAATAAGAACAAACGGTGCTTTACCGATTTTAGCCATCATTTCTTCATCAATCACATTCAACGTAGGTTTGTTGATTAAGCCGACATCAATACCTTCTAATTTCAAACGTTCAACAGCATCAAGTGCTCTATATAAAGATTCGCCAAAGCTAACAATATAGCCTTGGGTTCCTTCCCGAATCACTTCATCTTTACCAGAAACAAATTTGTAATTTCCACCAAAAAAGTCTTCACCATCAGTATTCAATATAGTTGGAACTTTAGAACGAGTTGAGAAAACAAAACGTAAGCCAGGATTAAAGAATATAGTTTCTAAACAGGCTTTCATTTGTAAAGGATCGGCAGGGAAATAAAGGTTAGTGTCAAAACCATCACTTAACCCATTGTCTGCAAACATATTGTTGAGACCAAAATGACAGGTGTTATCTGCCATGTCGTCAATACCTGAATGAGAGAAATGACTAAGTACGTTAGAGTTGTTCAAACGAGCCATAGTAATTTCTGACAGTAACATTTCTAAAAACGCACTAAAGGTACCAAAAATACCTTGTTTACCTTCTTCCATACCGAAACCAGCTGCAGCAGAGAAATTACCGCGTTCCATGATGCCTGAAGAAATAAATACTTCTGGATAAGCGGCATGAATTTTAAATAAGCCACAAGAGCCTTCTAGATCACTATCAACAACACGAACTTTTTCATAACGTTCTGCTTCGGATAAACGACCTAGTATTTCAACTGCAGCGTCTCCGAATACATTGCGGTTAGCGTCCCATTTATCACTTGAACCTAAGAATACAGCATCATTTTGAGGAGCTTTAATTTGTTTTAAGTGATCGGCAGCTGCTTGTTGTTCACGAGATTCTAAATAATCAACGGCAACTTTAACAGAAATCACGTCGTGACCGTGTGTTGAACCTTCAAGGCCAACAATGCCAGGACACATTGGTCGATGATTGATGACTGCAACAGGCCCGTCTGTTTTAATAGCGAGACAGATTCGTTTATATAGATCGTCAAGATCTTCACCGTCACCTTCTAAGACAGTTACACCTTGACCTTCAAGTGTTTTAGCAGTACTGCAACCTTTGAGATATTTTGATGGATGACCTGCGATAGTAACGTCATTGTCATCTATAATTAACTTAACGTTAAGGCCTTGAGCAACCGCTAGTCGAGCTGCTTCTGCGTCATTGCCTTCTTGTTGTGAGCCATCTGAACCTAAGCAAAAAACTACTTTTCGTGGGTTAGCGATGGCTACACCATTAACGTATGGCCACATATGTCCTAAACGTCCTGAACTGAATTTTACACCTGGGGTAAATCCTAATTCAGGATGTCCAGGTAAATGAGAGTGAGCTGCTCTGTATTCCATTAGTCGTTCAGCGGGTAAATCACCATTTAATGTTGACATCAAATATTGAGTAGCAACACGGTGTCCAGCTTCATCAAAAAATATGGGTACAAATCCAGTTGATGAGCCACGGAATAATGCATCCATAATCATAACTTCAGGAACTGTATCGTAAGGGCCGCCCGTATGTCCACCAACGCCTCTCGCTGCACCTGTAGCAGTAAAGAATACAATGGCATCACGACAAAGTTGAATGTTGGCTTTAAGGCTGTCTCTTTGTTCAGTTGTTAGGGTGTTGATGCTTGGATCTAGATTTATACGTTGATAAGCGCTTAGATCAATTGGAAAATTAGACATAGTTTACTTCTCGTGGTTAAGGAATTTTCAGTGTTAATTTTTATAATTATTAACAAATTTGTATTAGTTAGGTGAGTTCTTCAAATCTTAAGGAGAATTTTATAAAAACACAGTTGGGTAATTATTCCCCTAACAGGCGAGCAGATTACACCTTGTGCTTTATAGTCTGCAAGACATTTTTATTTGATGTAAAAGTGAGTTAATATCATTTAATATTTTTCATTAACAGAACATAGGAATTAACTTGTCATCAATCGTTATCGCTCCTTCAATCACTAGAATTGCGTGTGCTAGTTTTATTGGTACCGCTATCGAATATTATGATTTTTATATATATGGGATGGCATCTGCTTTAGTCATTGGCCCTACTTTTTTTCCTGAAGGTGCTCCAGAAGTGCAGATTTTCAGTGCTTTTTTAACGTTCGCAATTGCTTTTTTATCACGCCCTATTGGCGCTGTGTTTTTTGGGCATTTTGGGGATCGAGTTGGTCGTAAGTCGACATTGATTGCTTCATTATTAGTCATGGGTATTTCAACGACGCTGATTGGTTGTTTGCCGGGTTACTCTGTTCTGGGCGTATGGGCACCAATATTTTTATGTGTGTGTCGTTTTGGGCAAGGTATCGGATTGGGCGGTGAATGGGGTGGTGCTGCTTTATTTGCAACAGAAAATGCACCTGCAGGAAAAAGGGGGGTATATGGAATGTTCCCTCAATTTGGACCATCGGTTGGCTTTCTTTTAGCAACGGGGAGTTTTTTTCTTTTGACACAATTATTAACCGATCAAGAATTTAACCAATGGGGTTGGCGTATTCCATTTCTTGCAAGCTCGGTACTATTGCTGATCGGTTTGTATATTCGAGTGAGTTTGGCTGAAACATCGGTTTTTAACGGAATATTAAAAAAAGAAAAAACCGTTAGATTGCCGATAAAAGAAATTTATCAATCCTATCTTACACCCTTAGTATTAGGGTCTTTGAGCATGGTTGTTTGTTATGTGTTGTTTTATATTTCAACAGTTTTTTCTTTAAGTTATGGAACAACAATGTTAAAAATTCCAAGGCAATCATTTCTTGGTATTTTAAGTATAGCGATTCTTTTTATGGCGTTAGCAACTCCATTATCTGCATGGGCTTCTGATAAGTGGGGGAGGCGACCCACGTTATTGGTAGCGTCTTTAGGGGCATTTTTATCTGGTTTTATTTTGGAGCCCGTTATGAATTCGGGGTCTCTGTTTTTTATTACATCTCTATTGTCCTTGCAATTATTTTTAATGGGACTTACTTTCTCCCCAATGGGGGCCTTGTTGCCGGAGTTGTTTCCTGCGAATATACGTTATACAGGTGCTGGAACTGCTTATAATTTAGGTGGAATTATAGGAGCTTCTTTTGCGCCTTATATTGCACAAAGATTAGTGGATGAGGGGGGGGTGGCTTGGGTTGGAGGGTATGTGTCAGTAGCTTCGCTAATAAGTTTATTAGCGGTATATTTCATACAAGAAAGTTATATTAACGAGTGGTGATAGTGCCAGATATAACTACAGCTACTCGTAGTTGTAGTTAATCTAAGCACGGCACAAGAAGTCTTTTAAATTTTATTATTTAATTTTAGCTTCTTTGTAAATAACGTATTTACGAACAACGGGATCAAATTTTCTGATTTCCATTTTTTCGGGCATAGTACGTTTATTTTTAGTAGTGGTATAAAAGTGACCAGTACCTTCAGTAGAAATTAATTTAATTTTATCGCGCATTTTGTATGCTCCTTAAACTTTTGTGCCATTTTTACGTAAATCAGCTAAAACCGCATCAATGCCGTTTTTATCAATAATACGCATTGCTTTGGTTGAAACTCTAAGACGAACCCAGCGATTTTCGCTTTCTACCCAAAATCTATGATGTTGTAGATTAGGAAGAAATCTTCTTTTGGTTCTGTTGTTTGCGTGTGAAACATTATTTCCTGTAACCGGTTGTTTACCCGTTACTTGACATACTCTAGACATAATTAGCCTCTTGATAGTGCCTAAATTTAAAAGTTAGCTGATCTTTATACCAAAATTTCTTTCCAAGGTAAATAACTATCTATAAAATAAGGTACATTAATTATTTTAAAGTGACTAAATTGGGGCTGTATGGGAATTAAACTCGGCATGGTTATGGATTCCATAGATCATATCAATATAAAAAAAGATACAAGTTTTGCAATGTTGATTGAGGCTCAGGCTAGAGGTTGGGAGCTCAATTACATGGAGCTTAATGATTTATATCTTCGTAATGGTAAGGCTTATGCGAGGGTTAGAGTAATTGCAGTTGAACGAAATACTGAGTGTTGGTATCAAGTTATCGATGATAAAGATATTGCTTTGGATGATTTAAATGTGATTTTGATGCGTAAAGATCCGCCGTTTGATCAAGAATATATCTACGCCACTTATATCCTAGAGCGTGCTGAGAGTATGGGGGTTTATGTTGTTAACAAGCCTCAATCTTTACGGGATTCAAATGAAAAGCTTTATACTGCATGGTTTTCCCAATGTTGTGCTGAAACGTTAGTGACTAGAGAGCCGAAAAGAGTTAGAGACTTTTTAGTTGAACAAACAGAAATCATTTTAAAGCCTTTAGATGGCATGGGGGGGACTTCTATTTTTCATTTACGAAAAAATGATCCAAATCTCAGTGTCATTTTAGAAACAATGACTCACTTTAAAAGTCGATACGTCATGGCTCAAAAGTATATTCCTGAAATTAAAGAGGGCGATAAACGTATATTGATGATTAATGGTGAGGCGGTTCCTTATGCTTTGGCGCGTATTCCTGCGCAAGGCGAAACTCGAGGTAATTTAGCGGCAGGCGGGCGCGCTGAAGGGCGCCCATTAACAGAGCAAGATTGGTGGATTACTAAGCAAGTGGGGCCAATATTAAAAGAAAAAGGTCTTGTGTTTGTAGGATTGGATGTTATTGGTGATAAATTAACTGAAATTAATGTTACGAGTCCTACCTGCGTACAAGAACTAGATAAACAGTTTGGTCTGAATATAGCAGGGCTTTTAATGGATCATATTGAAACTAGGCTATAAATGATATGACTGTAAGAGTGATGTTTCAGCCTCATACAAATAACTTAATAATTTCTCTAGTTGTCGTTATTTTTTTCCATGCTTTTGCGATATTAGGAGTCAAGTTTTCTGTTAATAATGATGAAAATAAGAATGAGCCAATCATTATTACCATGATTAATAATCCAGAAATTGATAGACCTAAACAGGCTGAGTATTTGGCGCAACAAAATGAAATGGGTTCGGCCTCACAGTTAAGTAAACCAGTGGCACCCAAAAAAGAAGCAAATTATAAAAAAAGCACTAAAGTAAGTTCAGCTAAAAAGAATTCAAATGCATATAAATCGCCTTCTAGTAAGAAAAAGATAGCTCCTCAAAAGTCTGTAAGTAAAGTTAAAAGCGTGGAGCATAAACCAGAAATAATTGAGCCCTCAAAAGAAGTTTCTCATTTATCAGCAGAATCATTGCAACAGCAAATAAGTCAATTGGGCGCTGAAATAAGAGAAAGTCAAGTGCCTGCAGAGCAAACTAAAATAAAATTTGTAGATTCTGTTAGTACTCATAAATACATAGCTGCGCAATATATTAAAGATTGGGAAAATAAAGTTGAGCGAACAGGTAATCTTAACTTTCCTTCTGTTGCAGCTAAGAAAAATTTTTCAGGTTCTTTAATATTAGATGTGGGTATTAAATCTGATGGTAGTATTTATAGTATTAGAGTAAATAAGTCTTCTGGAATTCCAGGGCTTGATGAGGCAGCAAAAAATATTGTTAGAATGAGTGCTCCATTTCCTCCTTTGCCAATAGAGTTAGCTAAAGAGCTGGATGTATTTGTTATAACTCGTGTTTGGACATTCACTGATGAAACTGGTTTAGTGACACGCTAGATAAGTACGCCAAAACTTTTAAACTTTACATAGATGAAGCTAAACAATTACCTAAATAATCAATTTATTATAGCTATGCCAGGCTTAACTGACCCCGACTTTTCTCATACAGTCACTTATTTGTGCCAACATAATGAAGAGGGGGCTTTGGGTATTATTATTAATAGACCAGCTAATATGAATTTGGGTGAGGTATTTAAGCAAATGGATATAACTGTCACTTCATCGGTTGCATCAGAAAAAATGGTTTTTGCTGGTGGACCTGTGCAGCAAGATCGTGGTTTTGTATTACATACCAACTATGGAAACTGGGATGTTTCGATTAAAGTATCAGATACTATAACTTTAACGACTTCAAGAGATATTATTGAAGCGATTGCAGTCGATACAGGTCCAGATGATTATCTGGTAGCTTTGGGATATGCTGGATGGGGAAGAGGCCAAATTGAGGAAGAAATTCTCCACAACTCTTGGCTTAATACACCTTATTGTCAGAGCATTTTGTTTGACTCACCTATTAATCAGAGATGGCAGCAGGCGGCTAAAGAAATAGGCATTGATATTAATTTATTAACTTTACAGGCAGGCCATAGTTGATGGCATCTTTATCTAAACAGGTTGAGGGTACTTTCCTGGGATTTGATTTTGGATATAAAAAAATAGGGGTTGCCGTCGGTGAAACTCTTACTGTGACAGCTAGTCCTTTACAAACCATTCGATCAATTAATCAAAGTCCCAATTGGCAAATTATAAGTAAGCTTATTAAAGAATGGCGTCCATCAGGGTTGGTGGTAGGGGTTTCAAGGCAAGCAGACGGTTCTGATAACCCAGTGACTCCAAGGATCATAAAATTCTGTAATCAATTGGAAGGTAGATATCAATTACCTGTGTACAAACAAGATGAAACGCTATCAACCTTTGAAGCCAAGCAAATGTTGTTTGATGATGTTAGCGTAAATGCGACAAAGTTATGGGAAGTACAAGATCAATTGGCGGCGCAATTAATTTTACAATCTTGGTTAAATGACCAAATAAAAGGGCAATATTAGTGTTAGATATTAATGGGTTATTGAATAAGCTTGAGACAGATTTAAAAAAGACTATTGCAGAAAGACAATTAGTTAATCCATTGATGATAGGTATTCGTACAGGTGGCGTTTGGGTAGCTGAGCATATTCATCAAAGATTAAATATAGCTGAGCCTCTAGGTTTATTGGATATTTCGTTTTATAGGGATGATTTTTCACAAATTGGGGTCCACCCCAATGTTAAGCCTAGTCAGATTCCTTCACAGATTGAAGGTCGTGATATTATTCTTGTTGATGATGTGTTTTATACTGGAAGAACAGTACGAGCAGCGTTAAATGAAATTTTTGATTATGGACGGCCAAATCAAGTTGTTTTAGCCGTTTTAGTTGAGCGAGATGGTCGACAAATTCCTTTATCACCTGATTGTTTTGGTGCTCGAATTGAGCTGAGTTTTGGTCAAAGAATTAAATTATTAGGCCCCGATCCTCTTCTCATCGAGTTACAAACATTGGATTCAGAGTTTTAATATATGAATGACAATATTCAATTAAATTCGGAAGGCAAACTTAAGCATTTTTTAAGTATTGATGGCTTACCAAAAAGCCTGTTGACCGAAATATTAGATGTAGCTGAATCATTTGTGGGTGTTAATGATTTACAAATTAAAAAGGTACCCTTGTTACGTGGCAAGACAATTGTGAATCTTTTTTTCGAAAATAGTACCCGTACCCGAACAACATTTGAATTAGCTGCAAAGCGTTTGTCCGCAGATGTATTAAGTATGAGTATTGCGACTTCATCCACTTCTAAAGGTGAAAGTTTATTAGATACTATTCGTAATTTAGAAGCGATGTTTGTCGATATGTTTGTAGTTCGTCATGCGATAAGTGGAGCTGCACATTTTATTGCACAACAAACCGCTCCTCACATTAGTGTTATTAATGCAGGTGATGGTCAACATGCTCATCCCACACAAGCCATGCTTGATATGTTCACGATTAGGCAAATTAAGAAAGATTTTTCACCTCTAAAAGTAGCTATTATTGGTGATATTCTGCATTCCCGTGTGGCAAGGTCACAAATACAGGCATTAAATACCTTAGGTGTTGAAGAGGTTAGAGTGATTGCGCCTAAAACTTTATTACCTGCTCATGTTGAAAGTATGGGGGTTAATGTCTTTCATAATTTAAATGCGGGTTTAAAAGATATAGATGTAGTCATTATGTTACGGTTACAAAAAGAGCGTATGACATCTGCATTATTACCTAGTGAAAGTGAATATTTTAAATGTTTTGGTTTAACGGAAGATAAATTAAAAATTGCAAAGCCTGATGCAATTGTTATGCATCCTGGCCCTATTAATCGCGGAGTAGAAATTGAATCTAAAGTGGCTGATGGTCCGCAGTCCGTTATTCTTAAACAAGTGAGCAATGGTATTGCAGTGCGCATGGCCGTTATGGCTATGGCTATGCAAAAACAAGGTACTGTATGATGAAAAGTATTCATATTAAAAATGGACTGCTGATTGATCCTGTTAATAAAGTTAATCAAATAGGGGATCTTTATATCGCGAATGGAAAAATAGTTTCAGTTATAAATGCTCCTTATGGTTTCAAAGCAGATGAAATTATTGATGCTGTAAATAAAGTAGTATGTCCTGGTTTCATTGATTTAAGCACGCGATTACGTGAGCCAGGTCAAAGTCGTAAAGCCACCTTCAAAAGTGAATCAGTTGCTGCTTTAAGTGGTGGTATAACTACAATGTGTTTACAACCCGATACTAATCCCGTTGTAGATACATCGGCTGTAGCAGAGCTTATTAAAGAGTTAGCAAAAAAAGCTGGTTATCCAAAAATATTCCCTATAGCAGCATTAACTCAAAAATTGGAGGGCACAGAGCTAAGTTCAATGCTTTCTCTTAAACAGGCGGGGTGTATTGCGGTTGGTAATGCTAATCAACCAGTAAGAAATTTACTCATATTAAGGCGAGCAATGGAATATGCAGCCAGTCATGACCTGTTGGTGATGTTTCGTCCCAATGATTATTGGTTAGGTAATAATGGTTGCGTACATGAAGGTTATTTTGCTACTCGTTATGGTTTACCAAGTATACCTGAAGCGGCAGAAACAATAGCTTTAGCTCAGTGTTTAGAGTTAGCAGAATTAACGGGCTGCCGGGTGCACTTCGGGCAATTAAGTTGTAAAAGATCAGTTATTAAAATACATCAAGCAAAGAAATACGGATTACAAGTTAGTGCGGATGTTGCGGCTCATCAATTGCATCTAACGGAGAATAGTATTATTGCTTTTGATAGTAATTATCATGTGATACCACCTTTAAGAACAGATGCGGATCTGCAATATCTAAGGGATGGTTTGGCGATTGGTACTATTAATAGTATTTGTTCTGATCACCAGCCACATGATGTTGATGCTAAGTTGGGTGCTTTTCCTGAAACAGAACCGGGCATCTCATCTTTAGAAACGCTATTGCCATTGATGCTTGATTTAGTTACGCAGAATATCATAACACTTGAGCAGGGTATTGCTACTTTGACTAGCAATCCTGCACGAGTTTTAAGGATCGACAGCGGTGCTTTAACGGTTGGGTTTTCTGCTGATGTTTGTGTTTTTGACCCCAGCTTAGAATGGCAAATTAATACTGATAATTGGAAAAGCCAAGGTCATAACACGCCTTTTTGGGGCAAGACCATGAAAGGCAGAGTGACGCATACCATCCAATCAGGTCATTTGGCTTTTACTGCCTCTTGAATGCGTTATTAATACTGTTTGTTATTTAATGAGTGTTAGGAACGATTGAACCTATTTTCGCGCCTAGTTTTACTGGGGTATCAGCAACCATAGTTTCATTCCATTGAGTTTTATTCTTCCCGAATAAGACAATAATAGTTGATCCCATATTAAAACGTCCCATTTCTTCCCCCATTTTTAGAGTAGGCGCATTTTCGTTATATTTCCAAGTTCTCACTGAGGAAATACTGGGGGGTGTAACCACACCGTGCCATACGGTTTCAATGCTAGAGACAAAAATTGCACCGACAAGAATTAATGCCATAGGTCCTGCTTCTGTATCAAATAAAGCAACGACTCTTTCATTTCGGGCAAATAATCCAGAAACAGATTCTGTAGTTGTTTTATTGACACTGAATAATCTTCCTGGAATATGAATCATCTCTCTTAAAGTGCCTGTCAAAGGCATATGAAGACGATGATAATCTTTAGGTGAAAGATAAATGGTAGCAAATGAGCCATCCATAAAAGCTTGGGCGCGATCAATATCACCACCTAATAAATCAAAGGCAGTGTAGTTTTTTCCTTTCGCCTGAAAAATGCGACCCTCTTTAATAAAGCCGGCTTGACTAATCGCCCCATCTGCTGGACAGGTAATATCATTTATTTGATTAGCAAAAACTCTTGCACTAGGTTTAAGTTCGCGAGTAAAAAAATCATTAAAGCTTTTAAATGCGTTTATATCAGAAATAACCGCCTCATCCATATTCACTTGGTAATGCTTAATAATTTGTTTAATGAACAGGTTTTTCCAAGTCTCATTTTCACAGTGGGTAAATTTACTCATCATTTTAGATAGAAAATGATGAGGTAATAAATATTGGGGCAGTGTCACGAGTGCATTTTTAATGGACATGAATGATTCGGTGATAAAGTTTATTTAAGGTAGATTAACTAATTCAGGAGCATGCCATTCAGGATTTTTATGCTCAACAATCACAGTAGTATAAATACCACCACGTACATTAAATTCAGCACGAATGCGCATAAAATTAGGGTTAACAGCTTTTACAAGGTCATTAAGAATTTCATTTGTAATAGCTTCATGAAATGCACCTTGCTCACGAAAAGACCACATATAAAGTTTAAGGCCTTTAAGTTCAACGCATAGCGCTGCGGGTACATATTCAATTTGAATAGTTGCAAAATCAGGTTGTCCTGTTTTTGGACATAAACAAGTGAATTCAGGTACATCAATACGAATGGTGTAATCACGTATTGTCTGTGGGTTTTCAAATGTTTCAAGGGTTTTTGTAGGTTGTGTTGTTGTCATTTCTAATGAGTAATAAATTTATTTAGGAACAGTCTTATTTTAACAGTATTAGCTAAAGCGGTAATTCAAAATGTATATTGATAAGCTAATTGACCATCTAGATAGTTTTATTTAAAGTTACGGTAATCAATAGACACCTTAAGTCCAGCAAAATTACCGCTCATTTTGCTAAGTTTGTGGGTTTTTTTATCAAAACTAATCTTGATTTCATTGATAGCATTATTTTCATAACCTTTATCAATATGAGGTGTATCTAAAAGAAAACGATAGCTATAAATTTCGAGGTCACCATCATCTATAATCTCTAATGGAGTTCCTAAATGCATTAGCACATCATCTTTTTGGGGTAGGTCGGTTTTTATTTTTTCAAGTAATTCACTGTTTGCCCGTAGTTGTTTTTTCTCCGTATCAATGGATGCGCCACCTATAGAGCGTAAAGAGGCTTCTAGGAATTGTGGTGGGGCAATTTTTAGAAATAATGAAGAGAAAGACCAATCAGTAATTTTATTTTCCTTATTAAAATTCATTTCAGAATAAAAATTAATTTCGGGTTTGAATAATTGGTTGTTTAAGTCGACTTTACGGAAAAAATATTTCCAAGTTCTGCCTTCACTACTAAGGTTATTCTCGGTTGGGTATAAATTTGCTAAAGAAACAAAATCATCGCTGAATAAGATCGGATCTTTAAAGTGCAAGGTAAATTTGTCGGATGTTACGGTGTAGAAATGATCATCAAAGTTGCTCATTTGCACGTAAGTCTTATAAGCTCTGATCCAGTATATGCATCCTGATAGATTAATAGTTGCACATGTTAATAAGAAAATACGTATAAAAGATTTAAAATAGGACTTTGACATTGTTTCTCTTTTAATAATTGTAAGTATTTTAATTGATTAATAGGATGGCTTTTTTATTGATTATAAAATTATTGATGCACAAAGTATATTATGCTTAATAGAGCTTAACTATCTCTGGTTTGTGCAATTAATATGATGAAGGGCGTGATGTCAATTAAATTGATAATGTGTTAAAATCAGGCATTTAAAATACCGCTGTGACCAAATGAAAGCTAATATTAAATCAGATCTAGAAAAAGCGTTGTTACTATGTAAAGGCGCATTTTTATCAGCAGCCGGCTTTAGTCTACTCATTAATTTTTTAATGATTACACCTTCCATATACATGCTACAGGTCTATGATCGTGTAGTGTCCACAGGTAATAAGTCAACGCTATTGATGCTGACACTGATTGTTGTGGTGCTGTTCATTACTATGGCGGCTTTGGAATGGGTGCGATCACAGATACTCGTAAAAGTCAGTAGTCGATTGGAGCTTTTGCTTAATCAACGGTTATTTAAAATTTCTTTTAAACAGTCCCTCTACTCTGGTGGTCAGAGAGCTACAACTCAAGCATTAGATGATTTAACGGGTTTACGGCAATTTTTGACAGGAAATGGTTTATTTGCTTTCTTTGATGCACCATGGATGCCCATTTATTTAGGAATGCTATTTTTATTTCATCCTTGGTATGGTTGGTTTTCTGTATTTACAGGTATTTTGTTATGTATAGTAGCTGCGGCTACAGAAAAGGCAACCACTAAAATTCTAAGTGAAGCCAATAATGTTGCCATGATAACTCGGAGTGCATTAGGTAGAAACTTACGTAATGCGGAAGTTATTGAATCGATGGGTATGCTTCATAGAATTAAAGACCGGTGGATGATTGGTGCGATTAAAGTTTTAGAATTGCAAGCGACAGCTAGCTCACGTGCAGGCTTATTAACTGCACTTTCAAAGGTCATTAGGCTTTCTTCACAATCTTTGATTTTGGGTTTGGGTGCTTATTTGGTAATAGAGCGTGAAATTTCACCAGGATTAATGATTGCGGGTTCAATTTTGATGGGTCGAGCATTAGCTCCTATTGATATGATAATTGGTACTTGGAAGGGGTTTATTTCAGCGCGTGATCAATACACAAGACTCAACGATTTATTGATACAAATCCCAGATGACAAAGAGCATATGTTATTGCCTGACCCTGAGGGGCGCATACAATTAGAAAATGCTGTGGTGGTACCTCCAGGGAGTAAAGTTCCCGTTCTTAAAGGCCTTAGCTTAATTATTGAGAAGGGTGATATTGTTGGGGTGATTGGTCCCAGCGGCGCGGGTAAATCAACATTAGCAAGA
Source organism: uncultured Methylococcaceae bacterium (assembly GCA_903917345.1). Taxonomy (GTDB): domain Bacteria; phylum Pseudomonadota; class Gammaproteobacteria; order Methylococcales; family Methylomonadaceae; genus Methylobacter_C. The sequence continues at coordinate 4,474 of CAIXAE010000007.1, read as the reverse complement.
GCTGTATTAGGTATATGGCCTACTGCTAATGGCTCTATTCGATTGGATGGGGCCGAAGTATTTAATTGGGAGCGAGAACATCTAGGCCAATTTATTGGCTATCTGCCCCAAGATATTGAATTGTTTGAAGGTACTATTGGTGAAAATATTGCTCGATTTGGTGATGTTGATCCTGAGCAGGTGGTTGAGGCCGCTCAGATGGCGGATGTTCATGACCTGATTTTAAGATTACCTGACGGCTATGACACTGTGATAGGTGCTACAGGCGGAAATCTTTCTGGTGGACAGCGTCAGAGAATTGGTTTGGCTAGAGCGTTGTATGGTAATCCGGTATTGGTGGTATTAGATGAGCCTAATTCTAATTTGGATGAATTAGGTGAGGCCGCGTTAGAAAAAGCATTGATCAAACTCAAACATAAAAAATCTACCGTATTAATTATCACGCATCGTAATAGTGTGTTGACGAAAGTTGATAAACTCTTGGTGCTTAATGGTGGCTTACTTTCTGTGTATGGGCCAAAAGATCAAGTAATTGCTCATTTACAGCAACAAGCGTCCGCATCTTCCACGTAACCTAAAACCGCTTAAGCATCATGATAAATAAAATAACAGATAAAAATACTTTACCTGCTCTAAGTACTAATGATAAGTCGGTTCGTCATATTGGGATGTTGATTGTAATAGCTACCTTTGGCATCTTTGGTGTATGGACTTTTTTTGCCCCTATGGATAGCTCAGCATTAGCGCCAGGGGTTGTTGTGGTAAAAGCGTATAAAAAAACGGTACAACATTTAGACGGTGGAATTGTTTCTAAGATCTTTATTAAAGATGGAATGATGGTTCAGGAAGGGCAGCCTTTAATTGTGTTAGATGATGCGCAAATTAAAGCGCAATTAGAAATAGCAAAAGGCCAAAATATTACATTAGCCGCGCAGGTTGCAAGATTAAGCGCGGAAAGAGATCAGCTTAAAAAAATAGATTATCCTGAGCTAATAAATGATGGTCAAAATGCTAGAGCCGTCCAAGCTAAAATAGCTGAAAATAACATTTTTAACTCCCATAAAAGTTCGCATGAAGGGCAAACCAGTGTGCTTAATCAGAGAGTAAGTCAGATCTCTAGCAAAATAAACGGATTACAAAGTCAAATTCTAAGTAAAAGACAATTGGTTAGTTCATATGCCGAAGAGATACATGATTTAAAGGAGCTTTTGGCTGAAGGGTTTACTGATAAGCAGCGCCTACGTGAGTTAGAACGTAATCACGCTATTCAAACAGGTGACATCGCTCAATTGGAGTCAGAAATTGCGACTAACCAAATGTTGATAAGTGAAACGCGCTTACAAATTCTACAAGTACAAAAACAATTTCAAGAAGAAGTGGCTAGTAAATTGAGTGAAGCTCAAGCTTTACTTAATGATGCTCAACAAAGAGTAGCTGCTAGTCAAGATAAACTTGAGCGGGTCATTATAAAAGCACCAGCTAGTGGCATGGTTTTAGGTTTAGCGGCACATACTGAAAATGGCGTCATTACCCCTGGTCACCCCATACTAGATATTGTTCCTCAAGGGTCTGAGTTAATCATTGAGGCACAAGTCTCTCCTATGGATATTGATCGCGTATCAGTAGGCTTGCAAACTGAAATTCGATTTAGTGCCTTTAAGCAGTCTCAAACACCTAAATTGGAAGGTAAAATAATAAGCTTATCTCCTGATCGTATTACGGATGAGAGAAATGGAAATGCTTATTACCTGGCTAAAGTAGAAGTGCTACCCGAAAGTTTAAAAAACCTCGGTAACTTACAATTATTGCCTGGTATGCCAGCAGAGGTACTGATTAATACAGGTGAAAGAACCTTATTTAGATACTTGGCTCAGCCAGTGACTAATTTCTTTGCTCGCTCATTTATAGAGGATTAAGCAGGTATGGCTCTATTTAAATACGGACTATTAATCATGTCATTTTTTTGTGTATACAAAGCAAAGGCAGATGATCTGTTAGTCATTTATCAGCAAGCATTAGAGGCCGATCCTCGATCCAAAAGCGCAGAAGAAAAGGCCGGTATTGGTCAAGCGCAAAAGGGTCAAGCTTTAGGTCAGATGTTGCCGCAAGTGGCCTTTAATAGTAACTGGTCAGGCAATAGATATACGCAGTCAGGCGCAAGAACGACTGCTAACCCTACTAGTCATGAGGCGGTAAATAATTATCCTGGTACCCGCTATTATTTATCATTGAGTCAATCATTGATCGACTTTGGTAAATTTTGGGCATGGAGACAAGCGACAAAAGTTGAGGATCAATATGAAACTGAGGCTATTGAAGCGCATAACCAACTTTTGTCGGATGTAGTTGATAGATACTTTAGTGAATTACAAGCTGAAGATGAGGTATATTTTGCTAAAACTGAGAAATTAGCAACAGAGAAGAAACTAGAACAAATCCAAAAGCAATATGCAAAGCAATTATTAAAAATAACAGATCTTTACGCTATAGAGGCCAGATTAGATCAACTTAAAGCGGCTGAAATTCTTTCAGAAAGCAAACGCATTACTGCGCAAGCAAGTCTTAGCGAATTAACAGGCATTAAGTCTGAGTCTTTGAGTAAACTTAAAGATCAAGTGGATTACCCAGAAATACAAGGAGACTTAAAGCAGTGGATAGAAATGGCATTAAGTCAAAACCCTGCTATATCTGCTAAACAAAAAGCGGTAAGTGCCGCAGAAATTAATATTACCGCACAAAAAGCAAAGCACTTACCGACGGCTGATTTGCAACTCAACTACTATAATACAAATACGGGTTACCAAAGTAGTCAACAATTACCTTATGAGGTTCAAGTTGCAGCCATTAACGTAAACGTACCCCTATTTTCAGGCGGTATTACATCAAATCAAATCAGTGAGGCGCGTTATCGTTTGGAAATGAGTAAAAACGATAATGAAGCAACGGTAAGAGCCATAACTAAAGAAATCAGTGATGCCTTTTCAACGACTAATGCCGCGAATCATAGTATTAAAGCCTCGCAAAGAGCGCTAGATTCCACTAGTAAATCATTAGAGGCCATGGATAAGGGCTATCAATTAGGTGTGGTGACTATTAGTGATTTAATAAAAGCGCAGCAAGATAAATTTTCGGCTAAAAAAGATTTAGCGATCTCTAAGTATAATTACATTAAAAATCGTATTCGCTTTATGCATGCCTTGGGGTCTATTGGTGAAGAAAATTTACATGAAGTCAATGACTGGTTAGAAAAGTCATAGTTTTTAATTAAAGTTCAAAACAGGCAATGGGCTGTATTTTAAAAAAGTTATATCTCTAAATTTTTTTAAGGAATGTGGCCAGCCAAAGACTTAAAGTCCCATGCCAAGTTTGGCGGTATAAACCACAGACTGCAAAAAGACGTAATCTATCTTTAAGGTTAGCGGTTCGTAACTGACCAAATAATTCGAGAATTTCACAACTATCTTTGGTTAATAAATGTTTAACTGAATCTAGTGCGGCATAATTTATGCTATTCCATTGTTTGAAACCACCATTCCAAGCAAAAATAAAGCGATCATATCTTGCACCAATTGATCGATTCGATCCCACTAAAGCATTAGCATGTTGTCGATACGAAATGCTAGGTTGTGGATCATAATAAACAATTCCACCCGCACCTTTTGTTAATTGATATAACCACCAATCATGAGAAACTACGGTTCGTAACCCCGCTTGCTCAATTAATGCTTTAGCGGATTGATTAAAGACCATCGTATTGCCACCAGCAATACTTTGCACAAGCGCATTACGAAACGATCGAGGAAAACAAAATAAGGGCGAATAACCTAAAAAATTTAATTGTTCATCAACTGATTGAGTTCGGCCACAATAAACCCTTGGGAGAGCTTCATCAGAGACTGAATAAAAATAAGCTAACGATTTAGCTAATTTATCTGTATGCCAAATATCATCTTGATCCGAAAATGCATAAAAATCAGCTTTAATTGTCGCATCACAAGCCATGCTTAGAAAATTTAAGCAAAAACCTTGTTTAGGTCCCTGTCTTATATCTAAACGTCATGCCCCTATTTTTCCTGAAACTTGTTAGCAATTAACAATGTATCGTCAGTAGAACCATCATCACTTAGAATTACACGCCAGTGCGTGTAAGTTTGTTTTTCAATAGACTCTAATTGTTCTGCTAAGAAAGATTGACCGTTGTAAGTGCTCAATAAAACAGTGACTAATTTATGTGTCATAAGAGGTTAAAATCAAATTATCTTGGGAGACTGGATGTGTTTAAATAAGGTAGATTTGTAATAGTATATTTGAATTATGTCGGATATTAATATTACTTGGTTTCAAACATGAAGTGCAATGCCCTTTATTTCATAAAATACTTCATGAGGAGTTTTAAAGCTAAGTCTTTTTCTTGGCCTGTTATTTAACTTCCTCATAGCTGTTTCAATTTCATGGTTTTCAATGGTCGTAAAAT
>CAIXAE010000006.1 GCA_903917345.1 uncultured Methylococcaceae bacterium | reverse complement strand
ATATTAAACGTTAACCGTGGCTACCTTACTTTTTTCGCGAATCGGTGAACTCCACTAATTTTTTAGCGAGCGCGAATAGCGTATCCAAGGCTTGGATACGTTTCTAAAATATCAATTTCGCTGCGAACTAAAATAAACCACACATTGAATGTTGAATAGGAGTATGCTCTAACCCATACGCGAATCCTTATTTTTTTTCGTGTTCTTTTGAGTTTGCAATCGCGTTTCGCGTGCTCCAGCCGCAGGTTTTAGCCTGCGTTGAGTGTCTCGCGTTTTCTAAAAGCGTAAACAATCTTCCTATCGGCGAAATTAATCGCATACCTCCCTCTCGCACAAGCCATTTGCGAGAAACGCACAGCACACAATTTTCACCTAAGCCTTATGCCTGTAGAAAACGGCTCTTATTTTTTTCTACATCGCTTAAGTTTTTCGCATTATTGCATCCACGGTTTTAATATTTGATACGTGTTTGCGGTACTGCCTTTTTATCCAACGCAAGGTATAGACATGAGAAAGAGTAAAGTTGTATTAGATTTTGTTAAATTGTTAGTGGCGATAAAGGTTGAGTTTTATTTAAACGTGATAGATAAGTTAACGGGGAATATTTATTTTGTAGCCTCGGATGTGCCTTTGTCGGCTTTATCGACGGCGGTGGCTAATATCCAAACGGCGATGCTAGCTGCTGAAGACGGGGGGTACACAGCCAAATCGCATCTTAGAGATGTCGTTAAAGAAGCCGATTTGTTATACATCAGAGAAGCGCGTTATATCGACAGAATTTCGAATGGTGATGAAACCATGATTTTAAGCAGTGGTTTTCATGCGTCTAAGCAACCGACACCCTTTAATAAACCCCCCATTGCCGCTACAGATGGCGAGCATATAGGATCAGTTAAATTAGTCGGTAAGCAGGCTCCAAATGGTCGGTCGTGTATTTGGCAGATGTATAAAGGCACTGTACTAACTGAGGATGCAGTATGGGTTACGATTGCTACCACGACGGCTGCAACCTATATCCATCAGGGCTTAGAATCGGCACAATACTATTTCTTTAGAATGGCTATAGTCACACCGGAAGGAACCACTGATTTTTGTGAACCGATTAGAAAGTTGGTTGTTTAATCTGATTGACCTTAAATCGGTCTGATATGAATGGGCAGAGATTTCTGCCCATTTTTTATGGCGGCTATTTAATAAAATTAAACCGCTTTACGATTTGATAAAAACGCAGGTAATGCTTTAAACAATTTAACAACTGCCCATCCCACTATTCCGTATACTAAAGTTGATCCGACATACGGCATAAAGTACTGTTGAATCTCCGCTACATAATCTGCCATTGCTAAGGCATCAAATTTACCAGAGAACGCATAGAAACTAGCGTTTGAGATAACAAAGGCCATACTGGCTGATAGCATTAATAAGCCTAGTGATTTTACTAAGTCACTCTCTTTTCCCGTATTAAAACGAGCGGCAATGCGACCTGCAAACCATAGGGTTGCGTAAGTAGGAATTAAAAATACATAAGCTGGAGTCACACACCAACCACTGGTGCCATTTTTAATCGCTATAAAATCGATTAAAGCCGCTAAGCCTAATAAGAACCCTAATAACGCTTTTTTACGATAAAAGCCCGCAAAGAAAAATACGGCTAATGAGGCATCAGGTAAATGTAGTACGTCACCAAAATGGTGAAAACGAGTCATAACCATCAAAGTAATCAAAAGGATAGGTAAACTTTCAGGCTTCAACCCTTGTTTTATATTCATATTTATAGTGAGAGAGTAAGTTAAAGTATCATGCCGTTCTGGCACAGATTTTAGTTATTATAATGGATTGATAAGAAAAAGTTTCTACCCATCGTATTATAAAATGTAAACAACACAGTAATATTAATAAGCTAGCTTTACACCGCCGTAACCTGCGACACCTGAAGTACCGTAACCGTATACTTCTTCATATTGTTTATTAAGCACGTTATCTATTCGAGCAAAAAGTTGCACGTTTTTATGTACATCATAACTACCGGCTAGATTGAGTAATGCATAACTACCAATAGTTAATGGCACGGATTCACCTGATATATAAGCAGAATCTGCCTTTTGCCCTACCATCAAGACATTCAAATGAACATGTGCCTTCTCAACAAACTGATAATCGGCATCAAAACTAGCCTTGTTCCTGGGTCTATGGAGTAATTGGGTATCAGTAACCAAATTTAATGTTTGCTGATAAGTATAAGTACCTCTAAACGTTAGATCATTTATAGGATGGAGTTCTAAAAATGTTTCAACTCCACTTACTTTTGCTCGGCTTATATTGTTATTTGTATAGGGTGCTACCTTTAAAAAATCTATTAAGTTATCAAAGTTATTATTGAAATAGCTAACGCCTGCCATGACTTTTTTACGAATTATATCCTGCTCTAACCCTGCATCCCAGTTAACGCTTGTTTCAGGCTTTAAACTAGCATTACCTGATCCATAAATAGTGTCATAAAGCTGATTAAGTGATGGAGCTTTAAAACCAGTGCCGTAATTACCTTTTAGACGGGTGCCTGTCTCTTTAAAGTTATATAACTCATTCACTCGCCAAGTTTCATGGCCGCCAAAGCGATTGTTATCATCATATCTCACCCCCACCGTAGTGAATGAACGGTCAAATAGATTTATCTGATCTTGTAAATAGCCACTGATCGTATTCATTGTTTTTTGTGGAATAGATGCATTTGTCCCATAAAGGTCAGGAGATGCCGCGGAACTACTTAAACTATCAGCCTCTTCTTCTACACCTAGAGTGATTGTGCTTGCCTTATGAACATTAAAAATACTTTGATAATCAAGTTTGACTTTTTCACCCAAATTAGCCGCAATAGAATTGCCATAACTATTGAGAGATGCTGGGTTAAATACAGTTACGTTATTTCTATCCGTACGACTATAGGCCGAGCCTATAGTTTGCTCCCATAAGCCATCAAATAATTTAAGATGCCCAAAGCCTCGTGTAAACAGTTCATTGAATGTATTGTAATTTCCAGTATTATCACAACTAACACCGCCACAATCATCATTAAAGGTCTTACCTTCGTTATAACGCAAGGTAAGACCTAAATCCAGATTATCATTGACCTTAATCCCAGATCGTCCACTCACTGTATTGTTTCTATGACCGTTAGGGTCCGTATTACCCATAGTATGATCAGCAGCAGAAAAACCAGCAGTCTCCATTCTTGAAGCATCCAAACTATAATTTATCCGTTCAGTACTGCCGGAAATTGCTCCCGTGGTTTTCCAAGTATCATACGACCCACCTTCTGCTGTAGCAGTGTATTTAGTTGCGCCCTGCCCTTTTTTAGTAATAACATTAATGACACCACCCATCGCATCAGATCCATAAGCCGCACTGGCAGCACCGCGAACAACTTCAATCCGCTCTATATTGTCTGTCTGAAGATTTGCAAAATCAAAAGCACCATTGGGGCTAGAGGGATCGTTCATCTCCACGCCATCCACTAACACTAAAGTATGATTAGCATTAGCACCACGAAGATAAACTGCCGTTGGCTGGCCGATCCCCCCTGATCTAATAACGTCTAAGCCAGGAACTGTTCTAAGTGCATCCGCTACGTTAGTGATGCGCTTAGCAACAATATCTTCTGCTGAGATGACTGTAATAGCACTGCCTACCTCATCTTCAGGTGTTTCGGTACGAGTAGCTGTCACCACCATATTAGGTAGTTCTAAAGCTGTATCGTAGGTGTTATTTTGCGCTTGTAATTGGGTACTAAAACTCACAAGCATTAGGGTGCTGATTATATATTTTTGCATAGTGTTCACTGCGCCGCCCGCGCATAGAGGTTAAATATAACAACAGAGGACACTAAAAAGATGAAGCGCACGATCGCGCGCATTCACTCCACAAGACAGCCCTCCGCTGTTGCGAATATGCTGACGGGCCGGTCTCCGGGCTTATAAGTGGTGTTAACCTGAATCATCACCTTCCCATGTTTTAACACAGTGGCGTAACGATGATCCTTTACTTATATACCGTTGCGGGGGCAGCGTCGGATTTGGTGTTAACCTTACCGACTTCCCGTTTAACCATTAGATTTAACTGTCCAATGGAACCTGAAAGCAGACGTGTATTATAGGTTGAAACAGCAACAATGCAACCTAAGTGACTTAATTATGTTGTTTTATAGACTTTATTATTTTTGACAAACGGCACAAAAAATCGTGGATCGGTTAGATAGCCTCACCTCTGTCAAAGTATGGTTACACGTTAAACACGCTTGATTCTTTCGGCCATAGACTTGTAATTGCTGTTTAAAATAACCGGGCTTACCCGCTTCATTTACAAAATCACGTAAGGTCGTACCCCCTTGTTCAATAGCACGTTTTAATATAACTTTAATGGCATTAACCAGTGTTTCGTATTCCGCTAAAGTGATCGTGCCTGCGTGTCGTTCTGGGTGAATCCCCGCCATAAACAAGGCTTCATTGGCATAAATGTTTCCGACACCCACGACGACATGACTATCCATAATGAATGATTTAACAGGCACTTTACGATGCTTTGCCCGTTTTAAGAGCAATTGCGCATTAAAGTCATCTAGTAAAGGCTCGGGGCCTAAATCTTTTATCAATAGATGCTCATCAATGGCTTCAGTCGTCCATAACACCGCACCAAAGCGCCGCTGGTCATTAAAGCGTAATAACAGATCATCTCTAAAGACAAAATCAATATGATCATGTTTTTTAGGCGCTTGGCCATCCATAATAATGCGCAAACTCCCTGACATACCCAAATGAATAATCAAGGTGCCTTCAGCCGTTTTAATTAAAATGTACTTAGCTCGTCTGGTAACAGACAAAACTGTTAATCCGGGAAGTTTATCGACCAATGTCTGGGGCACTGGCCATCGCAGACTGCCTTGGCGAATAATAACTTTCTTAAACGTTTGGTCTTTAATATGAGGCGCAATCCCTCTACAGGTGGTTTCTACTTCGGGTAATTCAGGCATATTTTATCGCTCTTTAAAAGACTTTGTAGACCATCTTTAATGAAACTTTAACACTCATATTCTCGCCACCCCTTTATAATCGTTACCTACTCAATAATTTTTTTACAAAGAATTAGGGTATTTAGTGTGCTTGTATTTATTTTTCATGCCAAAATATACCTTATCTTAAGTTATCGTCTGTAAATCATGAAAATTGCTATTTTATCGCGTAATTCTAAACTCTACTCAACTGCCCGTCTTGTCGAAGCGGCAGAGGCTCGAGGCCACGAGGTCAGAGTATTGGATGTGTTGCGTTGTTATATGAACATAACCTCGCACAATCCGTCCATTCATTACCGAGGCGAAGACTTAACGGGATTTGATGCGGTTATCCCCCGTATCGGTGCTTCTGTGACTTTTTACGGTACGGCGGTTCTAAGACAATTCGAGATGATGAATGTCTTTCCGCTTAATGAATCAGTCGCTATATCAAGATCGCGTGATAAATTACGTTCTATGCAGTTACTTGCTAGAAAAGGCATAGGCTTACCGGTCACTGGCTTTGCCAACAATCCTGATGACATTGAAGATTTAATCTCACAAGTGGGCGGTGCTCCCTTAGTGATTAAATTATTGCAAGGCACCCAAGGTATTGGCGTGGTATTAGCAGAAACGCATAATGCGGCAGAAAGTGTTATTCAAGCGTTTATGGGGCTTAATGCCAACATCATGGTGCAAGAGTTCATTAAAGAAGCGGGTGGTAGTGATATTCGCTGTTTCGTGGTCGGTGATAAAGTGGTCGCTTCTATGAAAAGACAAGCTGAAGAAGGCGAGTTTAGATCTAATCTTCATCGTGGCGGCTCTGCAGAACTTATCCGTTTAACACCTGAAGAAAGATCAACGGCTGTGCGGGCAGCAAAAATAATGGGCTTAAATGTGTGCGGCGTTGATATGCTGCGTTCTAATCACGGTCCAGTCATTATGGAAGTTAATTCTTCACCGGGCTTAAAAGGTATTGAAACCGCTAGTCAGAAAGACATCGCAGAAATGATCATCCAGTTTATTGAAAAGCGCTTTGAAACCTTAGAATCGTCTAAAGATAAATCACGTACCCGCGGTAAAGGCTAAATCACTGTAATCAGTAATGCAAAGATAAACGCCGCAATCACATAAAGCGTAAATAAGGCTGTATTAGATAATCCAGCCTTAAACAGCTTAAACTCGTTACACACCCCCTGCTTTACACTTTCTGCACCCAATATCCTTTTAAGAAAACCTTTAAAGGTTTGCTGTTCTTCATACATTTCTTCAGCCGCTAGTAACTCCGCTAAAGTGGGATAAAACGTTCCACAATCAGCGCAGCGTATTTCTTTTGGGTCGTGTTCTGCGCCACAAACCTGGCATTTGTTCATTATTAAACTCTCCTCATGTGTGCTTATGATCTTATTAACCTCACAATGACCTAGAACATAGGTTTTTTGTGCATTTTTTGTTGATAATGATGCCAGCAATGTTATTATCTAGGTCAATGCGTTTTGAAAAGCATTCTCTGTTTTAATCTTTATACCCCGAGGTGACTTCATATTAATTATAGTTTGATTATTTTACCCTCAACTAATCAAGCTTTAAATCAGGGCACAACCCAATGACACTATTTCTTTGGCTTGTGTTGTTAACCTGTAAATTTTTTAAAAAACTCTACTAGGAGCCAATTATGCTAAAACAGTACCGCCAACATGTTGAAGAACGCGCTAGCGAAGGTGTTGTGCCTAAACCACTTGATGCTGAACAAACCACTGCTTTAGTTGAATTGATTAAAAACCCACCTCAAGGTGAAGAAGAATTTATTCTTGATCTATTAGCAAACCGTGTTCCTGCCGGTGTAGACGAAGCCGCTTATGTTAAAGCCAGTTTTTTAACCGCTCTCGCAAAGGGTGAAACTTTTTCACCTATTTTAACAGCTGAAGACGCCACAGAGTTATTAGGCACAATGCTCGGTGGTTATAACATTACCCCTCTGATCGATTTATTAGACCATCCTACCTTGGCGCCTATCGCTGTTAAAGGTTTATCACACACTTTACTTATTTTTGATGCTTTCCATGATGTTGAAGCAAAAGCACTTGCAGGTAACGAGGCCGCCAAAAAAGTGATTCAATCATGGGCGGATGCTGAATGGTTTACACGCAAACCACCGGTTGCTGATAAAACAACGGTTACAGTCTTTAAAGTAACTGGGGAAACGAATACTGACGATTTATCCCCTGCTCCCGATGCATGGTCAAGACCTGATATTCCTCTACATGCTAAAGCGATGCTAAAAATACCAAGAGAAGGTATTACTAATGCAGAACAACAAATTGAAGAACTTCAAACAAAAGGCTTCCCCGTTGCTTATGTAGGCGATGTTGTAGGTACGGGTTCTTCGCGTAAATCAGCTACTAACTCTGTATTATGGTACATCGGTGACGATATTCCTTTTATCCCTAATAAACGGGATGGCGGTGTGTGTATCGGTGGCAAAATTGCCCCGATCTTCTTCAATACTATGGAAGACTCTGGCGCATTACCCTTTGAATGTGACGTGACTAACTTAGCCATGGGCGATGTGATTGACATCTACGTTTACGAAGGGGTCATTAAACGTCATGATTCCGATGAAGTGGTTTGTAACTTTGCTTTAAAAACTGACATTATTCTTGATGAAGTACGCGCAGGTGGCCGAATCCCGTTAATTATTGGCCGTGGTTTAACAGATAGAGCTAGAAAATCATTAGGCTTAGATGCATCTGATGTGTTCTTAAGACCAAGCTCAGAAGCAGAGACCACTAAAGGTTTTACTTTGGCTCAAAAAATTGTGGGTAAAGCCTGCGGTGTTAAAGGTGTACGTCCTAATACGTATTGTGAACCTTACATGACTACCGTTGGCTCACAAGATACGACAGGCCCCATGACACGAGACGAATTGAAAGATTTGGCTTGTTTAGGTTTTTCTGCTGACCTAGTGATGCAATCATTCTGTCATACCGCGGCTTATCCAAAACCTGTTGATGTCACCATGCAACACACCTTGCCTGACTTTATTATGAATCGTGGTGGCGTTTCATTACGTCCAGGTGATGGCATTATTCATTCTTGGTTAAATCGCATGCTTTTACCTGATACTGTCGGGACAGGCGGTGACTCGCATACCCGTTTTCCTTTAGGTATTTCATTCCCTGCTGGATCAGGTTTAGTGGCTTTTGCCGCTGCAACCGGCGTTATGCCACTGGATATGCCTGAATCTGTTTTAGTGCGTTTTACCGGAGAAATGCAACCGGGTATTACGCTAAGAGATATGGTTAATGCCATTCCTTATGCAGCTATTAAACGCGGTCTATTAACCATTGATAAAAAAGGTAAGAAAAACGTCTTCTCCGGTCGTATCCTTGAGATTGAAGGCTTACCTGATTTAAAAGTTGAACAAGCGTTTGAATTATCAGATGCTTCTGCAGAACGTTCTGCTGGGGGTTGTACTATCCGTTTAAATGAAGCGCCGATTCGTGAGTACCTAAACTCAAATATGACTCTGCTTAAATGGATGATCGCTGAAGGTTATGGTGATGAGCGTACGCTAAAACGTCGTATCAATAGTATGGAAGAGTGGTTAGCAAATCCTGTACTTCTTGAGCCCGATGCAGATGCCGAATATTTCGAGATTATTGAAATCAATATGAACGAAATTACAGAACCCCTCCTCGCTTGCCCTAATGATCCTGATGATATTAAGCCATTATCTGAAGTCGCGGGCACTAAGATTGATGAGGTATTCTTAGGTTCATGTATGACCAATATTGGTCACTTCCGCGCGGCAGGTAAGTTACTTGAGCAACAAAAAGGTGAATTACCCACGCGTTTATGGGTAGCACCACCGACAAAGATGGATCAAACTCAATTAACTGAAGAAGGCTATTACAGTACTTTTGGTAAAGCGGGTGCTCGTATGGAAATGCCGGGTTGTTCATTATGTATGGGGAACCAAGCACGTGTAGGTGAAAATACTACGGTCGTTTCTACATCAACTCGTAACTTCCCTAACCGTTTAGGTAATGGTGCTAATGTGTATTTATCATCTGCTGAGCTTGCTGCGGTGTGTTCACTATTAGGTAAAATACCGACTGTTGAGGAATACAAGGTCTACGCAGAACAAATTAGTAGTTCAGCAGCTGATTCTTATCGATACCTCAACTTTAATCAACTTGCCAACTATCAAAAGAAAGCAGATACAGTAGAAACAGTCTAATTGACATGACTGTGAGCGTGGGTAGGGATTAAAACTACTCACGCCATCCTATATAAATTCAATTATTATTGAAACCCAATATCCATCGGCATGGCCCAAATCCCTCTTCCTTTTAAAAACTCACTGTCTTATTCCAATAAGATGATGACCTTTTATTACCAGCAAATTAACAACCAACAACAACTGTTAACAGCGATTAAAGAAGTGTTACCCGCTGGCCTAACTGATCAAGCACGTCACTGTGTCATAAAAGAAAAGAAACTTTTAATCTATACCGATTCAGCAATCTGGGCATCCCAGTTACGTTTTTATGAAAACATAATTTTGTCGGCTATCAATCAACACACCAGAACTCGCATAGAAACGATGCAAACTAAGTTGATTACAGCACCTGCCAGAAACAGCGTTTTGAATATTAGAAAGCCGCAATTACCATCAACTGAGAAAATAAAATCCCTACAAGTCGACAGTATGGCTATTGATGATATGCAACTAAGACGCTCGTTGCAAAAGCTAAGCAATACACTGGAAAAGCTTTCCAGTGCATCAAAACATAAATACTAAATTATTCAGGTAACCTTGGTGCTTCAGCAGAGCGCATAAAAGAAATGGGCGCTTCTTCTTCTGAAGAAAATGAAACCATTTCCCACGCGTCCTTATCTTCTAATAACGCACGCAGTAGTTTATTGTTTAAACCGTGTCCTGATTTATAACCCGTAAATTGACCAATCAAGCTATGTCCTAACAAATAAAGATCACCGATCGCATCAAGAATCTTATGTTTTACAAACTCATCAGCGCAACGTAAACCATCTTCATTTAAAACTTTATCTTCATCAACAACAATTGCATTATCCAAACTGCCACCTAAGGCCAGATTGTTTTCTCTTAGCATGTCGATATCTTTCATAAAGCCAAATGTTCTTGCGCGACTGACTTCTTTAACAAAAGTAGTTGAAGAAAAGTCCATGGTAGCCGTTTTTAAATGATCTTCAAATGCTGGATGTTCAAAATCAATCGTAAAGGTTACTTTAAAACCGTCAAAGGGTTCGAATTCTGCCCATTTATCACCATTTTGAACTCTGATAGGACGTTTGATACGAATATATTGTTTTGGGCAGTCTTGCTCTTCAACGCCCGCAGATTGTAATAAGAAAACAAATGGGCCTGCACTGCCATCCATAATAGGCACTTCTGCAGCACTGACATCAATAATGGCGTTATCAATACCTAAACCAGCAAAAGCAGACAATAAATGCTCAATGGTCGATATTTTTACATCACCCGAAACTAAGGTTGTTGAGAGAACAGTCTCTCCCACATTCAATGGAGTTGCTTTAATAGTTACTGGCTCGGCTAGATCAACTCGACGAAATATAATCCCAGAATTCACTTCAGCAGGCTGTATTGTTAAATATACTTTTTCTCCAGTATGAAGACCTACTCCAGTGGCTCGTATCGTATTTTTTAAAGTTCGCTGTTTAATCATGTAATAAATGAAGCCAATAAAGTTTAAAAGTTGAGGATTTTACCACATTAAAGATAAAAATATTCATCCGAGGACCTGTGTTGTGGCCATTACTAAGCACCTTAAATTAATAGACACCCTTTACAAAGGATTTTTCAATTTAAAATCAGAATGTTCTATATTTGGCACAATTTGATATAGCCCTATCGGGAGAATTAATGCTAGTCTTAGGCATCGATTCCTCCAATCTAATGCTATGCTGAAAAGATATTTTCAAAAAGTGAGTCAAAGCGACACTTCTAGCAAAACACATTTATTACAAAATATCTATCTTAAATGGACTGATGAAAAGCGCATACACATCGATAATGCACAAGTTGAACTATTAAAAGCGTTACAAATCACCCTCGATAATATTGCTTTATGCGTTGAATATCTTCATATGCCATTGCTGCATAAGATCAACGCACCCCCCCCTAAACAAAAAAGCTTATATATTTATGGTGATGTAGGACGTGGGAAATCCATGTTAATGCAATTATTTTACGAGAACTGTCCCACTCCAAAGAAAAAACGCTATCACTACAGTCAGTTTATGTGTGATTTACATGCTTTTAGCCATGAGTTCACTAAACTTAACAAGACTGAAATGATTGCCGCCTATGCTAAGAAATTAAGTTCCGAGTTTATCTTAATTTGTATCGATGAATTCTATGTAACGGATATTGCAGATGCTATGCTTCTGGAACGATTATTTACCAAACTATTCGAACGCAACTTAACACTTGTCGTGACCTCTAATAGACACCCAAACGATCTTTATAGAGGTGGCATACAAAAAGAACAATTCTTAATATTCACAAAATTACTGCTCAATAACGCCACAATTGTGGCGCTAGACACCCATACTGATTACCGATTATCGTATTTAAAGTCGGCACAACAAGTTTTCTATTATCCACTGGGCGATAGTGCCGATCAGTTTATTAAGACCACCTATGATCAACTCACCGAAAAGGCACCCATAACCCCTTATTCAGTTGAAGTTTTAGGTCGCACCCTTTCCCTCACATCGGCTTATCAAGACATTTTACTCACTAGTTTCAACGAACTCTGCGAACAACCGCTTGGTAGCCATGACTACCATCTCATTGCCCAACTCTTTAATGTTGTAATTATGGCTAACATTCCTAAGTTATCCTCTGAAAAACGTAATGAATCGAAACGTTTTATGACTTTAATTGATGCGCTGTATGAACATAATGTAAAATTGATCTGTACTGCGGACAGTCCAGCAGAAGATCTTTACCTTGATGGTGATGGGGCTTTTGAGTTTAGACGTACCGTATCAAGACTGATAGAAATGCAAGCGCAAAACTACTTAGATTCTGTCCATAACTAATTTTAAATAACCCAACTCAACAATAGGCAAAGCAATGGTTGCATTAACTACACCCGTTTGTGATTTTGGAATAAAAGCCATAGACTTTAAATTATTAGGTGTTGATAACCGTGTGTGGACGTTACAAGACTGCATGGGAGAGAAAGGATTATTAGTGATGTTTATATCTAATCACTGCCCCTATGTTAAAGCGGTACAAAACCGACTCGTAAGAGATACGTATGAATTAAAACAATTGGGAGTCAATACGGTGGCTATTATGCCCAATGATACTATCGAATACCCCGATGACTCTTTTGAGAACATGCAAATAATCAGCGCCGCTAATAATTACAGCTTCCCTTATTTACTAGATGACACACAAGCGGTTGCGCATGAGTATGGCGCCATCTGCACGCCTGATTTTTTCGGCTATAACAACCTGTTCGAATTACAGTACAGAGGCAGACTCGATGCAACTGGTAGGAATATAGACATCACTGATAGACCTCGTGAGCTTTTCGAAGCGATGAAATTAGTCGCAGAAACAGGACAGGGACCAAAAGATCAAATACCTAGCATTGGTTGCTCTATCAAATGGAAAAAAGACTCAGAGCCCAACTAAACTCATCAATACAACTTTATTAACAAACCCAACAGAGAGTAAAAATATGTCAATTAAACGAATGGTAGATCTTGATTTAACTGGTAAAAGAGTATTAATCCGTCAAGATTTAAACGTGCCTGTAAAAAATGGTCAAGTGACCAGTGATATACGTATTCAGGCAAGTGTTCCTACTATTGAACAAGCCTTAGCAAAAGGCGCTGCTGTTATATTACTCTCACACCTTGGCCGTCCAGTTGAGGGCCAATATGACGACGAATCTTCTCTAAAGCCCGTTGCTGAGCGTTTAGCCAGTTTATTAGGTAAACCCGTTCGTTTAGAAAAAGATTGGATTAATGGAATTACAATTGCTCCAGGTGAAGTCGTTCTTTGTGAAAACGTTCGTTTTAACCTAGGTGAAGAAAAAAACAACGATGAACTGGGTAAAAAAATGGCGGCCCTCTGTGACGTATTTGTTATGGATGCTTTTGGTACTGCTCACAGAGCACAAGCCTCTACACATAGCGTTGCTAAATATGCCCCCATTGCTTGCGCAGGCCCTCTTTTAGGCAATGAGCTAGATGCATTAGGTAAAGCACTTGAAACACCCACTAAACCCTTAGTGGCTATTGTTGGCGGTTCTAAAGTTTCAACAAAATTAACTGTCTTAAAATCACTTTCAGAAAAAGTAGACCAACTGATTGTGGGTGGCGGTATTGCAAATACATTTATTGCAGCGGCTGGTTATCCAGTAGGTAAATCACTTTATGAAGCCGATTTAATAGATGAAGCCAAAGAACTTATTGCTGCTGCAAAAAAAGCGGGTTCTGACATCCCTATTCCAGTTGATGTAGTTTGTGCTAAAGAATTCTCAGAAACAGCTGAAGCCACTATCAAAAAAGTAGCTGATGTAGAAGCAGATGATTTAATTTTAGATATCGGTCCTGATACAGCAAATTTATATGCAGAAATCTTAAAATCTGCTGGCACTATTGTTTGGAATGGTCCTGTTGGCGTTTTTGAAATTGATCAATTCAGTCATGGCACACAATCATTATCAAAAGCCATCGCTGAAAGCAGTGCATTTTCAATTGCGGGAGGTGGCGATACTTTAGCGGCTATCGACAAATACGGCATTAATGATGATGTTTCTTATACATCGACAGGTGGTGGTGCCTTTTTAGAATTCTTAGAAGGCAAAGAACTTCCTGCCGTAGCTATATTAAAGACTAGAGGCTAAAACATCTCATAGCGCATAATTTCTGAACCTTGACCTTATGCGCTATAACTTGTACCCTGTATGTTAGATTTACTATCAGTCTGATCCATCAGGCTGAATGCTTTTTACTTATTTTAGGTTTAATAATGGCTAGAGTTACAATTGAAGATTGTTTAGAAAATGTAGAAAACCGTTTCAAATTGGTTTTATTGGCAAGCACAAGAGCGCGTCAATTAAGTCATGGTGCAACTGAATTTGTACCTAGAGGAAAAGACAAAGATACAGTAGTGGCTTTACGTGAAATTGCCGCGGGCCACGTTACAGTTGAAAACATAGCACTTCTTCATCGTGTTGGTGAATCGCACGACCATAACGCAATGTTCTAAATAATCACTGCCTATGTCGAAAATAGCCGACGAAGTTATTACATTTCGACCCCAAGATGAACTGATACACAAATTATGTTCCATCTTGTCTGGCTATCTAGATGCAGACCAAATCAAAGATTGCGTTCGCGCTTATGAGTTAGGCGCAGACGCACACTCAGGTCAATTCCGTAAAAGTGGCGAAGCCTATATTTGCCACCCTATTTCAGTAGCTATCATATTGGCAGAAATGCACATGGATGCCAGTGGCATCATGGCAGCCATATTACATGATGTTATTGAAGACACCCCCATTACCAAAAAAGAACTGGCTAAAATGTTTAGCCAAGAAGTAGCTGATTTAGTCGATGGCGTGACTAAATTAACTAAAATCGATGGTAGATCACAGTCAAGAGCAGAAACTCAAGCTGAAAACGTTCGTAAGATGTTTTTGGCTATGGGTAAAGACCTACGTGTTATTTTAGTGAAATTAGCGGATCGTTTGCATAACATGCAAACCCTCGGGGTCATGCCTGCTGAAAAAAAACGCCGTATCGCTCGTGAAACATTAGATATATACGCACCTATCGCGAACCGCCTAGGCATGAGCAAAATTCGACATAAACTCGAAGAGCTCAGTTTTCAAGCAATGTACCCTATTCGGCACAAAGTATTATCCCATGCCATAAAAAAATCCCGCGGCAATCGCAGTAAAGTCATTGATACCATAGAAGATACGATTAAAAATCGTATGGAACAAGCTTCATTGCACTATGAGGTATCGGGTAGAGAAAAAAATATTTACAGCATCTATCAAAAGATGGTTCAAAAGAAACTATCCCTATCGGCTATTTTCGACCTGTATGCTTTTCGTATTTTTTGTGACAATGTAGATACCTGTTACCGTGCGCTCGGTGTCATACACAATCTTTACAAACCCATTCCTGGACGCTTTAAAGATTACATTGCGCTGCCCAAAGCCAACGGTTATCAATCTTTGCACACTATCGTCATAGGCCCTTACGGGTCTCCGATTGAAATTCAAATTAGAACGCATGAAATGCATCGTATGGCCGAGTCAGGCATTGCTGCGCATTGGCTTTATAAATCAGATGAAGATAAAACAGAAAAATTTCAAGCGCGCGCTAATGAATGGCTAAGAGATTTACTTGAGATACAAAAGACCGCAGGCGACTCACTAGAGTTTATTGATAATTTAAAGATCGATCTATTTCCCCAAGAAGTTTTTGTATTTACACCGAAAGGTAGCATCATCAAAATACCGCGTGGGGCTACGATTATTGATTTTGCTTATGCTGTGCACACTGATATTGGTAACGCCTGTGTTTCTGCACGTATTGATAAACAACTCGTCCCCTTGCAAACCAAGTTAGAAAACGGCATGACGGTAGAAATCATCACCGCTTCGTGGGCAAGACCTAATGCGCTATGGTTGAATTATGTAACCACTGTTAAAGCACGTTCGAGCATCCGTAACCACCTGAAACATTTCAAACAGCAAGAAGCCATTAACTTAGGTAGACACCTATTAGAAAAAGAACTACATAACTTGCATGAGAATTTAGAAAGTATCGATGAATCTAGAATTCAAACTTTACTAAAAGTAATGGAGATGACTGCCCTAGACGATTTACTAGAGGATATCGGCTTAGGGAACAAAATGCCTTTTTTAATTGCGAAAAGACTTACGCAATCTGATATTAATGCCAACACCAAACTTGATGACACTAAAAACTCTTCACACTCACCTTTAATCATTAAAGGCACAGAGGGAATGGTGATCACACTGGCTAAATGTTGCCGCCCTATTCCTGGTGACGCTATTATTGGTTACTTCAATCCCGGCAAAGGTATTGTGGTGCATCATCATGAGTGTCGAAATCACTCTGTGATTCGTAAAAAACATACTAACTGGTTAGATGTTGAATGGTCTAAAGATGTTACGGGAGATTTCCCAACTGAGATTCGCATCGAAATATTAAATCAACGGGGCGCTTTGGCCACTATTGCTTCTACGATTTCAAATCATGGTTCAAATATTGAAAATGTAACGGTCGTAGATCAAGATGATCGTGTTTGTGTGGATTTAATAACATTAACCGTTAACGATCGTGGCCATTTAGCAAAAGTAATGCGCCGTTTAAAAGAGTTGTCGATCGTAATGAAAATTACCCGAGTAAAAGGCTAAGCTTTAGCTTGTAATAATCTTGGGTTTAAACGATAATATTGTTTTTTAGCTGATGATGCTAAAACATAATGGTGATCGAGTTGGTCCTCTCGCAACGATACGCTGTAAACCCCGCCAGGTCCGGAAGGAAGCAACGGTAGCAGCAGATTCGTGTGCCGGGATGTGGCTGATTCGGTTACCGCCCAATCAAGCAACTTAAACTATTCGAGCCTGCAATGAATTACCAGGTTCTCGCCAGAAAATGGCGTCCTCATAATTTCAAAGAAGTCGTCGGTCAAGAACATGTTGTCCAATCGTTACTTAACGCATTGCAACATAATCGACTTCATCACGCCTATTTATTTACTGGAACACGCGGCGTCGGCAAAACCACGCTCGCAAGAATACTCGCCAAAGCCATCAATTGCGAAAATCTTCAAGATAATGACCCCTGTGATAAATGCACATCTTGCCTGGAGATAAATGAAGGCCGATACTTAGATCTTATTGAGGTTGATGCTGCTTCACGCACAAAAGTAGAAGACACCCGTGATTTATTAGATAACGCCCAATATGCACCGAACCAAGGTCGTTATAAAGTCTATATTATCGACGAAGTTCACATGCTTTCTGGCCACAGTTTTAATGCCTTATTAAAAACGTTAGAAGAACCCCCTACTCACGTTAAATTCTTATTAGCGACAACAGATCCTCAAAAAATCCCTGTTACCGTATTATCTCGCTGCTTACAATTCAATTTAAAACAGCTTTCGCCCAGTCAGATTTTTTCTCAGATGGCGTTCATTCTCGATCAAGAAAAGATAGCATTCGAGCCAGCCGCGTTAAAATCTCTATCTCGCGCTGCAGATGGCAGTATGCGTGACGGCTTAAGCCTATTAGATCAAGCGATCGTGTATGGCAACGGCAAGGTTCAATCAAGCGATGTTAGTACCATGTTGGGCACCGTTGCTTTACAACCTATTGATGATATTTTACTTGCCCTAGCGAATAATGATGCAGAAGCCATTCTAAATAAAATCTCAGAAATTGATGATTTAACACCCAATTTTGGCGATGTCTTACAGCAACTATTACAAGTACTACACCGTATCGCATTAACTCAACATATCCCAGGGTTTACGGACGAAAACTTTGACAGTGAAATTATCAACACACTAGCTACCCAATTATCCCCTGAAGATATACAACTGTTTTACCAAATTGGCTTAATGGGGCAAAAAGACCTCAACTTAGCGCCCGATCCACGCAGTGGATTCGAAATGGTGTTGTTACGAATGCTAACATTCAAACCCGCTAGATTAACTCAGAAACACGTTAGCACTCCCCCAGTAAAAACACCGAACACCCCAAAACAAACTGTACCTGTTATCACGCCAAAGCCGCCTGAAGTTGATACAACGTCTCCGGTAGAAGCAACTCAGCCAGGGATAAAAAACACGCCCGAATTTAAAGATACCTCATGGTTATCCATGATATCAGCTATGAAACTAGTCGGCTTGACCAAAGAATTCGCAAGTCATTGTGCACTTGAATCACTTGATGACACTAGCTGTAACTTGATCATCAATCCGAATCACATTGTGAGCACTAAAGCTCAAGAATCATTACAAGCAGCCTTACGTATATACACTGGATCAGCCCAATTAAAACTCACTGTTAAATCGACAAAAAACACGATTGAAACACCGGCTGTTCAAATAATAAAAGAACGCGAAAACCTACAGCAGGCGTCTGTTGATACCATTAACGCAGACCCCAATATTTTAAATTTAAAAAATCAATTTGATGCTCGAATATTACCTGGCACCATTGAACCCGTAAAAACGAAAGAGGAAACCCAATGAAAAATGCTTTAGGCAACTTAATGCAACAAGCACAAAAAATGCAAGAAGACCTAAAAAACGTCCAAGACGAACTAGCATTAATGCAAGTACAAGGTGAATCGGGCGGTGGATTAGTTTCCATTATAATGAGTGGGAAACGTGAAGCTAGAAAAGTCACAATCGACCCTAGTCTCTTAGATGATAAAGATATGCTAGAAGATTTGATAGCTGCAGCCATCAATGATGCCGTTAATAAAGTCAGCAAAATGAAGAAAGAAAAAATGTCTGATATCACATCAGGCATCCCATTACCTCCCGGTTTCAAACTCCCTTTCTAATATGATCAAAAAAGGCTTATTAGGGCAGTTAATACAAAACTTTTGTTGCCTCCCCGGTGTTGGGCCCAAATCGGCTCAACGCATTGCCTTTTACATGCTACAACGCGACAGAAATGGGGCGAAACTACTCGCAGAAACATTACTCACCGCATTAAAAAATATCGATCATTGCCAGCATTGCCGCACCTTAACTGAACACACAGTGTGTGAAATTTGTGAAGATACCTCACGAAACAGTGCTTTGCTTTGTATTGTAGAAAACCCTGCAGATGCTTGGATCGTTGACCAAGCGACTGCATTTAAAGGCTATTATTTCATTCTACACGGTAAGTTATCGCCACTAGATGGTATTGGCCCAAATGAACTTGGATTAAACATACTTGAAGAGCGACTAGCTAAAGGCGACATTCAAGAAATTATCCTAGCCACCAATTCAACTGTCGAAGGTGAGGCAACGGCTTACTTTATTAGCGAGATCGCCAGAAAATATCAAGTGAATGCCAGTCGATTAGCGCATGGCGTACCGATGGGAGGAGAACTTGAATTTATCGACAGTGGAACGCTTTCACATGCGTTTAAAGGACGCAGATTACTCTGAGAAATACTGATGAATAATTGCCTATTCTGCAAAATGGTCGCGGGTGACATTAAACCCGACGTAGTTTATGAAGATGAATCCGTACTTGCTTTTAGAGACATTAACCCGCAAGCACCCGTACATATTTTAATCATCCCTAAACAGCATATTAAGACGTTAAATGATCTTGATAATACCGAACTTGCCGGACATTTAATTCAAACAGCTGCAAAACTGGCTAAAACAGAAGGTCTTGCAGAAGATGGTTATAGAACCCTATTTAACTGCAACCCTAAAGGCGGCCAAGAAGTTTATCACCTTCATTTACACTTACTCGCCGGCCGTCAAATGACCTGGCCTCCAGGCTAAATAAACTGTTTTATAAACTCAGGAATACGCCGTTCTAACCAATACTCTGGCTTGAATGGCATTCCGCCACTAATAAACCCCACATGCCCACCTCCTTCAGTCACTTCAACCTGCAC
This sequence comes from uncultured Methylococcaceae bacterium, assembly GCA_903917345.1. Lineage (GTDB taxonomy): Bacteria > Pseudomonadota > Gammaproteobacteria > Methylococcales > Methylomonadaceae > Methylobacter_C. Next base: position 75,985 of record CAIXAE010000006.1, on the reverse strand, counting down.
ACACGGTGATAAGTGATCTTGGGTAGGCAATACTTCTGGCGTCATAAAAGGGTCGTCTATAGCCTGTATGACTAAGGTAGGTACTGAAATGGATTTTAAAAACTGCTGAGAACTCGATCGTTGATAGTAATCATGTACATCTTTAAAGTCATGTAATCTTGCCACAACTTGATCATCATATTGCCAGAATGACTTTATATGTGCGACATCTCCCAGCTCAGCAATTTTATTTACCTCATCCACACGACCCAACTGCTCTAAATAACGTTTTTTTGCGTTAAGATAGCCCTTCAATTCACCCAACAATTTATAGCGATACAACTTGGAAAACCCTTTATCTAAAGTTGATGCACAAATACTTAAGACTAAGGGCACTGAGACGGCCACAGCGGCGAATAAAGACACTTCCTCTTTTGATTCACCCAACCATTTTAATAAAACATTACCTCCCAAAGAAAACCCCACCATAGCAACCGGTGTATCAGGCTCCCGTGCACGTATCGTTTGATATAAAAAACCGATGTCTTCCGTTTCACCTGAATGATAACACCTTGCAGAATGATTCAACTCACCACTACAGCCTCTAAAATTTAATGTAACCGTTCGGAATCCATCCAATAACAATTGCGCTCGTAAGCCGCTTATATAAGTTGATTGAGAACTACCCGTTAAGCCATGCAATAAGATAATCAGCGGTTGATGCTCCTCACCCAGCCAATCGATATCAATAAAATCATTATCCGGTGTTATTAAACGCTCTCTGTATAAAGAGGACTTTAGCGCAGTTTTTCTAAACAGATAGGGATAAATAGTTTGCAAATGCGGATTCTTTAACCACCACGCACTTTTATAGGATGACTTGATAAAGGCCGACATAAAAGAAGCTAACTATGCAGACTTACTTTTTATAAAAGCACCCGTAAAATCCACTTGTCGCCAAGCTTCATACAATACAATAGCCACGGTATTCGATAAATTCAAACTACGACTTGCTGCTTGCATGGGCAAGTATAGGCAGTGCTCTTCACCCATCTCTTGTAACATAGGTGCTGGAAGACCTCGTGTCTCAGGGCCAAATATAAAGGCATCACCGTCTACAAATTCAACTTCACTCACAATGCGCGTGCCTTTAGTTGTTAATCCAAAAAGCCGATTGGGTTTTACAGCCTCTTGAAACGCGTCGAAAGAAGAATGGACTTTAACCGCAACCCATTCATGATAGTCCAAGCCCGCACGTCTTAATTTCTTATCATCTAACTCAAAACCCAGTGGCCCAATAAGATGTAATTGTGTGCCTGTATTAGCACATAAGCGAATGATATTCCCTGTATTTGCAGGTATCTCAGGTTCAAATAAAACAATGTGAAACATAAAGATTAGAGACCTTTTAAACTAACTATAATTTCGATTAACATCAAGATTAATTCTATATACTATTACAAACAAGTATTGTATTCAGTATTAACGAATGCGCCTGGTTATTTATTCATTAATTCACGGAAAATTACATGCACTCGACACTTAGCACGGTTGAAATTAAGCCAAAATCAACTCATAAATACTCAATTATTTGGATGCATGGCTTAGGTGCGGATGGCCATGACTTTGAAGGCTTAGTGCCTGAACTACATCTTAGCGCTCAAGATCACACACATTTTATTTTTCCTAACGCACCCATTCAAGCCGTTACCATTAATGGGGGTGCCGAAATGAGAGCTTGGTACGACATATTAGAAAGAACGCTAGAACGTAAGGTGGATATCAATGGCATTCATGAGTCTGCAAACACAATCCATACACTGATTGATAATGAATTAGAAAAGGGCATCCCCGCTGAAAATATATTATTAGCAGGCTTCTCACAAGGTGGCGTTATCGCGCTGCAAGCAGGTCTAACGAGTAAACACAATCTAGCCGGGATTGTTGCCCTCTCTACGTATTTTCCAACCATCAATGAACTGACAACACCTAAAAGCACACCGATCTTTATGGCCCATGGAATGCTAGATTCAATTGTTAATATTGAATCCGGAAAAAATGTTTTTAATACATTGAATGACGCTAATTACGCTATTGAATGGCATGACTACTTAATGGAACATTCAGTCTGTATAGATGAAATAAAAGATATTGCCCACTTTATCAATAAGCAATTTAAAGACTAGAACATCCTTCATAACCATATTCGATAACATAAAAAAGGGGCTGTAATCGATGATTACAGCCCCTTTTTTGTTTGGTCTAGTGAAAGATTATGCTTTTGCCGCCATAATTATTTCATTAAATGCATCTACTTTTACTTTGCCTGTTTTAACAAGCTCAACGCCGTTATCAACGATCATCTTGCTTAAACCGGGAGTTTTATAAACGATTAAGCATAAATAACCTACCACAGGGATAGCAACTAGAGCACCGATAAATCCATGTAGGCCAACAACACCTAACAATTTAATGAGTAAAGCAATGGCATCAAGTGGCAATAAAACGATAGCGCCAAAATATGCAATTACAAAAAATGTAAATAATACAAACACTACAAATTGAAGAAGTCTAACCAACGCAACATTAACTTTTTTCATAAATACTTTCAATTTCCTAATTACTGTAAGAGGCTTTTATATCAGTAAACCTTACTGACCCCATTTATCTTGCCGAATAGGCCTACTTTTGAAGCGTGAAATTATACCTTAAAGACATTAAAAAACTTCATATTTCTTTTTAAGAAACAGCCGATATATTATACCTCCGGCAACAAATCCGCCTAAATGGGCCCACCATGCTACATTGATATGAGAGTCTCCAAATATTATCGCTGTTGTTGCATTATGTAATTGCCATAAAACCCATAACCCTAAAAAAGCAATCGCTGGCACATTGAAAAGCATGGGTGGAAAAAACACTATCACTTGTTCCATAGGATACATAAAGAAATAAGCCGCTAACACGCCTGCAATAGCACCCGAGGCACCGATAACAGGAATTTCAAGCGTAGGATCAAAATACCATTGTAAGAGGGTCGCGAAGACGCCACAGATCAAATAAAAGCATAAAAAACGTAACCGCCCCATTCTATCTTCAATGTTATCGCCAAAGATCCACATAAACCACATATTGACCAAAAGATGAGTCCATGTCGCATGCAAAAACAAATTAGTCACAAAGGACAAATAACCATCGAAAGGCAACTCTGTTGACACGCCTGAATATCGCGCGGGCACCATCCCGTATTGGTGTAACAAAGTAATAGCGGCCTGATCGGGCAATAACTTCATACCGATAAAAATGCCAATACATATCGACATAATTGTCCATGTTACATAAGGAGTTGAATGACAAGGAGCCGTATCTCTAATCGGTATCATAATGGGGCCTTAAATAAGTAAAAATGCGCTTTAAGCTTAACATCTATCATCGGAATAGCAATATACTGAGATTAAATCATGCCATACAGTCAAAACACTTATAATAATACCCATTCTGATTTTTATCGTCCGCACTAAATTCTCCATTCAATAAGGCCCATGCAAGAAACCTCACCTGAAACCCCACTCTCTTTTATCAACCTGTCCTTAGCTGAGCCACTACTAAAAGCTATTAAGAAAATGGGCTTTGATGTACCGACGCCTGTTCAGAAAAAAACGATACCTCTGGCTTTAGAATATAAAGATTTATTAGTGAGTGCTGAAACAGGCAGTGGTAAAACAGCCGCATTCTTACTACCCACGCTACAGAACCTCATGAGTGTGCCTTGTAAAACCATAGGCACTCGGGCATTAATATTGGCCCCCACGCGTGAACTTGCCCAACAAATCTTTAACCAATGTCAACAATTGATCCAATTTACTGATCTCAGAGTTGGCATTATTACAGGGGGGGATGATTTTAGACTGCAACAAAATATGTTACGCAGAAATACTGAAATCGTTATAGCGACGCCAGGACGTTTACTGGAGTTAATGGAACAACAAACGCCTAACTTTACACATCTTGAAACCCTCATTTTAGATGAAGCGGATCGCATGTTAGACATGGGTTTTAGTGAAGACGTCTTACATATTGCTAATAGCTGTAATAAACAGAGACAAACGCTATTATTCTCTGCCACGTTAACCCATTTTGGCGTTATTAAAATGGCCGACAAACTTCTCACTAATCATGAGATAGTGGCACTGAATACCTTACATGATGGCCATCGTAATATTGAACAGCAAATCATAGTTGCGGATGATAACGACCATAAAGAAAAGCTCTTAGCATGGTTGTTACTCAATGATCAATATGACAAAGCACTGGTATTTACCAATAGCCGATTACAAGCAGATGCTTTGCGCGGACCCCTTCGTGGTCAGAAATTACGTGTTGGTGTATTGCATGGCGAAATGGATCAAAAAGACCGTAATCGTATGATGGAACTGTATAGAAACGGTGAAGTTAAAATTATGATAGCCACCGACTTAGCCGCTAGAGGCTTGGATATAGAAGGCATTAACTTAGTTATCAACTTTGATGTCCCAAGAAATGGCATCAACTATATTCATCGCATTGGGAGAACGGGTCGAGTTGATGCGCTCGGTGTCACGGTTGCCTTGGTTAAAAGCACAGAATGGAACTTAATGTCTGGCATAGAGCGTTTCTTAAAACAATCCTTTAAACGCCGGACTATCAAAGAATTAGAAGGGAAGTATAAAGGCCCTAAAAAACTCAAAGCCTCTGGAAAAGCCGCAGGCATTAAGAAAAAAGAAACCAAGAAAAAAGACACCACAGAAAAAGTAAAAGTAAGACTTAGAGATAAAAAGAACATTGGCAAACGTAGAACGCCAGCAACTCAAAAAAACACTGATGCAGCTTCTACACAAACACCTACAAGTTAGATATTAACCAAAGAGTCACTTATACCCCATACAGTTTACGCTTACGCCAAAAGGTCGCCCTACTCATACCCACTATAGCGGCAGCCGGGCTCACTCTTCCATAAGTTGTTTCTAACGCTTTTTTAATAGCCTCTCGTTCTTGATCTGGACTAAGAGGCTGATAAAAAGAGGGTTTAACGGCATAGCCTACATTAATGGGCTTTGGCTCTCTAAACTCAGGAGGCAACTCAGAACTCCGTAACACAGTACCTCTGCCCACCGCAAAAGCATATTCCACAACATTATGTAATTCTCTAATGTTACCGGGCCAACTATAATCCAATAGGGTACGCATCGCTTGCGGTTCAATCTTTTCAATATGTCTAAAGTTATCGGCATTATGCAACTTTATAAAATGCCATAATAACAGACCAATATCTTCTCTGCGCTCTCGTAAAGGCGGCAAGAATATGGGCACCACTCTCAAGCGATACATTAAATCTTCACGAAAATGCCCCTGCTTAACCTCTTCTCGCAAAGACCTATGCGTGGCTGCCACAATACGCACATCCACACTGATCGATTTATCACCACCGACTGGAATATAGTTTCTTTCTTGAATAACGCGCAATAATTTAGCTTGTAACTCTAACGGCAACTCGGCGACTTCATCTAAAAATAAAGTGCCGCCTTGGGCTCTATGAAATAGACCATGATGATCTTTTATAGCGCCTGTAAAAGCACCTCGCACATGACCGAACAATTCGCTTTCTAATAGACTGCTTGATAACGCGGCACAATTGATGGCTAAAAAAGGAGCAGATCGTCTGCCACTTAAATCATGAATGGCTTTTGCCACGAGCTCTTTGCCCGAACCACTTTCCCCTCTCACTAAAACGGTTGCTGTCGTTTCTGCCGCATTCTCAATAATTTGAAATACGGCTTGCATAGCCGGTGAACGGCTAATGAGCCCTTGAAAACTATCACTAGAAGACTCTAGTTGAGTGGATGAAAAGCTATTTTTAACCGTTTGAGTTAGCCGGACCACATAAGCATTAATGCCCGAGGTGTCATCCTTAAGCACTTCAACAAATTGACGCACCTGGGTAGTACTTCCCTCTGGCATAGTGATATTGATTAAATACGAATTATCAATAGCATCATCCTTAACGCTATAAATAGATACACATGGTTTACCTACAACATCATCAGCATTAAGCCCCGTTAACTGCTCAACACCTAAACTCCAATACAGCACCTGTTGCTGACTATCCAATACGTAAAATGCTTCATTATCAAACAAAGTTAAGAAGGGGACTAATAAACCCGATGCTGATTGGCTGTTAAGCCAAGACAGTAAAGCCTTGTTTGATAAAGAAGGCGAGTGTGTTTGACTCATTATTACTTAGCACTACGCCAAAGCCAAGCACCTAAGCCAATCACACCCACTACAAATAAAATAATTAAAATAGGGTTGTCATACAAAGTCTCCACGAGACCACCTACCCCTTGAGCTGTTTTTTGATAATACGGACCCATCATCACCTCCTCTTAAATTATATTTATTAATGCTATAAACCCAACTGGATAGTGCATCTACCCAACGTAAACTTACCTTAAAAAATCCATTTGTCTAGGCTACAAAAAGGGAATTATAAAATATCATCCATAAAAAAGCCCCTTGTGAGAAGTGTCTACTTCAATCATCAAGGGGCTTTTTTACCAAAACTAGCAAGCTATTAAGGCGCGTAATGTGTTTCTATATAACGTTGCACGATTTCTTGGAACTCTTCAGCGATTCTATCGCCTTTAAGGGTTACCGTTTTCTCACCGTCTTCATAAACAGGTGCGACGGGCGATTCACCCGTACCCGGTAAACTAATACCAATATTCGCGTTTTTACTTTCACCCGGACCGTTAACTACACAGCCCATTACTGCAACTTCCATCGTTTCAACACCTGGATATTGCGAACGCCATACCGGCATTTGATCACGTAAATAAGTTTGAATGTCCATCGCCAGCTTTTGGAAATAATCACTGGTGGTACGACCACAACCTGGGCAAGAAATAACCATCGGTGTAAATGATCTAAAGCCCATGGTTTGAAGAATTTCTTGGCCAACAACCACTTCTTGCGTTCTTGCTCCACCGGGCTCGGGTGTTAAAGAAATACGAATGGTATCGCCAATGCCTTGTTGCATTAATACTGATAAAGCCGCAGCTGATGACACGATACCTTTAGAACCCATACCCGCTTCGGTTAAACCTAAATGCAAGGCATAATCACAACGGCTCGATAAATCTTGGTAGATATTAATTAACTCTTGTACATTACTGATTTTGCAAGACAAGATGATTTTGTCTTTACCTAAACCTAATTCTTCTGCTTTTGCAGCGCTTTCTAAAGCAGATAATACAATCGCTTTACGCGTTACAGCCGCTAAGGGTTCTGGATGCGTTAAGGCTCTGTTTTCATCTAATAAACGTGTTAAAACAGACTGATCTAAACTACCGCCGTTAACACCGATACGTACGGGTTTATTATATTTAACAGCAAATTCGATCATTTGTTGGAATTGTGGATCACGACTTTTACCACGACCGACATTACCCGGATTGATACGATATTTATCTAAAGCCGCTGCACAATCAGGGTATTTTTCTAAGAGTTTATGACCGTTAAAATGGAAGTCACCTACGATAGGAACAGTACAGCCATTATCATTTAAAGTCTGACGAATTTCAGCCACCGCTTGCGCCGCTTCTTCTGAATTAACCGTGATTCTGACTAACTCAGAACCCGCTTTAGCTAATTCCATAATTTGCTTAACGGTACCGGCTACATCAGCGGTATCCGTATTGGTCATTGATTGAACGACGATAGGTGCACCCCCTCCAACCTTTACATCGCCGACTAAAACTTGATGGGTAATTTTTCTAAGGCTAATTGACATGGTCCAAATCTTTTAAATAAGTGGTAGTTACTGGCAAATTATACGCGAAATTAAATTTTTAATCTCTATCACAGCCTCTCTATTTAACTGCCCTACTCGTTCGTGTGCTTGACATAAAGCCCCTCTAAACCCTAAGTAATCAGGCTGATAAGGCATTAAGTAGTCTACATCAGACAACCTCAGTGAACCCGCTAAACCACATAACAGAGACTGATCTTTAGCTTCCTTAACAAAAGCCGTTATTGAGTGCTCAGGCATTAATTGAGTTAATGATCCTCCGTTTTTATCCATGGTATCGACCATAACCCCAGTAAATCCAGCTGTTTTTAAAGCCGTTAGTATCGATAAGTCCGGTTGAGTATCAGCAAATAAAACCGCTATTAATTTGTACTGTTGAGCGGTTAGATTCGAAAGTTTATCCAAAGTGCCTTGCCAATCCCCTCCGGGGAAAAAACCAATCTTGACATAATCCACACCGGTTTCTGCCATCGCTTTAACCGCGTTATAAACCAACTCAGCTTGCATGGGCAAATCACCAATCGTCGCACTCACGGGGCAACGCCCATTAACGTCTGACACTATAGCTTTTACATCCGTTAAGGATAATGCCCCCAAAGCGCCTTGCTCGGGTTGTTTAAGGTCGATAATATCGACACCAACTTGCAATACCAAGCGTGCTTCAACAATACTATTAACACTGGCTAACATCCCGGTCATAGTGATTGCTCCGCTTGATATTCATCAATCACCGTCATTAACCAAGACCACGCTTCTAACTCTCTATCACCTGCTGTTTTTTCTAAACCAATACGCAAATAGGCTATTTCAGCGGCTATCTTTTCCATGGGCAGGCATTTTAAACGACTGATCAAAATAGCCGCTTCTAACACAGCGTACTGCGCCCGATTAAAGCCCTTAAAAGGCGCATGATTAGCACTATGTACGGCTTTACAAAATAACTTAGGACGCGTTTCATCGTCTTCGATGCGTACTAACTCAAGTTCAGTATGCGCCAAAGCGCATGCTAGTAAGTGCCCCTTGATTACTTCAGCCGCTTGTAGTGGCCAAGTACGACGACCTGTTAAACATCCCGCAAACACACGCACATCATCACAATAATTAAGCACCGCCACTTTTGTCTCGAGTATATTATTGAGTGTCGTAGAAGGCTTAAACGGTAAAATGATAATCTCATCACCGCTCAAATGAATACCCATAGGTGCCAGATGAGTTTCCCCAGCCAGAGTCTGGGTAGTCACAATAAGTTCTTGGATCATGTAGATTTTTTTAAAGTAGTGCCGACTGGCTTAAAGGTGTGCAGATCAACTGTTTGTTCTAATTGATCGGTTGCGCACCCCCAGGTTAAAGACTGATCCTGCGTAAACCGCTTTCCTAATTGCCAAGCAATTTCTGCTCTGGCTAATTCAACCCCTAAATAAAAAGCATGACCGCCATCGGTTTCTACTTTTAATTTTGGATATAATTCAAAAGGATCAACCGCACTGTACAAGCCATCGCGGTTAAAAATATGAATACCCTCTGAACTGATTTGTACTCGATAATTAGGATCTTTAATCTGCCCCGCTAAGTCTTTAATCTCTTCGTAAGAATATGGAAAGGGGGAAACCTCATGCAAGGCCATTAATCCAGCATCAATATGCTTAGGCAAGGTATCTTGTTGTTTAGCGGCATACATAATACGGCGAGCTAAATCAGCTTCTTTAACGGCTCGACACGCATGCTTACTCACTTGCGTCGCCAAAATACTATTAATATTGAGTTCAGAACACATGCCTAATAATAAGGCATTCATGCCCGCGGTATCCGCATGGGTAAGCTCAGTAATATTACCCACGCCCATCATCATTTCAATAGTCGGGTGTTTTTTTCTAACCGTATGATAACGCACTACAGAATCCGTAAACCCAAAATGCAGAGGATCTAAAATAGGGTCAACAATAAAATCACGATTTTTAGCTTGCATGATCTCAATCGCTCTATCTAAAGACGCTAAATCTTCATGCTTTTCGGGAATTAAAATGGGGGTAGCTGCCACCTCATCTGCAATCCATAAGGTGCTTTCATGCAGGCTCAGCATGTAATCAGCCCCTGCTTTACCGCCTCTTAACAGGTCATCGGCTTCTAAAGAATCAATACTCACCGTAAAACTTGCTTGCTTTAAGGTGTGGATAATGTCTTCCATGTGTGGGAAATCGGTGCTGGGTAAACAACCGATATCAATCACATCCGCACCCACGCTTTTGTAATATTGTGCGCGTTTAAGCACCTCATCAACCGTCACATTAGGTGCATCGACAATTTCTGCGAATATCTTAACGTTGTAACGGGATAAGTCAGGTTTTTGCGCCGCTTTACCAAAATATTGCGGCAAATCTTTAAGCTCTTCTGGACCCCGCACTACGGGCAAACCTAAGTCTTTAGATAAAGCGTCTAGGTCACCTCGACATCGCCCGGGCACAATAATGCGATCTGCACCGAAGGTATCCTGCAAACGACGAGCAATCATATCGGCTGTCATTAAAGCCGCCACTTTAATACCAAGCTGATGCACCGTATACGTAAAATCGGGTTGCATTTTCTCCAGAATATTACGCAGCTGTTTTTCGGCTAATTTACCGGTTAAAAATAATAAATGCTCAGCCATTTACGCGTTAGATCCCTTAGTCACCGTCAGTAACCGCGCCTTAACACACGTTATCAACTCATCTACGCTTTTAACAATCTCAGTATATTCAATAGTGCTTAGTTTATCCGTTGCTTCAAGATCAATTTGTCGTGGATAAACCATCACCTTTTTACCTTTAGGGGCGGTTGTTTCCATCTCAGCTGCAATATCACACGGGTACACAATACTAGGCACACGACACTTACCCGCTTGCGCAAATAAATTAGACACTAACGAATCAGCAATACCTAAGGCACATTTGGCGACGGTATTTGAGGTGGCAGGCGCCATCACAAAGGTATGATAATACCCCGAATAAAACAGACCAACCGGAGGAGATGACGCGGCTTTATCTCTGTAAACCGGCATTTTTTCACGAATTTCATTAAGGTTAAAGCCGTACATCTTAATCACTTCTTCTGCAGCCTGACTTAAATACAAATCGACGTTATCGAGTGTCAGCACGAAATTAAGACATTCTTCTATATAATGACCCGAACCAGTAATGGCCCAAGCGAGTCGTGGAGTAGTCATGACAGCGTTAACAATTAAAATTAAGCCCGCATTATACCCGATTCTAACCATCACTATGCACAGGAGCGTTTAGACATGTTCAGCCAACTCGCCAAACCCCTTATCATGGGCATCTTAAATGTCACGCCTGATAGCTTCTCAGATGGCGGTAAGTTTTCTGATGTGAGTGCGGCTTTAAAACAAGTTGAGCGCATGCTATCGGAAGGTGTCGACATTATTGATATCGGCGGAGAATCCACTCGCCCCGGATCTGACCCCGTGTCCCCTGCTGAACAACAACAACGCGTTATACCGGTGATTCGGGCCATACGAAAAACACTTAACAGCGACATTTTAATCAGTATCGACACGACCGCTAGTGCTGTAGCTAAAGCCGCCATTGAAGCCGGCGCAAATATTATTAATGACATCAGTGCAGGACTTGAAGACCCCGAGATATTAAACGTCGCCGCAACCTTTCAGGTGCCCATCATTCTTATGCATCGACAAGGCACACCCAAAACGATGCAAGACCATCCTTATTATGACGATGTAGTGCCTGAAGTAATTAATAGTTTGCTAACACAAATTGAAGTGGCTTTAAATAGTGGCATTACAAAAGAAAACATCCTGATAGACCCAGGCATTGGCTTTGGCAAACGTAAACAAGATAATTTAGCGTTGTTGGCACATTTAGATCAGTTTGTGGCCTTGGGTTTCCCTGTGTTACTAGGTACCAGTCGTAAACGTTTTATGGGGAGCATTTGTAACGTATCAGAACCCTCGGAATTAGTTACAGCCACCGCCGTTACTACCGCCTTGGGTGTTATGGCGGGTGTACAACTCTTTAGAGTGCATGATGTAAAAGAAAACCGCCAAGCAGCGGATGTAGCGTGGGCCATAAAGCAGAGTTGATAACTCAAGACACAAGTGACTCAGTTAATACTAAGCCAAAACTTACACCCATCCCTGTTAAAACCGCTTAACTTGATATTTTATACCTTCACTTTAGCGACAACCTCCCCTATAAAGAGAGTAATGTCTCCCAGTTATGCACCTATCCTCCCGTAATGAAAATAATCTCCCTCAGTTACGTATCTATCCTACCGTAATGAAAATAATATACCCCAGTTACGTGGCTATCCTCCCGTAATGAAAACATTCCAGCCAACTTATATATCATTCCACCCGTGAAGAAATTAATCCACCCCGGTTATGTATCTATCCCCCCCCGTAAAAAAATTTATCCGGCGGGTTTTATAGAACATCAGGCACATCAATAAGTTATTGATTCACTTTAATACAGCACTCTTTCACTCATACACCTACCCAACCAATTTACTTACAAAAGCCCCCCAAAATTACTACAAATTTAGACTCATTATTTGCTCAATCGTGTGAATAAGATCTGTCCTGATAACGGGTTTTGCCAGATACTGACTAAAACCCGCTTCTAAGCCGAGCTCTACTTCATTAAGCATCGCATTTGCGGTTAACGCAATAACGGGGATGGTCTTGAGTTGGTCGTTTGCTTTTAGTTCAGCCAACACCTCATAACCATTCATAACGGGCATATTAATGTCCAATAGAATCATGTCGGGTTGCAGCACTGAAGCCTGCGTAATGGCTTGCGTTGGATCTTGTAGTGTCTTGATTTCAATATGCGGTGCCGTGTCAAGCATATCGACAACCAATTTTAGATTAAAATCATGATCATCAATGTATAACACCTTAATTTGACGCGTCAGCTCTGACAGAGTTGTATCAGATTGATTATTTAAAAGCGGCGGGCTATCAGGCAATTTCTCTTCATGGGTGTCGACTCTGCAGGGCAAGTTAATCCAAAAATGACTGCCCTGACCCAATTCACTGGACACTCCTATTGTGCCACCCATCGCTGTAACCAATTTTTTGGCTATATTCAGACCTAAACCTACCCTCTTGCCCTTCATTCGAGCTTAATCGCACATAGGGTTCGAAGATCGGTTCTAGTTGTTCAGGCTCAATGCCTAAGCCCGAATCAATCACATGAATCGTATAACTGTCCGCCGAGTCCATTTCGAGACTTATATCAACAGAGCCATCAGCGATATTATATTTTACAGCGTTAGAAATTAGGTTGAGTAGTACTTGAATCAATCGTGTGCCATCACACCCTGTAATCACTTCATCTTGGGCTTCATAATTCAGGTGAATGCATCTTTTCTTAGCTATTGGCGCTATAGAAACCAAACACTCATCAATCAATTTAGAAATATTTTCATTCCGAATGCTTATCGTTATAAGCCCTGCTTCAATTTTAGCAATATCTAACATTTCATTAATAAGCTTTAAGAGATGCTTGCCCCCTTTTGAAATTTCAGAGAGATACTCCATATGCTTTGCATCCATTGAATCATCTTCAATCAGCAGTTCTGAATAACCGAGAATTATATTTAAGGGGGTACGTAACTCATGGCTAATATGAGAAACAAAATGAGATTTGGCTTGGCTGGCTTGCTCGGCCGTTCTTTTGGCTAACGCGAGCTCTTCAGATGCTAGGATTCGCTGAGTCACATCACGTTGAAAAAATAAAATATTAGCGGGATTGTTATCGGAGTCATATAGCAAACTAGCACTGCCTTCCATGTAAAAGTGACTGCCGTCTTTTCTAATCGTCTCATAAATATGAGAGCCCGTATAATTACCTTTTAAAAGCTCTGTAATCACATGATTTGCCAGTTCATAAGATCCAGGCGCAATCACTTGATAGATGGGCATGCCCTTAAACTCTTCTTCTGTATAGCCCCACATAACTTGAGTTTTAGGGGACGAACACACACAAATACCCTCAAGTGAAGAAATACCAATACTATCGGGTGAGGCTTCTAATATCGCTTTAAATTTTTGCTCACTAGCTTTCAATGCTTGTTCGGCTAACTTACGCTCCGTTAAATCCGTATTTATTCCCGATAGCCGAATAACCTTCCCACTGTCATTTCGACTGATAATACCCCGTGAAAGCACAGTAACATAATGACCGTCTTTGTGACGTAAGCGAAACTCAAAGGTAAAGTTTTCCGATGGTAGCTCAACAACGTCAAGACTATCTGCTTCCAGCGTATGACCAAAAATATGACCTACTTTTGCTAGATCGTCAGGATGCATAAAGTGCTGCCATAATGACCATGCAGCGGATAACTCTTTATTGGCATACCCGAGCATAGTCCACCAACTCGGGGATAAAAAAAGAAACCCTGTAACAAGATCCCAATCCCACCAAGCATCATTAGATCCACGTAAAATTAATTGCAAGCGTTCTGCGGCGCGTTGAAAAGAATCTTCTCGTTGAGCCAACGCTTTTTCATGACTATAAGTCACGTCTAAAAAAGTACCCATCATACGCAAGGGTTGGCCGTGTTGATCACGTTCCACCACGTTACCCCTATCAAGCACCCAAATAATACGACCACTCGGCAAACTTAAGCGATGCTCACTTAGATAAGGCCCATTATCCGTTAAGCAAGCCTGTAAACGCTCCCATACAAGTGCTTTATCTTCTTCGTGTAATAACTGGGTAAACCCCGCCACAGGATGAGATAAATAGTCATCCCCAAGCCCTGTTAATCGGCACCACTGACTGTTATGAGTCACAATATCAGTGCTTAAATCCCAATCCCAAAGCGCATCGCCAGTAGCATCCAGCGCATAACGCAATTGACGATTTAAGTTTTCAAAATCTACCGTCGACTTTAATGCGGTTTCTTGCTGTTTAAGCTCGATAAAGAGCACGCAAATAAATTGCGCCATTATCGTGAAGCCGGCAATAAGTATATTGAGTGCCGCAAAGGACCATTCTCCAAATGCAGCAATTGGTCCAAAGCCCCTACCTGTAATGTGTATTAAAATGAGTGAGCTGAGTAAACACGTTAAACTGAGTAACAATAAAGTTCTGTTGTAGGCCGACCATAAGAGCAGAGGTAACACGCAACTGATGGCAATCGGCAGGTAAAGCAATTGATCATCAAAGACTAAAAAGACTAATAACGGCAGCAACAATACAGGGATAAAATCAACGATACGATACCGTGATAAGGGTTCTGCTTTAGTTATAAAAAGCATAATGATGGGGGCAAATAATATCTGCCCCATCGAATTACCTATCCACCATTTTATGGAGGAAAAGAAAAAATCCGGGTATGCTTCTAAATCACTCATCAATAAAATCAAATTACCCAATAACGCACTAAAGGGTTGCAATACCAATAAGATTAGCATCACTAAAAAAACGTAATCTTTAAGGGCCCTTAAGGCCGGATTAATAGGTAATAGCCCAGCAATACGCCAAGCTATTAAGGCTTCAATACTGTTGACAATAGCGACACCCAATGAGGTACCTAACGATAAACCTGATGTTAATGCTAGTATTAATTGCCCCAAGAAAACACCGACGGCCATTCTGGGACCAAAAACTAAAGTGAAGGCTAAGGCCACCCCTTCTGAAGTAAATAAAACAGGGGTTACAATGGAATTACCTACCGCTTCATTAAAAGCGAGATGACCTAGAATGACATATAAGCTTGCGAGAATAAGAATTCTGATTAAATCTTTTGGCATCTATGTGTGAATGTTTATTTAAGATTTCATTTGAATAAGCTCTGCTAAGGAGCCTACGTTTAACTTACGCATCACGGCCGTTTTATATTGCTTAGTCGTGGGAAGGGAGATACCTAATGCCGCTAATATTTCGTTATTCTTATAGCCTTTAATCATTAAATCATATACCTCTCTCTCCCGAGGCGCTAAAGCACTCAAACGCTTTTCTAATGTGGCTTTATCAGTTAGGGACTGTGATTTTATTGCCTCGAGCTCAAAGGCCGCTTCTACCGCTGTTTTTAATTGCTGTTTGTTGACCGGTTTCAATAAAAAATCCACCGCTCCTTGTTTTAAGGCCGTGATTGATTGAGGGACAGTGGCTACGCCACTGATAAAGATGATCGGCATTAACCGCCCTAATGCTAATAACTCCGTTTGCAGCTCAATACCTGACATTTTAGGCATTTTTACATCAGAGATGAGTACAGACGGTCTTAAATCAGGGATACATTTTAAGAAATCAACTGCATTGTTATAAACATAGGTTGAATAACCCATCTTATCTAACATAATTTTTAAGAGTTTCGCTAAAGCAGCATCATCTTCTATTATAAAGATATGCTTAGCATTTTCTACATCAGCGATGGAAAGGTCATGCATGATTGGGATCAATGGATAGACAGTAAAATCACATATTCTATCTTCTCATATCCCTTGTTGGGAAGTAATCATGCGATCGCATGACACAAAAAAAGGGGAGCTAAAAAGCTCCCCTCGAATGAGCGCACCTCAAACTTGTCCGGCAGGTTTATTCTTGTTGATGTGAGTATTAACGGGTTTTACGACGTCAACTTTTTCCTGCTGTGTATAAACGGTTTTAGTGGGCTCTTCATCTTCTTTAGGAGGACGGGCATCATTCCCACTCATCAAATCATCGATTTGATCTTTATCGATGGTTTCCCACTTCATTAAGGCATCTGCCATTTTGTGTAGGATTTCAATGTTATCTTGCAAAATGGTTTGGGCACGTTGATAGTTACAATCGATCACTGCTCGAATTTCTTCATCAATTTGCTCGGCAACCACTCCTGATACTTTGCTACCTTGTGAACCGGGGTAACCCATGAAAGGTTGTCCACCTTCTTCACCGTATACCAAAGGACCTAACTTATCTGAGAAGCCCCAACGAGTTACCATTTTACGAGCCAATTCTGTTGCTCTTTCAATGTCGTTAGAAGCACCTGTTGTGACTCTATCGCCACCATAAATCATTAACTCTGCAATTCTGCCACCAAACAAGCTGGCGATTTGGCTGTCTAATTTACGTTTACTAGCACTGTATTGATCTCTTTCGGGTAAGAACATGGTGATACCTAAGGCTCTGCCTCTAGGCATAATGCTTACTTTATAAACGGGGTCATGATCGGGTGATAGTTCACCTACGATACAATGGCCTGCTTCGTGATAAGCGGTTAGCAATTTGTCTTCTTCTGACATCACCATGGTGTGTTTTTCTGCACCCATTAATATTTTGTCTTTCGCTTTTTCAAGATCACTCATGTTGACTTTAGTTTTGTTTGATCTTGCGGCAAACAAAGCTGCTTCGTTAATGACATTGGCTAATTCAGCTCCAGAGAACCCAGGGGTACCTCTAGCAATATCTTTTAATTTAACGTCGCTGGCCGCAGGTACCTTTTTAATATGCACGTTAAGAATTTGCTCACGGCCTTTAACATCAGGTAAGCCTACGTTGACTTCTCTATCAAAACGACCCGGTCTTAATAAGGCTTTGTCCAATACATCAGATCGGTTGGTAGCGGCAATAACAATCACCCCTTCGTTGCCCGTAAAGCCATCCATTTCGACTAATAATTGGTTGAGCGTTTGTTCTCTTTCATCATTACCGCCACCCATGCCAGCACCGCCACGTTGACGACCGACTGCATCAATCTCATCGATAAAGATGATACATGGTGCATGTTCTTTAGCTTGAGCAAACATGTCTCTGACACGTGATGCGCCGACACCTACGAACATTTCTACAAAATCTGAGCCTGATACTGTAAAGAACTTAACCCCTGCTTCACCTGCAATCGCTCTAGCCAATAAAGTTTTACCGGTACCTGGAGGGCCAACCATTAAGATACCGCGAGGGATCTTGCCGCCTAGTTTTTGGAATTTTTGTGGATCCGCTAAGAAATCCACTAACTCGGTCACTTCTTCTTTGGCTTCTTCACAGCCTGCTACATCAGCAAAAGTGGCGGTTAATTTATCTTCTTCTAACAATTTAGCTTTGCTTTTCCCAAACCCATTGCTGCCCATACCGCCTTGGCTTCTACGCATGTAGACAATCCAAACCACTATCAGTAATAACATGGGGAACCATGAGATAAACATCTGCATCATTAATGATTGTTGTGCAGGCGGTTTTGTTCTTACTTGCACGCCTGCACCTAATAGATCATCAATCAAATGTGGATCATTTGGATTATACGTTTCAAGATTTTGACCATCATTGGTACGCAACTTAATGGTTGCACCCGTAATTTCTACTCTATCAACTAATTTATTTTTAACTTTGACAATAAAGTCCGAATAAGCAATTGAGTCATCAATAGCCGGCGCCGTATTGACACGGTTGAATATTAAAAAAGCACCGGAAATAATGACACCCCAGAGGAGCGCGTTGAGTATATGTTTTTTCATGGTTTAATCTCCTGATCTCGTATAAAGATCAAATATTGCGTTAGGTGTTTACCTGAATTATTCTTTCCTACCTATTAAGTAGGATTTCATATTAGCTATGTTTGACTACTTTGTACATTATAAAAAAGCGCCTAACTCATCTCCCAAATTGCGCTTTATTTTTTCTAAGGCAATCACTTGTATTTGTCTAACTCTTTCTCTTGTTAAATTAAGCACAACACCAATCTCTTGTAAGGTCATTGAGTTGTCTTGTTCTATTCCAAAATGACTGCAAATCACCATCGCTTCTCGCTCATTTAGCAGGGTGATCGATTTTGCTAATAGTTTTTCTAAGTCGGCTTGTGTCATTTGATTAAAAGCAGACGTAAAACTATGTTGTTCTACATAGTCAATAGGTGCAAAGTCTGATTCACCATCATCTTCATAGCCTTCTAATGCCATAGCCGATTGAGAAATGGACAATAAGTTATTCACTTCATCAACTGAAAGCTTAGTTAAATCGGCTAACTCTCTAAGATCAGGTTCTCTACCTTCTCTGTTTAAGAATTGATCTTTGGTACGGAATAATTTATTGATATTAGCAACTTGACCGCAAGGCACTCTGACCACTCTTTCGTTGCGAGACAAGGCTCTTGATATTGCTTGTCTGATCCAATAACCCGCGTAGGTCGAGAATTGAAAACCTAAGCGATAATCAAATTTATCAACCGCTTTTAATAACCCTGACTGGCCTTCTTGAACTAAATCTTCAAAATCCAAAAAATTACCTTTGTATTGATTCGCTATAAATAATACGAGTCTAGAATTTGCGGTGGCAATTTGTTGTCTTAACGCTAACCAACGGCTTTCAGCGAACACCACGTCCGCAAAATATTTTTGCATCTCAGTGCTGGATAAGAACAAAAATTGTTCTTCGTAGTGGGTCATTAGCTCTGATAATTTTGCATGGTTAATGGTATATCTTCTATTAACACGCTCTAATCTTTTGAGGATTAACTCTGATTGCTTAGGCCCATGTTGCGCATTGGGTTGATAACAAAGTCCTCTATATTTGTAAGCGTAAACAATTACGTCTACAATCTTTGTTAGATCGGTAAATGAGAAGCTAAACTCATTGATCGCACTGATCAAATTCTGTTTAAGTACACCGCTACTTGCTTCTTCTGCGTACTTTTCTACTAAGACTTGAAAACATTGATTAATCCCCGTGAGATCGGTAGTAGACTCGGTATCAACACCAAAATCTTGCTCTTGATTGCCGTTAACATCCGCCTGTTCGTACTGACGCAACAACCAGAGCGCTGTAACTGGAAATTGTGCCAAGGCACTGATTAATTTTTGCTTCTCTTCTTTTAACTGACTGGCAATGTAAAAATTACTGTTTTCTGCAATTTCAACAGGTTCAGATCCCCTCACCTTTTCTTGACGTATTGATACTGTCAAAGTATCGACAACAAAAGGAACCTCTTGTTTTGATAATTGTGCATTTGAATAAGCCATAACACTAAATCCTCGCAAACAAAATCTTATTATTATTAAGTAGGAGCTATCACCCAATATCTAGAATGCAGACTACTTGTTTTTTATGATTAGTTCGCAATTTGTTTACTAATCATTTCACAATAATGTACCAATAAGAAAACACCTTGTCAAAGAATAGTTTTACAAAACATGAACAATTTTTTAATTTAATTGGATTTATAGCTACAAAAAACCCTATTATTTGTGTAAAATTAACCATTAAATCTTATTAAAGTATTGAATTTGTATGTTTTTATTTTATGCCCAGTCTTTTGATCGCAAAACATGGACAAGAAAATTTTTTGTCCAACTATTGTTGTACAGGTATTTTTTTTATTGAAAATGACGCAAGGCATGACAAAGAATCATTAAACCCCAATGATTTTTATCAAAAGAAGAAAATAATCACTCAAAAATAGAGCAAGAACTTGATTGAATGAGCCATCCACACATGTGATGTTGTGATGGCTCAGTTTGAAAGGGTGTTTCTATTTTTTTGCAGGCGCTAATTCAAAAATAATGAGTTCAGCAGGATCAGATCCGGTATTTTCAACCGACATTAAAGAGCCTGTTTCCCAAAATACATCCCCGGCCTTAAATATATTAGTCTTACCATTCTCTACCACTGTTAATGTGCCCTTAACCACATAGCGGGGGCCTGGACCTTCATGAGTATGCCAAGGGGTTTTAAAGCCTGGCGTAAACTTAACCCGCATGACTTTTGTATTGACTTGCTCGCTGGGTAACTCAACGGTCTTATCAAGTAATGTTGCTCTGTCCATAGAACCTTGTGCTATTGATTCAGCACTGTAAGCCGCCAACAGAGCAGCCAATGTAATACCAAAAAACGCGCCCATGTACTTTAGTTTTAATCTATTCATATTATTGCCTCCTATTGTTATAGTGTAATAGCCATTAATTAAACAATATCTTTAATTAGCTCCAACATTTGTTCTACTGACATTTTGCCGCTCACTTCCCCACCTTCCAACAAACTACTCGCCAAATCACGCTTATGCTTGTGTAGCTCAACGATTTTATCTTCTATCGTATCTTTCGCAACTAACCGATACACCGTTACAGGGCGCAATTGCCCCATACGATGTGCACGGTCAGAGGCTTGATCCTCAACAGCCGGATTCCACCAAGGATCCATATGAATCACATAATCTGCAGCGGTTAGATTTAAGCCTGTGCCTCCGGCTTTTAAACTAATTAAAAATAAGTCTCCATCGCCCGCCTGAAAAGCATTAACCGCTATTTTGCGTTTAGGAACGGGGGTTGAACCATCTAGATAATGATAGGAAATGCCTTTTTTATCTAGCAACCGCCTGATAATACCCAGATGCCCCACAAACTGACTGAACACTAATGCTTTATGTTTATTAGGTATTAACTCATCAACCAATTCTTCAAACGCTTGTAACTTTGAGCTAGACAAGACACTTTCTTCCATCACCAAACTAGGATGACAACAAGCCCGCCTTAACTTCATAATCTCAGCTAATATTTTAAGCTGCTTATGCTCTGCTTTTTCATTACTTGATAAAAGCGCATCCATTGCATTTCTGCGTAAAGCCTCATAAAAAGCCCTTTCCTCTGCACTTAACTCAATGTGCAACGTCACTTCTGTTCTTGAAGGCAACTCAGTTAATACATCATTTTTTAACCGTCGCAATATAAAGGGTCTGAGTAACTTTCTTAAACGCTGCTGGAGCTCATGATCTTTATTATTCTCGATGGCCTGCGCATAACGTTGATTAAACTTTTGCAATGTCCCTAACAACCCAGGATTAATGAAATTAAATAAATTCCACAATTCGCCCAGATGATTTTCTATAGGCGTACCTGTCGTAATCAACTTAAAGTCTGCTTGCAAGGCCATCGCCGCCTTAGAGCGCTTAGTGAGCGCATTTTTGATAGCATGTGCCTCATCAGCCACTAAGGTATGCCAATGTTTATCAACTAATCGTTCAGATTCAGTTTGTAATAAACCATAACTACACACGATTAAATCGAACGGGCCGGCAGTATCCAGCATCTCTTGTCTATCACCGATGCCAAACTGAGACACATTCAGTGTGGGCGCAAATCGCTGTATTTCTTCTAACCAGTTAATACACACTGAGGTAGGCGCTAATATTAATGTAGGCCCATTAGGCGCTCTTGCTAGTATTAAAGCGATAGCCTGTATGGTCTTACCTAAGCCCATATCATCCGCTAAACAAGCGCCCGCGCCCCAATGGGCTAGACGCATCATCCATTGGTAGCCTTCGTATTGATAATCTCTTAACTCACCTTGCAATGTAGAAGGTGGCTTAGGATTTAAATCACCCATTTCATTCAATCGATTGAGCTGATCTGTCCAAGGCACACTAGCTGTTACCGCCATGCCCGAGGTAATCTCATCCAATGCTAAAGCCGCTAAAGGATGAAAGCGTACTTTATCTTTATGGACTTCACCAATCCCCGTAAGGTCATCTAAACGCTGGCGTAACTCACGTGTTAGCGCAATAATTTGCCCATCTTCTAATTGCAAAAACCGACTGGTCGAACCGTTTAATAAATTCATAAGGCGCTGCATATCCAGCACTTGTCCGTTATCGACCTCTATATCACCTTCGACACTAAACCAATCTTTCTCTTTTCGCACCGAAAACTGTACTGAAGACAAACCGACTTCACGACTGAGCTTGATTTTCTTATCTTTAGGCCATTCTAAAATAGCAAACTCACCTAACTCCTGCAGTTGTAACAATGTTTCCAGTGAAGTTTCTGCATCATCCAATTTCCAACGCGGTTCTTTAGCTGCATAGAGCTGGGGACACTTATCGAGCACCTGCACGAGGTATTGGTTCTCTAAATCGAAATCACGCGTAGTTTGGTATTGCTTACTGTCTATCTCGGCAAGTACTGTCATGCCGCCAGTACAAGGAATGTAGAGTGGCCCCCCTTCAACAAAGGGCTGTACAAAAATATCTATTTGTATGCCTTGCCCCATCGGCTGCAAATGGATGTGTAATCGGCTATCGGACGCTACTGTTGTCGCCAAATCAGAAGATCCACCAATGTCAGATTGCACCGTTAACATGGATGAAATTGATGCAATGGAATCGATGACCTGTTGACGTGCTGATTGTGGAACGATTAAACCGGTTTGCCCCAATATTTCTGCTACCTGACGATGAGAATCATTGATTGCATAAATTTGCAGGCCATTATTGGCTGTCTTATGAGCAATTATTTTTTCTTGATTAATGGGAGGTAACAACGAGATGTGCAATTTATCCTCTACCTCTCTAACTAATAATTGGGGCTCTAATAAACGAATATCGACGGGATGATCATACTGTTCTTGATGCGCCCAAAAGATGGCCGGATGCCCTACCGCTTCTGTAATTGCAACACTGGATAACACGTATTTTTCTCTTGCTGCGTATCCATAATAATCCGTTTCTTTAACGATTTGAATATGCGCACAAATGCGTTTGTCTTGTTCTGATAAATAATCAAACTCATCTATAGCGTTCAGCAGTTTTTTTAAAGGTATCACTCGCCCTTTAGTCCACTTACCACCCATGCCCAGACGCTGCTCTTTAGGCTCTAAAATGACGTTATCTTTATGTAACCTTATTGACCAGATAATACGGAGTTCTTTTACGTCATCTGGATCCACTTGAGTAGTCAACTGATTTAATGCATCTAAAGCCCTTTGCCAAGAAGAGACTTGGGGCAATAAATTAATGAGTTCAGCAAAAGATAAATCAGTACTGTTTTGAGCCATTAATTGACAGGCTTCATCTACGTGCCCCAAACGCTCCAACAAAGCAGCACTGATGCAGGCATACCAACCATAATTTAATTGTTTCGCTTTTTGACAATACTCCGCCAATTGTATGACATAAGCGTTATTCGATTCGCCCAGCGTTATGGCATCTAATTCGTTCAGCCAAAATAAAAGAAGCCCTTGGAATAAGTGCTCGTAAGCGGACGTTTTATTCGTCATTAAAAAAACACTTTGCTCAATACTGGATTTACCTTGGTAAATATCAAGCAGCTCTAGTAACATAAGACTTAAGCCATTAAAAGGATTTAAGTCGCCTTGCTTAATGGCTAGTTTTAATTGTTGCCTTAGCAATTGTAGATTGGGCAGTTGACGGCTTTTAAGCAATGCCAGGTTATAAAAATAACCCTCCAGACCTTCAATAACGATATTTCGCTTGCCCGTCTCTTTTTTAAGGACCTTAAGCGCCGTCTGAAAATAAACAATGGCCTCATCATTTTTATTCTCAAGGAATCTTAATGTGCCTAATAACTTTAGACCCTCAAACGTATAATCCCCAGCCAACCATGCTTCAGCATCTTTAAAATTACCACGCACTAAACGCTCTGACAGTAGTGCATGAATGATATCTCGATTCGCGGGCCTTTTCTTTCCAAAGAAGGATTCCAGTAACTTATACTGAAATGAATCATCGATTAAATAGAAATAACTGTCTTTTAAGTAATATTTTAAAACGGCACTCTTGATGGCATCGGGTAACGCACTAAACCAACTTGAATTATATTGATTAAAGAAGATATCGTTCATGACCTCAGTAAAGTGCTGAGGATATGAATTATAGAAGTGCTCAATATTTGCAGCGAAAGCCACTACATTTTCTTGATATAAAAAAATACGGAGTTGTTTGATAGCATGGTAGATATCAACTCTAGTAGGATAATAGTAACTAGGCTGGGCAATTAAATGCTGCGCCAATTTATTAAACCAGGGCTCATTAACGGCAACACGTGTTATATGCTCAGCTACCTTTCTATTACATTGCCATCCATCAGAGGTAACAATAATCATACCCGATTGCTGCAATTTTTCTCTTAAATGCAGATCTATCAGCGCTAATTTTTTGGGCTCTATACACGCAAGAGAGCGCAATAATATTTGCAAATTCGATTGGACAATAGGCGCATAAACAACTGATAACACCAGTAATATTTGCTGTTCATCTTTATTGAGGGTACTAAAGAAATTTAAAAATTTATCTTTCATTGATACTTGCTTGTATGACAAAAAGTACACCGGTGTTATGACTAAGACCGGTGTACTTCAATAGATTACATCTGAAAAATGCAATGGATATAAAAGTAGTAACATCCATGTCAACTTAACATCATTTACAGGATATTGGCATAATCTTGTTCTAACTGTCTAAAATTTAATGACGTCATAAATCGACTAAAACTTAACCAGGAAGCCAATCCCATTAAATCTTTGAACTGTGGCGGTAAAAATTGCGGTGCTATCACAGTCCCTTCTTCTACTAAATCGACCAATACCTTCATGTCTTCAATCATCGTCTTACCGCAAAACAATAAGGGAATACGATCTGGCATGCCTTTTATAACAGCTAAACGCATAAAATTATACGTGAGAACAAAGCCTTTCAGGTAAGTTAAATCTTTAGTAAAAGGCATTCCGTTATAAGTACTTCCCCTAAAAACTCGACTCGTAAATGTATAACTATCTTCGTCGTCTAAGCCCTTCTCTTTAAAAAACTTGAAGATATCCATAAAGTCAGCGCCTTCTTCGATCAAAGTAATGGCGCGCACGCGATTAATTAAACGCATTAAGCGATGAGGCGTTGAACTGAACGTTAATATTTCCATCAGTACCGCCAAGCCTTCTTGCGTTACTGTCGCTGATGGGGGGCCTTTGCCTAAAAAGGTACAATACGGTTGAGCTAAGCCATTGAGTGTTGTCCCTAAATGTACCCATATCTCATGTACTTCAAGTACGCGAAGGTCTCGCATATTAAACATGGCATCGGCACGCAACTTAATATAGTCAGTACCTGCTGCCGCATCAGCCATAATTCCGTCACTTAACATGGCACGTAAGCCATCACCCGGAAAAACACTTTCTATTTTTTCATTGAGAATTTCTACCGCTTCTTTTGCGTTAATTGTTTTCGGCTCTTCACAATCCAACTTAATCAAAGGATCTAAAGTAGCTTCCATCATGGTGCCAAAATCTGCAATGGTTGGATCTCCGACATGAAATACGTCCTGTGATGATCCATACAATTCTTGAGAGATATTTGAGAACAAAGGCGTGCCGCGCACTTCAAGCATCCCTATCACATCTTGATATTCTCGACAGATACGCCTCATGATCACGCTGAGCGGATTGAGTTGACCCAACTTACGCACTAAGTCACGCTCAATCTGATAAAACTCTAGCTTCTTATCCGAAGGATCAAAACCTAGCGCTCTATTTTTATAATAATCGGTGGTTACTTTGGGAGGATTTTTACACTTATCATCAAAAAACGCCTGTTTAATCCCATCATCCCATTTGATGGCATCTAAGATACGTATAGGTTGTTGAGCCTTAACAATACGGTCAGACAGCGTCTTAACTTCTAATAGATAAGTTGAAGGTTTAACGATTTTTTTACTCATATATTGATCACCCATTAGTAATGCATCGTTAGTAGAGGTCGTATTTATGCTTCCCCTACATATATAGCAGAATCTTGACCTATAGATCAACACATAAAATATTTACCCCATACCTCACTAAACCTTGTATTAAGCCAGTTGTCACATTTCCTTAACAATAATTTAAGATTATTTTAAGACTAAAGTTAGATAATCAACTTAACGCGTCAGCATGAGGATTAGTTATGGATACTAAAATAATACAGACTATTAACACTGAAGAAATTGAGATAGCAACAAGACGCGATTTTTTAAAGAAATTAGCTTATGGTTCTGTTCTCGCCTTAGGCGGAACTGATATAGCGTCTGCAACAGTTAGATCCATTATTGACCCCCATCAATACGGGCATGGTCGCACCTACCCTCCTCATAAAGAAGTTAACAAACGCTTAATCCACAGCACGTTAAATAGAAAAACACAAAGCGCATCTAAACGCATTGTGCCCGCTAGATCGATACACCTTGTCCATAGAGAAACGGGGGATAAACTAAAATTAACTTACTTTGAAAATGGGCGCTATGTCAAAGACGCGCTACATGAAATTAATCACATCATGCGCGATTACCATACGAATGACATTCACTCGATGGATACTGCGTTAATAGATCAATTATTTGAACTTAAGCAAACCTTAGGCATTAACAAACCGATACAAGTGGTATCTGCTTATAGAGCACCCGTAACAAATGCTGCATTACGTAAAAACAATTCTGGGGTAGCAGAACATAGCTACCATATTCAAGGCAGAGCTATTGATATCAGAATTGAGGGCATGCAAACACATATGATTAAAAAAGCGGCGCTATCTATGGCAAAAGGTGGCGTTGGATATTACCCCGAAAGTAATTTTGTCCACTTAGATACAGGTGATATTAGAACCTGGTAACAAAGGATAATGCTTAGGGCTGTTTTTCTGCATCGGCATTATTCAAAACAGCCGTTGATTCCTCACTAACAGGTCGCCCTGCCTGCAACAATTCTGGCGGTGGTGCATATAGTGTTAGATCAGACACATCCTGTAGTTTCTTTAGCTTCTCCTTCAGCACATCATCATACGCATAGATATCTTCATAAAAAGATAAATGTTCATTATGATCTACGAAAGCGGTTGTATAAAAGAACATAACAGGGATAGATTTCTTAAGCGTGACCCTTCGATTCTTTTGCGCTTGAAAAGCGTCATCGATTTCTTCTTTACTTAATTGATTTTTTAAAACAAATTGAGCTAATTGATCCGGATTTTCTACCCGCACACAGCCATGGCTAAAGTCCCGACGCGAACGGCTAAATAAATGATGTGAAGGCGTATCATGCAGGTACACGTCATTTTTGTTTGGGAACATAAACTTCACTTTTCCTAACGCGTTTTTATTGCCCGGCTTTTGCCTAATTCTGACATTTCCCTGATTGAGACCTGATAGCGTAGCAGAAGAAAATGAGACCGTTTTTGCTTCACCACCTTCAGTTGCCACCATCTCCATGTTTTCGCCATCAAGATAACGAGGATTAGTAAGCAATTTAGGGATAATTTCTTTTTTAACTATATTATAAGGAACGTTCCAATAAGGCATGAAATCGATAAAACGCATTTCAGCCATTAAAACGGGTGTTTCATTTTTAGCCGCTTTCCCAACCACCACCCGCATGTTTTTTATATCGGAATTGATTTCATTGACATCATCAAAAGCCCATAACTGAAAAGCAGGAATATTTACAATAATGGATGCACCGTTACTTAACTCAGGTAACCAACGTAACCTTTCCATGGCGAGTTCAATCTGGTCTAAACGCTCACTGATGGGCTTATTTAACGCCGTAACAGTGCGCTGACCCAAAACACCATCCGCATCGATACCATGTCGAGCTTGGAACTTTTTTATACCTGCAACCAACTTATCGTTGTATCGATCCAATTTTTTAAATTGACTGTCAACATCCTTAGGCAAGTCTCCCATAGCGACTAAATATTGGGCTAATGATGGCGCAGCAGGCAAACTATCACCCGGATTTAACTTTTCTGTGACAGATAAATGCAGATCAATAGTAGATTTCGCTAAATTTCTATAATACGCTAACTCGTGCTTAAGTTTTTCATATTGCTTAAGCTTAGGTTCTACTAAATCAACTAATTGACCAATCGTTTTTGCATTATTTTGCTTCACAATAAGCTGGGGTATATCAATAATTTTTTTATCTCTTAGCTTGAGATTAAAGTTGATATCTTTTGGATTTATGCGTCCGTAGTGCAAGTCATGTAGATATCTTATTAACGACAAACTCAATGCCATATCATATTGCACCCGCTCTTTATAATTATCGGGGGCTAAAATGGCAGCTTTTGCATGCAGCTGCTTTAAAACTTCAGGCTCATAATCTGCCGCGTTAAGTCCGTTATCCGCTACTTTATCAATTAAACTAATTAACTCATGCGCATTCTTTTCTGCTTCTGGGCTTGATGACCACAACAATTTATTGCCCGATAATTTATAAAGCTCAGTAAGATCGTCAGCACGATTTTCGAAGTTAGACCGCTTTAAATCCGAAAGTTGTTTGGAGGCAATAAGCGCAGCGATTTGCCTAGCTATTACTTTATTACTATCTAATGAAATAATAGCGTCTTTTATTTTCTCGATAAAATGTGTGTCTTTATCTTCGATCACATCTGCATAAGAAACTTGCTGGATGACACAACCCAACATGGCTGTTAAAACAGAAAATTTTAAACAGTACTCTAGTTTCTTTAGAAATGTATCTTGCACATTTAACCTATTATTTTGGATATTTCTTGGGTGAGCACAACAGCTTATTTTATATCGTGCACAAAGGGCTTAACAAGCAATAATCTTATTAAACTCATTAAACATTAATAAAATTTATTAAATAAAAAAATTACACAAACCATTGTAATAATAGCATTAAAAAATAAATATAAAAATATAAATTAACAAATTCTCGGTAACGGATCTTCTTCTAACTCTTGTAGGATACGCTCACCTCCCAAATCTGTTTCTAAGAAAGCATGCGCTCGACCTTGCTCTATCCGACCAATAATAGCCGCATCAACATAACCTAATGCATGCAACTTAGTCACCGCAGCTTCGGCCAATTCAGGCGCGATAACAGCTAATACTCGGCCTTCACATGCCATATATAAAGGATCATACCCTAACAAATCACACACCACCCTGACTTGCTCATTAACGGGGATATTTGCAGCGTACAAGCGAACTGACTGATCGATAGCTTGAGATATTTCATGCGCTATCGTTGCCACCCCACCCCGCGTTGGATCTCTCATAAAACGCAAGCCCTCGAAACTTAATAAAGCCTCCGTAATCGGCAATACAGATGCAGCATCAGATTGCAAAGAGCCTGCTAACCCAAACTGTTCTCTAGCTAACATAACAGCAGCGCCATGATCACCTGCCGTGCCACTTAATAATACAAAATCACCTAATTGAATCTGATTTAATCCCAATCGATACTTAGAGTCTCGTTGACCTATACCTGTGGTAGCGAAATAAATACCACCACCTTGCCCTCTACGTACTACCTTAGTATCACCGGCTACAATCTTAACATCACATTCCAAACAGGCCTGTGCCATGCTTTGTACAACCCTATCTAACACAGCTAATGCCAACCCCTCTTCTATAAAAGCATTAAGTGTCAGATAAAGTGGCTTAGCACCCGAAACAGCTAGATCATTAACCGTACCATGCACAGCTAAACTACCAATATTTCCTCCCGGAAACTCTAGTGGCTCAACTGTAAAACCATCAGTACTCACAACCAGCTCTGAATTATTGGATTTAAAGGGGATAGATGCCGCATCCGACTGGGTATCTAACAATTCATTATGGAGGTGATAAGCGAATATTTGCTCAATCAGTTCTTTCATTAAACGCCCACCATTACCATGGGCAAGCAGAACATGCTGACCTTTAAATTGTGTTTTCTTAGACTGTCTCTGCGCCATTATATGAATTTGTTAACAGGCTGCTGTTAATAATGTTTAGTTGTTTAAGCGAGCAATTGTTAAAATTGCCATACACTGATTTTGGATAACTAATATGTTTGAGTTTTACCTTGATACGACCGACCTTCTACAACTGGCCCGATTTAATAAAAGCATCCCGTTAAAAGGGATCACGACTAACCCAAGCATCTTAGCTAAGTCGGGTGTTGGCCTAAAAGATACCTTAACTAATTGCGCAAAAATATTGGGCACTGAAACCCGCTTTCATGTCCAAACTGTCAGCAATACAACGCAAGAAATCATCAATGAAGCAGAACAACTCAATGCGCTACCCTATGACATTGTAGTCAAAATCCCTGCGACAGAAATGTGTCTTGCGGCTATCAAAGTGCTTAAAACCAAAAACATCCCCGTGCTTGCTACAGCTATTTATTCTGTACAACAAGGTTTCCTTGCCGCCTTATGCGGTGCAGACTATCTTGCGCCTTATGTTAACCGAATTGATGCCATGGGTGTAAGCGGCATTAATGTCGTCGCAGATATACAGCTATTACTAAACCAACAGGGCTTAGCGTCTAAATTATTACCCGCCAGTTTTAAAAACATCCAACAAGTTATGGATGTACTGAAACTTGGGATTGAAGCTATTACGCTTCCCGTAGATATTGCCGATCAACTTATGTCTCATCCAGCTGTGCAACCCGCCGTTAATCAATTTGAAAAAGATTGGGTAACAGCCTTTGGTGACCAATTAAGTTTTGAAAGTTAAAGTTCTCATACCCCCAGAAAATTCACTTGGTTTTGCTGCTGGTATCTAAGTGAGTCAAGTAAAGCCTCATATCAAACTCTAGCTGATGATAACGGGGTTCCATGTACTCGCATAATTTATAAAACGCCTTGTTATGCTGCTTTTCTCTTAGATGCGCCAACTCATGTACCACTATCATTCTCAGAAAATCTTCAGGTAAGCTTTTAAAAACCCCGCCAATGCGAATTTCGTTTTTAGCTTTTAATTGATTACCTTGTACTCTTGAGACAAAAGTATGCAAGCCCAGCGCTTGATGCACAACATCAATCTTATCATCATAAACAATTTTACTGAGTGGACTAGACTGACGTAAATATTTATTCTTTAAGTCCATGACATAGGCATATAACGCTTTATCTGTCTTAACATCATGGCACAGCGTATATTTTTTAAGTAAGTAAGCATGCAACTTATTCGACTTGATAAGTTGACTCACTTGATCTTTTACATCAGCAGAATATCCCGCTAAATATTTTAAGTTGTACGACGACTCAGTACTCATCGCAACATTCAATCCCAGGGTGGTAGATCGCCGTCATAAGCTACGAAACGCTTATCCGTCGGATAGGTGAAGACTCCCGAGCTGGTATTTTTAGAGGGTGTAACAATACTCTCCACCGGATCTACAATGTCTGATCGCCATGCATCAAATTGAGAAACATCTATGTTACCGGGCACGTACCATTTTTTATGAGTAGGATCCCATCTTGCCCCCAATGCTTTAGCCGCATCTTTTTGCGCATAAGGAACATTGAGATAAATTTTTGATTGGGGCATCGTAAAAAAGGAGTCTTGCATTATTGATAATGATCTTATTGTAAAACATTAGATCTCTTG
Source organism: uncultured Methylococcaceae bacterium (assembly GCA_903917345.1). Lineage (GTDB taxonomy): Bacteria > Pseudomonadota > Gammaproteobacteria > Methylococcales > Methylomonadaceae > Methylobacter_C. The sequence goes on along the minus strand of CAIXAE010000006.1, from coordinate 44,054 downwards.
CTAGGGTAAATATTGATCCAGAGCCCTTATAGTACGCAATTTGTAACAGTACGGTAACAAGTGGTTTGCTATAATGCTGATCGGTTACATTTCATTTTCTTAATTAATAATGTCAAACTTTAATATTCTAGTTGTTGAGGATGAAGACGCCATCAGAGGCATGCTCATGATGGTATTGGATCAAGCGGGTTTTATCCCCTTTGAAGCTGCTGACGCTGAAGATGCTCAGAAACAATTGGACACACGTTCTCATGATCTAATATTACTAGATTGGATGTTACCTGGCATTAGCGGAGCTGAATGGGCTAGACGTTTAAAAAAAGAACCTGTCTATAAAGACATCCCCATTATATTATTGACCGCACGCGGTGAAGAAGAAGACAAAGTCAGAGGGCTTGAAATTGGCGCTGATGACTATATGACAAAACCCTTTTCACCTAAGGAACTCATTGCACGTATCCGTGCGGTATTACGTAGAAGCGGAAAAATACAGGGTCAAGTTCAAATTGTTTTAGGGGATTTAATGCTGGACATTGAGCAACACAGACTCACGATTGGCGATAAACAATTAGATGTTAGTCCTACAGAATTTCGCTTGATGCACTTCTTTATGACACATCCCGATAAAGTATACACACGTACTCAGTTGCTTGACCAAGTATGGGGCCGAAGTGTTTATATAGAAGAACGTACTATTGACGTGCATATTCGCCGCTTAAGAAAAATATTAGAAGAATATGGAAGAGAAGATTTAGTTCAAACTGTACGTGGCTTTGGATATAGATTCTCTTTAATCGACTAAAAGCATGAACATTTGGGGTAGAGAAATCACCAATATCACCCTCCAATTATTATTAGTTTTAATAATTGGAGGCATAACAGGTCATATCGTTATCCTGTTATTCTTGCTAATGCTCAGCATTATTGTCCAACAAATTATCCAAATCAATCGTTTCGAAAAATGGATAAGAAAAGGGGGCAGCGCAAAATCACCCAAAGTGAAAGGCGTCTGGGAAGACATTTACTACCATGTTTACCGCCTTAAAAAGAGTGAAAAACGTCGCAAGAAAAAACTCCGCGTTATTATTGATCAGTTTAGACAATCAACAGAAGCTTTACCTGATGCCGTTGTAATCCTCGGCTCACATGATGAAATTGATTGGTCTAACAAAGCAGCGAGGCATGTCTTTGGTTTAAAAATTACAGACAAGGGCCAACGCATTCCAAACCTTATTCGGTATCCTGAATTCATCCGCTACCTCAAATCGGGCAACTACAAACAATCCGTTATCCTGCCGTCTCCAATAGACAGAAAAGTCTCCTTAGAAGTCAGAGTCATACCTTATGGAGCGGGCCTGCGTTTGCTTTTAGCCCAAGACATCACTCAGCTAAAACAAATGGAACGCATGCGTAAAGATTTCGTAGCCAATGTATCTCATGAGCTTAGAACTCCACTGACAGTGCTGAAAGGTTACATTGAAACTTTACAAGACATGGATGATCAGAATTCGCCGTTATTGACCAACTCATTCATACAAATGCAAGGCCAAACTGAGCGCATGCAACATTTGGTGGATGATTTATTATTATTAGCACGCTTAGAAACTCAGCAGAAAAAAACGAGCTGCGTTAATGTACCTGAGCTGTTAATGCAAATATGCAAAGAAGGTGACACCCTAAGACACTCGAGTAATCGAATAGAACTGACTTTAGAGTCTGACGCAAACATAGTCGGTGAAGAACAAGAATTACGCAGCGCTTTTACTAATTTGGTAAGCAATGCCTTGAAGTATTCAAGTGATGATTCCGTCGTAAAAGTGCGTTGGTATCAAGACAGTCAGTTAGTTATCCTCGCCGTTGAAGATAAAGGTGAAGGTATTGCAAAATATGATATCCCCAGAATCACAGAACGTTTTTACAGAGTTGAAACTAAGCGCGCCAAAAAAGTCAGCGGCACTGGTTTAGGACTGGCTATTGTAAAACACGTATTGATGAGACATGACGCACACCTCAGTGTGAACAGCGAACTATCAGTGGGCAGCTGTTTTAGCTGCCATTTTCCCATTAAAAGAATTTGTAATTAATTATTCTCAGCTAATATGGCCTGCGCAACAGCCTCGGCCACTTTAATACCATCCACACCTGCAGAAAGAATGCCTCCAGCATAACCCGCACCTTCACCCGCTGGATACAACCCCTTCGTATTAATACTTTGGAACTGTGCATTTCGTTTGATACGAATGGGCGATGAGGTACGCGTCTCCACCCCTGTTAACACGGCATCAGCCATCGCAAAACCTTTAATCTTTTTATCAAAAGCAGGTAACGCTTCACGAATGGCCTCTATCGCATAATCAGGCAAAGCGGTGCTTAAATCACCTAGCTTAACACCTGGCGTATAAGAAGGTTTTACCGAACCTAATGCTACAGAGGGCTTATTAGCTATAAAATCCCCAACTAATTGCCCCGGCGCTTGATAAGTCTCGCCGCCCAACACATACGCTCTTGCTTCTAACACGCGTTGAAAATCAATACCTGCCAAAGGATTTCCAGGATAATCATCGGGGGTTATGCCCACCACAATACCACTGTTGGCATTACGCTCATTACGTGAGTATTGACTCATACCGTTAGTCACCACATGGCCTACTTCAGAAGTAGCCGCCACAACAGTACCTCCAGGACACATACAAAAACTATAAACCGCACGACCATTTTTACAATGATGGACTAATTTATAGTCAGCCGCCCCCAGCAAAGGATGTCCCGCATTTTTACCAAATCGACATTGATCAATCAACGATTGAGGATGTTCAATTCTAAACCCCACAGAAAATGGTTTAGCCTCTATGTAAACGCCTTGCTCATAGAGCATTGTAAAGGTATCCCGCGCACTGTGCCCTACCGCTAATACTACGTGATGACTTGTTAGCGTTTCACCATTAGCTAACGTAACACCTGTCACCTGTCCTTGTTCAATATTAAGTGTATCAACTCGGCTCTGAAAACGTATCTCACCGCCTAGTGATTCAATAGTCGCGCGCATCTGCTCAACCATAGACACTAATTTAAAAGTACCAATATGGGGCTTACTCACATGAAGAATCTCAGCAGGAGCCCCGGCTTTAACAAACTCAGTTAATACTTTTCTGCCGTAATGATGAGGGTCTTTAATTTGGGTATAAAGTTTACCGTCAGAAAAAGTACCTGCCCCACCCTCACCAAATTGCACATTAGACTCAGGATTAAAAATGCTTTTGCGCCATAAACCGAAGGTATCTTTAGTACGCTCTCTTACTTCTTTACCACGCTCTAAAATAATGGGGTTAAAACCCATTTGCGCCAAAATTAAACCCACAAATAACCCACAAGGTCCCATGCCAATGACAATGGGTCTATCCTTTAGATTTTTGGGTGCCTGCGCAACAAATTGGTATGTCGTATCTGGCGTTAGCGTAATGCCTGATCCAGCGACTAACTGGGACAAATACGCTTCTTGATTGTTAATCTCAATATCTAAGGTATAAACCAGATAAATCTCGGATTTTTTTCTAGCATCATGTCCTTGGCGAAATACAGTATAAGAAACTAACTGCTCAGCCTTAATATTTAAACGGGTAAGAACAGCATTTTTAAGGTCCGTTTCTGTATGGTCTAAGGGGAGTTTAAGTTCGGTAATTCTTAACATGACAATAAAGATATTTGGAAATGAACGACTAACTATTTAGTCGCGCATTTTACAGCAATACAGCGATCCTTGCCTGAATGCAGGCCTGTTTCATTAGACTTTACCAAGATCTAAATATCTCATCAATAGCACCAACTCATAAAGTAAATAAAGTCCTGAAGCATCGAGTACAAACTATAACCCAAAGATTTCCTTAAATATAAAGCTTTTTACTCGACTTAGCTAAACGGGCTTTGTTAAGATAGGCTGTAGTCTATAAAAGCACCCAGTGTTAATTAATAATAAAGAGTCATTCAATGAAAAAAATAACATTACTCGCTTTATCAACCGTTTTATCTTTATCAGCTTCTCTCTCTGCTAATGCATCAGAGCACCATAGTGGACATGGCGGCGGTCCTAGAGGTAGCAGCAGTGGCACAGGGGTATGTAAACCTCAATTAAGCAAATTTTTACCGGCGCACTTAACAACAGTCATTCCAGGTGCAGAGTTCTCATTTATAGCTTTTAACCTACAAAAAGCCGATCAAATTTATATTACCGTTAAAAATATTCCAGTCGAGTTTGAGGCCGAATTTAAAGATCCGTATTTCTTAATCAAAAGCAAACTACCTAGCTCACTCCATGACACCTATGCTCGAATCAACATTAAAGTAAAAGCAAAATCGTCAGAATGTGAAATAGAAAGCGGCTGGCTTTTAAACATTGTTGATAGATAATGATGCAACTTCAAACAATGACAAACGTTAGCACGATGGATTTAACATAACCACCATGTCAATTAATCACCCTACACAAAAATGCGCGGCGTTTTGTCTTGCTTTACGATTTGATATCAATGAATTAGCCGCATTACTTTCTGAATCAACACTGATTCGTATCATTAAAGGTGCACTATTAATTGAAGATGAAAATTCGTGGTCCGTTGTTTTTTCTTATGGTGCAGTTGTACATTGGCATGTAAGTCCAGAAGAGCAAACAAAACTTCACCAACTGTTACTAGCGCATGCTGAATTCCCTTTAGCTACCGTAGAAGAAGATTTTTTTACTTTTGCTCTTAACTGCCCAAATACTCGCATTGTTGAAGATCATATTGAAATTGAATCGTCTGATCCTATTTTGATTTTCGCCCTTTCTCAGGGCATGGCGCAATCCATAAAATTGGCATCATTTGAAACTAATGCTATCACCACTATTAATAACACCAGTTACATTCCTAAATCGTTAGCCGAAAACGGTCGCATCAAACTCAGTCGCTATAAAATTGCCAAAATACGCGGGCAACTATTCTTAACCAAAAGCGACATTATTTTGAATTATGATTTATTAGATACCCCAGATTTCTTTTGGGAATATCCGGAATATGAATCGTTTTATACTATTACTGCTAAATATTTAGAGATTGCTCCACGCACACAAGTCTTATCTAAAAAGCTTGAAACCATCCATGAGTTATTTGAAATGTTAGCTGATGAACAAAAACATAGGCACTCTACGATTTTAGAATGGATCATTATTTGGCTGATTGCTTTTGAAATAGGCATGACCATCGCTGGTAAAATTTTTTAATGCTCAGTTACAGACACTCTTTCCATGCCGGTAATTTTGCGGATGTTCTAAAACATTTAGTGTTAATTAATATTCTTGAGCATTTAAACACTAAGGACAAACCCTTTTGTTGTATTGACACCCACGCGGGTGCAGGCGACTATTCATTAGACGGTGATTATGCTCAGAAAAACAGAGAGTTTGATAATGGTATCGGTAGGTTATGGTCCCTAGATACTCTTCCAGAAGCTGTTAGTGATTACGTTAAGGTCATTAAAGCGTTCAATCAAACGGATAAACTTACTATTTATCCAGGATCGCCCCTCATCATTCAGCATTATCTTCGCCAGCAAGATCATTTATTTGCTCATGAGTTGCACCCGACCGAAATTGAGTTTTTACAACTTGCGATCAAAAGAGATCGACGCATTACCTTGCAGCACACAGACGGCTTAAAAAACACACTGGGGCTTTTACCACCCAAAGCAAATCGCGGTTTAGTATTAATCGACCCTTCTTATGAAATTAAAAGTGATTACGACACTGTAGTAGAGTCTCTTTTTAAATTTTATAAGCGTTTTGCGCATGGCACTTATGCACTGTGGTATCCCGTGGTAGACCGTACTAGAAATGATCAATTAGAAATAGCTATCAAAGAAAGCTCACTTAAAAATGTACAGCTTTATGAATTAGGTATTAAACCTGACACCTTAGAACATGGCATGACGGCCAGCGGCATGATTGTGATTAATCCCCCCTGGAAACTGACAGAACAATTACGAAATACATTACCGTATCTCGCTGATACATTAGGTACAGATGGTAAGGGCCATTATCGTATTGAAACTTTGGTAGCAGAATAGATACACACTGCCCTAACGCGCACAATAATGCTAAAATTCCTACAAATTCACTTGGATAAACACGCTCACTGATTATGAAGAATATTATTGTAATGTCTGGCGATATCGGCAGTGGCAAATCTTCCGTTGCTAAAGCGCTAAAAGAACTCACGCAATTCGATATTATTGGCACCGGCACCATCCAAAGAGAAATCGCCACACGCAGGGGGGTAACGACCCTTGAGCTTAATAAAATATCTCAAACTGATCGCAGTATTGATGACGAAATTGATGCATACGTGGTTGAATTAGGTAAGACTCAAGAGCAATTAATTTTAGATTCACGCTTAGCTTGGCATTTTATCCCTGATGCCTTTAAAGTTTTTTTAGCGGTTGATACGGTAGTAGGTGCCGAACGTGTCTTTAATGCCGCTCGTGGCGATGAACATAACCCATCTCTCGCTGTCACTTTAGAAAATAACCTTAAACGTCAAAGCATTGAAGATCAACGTTTCAATCACCTATACAATGTTAATTTCAGAAAATACAGTAACTATGATTTAGTCATTGACACCTCTTTTACGACGCCAGAAGTCATCGCTCAAAAAATTAAAGACTGTTTTGATTTATGGTTGCAACAGCAGCTGTTTGCGCAACTATGGGTTTCTCCTAAAAAATTGTTACCAACCCAATCCATTAAAGAATTAACCGTAGAGGATGCTTTAGCAGAAAACGCAGCCGTACAGGTTTTTGTGTGTAACGGTTTTATTTACCTCAAAAAGGGGCATCAACAAACTATTGATGCACACAAACAAGGTATTAAGTTAATCGCAGCTCATATCTTATCTGAAGATCCTAAAGCAGAATTAAGCCCAGGACTTACGGCACTGCAATTAGCGAATAATGTGACTATTGCGATCCTGTATAAATGGGAAGAAACCTTGGGATTTGAATACAGCGTTTATCCAGAAAAAACAGCGAGCTAATTAGAGTTCAGACGCAACTGTTAAGGCTTCTGATAAGGTGGATACACCGTAAATTTGTAAGCCTTTAATCGGCGTCTTGGGTACATTAGCTTTAGGGATAATCGCTTTTTTGAAGCCATGTTTAGCCGCATCATTTAAGCGCGCATGACCATTCGCCACCGGTCTAATTTCCCCACTAAGGCCAATCTCACCAAAAAAGAACGCATCATGCGGTACCACTCTGTCTTTTAAGCTAGACACCACCCCAATTACAATCGCTAAATCAGAACTGGTTTCGGTGACTTTTATACCCCCAACTACATTAGCATATATCTCATCTTGCGCCGTAAACACACCACCATGCCGATGCAAAACAGCCAACAACATGGCTAAACGATTCTGATCAAAACCTACCGCTAGGCGCCTAGGATTTCCATATTGACAATCTGTGACTAATGCTTGAATCTCTACCAGTAAAGGCCGAGTACCTTCCCATAATACAGTCACCACACTTCCAGAGGACGGCTTTTCCGCTCTATTCAAAAACATCGCTGAAGGATTTTTAACTTCTTTTAACCCCGTGCTATCCATCGCAAAAAAACCTAACTCACCCACACTACCAAAACGATTTTTATCGGCTCTTAAGACTCTAAATCGAGCATCATCAGTAGACCCTAACATGACTTGTGTATCAACAATATGACTCAACGTCATAGGCCCTGCTATAGATTGATCTTTAGTGACATGCCCGACCATAAAAATAGAAACGTGGTGTTTTTTGGCGTATTGAGTCAGATAACTGGCAGACTCTCGAACTTGTGAAACAGATCCTGGTGCAGACTCGGCTTCTTGCGTATGCATGACTTGGATAGAATCGATGATTAATATCTGGGGTTTAATCTCATCTAAGACATCACAAATGCGTTGCACGGATGTTTCCATTAGCATCATGATTTTTTCGGCGGGTAATTTTAATCGTAAAGCGCGTTCGGCAATTTGTTGTAAAGACTCTTCACCCGAGACATACAAAACCTGTACGCCTCTATCAGCTATATTAGCAATGGCTTGTAACAACAAGGTACTTTTACCCGCGCCTGGCGCACCGCCAATTAAGACGACACTGCCACAAACGATACCACCGCCTAAAACCCTGTCAAACTCTGAAATACCTGTGGAAATACGCTCGGCCTGCGTTAGATTAACGTCAGCTAATAACTTAACCTCAGAACGACTACCCGCATAACCACTGCGGCTACTTCGTTCTGAACTAGCAGAACCTAAACGGACTTCTTTAATCGTATTCCATTCACCGCAACTAGTGCATTGCCCACCCCATCGCGGATAGTCAGCTCCGCATTGGTCACACACATAGGCAATTTTTACTTTTTTGCTCATGATTTTTTATAAAAAATCATAGGTACATAACCACTCGCTAAAGTGTTAACTTTAGCCGCCGTGATAATAACCACCGGCAGAACCACTTTTTGGCTTAGTAACGACTTTATTTTTAGTGGCTTTATTCTCTTTTGCTGTTTTTTCTGCTTCTTTTTTATCTGAAGCCGATTTTGCCTTAGCAGTTGCTTTATCTACTTTAGTTTTTGATTTTGTATTTTCAGCTTGATTTGCACCTTTCTTTTTACTGGCTACAGAACCTTTTACAAGGTCAGGTAACGCTGCGGGGGCAGCTGCTACCTCTGGTGCAACACCTTCATATATTGCAACAGGTACACCATCGATATCCGTTAAGGCTTTATTTAACGCAACTTGATCAAAATCAGGTTCTTCACCCTTATTCGCTTTTTTGATTAAAGCGAGTGCAATTGCAAAACGTTGATCTTGGGTTTTTTCCTCACCCTCTAAATCAGGGTGTGCTTCTACATAAAGGGTGTTATCTAACCAACCCACTTTAATAGGCTGTTTAACGATATAAACCGGTGTACCAATCTCTACTGAATTATATAAAGCCTCAATATCTTCTGGATAAGTGCGCACACAACCATGCGTAATTTGCATACCAATACCAAATATTTTATCAATATCCGTGCCATGGATACGGTAATCACCGGGCAAGTTTAAGTATAGTGCGTAGGCACCTAACGGATTATGTATCCCTGGCGGCACAATCTCAGGTAAAAAATCCCCATTAGCAGCATGCTCTCGTCTAATTGATTCTGGCGGATGCCAAGCAGGATTCTTTACTTTCTTAGCAACCGTGGTTCTACCTAAAGGCGTTTGCCAATCTTGACGACCCACACCATGCGCATAAGATCTAACAGTACCCAGCGCGCCTGCAGGATAATAATACATTCTATATTCAGCAATATTAAGCGTAATACCATCATGTGGACTATCAGGCAAAATACGTCTATTAGGTAATCGAACCACATCTCCTTTTTTAATTAACCATCGATCTAATTTAGGGTTAATCGTAACAATTTCAGTCTGTCCCAAATTGAAGCGTCTAGCGATGTCCAATAAGGTTTGATCATGATCAGAAATAATAGTGAGCGTTTCCTCAGGACTAAGTGCAACTACAGTATCACCTTTTCTGGCTGGCATAGTATAGGTAGTGGCATTAGCCTGACCGATAGCCAGTAATATCAAACACAAAACGACGGGAGTACGAAAATTCATTAGTTTAGCTTTCTCAATTTTAAAATAATAAGGTATCGATTTATAAATTATCTAAGATGGCGCGTTTTACCGCATCTAATTCTGCATCAATGGTCACTGGTTTAGAATCTACACATTGTTGCATCGCAATTTCAGGATCTTTAATACCGTTACCGGTTAAAGTACACACGATTTTACTGCCTTCAGGAATTTTACCTGATCTGATGTCTTGCATAGCGCCTGCTAATGAAGTCGCTGAGGCAGGTTCACAAAACACCCCTTCATACTGAGATAACATTTTTTGTGCGACTAAAATGTCTGCATCCGAGAATTTATCAAACCAGCCACCGGACTCTTGTTGAGCGGCCCAAGCTAAGTCCCAAGATTGAGGGTTACCGATACGGATCGCTGTCGCAACAGTTTCAGGATTTTCGATAGGATGACCTGCAAGAAAAGGCGCTGCACCTGCGGCTTGATATCCACACATGATGGGACGATTTCCACAGACGCGATCTAAAGCGTATTCTTTATACCCTTTCCAATAAGCAGAAATATTACCTGCGTTGCCTACGGGCAGACAGTGATAATCCGGAGCAAAACCTAAATCATCAACAATTTCAAACGCCGCGGTTTTTTGACCTTCTAATCTAAAAGGATTGATTGAGTTAACAATTGTCACAGGCGCATGATTAGCCACTTCTTTGACCAACTCCATGCCTTGATCGAAATTACCATTAATTTGAATAATGGTTGCGTTGTACATGAGTGTCTGTGCTAATTTACCTAAAGCAATCTTGCCATCAGGAATTAATACAAAAGCCTTAATACCCGCACGCGCAGCGTAAGCAGCAGCCGCTGCAGAGGTATTACCCGTAGAAGCACATATAATCGCTTGACTACCCTCTTCTACTGCTTTGGTCACCGCCATTGTCATACCACGGTCTTTGAATGAACCGGTTGGATTTAAACCTTCAAATTTCACATAGATATCAACATCTTTACCTAACATTTTTGGAATATTCTGTAATTGAATCATCGGCGTATTGCCTTCGTTCAAACTAATAATGCGAGTATTCGCGCTAACCGGTAAACGATCTCTATAACGTTCAATTAAGCCAGTGTAATGTTTATGCATGATATGTAATTATCCTAAGGTTTCTAGGCGGATGCGATTGACTTTGCCAGTCACTGTTTTTAGGGCTTCGATTTCTGCAATCGCCGCGTTCATTTCTTTTTCTAACGTGATTTGTGTCAACAAAATAATGGGAATAGCTGTTTCATCTCGTAAAGCCTCTTTTTGGATGATAGCTTCTATACTGATATCGTGATCCGCCAAAATACGAGTCACATCAGCTAGAACACCCGGCTTGTCTTCAGCATTTAAGCGTAAATAATATGAAGTTTTGAAACTTTCAGCGCTTAACACAGGTATATCAGCTATGGCATCCGCTTGGAATGCCAAATGCGGCACCCGATTTTCAGGATCACTGGTGAGCGCTCTCACCACATCAACTACATCAGCTACCACTGCAGAAGCTGTTGGTTCTGCACCCGCGCCAGCGCCGTAATAGAGAGTTGCACCCACGGCATCGCCTTTCACTAACACAGCATTCATCACACCGTTAACATTAGCGATTAAACGTCTTTCTGGAATTAAAGTCGGATGAACTCTCAACTCAATACCTTCAGCTGTTTTTCTAGCGATACCCAAATGCTTAATGCGATAACCTAATTGTTCGGCGTATTCCACATCAAGACGGGTTATTTGGGTAATACCTTCGGTAAATACTTTATCGAACTGTAAAGGAATGCCAAAAGCAATTGAAGCCAAAATGGTTAATTTATGACCCGCATCAATACCTTCAACATCAAAAGTAGGATCGGCTTCTGCATAACCTAAAGCCTGTGCTTCGGCTAATACATCTAAAAAGTCACGACCTTTATCGCGCATTTCAGTGAGTATAAAATTGCCTGTACCGTTAATAATACCGGCCAACCATTCAATCTCATTACCACTTAGGCCTTCACGAATGGCCTTAATGATAGGAATACCACCCGCTACAGCCGCTTCAAAAGCGACGATAACGCCTTTTTCACTAGCTTTTGCAAATATCTCATTACCATGTAAAGCAATTAACGATTTATTGGCGGTAACAATATGCTTACCGTTTTCTATCGCTTTCAATACCCATTCTTTAACAGGGCCTGCACCACCAATTAATTCGATAACGATCTCAATCTCGGGATCATTAATGATATCCATAGGATCATTAGTTACCGCTATGCCATGAGTATCACATATACGTGCCTTATTTAGATCTTTCGCAGAAGCCCGCGTAATAACGATTTCTCTACCTGCGCGACGCGCAATCTCAGCTACATTTCGCTTTAAGACATTAACAGTACCGCCACCGACAGTACCCAGTCCTAATACACCTACTTTTACCGGTTTCAATAGTAACTCCAGTTAAAAAATCGTTCTCGTTCCAAAGTGAGTAAGACAGTTGCTAATACATGCGTCCTAAATAACACCGTCTTTTTTCATCATCAGCCTAATACCTCTAACAGCCTGACGAGTACGATGTTCATTTTCAATTAAACCAAAGCGCACATGATCATCACCGTAATTACCAAAACCAACACCCGGTGCTACTGCTACTTTTGCTTCCAATAATAATTTCTTAGAGAACTCTAATGAGCCCATTTCTTTATATGCATCAGGGATTTTTGCCCAGACAAACATTGTTGCCTTGGGTTTTTCTACTGGCCAACCGGCCGCATTTAATCCTTCGCATAAGACATCACGACGTTTTTTATACATCTCAGCGATTTCAGCAACACATTCTTGTGGCCCTTCCAACGCTGCAATAGCTGCAATTTGAATAGGCGCAAAAGTACCGTAATCTAAGTACGATTTAATGCGCGCTAAAGCAGACACTAATTCTTTATTACCGCACATAAAGCCTACACGCCAACCCGGCATGTTATAACTTTTAGACATGGAGAAAAACTCTACCGCAATATCCTTAGCGCCTTCAACTTGTAAAATAGAAGGTGATTTATAGCCATCAAACACGATGTCCGCATAAGCGATATCTTGAACTACCCAAATATTATGTTCTTTTGCGACAGCTACGATTTTCTCAAAGAAATCCAGCTCCACACATTGTGTCGTAGGATTACCCGGAAAATTAAGAATGAGCATTTTAGGTTTCGGCCAAGAATCAACAATCGCTTTTTGTAATTCTTCAAAAAAGTCACCCCCCGGAATCATCGGTACATGTCGTAAATCTGCACCCGCAATAACTACGCCATAAGGATGAATAGGATACGCAGGGTTAGGCACTAAAACCACATCGCCAGGGCCTAAGGTCGCTAATGCTAAATGCGCCAAACCTTCTTTAGAACCAATTGTCACAATCGCTTCTGTTTCTGGATCCAAATCCACATCAAAGCGGGTTTTGTACCAATTACAAATAGCTTTTCTTAAACGTGGAATACCTTTTGAAACAGAATAACGATGGGTATCAGGGCGTTGTACTGCCTCTATTAATTTATCAACAATGTGTTGAGGTGTCGGTTGGTCAGGGTTCCCCATACCAAAATCAATAATATCCTCACCTGCCGCTCGGGCTTTGGCTTTTAAATCATTAACAATATTAAAAACGTAGGGAGGTAAGCGACTTATTCTATGAAATTCTTGCATTAGCAGTTCTTGAGTGACCCAAGCTTGAGTAAAATTAAAAAAAGTAACTTCTCAACAATCGGCTGAGCAGTAAGTTACAAAAAAACAGCTTAAATTACTGATGTTAATCATCAATGTCAAATATTAGCGTTCATTAAGCTAGTTAACGCTAATAAGTCTATCAATTTAAAGATAAGATTTGCGCAACTCTGGCCAAATCTTCTGGCGTATCCACACCCGCTTGCGGTGTTTTATCAACGACACTCACCGCAACAGCTTCACCGTGCCACAATATTCTCAATTGCTCTAGCGCTTCAATGGTTTCTAGTGTTGAGGACTTCCAGGCACAATAGCGCTCCAAGAACCCCACCGTATACGCATACATACCAATATGACGAAGATAATCTATCTTGCCGCTCGGCTCTCCACCCGAATGCTTAAAACTATCCCGCTCCCAAGGAATGGGGGCACGACTAAAATACAAAGCATAACCGAGCTTATTAAGTACCACTTTGACGGCATTCGGATTAAAGATCTCCTCTGCAGATTCGATCTTTGCAGCCAACGTAGCAATCCCAGCCAGTTTTTGATTCGCTAAAGCCTGAGCAACTTCACTGATCAAAGCAGGCGGTATTAAGGGCTCATCACCTTGTAAATTAACAATGATTTGATCACTAGCCCAACCGCAAAGTCTAGCCACTTCAGCTATTCTTTCGGTACCACTTTGGTGATTTGGATTTGTCATCACAACACGAATGCCTAAAGCAGTCACCGCAGCTTGGATTTGCTCATTATCAGTAGCGACGACTATTTCTTCAGCTCCTGCTTCTTGCGCACGTTCACACACGTGAGCAATCATAGGTTTTCCTGCGATATCTAATAACGGTTTCCCCGGTAATCGCGTAGACGCGAACCGAGCGGGTATAACAACTTTAAACTGCAAACTCATTTATATAAGGCGTCTGTTTCTTCGGCACTTAAGGTACGTGCTTCATCTTCAAGCATAACAGGGATATCATCACGAATAGGAAAGGCTAAGCGGTCAGCACGACAAATCAATTCTTCTTTCGCTTTGTCATAATGCAACGGACTCTTGCACAATGGACACGCCATAATTTCGAGTAATTTAGAATCTATCATGCTTTTCTCTTTAGTAAATTTAATAGTTGTTCAGAAAACAAAGGCTCCGGCGCTGCTTTAACCGGCAAATACCAATGTTGATGATTTACGAATCCCGTACATTTTACGGCATCTTTTTCAGTCATTAAAACGGGTTTATCATCTCCCCATAAAATATCACGTGCTGTGTATTGGTGATGATCAGGAAAACCATGTCCTTTACATAACAATCCTGCTGACTTCAGCAAATTAAAAAATCGTTGTGGATTACCTATACCCGCGAAAGCATGACACGCTAAGCCTTTAAATTCGATTAATTTCTTTGTTTCACCTGTCAGGCAATTAATCAGTTCATCACCCAGTAATTGCATGGAAAGCTCGCCTTCTTCTCTCGGCTCACCATTAACAATCACTAAATCAACGGTTCTTATTCGATCAATTGGCTCTCTTAAAGGGCCCGCGGGTAAACAATAGCCATTCCCAAAGCGTCTATCGCCATCAATGACAACAATTTCGATGTCTCTATGCATTGAATAATGCTGTAAACCGTCATCTGACACAATAATGTCGCATTGTGCTTGTTCAATGAGTAACTTTGCCGCTTCGACACGAAGAGGTCCCACAGCAACAGGGCAAGCAGTTTGCTTAGCCATTAATAATGCTTCATCTCCCACTTCACTGGGATTACTCTCTGCGGTAACACGTTGTGGCCAAACGTCAGACTGACCGCCATAACCTCGACTAATAATGCCCGGTTTATAACCCGCTGTTTGCAAAAAATCAGCCAACCAAATAGTGAGTGGGGTTTTACCCGTTCCACCCACGGTAATATTACCCACTACAATAACAGGGACGGACAGTTGTTGCTTTTTAAGCACCCCTATTCGATACAGAAACCTTCTAAACTTAACAACATCACTAAACAAAAAGCCCAATGGCATTAACCCTGCACCGATAAAATGATCTTCATACCAAATATCACTTATCCAGCGCGTAAATGTTTTTTTCATGTCGTATATTAGATGACGTTAATGCTAGGTATTTTATCCTAAGACCTGCTTAGACTGCTGATTTTTCCTTCCTATGCCCGAATAAGCAATGACAAACGCCAGTAAACAACATGCCGAAGCAATAGAAAATACAATACTACCGCCCAAAGACTCCCAATATTGTCCGCTGTAAAGACTACCTAAAACACCACCAATACCAAAACTTAAACTGTTATACAACGCTTGTCCTTTACCCTGATGGTGCTCACCAAAATATTGATGTACAAAATGAATGGCTACTACATGAGTACCGCCAAAAGTAGCGGCATGTAATACTTGGGCTATTACTAATACTGGCAACTGCTCAGGAAACCATGCGATAAGCAACCAGCGGACGGAAGCTAAACATAAACTGACTAATAAAATAGCTCTCAATGAGCATCTTATTAAGAGTGGCTTAATAAACAAAAATAAAATAATTTCAGCAACAACCCCTAACGCCCAAAGCCCCCCAATTAACGTTGAACTATAGTGCAGATTTTTCAGATAAATGGAATAAAAAACATAATAAGGGGCATGAGAAATTTGCACCAACATATTAACGATAAAAAACACAATCACTTCTGGTTTTTTTAATATCGGCAATAACTTTAAGCCCGTCGTTTTTGATTTATCAATCGCTGCTTCAGGCGTGGTTAATGTAGTCACCGCACTTAAAATAAACAAGCCTAATAAACAGTAGACTAAGCCTTGAATCGATTGCTGTTCAAACAACCATCCCAAAACCAACACAGCCACTATGAAACCGATCGACCCCCAAAGTCTAATCTGACTATATCGATAGGATTGTTTTTTTAAATGATAAAGCGTAATCGCCTCAAACTGAGGCAGTACCGCATTCCAAAAAAAGCTAAAGGTTACAATTAATACAGCGAACCAAACATACGCCTCAATCCACAAGAAACCGGCGAAAAACAAGGCTGTCAGGATTGTAGCCAAACGAATCATCCTTACGCTTTTACCCGTATGATCCGCTATCCAACCCCATACATTAGGCGCAACAATTTTGGTACTTATCATTAAGGCCGAAAGCTGGCCAATTTCAGCAGGATTAAAGCCTATATATTTTAGATATAAACTCCAATAAGGTACAAAGGCACCTAGACTGGCAAAATAAAATAGATAAAGGCCTGATAAGCGCCAGTAAGGAATGTTCATAATGTGTGGGTAGAATAAAAACCCTATAAGGAGGGCAACCCTGATGGGTTGCCCTTAGGAAGGCCTAACGTAGAATAGCTAAACCAGAGTCTACATTTGCGTTTTGAGCGCGATGTCTCAAAAAATGATCCATTAATACGATAGCCATCATGGCTTCTGCAATAGGCGTAGCACGAATACCAACACAAGGATCATGACGCCCCTCTGTAACGACATCAATGGCTTCACCATGAATATTGATGCTTTTACCTGGCAACCTTAAGCTCGCAGTAGGTTTGAGCGCAATACTAGCGGTCACATTTTGCCCGCTAGAGATACCACCTAAAATACCGCCCGCATGATTACTTAAAAAGCCGACCGGTGTCATTTCGTCTCTAAATTGAGTACCTTTGGTATCAATACATGCAAAACCATCACCAATCTCAACACCCTTTACGGCATTAATACTCATCAAGGCATGTGCTAAGTCTGCATCTAACCGATCAAAAATAGGCTCACCTAATCCAGGCGGCACATTAGTCGCAACAACTTCAATTCTTGCCCCTATAGACTCACCTTCTTTACGCAAGGCGTCCATATAAGCTTCCATTTCTGGTACTTTATCGGCATCTGGGCAGAAAAAGGGATTGCTATCAATAATAGACCAATCTAATTTCTCAATTTTAATGGGGCCCAATTGCGACAAATATCCTCGTACTTCAATACCACATTGTTCTTTTAAATATTTCTTAGCAATACCACCCGCCGCTACGCGCATCGCAGTCTCACGTGCGGACGAACGACCACCCCCACGATAATCTCTAAAACCATATTTTTGTTGATACGTATAATCGGCATGGCCGGGTCTAAACGTTTCTGAGATCTTAGAGTAATCTTTAGAACGCTGATCCGTATTCTCAATGATTAAACTAATCGGTGTACCGGTCGTTTTACCTTCAAAAACACCTGATAATATTTTGACTTCATCAGCTTCACGACGTTGCGTAGTGTGTCTCGAAGTACCCGGTTTTCTACGATCTAAATCTTCTTGTAAATCGGCTTCAGTTAATGGCATCCCCGGAGGGCATCCATCCACGATACAACCAATCGCAGGCCCATGACTTTCACCAAAAGAGGTGACCGTAAAAAGTTTTCCTATTGTATTTCCAGACATATTAATTTAAAGCCGCTAAAAATAATTCGTGATAATGATCAACTTGTTCTGCCGTAAGTAAAAACACGCCATCTCCACCTCTTTCAAAGTTCAACCAATAAAAAGGCACGTCAGGAAAGGTATCCTGCAAAGTTTGCGCACTACTTCCAACTTCAACCACTAAAATACCGTGCTCTGCTAAATACTCATTAGCATCAACCAAAATGCGTATCACCAAATCTAAACCACTCACGCCCCCCTTAAAGGCCATATCGGGCTCAACATGATATTCCTTGGGTAAGTGTTCCCATTCTTCTTGTGCTACATAAGGCGGGTTGCTGACAATAATGTCATAAGGGTGAGGAATAAGTTCTTTAAATAAATCTGATTGGTATAAGGTGACCGATTCCTCTAATTGATGCTTGTCTACATTAATCTTTGCGACATCTAAAGCATCTGGCGATAAATCAACCGCGTCAACCCAAGCATGCTGAAAAGCATAAGCACACGCGATAGCAATGCACCCACTGCCTGTACATAAATCTAAAATACGCGTCACACCCTCTTCTTCTACCCAAGGTGCAAAGCGTTCTTCAATCAGCTCCGCAATAGGCGATCTTGGCACTAAGACTCTTGAGTCTACATAGAAAGACAATCCAGCAAAGATAGACTCATTCGTTAAATAAGCCGCCGGCAACCTTTCATTAATACGTCTATTAACAATATCAAGTACCGCTTGGCGTTCACTTAAAGTTAATACGCAATCAAAGTAATTTTCAGATAAGTTATACGGCTGATGCAGCGTATGTAAAACGAGTCCCACTGCTTCATCTAGAGCGGAGACAGTGCCCTGACCAAAGCTTATTTGTGCGCGTGTAAATTCACTAGATGCCCAGCGAACATAATCTCGCAGGGTAGTAAGAGTCGATATGATTTCTGTTGCAGACGTTTGCATTCTATTTTATTTAAAATCCGTACCTAATAAGTCCAGAGATTTTAAACTAAATCACGCTATCTGTGGGATGTATACAGCAAAAAAGCCCTACACTCGCGTATAGGGCTTTTTAATTTTGATCGCTTTTTAAGGCTATTTATCTATTTTAAGTGCGATAAAAGCAGGACTGCCCCTACGTTGAATTAAAACAGCTACTGACTTGCCTACTGGAAGCTCTTTAATCGCTTTTTCGAAGCTTGTGACATCATTAATCACTACATTCGCAATACGCAAAATAACATCACCTTGTAAAATGCCAGCATTCTTACCAATACCATTTCCCACATTTTGAACTAACACGCCACCTTTAACGATTTGAAGGGCTTCTTTCTCTTCCGCCGTTAAATCAGATACCATGAGTCCTAAGCGATTAGCTGGTTTTGCCTTTTCAGTTTTGTTGGGCCCTGCTTTAGCCGCTTGATCAGGTAATAATCCGATATCAAAATTGACAGTTTTCTCAGCACCTTGGCGCAAGATTTTAAGCGTCGCTTTATCATTGATCGGAGTCATACCGACCATAGGAGGTAAATCACCTGATTTTTCGATGGTTTGACCATTAAAATCAATAATAATATCGCCAATCTGAATATCTGCCTTTTCTGCTGGGCTACCTGGCATTATTTTAGAAACCAAAGCACCTTGCGGTTTTTTCATACCGAAAGATTCAGCCAACTCCCGTGTCACATCTTGTATTTGAACACCTAACCAACCATGAGCCGCTTTACCATTAGACTTGATTTGGTTAACGACATTCATCACCACATCCATAGGGATAGAAAATGAAAGCCCCATAAAGCCACCGGTACGACTATAAATTTGTGAATTTATACCGACCACTTGGCCTTCCATATTGAATAATGGTCCCCCAGAGTTTCCAGGATTGATCGCCACATCTGTTTGAATAAACGGAACGTAATTACCACCGGGCAAACTACGACCTTTGGCACTGACAATCCCTGCCGTCACCGATTGTTCAAAGCCAAAAGGTGAACCGATAGCTAATACCCACTCACCCACTTGTAATTTGTTTGGGTCACCGATTGCAACCACAGGTAAATCATTGGCTTCAACTTTTAATACGGCTACATCCGTACGCTCATCCGAGCCGATTAATTTAGCCACTAACTCTCTTCTATCAGAGAATTTAACGAATATCTCATCTGCATCTTTAACAACATGATGATTGGTTAATATATAACCGTCTTTAGAAATAATGAATCCAGACCCTAAAGATTGCGCCTCGCCCCCGTTTCCGCCATTACCACCACCATCAGGATTATTATAAAAATGCTTAAACAACTCCTCCATTTCAGGTGGCATGCCTTCAGGTAAAGGTGGCATTTTTTGAGCGTCGGGTGCTTCAGGTTTTGCTTTTTGAGTGGAACTAATATTAACAACGGCAACACCGTTGGTTTTTACCATCTCGGTAAAATCAGGTAATTGTGCATTAGCAATTGGGTTTAACAGAAAAACCAAAAACACACACCAACCTAGTTTCTTTAGCATAAAAACTCCATTCTTAAAGGTAATAAATAATAAAAAATACACTGAGCCTGTATTTAATGTATCGGTAAATCAAACTAAGACAACTATAGACTATCTTTGATTATATGAACTTAGTCTTGTATAGGGTTGGTAAATAGCATCCGGACTCTCTTTTAAACCATCGTTATGCGCCTGCAAGTAATCATTAATTTGTTTATTTAACGGATACTCAAAAGTGCTAGATGCATTATGATTCTTATCATTAACTGGATTTTGTGCGACTTGTATTGCCGCCACGTCTTGAGATTGACGTTGCAGGTATGTAACGGAATAAACCGATGTAATTGCGATAGCCATCAAAGAAGCCGCAATGGCTAATTGTTTATAAGGTTTAGTCGCTATTTTTTGCTGCGGTAAAAAATGAATGGGGTCTTGGGCTAACTGTGCTTTGATTTGATCAGAAAAGCCGGCATTGATCTCTATGGTTGCAGTTGATTTAATGGCCTGACTGATTAACTGATAGCGCTTCAAACGCGCTTGTAAATCGGGGTTTCTCAATAATTCTTTTTTAAATGCTAAGCTCTCTTTAGCGTCTAATTCATTATCGATAAATTGAGATAGTTGTTGATTTAATAGGTCATTCATCAAGATCACCCTGTTATAACAATGGATTTATCATATTATCGATTGTTGCACGCGCCCTAAAAATGCGTGAACGAACCGTACCTACGGGGCAATCCATTGCTACCGCTATTTCCTCATAACTCATGCCATCAAACTCTCGTAACTCAATTGCTATGCGCATCTCTTCGGGCAGAGTAGATAAAGCAACTTTTATAGTGTCCAACATTTCTTGTGTTAATAATAAGCGTTCCGGTGTATCGAGGCCCTGCAACTGAGGTGCATTTTCTATCGCCTCAGCATCCTGAACATCCACCTCTTGCGATGCGCTTCTTCTGGCTCGCGCTAAGCGATAATTCTTAGCTGTATTAATGGCAATTCTATACAACCATGTATAAAAAGCAGCCTCCCCTCTAAAGCTACCCAACGCACGATAAGCCTTAATAAAGGACTCTTGCGCAACGTCTTGTGCCTCAGCAGGATCTTTAATATAGCCATTAACCAACTGAATGATTCTGTGCTGATATTTAAGAACTAAAAAATCAAATGCTGATTTATCACCCTGCTGAACGAGCAACACTAAATCTTCATCTGATTGTTCACTGTATTTTTTATGGTGGGCCACTGGAACTCTTTACACAGTCATGGACAAAAACAATTTCATAAAGTTCTATGCAATACAAAAATTGTGTTATCGCTATAAAAAGCGTTATTATCCATAAACACGTTCGACTAAGCTACAACCTTAAACAGAATAACCATTGATAGCACTTAGGGTTGTCTATAAAAATTATAAAATATGCCTAACTCAATTAATTATGATGTCCTAATTATTGGTAGCGGTGGAGCCGGCCTTAGTCTTGCTCTTAGACTGGCTGAACAAACCAATAACATTGCCGTCTTATCTAAATTTGCTTTAACTTCTAGCAGTACCTATTACGCCCAAGGCGGTATCTCTGCCGTATTTGACGAAGGTGATTCATTAGAATCTCATATCGACGACACTCTAGATGCCGGTGCGGACTTATGTGATACCGATATTGTCAGATTGACTGTCTCTCATGGAAAAAGTTCCATAGAGTGGTTATTGCAACAAGGCGTTGTGTTTACTGAGGAACAGAATCAAGCCGGCGAAGTCCAGTTACACTTAAACCGTGAAGGTGGGCACTCGCATCGCAGAATTGTGCATTCGGCAGATGCTACGGGTAAAGCAGTCTCTCTTTCTTTAATTGAAAGAGCCAAAGAACATAAAAAAATTACTTTATTAGAAAACCACAGTGTTGTTGAATTAATCACCCACACACAAGACAACGCCACACAAAAACAAGTCATCGGCGCTTATGTGCTCGATGCAAATTCAAGCCACGTTAAAACCATTAAAGCTAAGATCGTCGTCTTAGCAACCGGTGGCGCCAATATGGCTTATATCTATAGCACCAATCCACACAGTTCAACGGGAGACGGCATTGCTTTAGCTTGGCGAGCAGGCTGTCGAGTGAGCAACATGGAATTTATGCAATTCCATCCGACTTGCTTATATCATCCAGAAGCCAGAAACTTTCTAATCAGCGAAGCATTAAGAGGTGAAGGCGGTAAATTAGTGCTGGCTGACGGCTCTTCTTTTATGCACAAATTTGATCCGCGAGGCGAATTAGCCCCCAGAGACATCGTAGCAAGAGCGATCGATCATGAAATGAAAAAACGGGGTATTGAATGTGTTTACCTTGATATCAGCCACAAACCGGCCGAATTTATTATTGAACACTTCCCCACCATCTATAAACAGTGTCTTGAGTTTGATATAGATATCACTAAACAACCTATCCCCGTGGTGCCGGCGGCTCATTACACCTGCGGTGGTGTTATTACCAATAATTACGCGCGTACCGATATCGAGAATCTCTATGCCGTTGGGGAAGTGGCTTGTACTGGATTACACGGCGCCAATCGAATGGCGAGTAACTCTTTACTCGAATGCCTGGTTTTTGCTGAACGCGCCAGTGAAGATATTTTAAAGAAACTACCCCACATTCAAACAAACTGCACCATACCAGATTGGGACGAGTCGCAAGTTATCGACTCAGACGAAGAAGTTGTGGTTTCGCATAATTGGAATGAAATAAGACATTTTATGTGGGACTACGTCGGCATCGTTAGAACCAACAAACGCCTCACAAGAGCGCTGAACCGCGTGGAATTACTCAAAAAAGAAATCAATGACTATTACGGTAACTTTAGAGTGACCAGCGATTTGTTAGAGTTACGTAATTTAGTGATTGTTGCGGAGTTAATCATCCGCTGTGCGTTACAACGCAAAGAAAGTCGTGGTCTACATTACACATTAGATTATCCTGAAACCGATAATACTAAACCACCCGCCAATACCATTCTTAAACCCTAGGCTTTTAATACCAAAACCATCAGTTTATTAATCAACTTACATCGTATTGATATTAAAGCTCCAGCTTATGATATCAATACAACGGAGATTAATATCTTAAGTTGTATTTATGATATGAATTCGTCATGATTTGATATCTAAACTGAACTTCTTGAAATAAAGTTTGCCTTTTTTGATATCTGATTTTACCGACCTCAAATCAATAACAGCACTTTTAATATCTAAACTTTTCTTTAAGATATCAATTCGACCAGATGTAGTATCTAAAGCTGTCTTTTTGATATGAAATCATCAAATTTTAATATCAAAAGCCACATTCTTTATACTGTTAACGCCTCTTTTTATATCTAATCTATTATTATATATATCACATCGCTTTAATTTAATATCTCAAATTATTTTTTTAATATTTCATTAGGTCAATCAGACACTACAACTTACTATATTTATACCTTGTCAGTTTAAGTTCACATCATAAGTGATTGATAAGATATGTTGAATATTTGATTTCATAACATATAGGGTTAATTTAAAAGACTCTCCCCTTATTAACAGACATAAAAAAAGCCTTACAACTTCATGTAAGGCTTTTTTGTTTAGAGATGTTTTCTTATGACTGAAAGCAACTATTGAAAGCGTGCTTTTCTCTTCTCTAAGAAATACATCTCAAGTTTATTGAAGTAGTAATACAAGCCGTAAAGAAATCCACCGGCAATGGGTAAAGCAAAATACCAATGGGCTTTTGCGTAACCCAATAACTCTAAAATCTCTGCACCATAAAAGTAAGCAGGCGTCACAGTAATTGCCGCCCAAACCCAAGCGCTTAAAAGATTAATGATAGCGAATTTTTTGGCCGAGTATTTAGTGATGCCAATTGACATAGGAATTACTGTACGTAGCCCATACATGTAACGCTGAACAAAAATAATAGGCCAACCATATTTCTTTAACAACAAATGTGCGATGGCAAATTTAAGACGTTGTTTTTGAAGTTTGCGCTGTATATAGCCTTTATTAAATCGACCCACATAAAAATAAATCTGATCGCCGGTAAAGCCACCTAATCCAGCCACAAATATGGTCATTAAGTATTGCAGATCTCCTGTATGAGACAGGATGCCTCCCATAATGAGGCCCATTTCACCTTCAAGAATGCCCCAAAGGTACAAAATGACATAACCATATTCCTTAAGCAATTCTAAAAATAGCTCTTCCATAGTAACCTTTATTTTTGTTGATCAATCGCGACACAAAAGGGCTTATATTTAAACCCATGCGATCATTTTATTTGGAGCGCTATATTAGCATAGCCATTTATGAATAAGAATTTAAACCGTATTGATAAAATCCATTAAAACAGCCATTAGCTCATCATCTTCTAATGCTAATAGCTGAATAAATTGGGATTTCTTTTGTGGAGAGGATGATGGGTAACGGTTTTCCAAATAATCCATTAAAAGTAAATCTAACTCTTTAGTGCCTCTCCTGCACTGCCATTTAAGTTTAGCAAGTTCTTGCATTAACCCAATTTTCTTTGTACTAAGAGCTTTTTGGTTTCTGCAATGGCTTTGGCTGGATTCAAACCTTTGGGACACGTATCCGTACAATTCATAATCGTATGACAACGATATAACTTAAAAGGATCTTCTAATTCATCAAGTCGCTCACCCGTGTTCTCATCACGACTATCCACCAACCAACGATAAGCCTGTAACAAAACGGCAGGCCCTAAATAACGTTCACCATTCCACCAATAACTTGGGCAACTGGTAGAACAACACGCACATAAAACACATTCATATAAACCATCTAATACTTCTCGATCTTCTTTACTTTGTAAGCGTTCAGTATCTGACGGCGCTGGCGTTTGTGTTTCTATCCACGGTTTGATAGAGGCATATTGCGCATAAAAATGTGTCATATCCGGCACTAAGTCTTTTACAACGGCCATATGAGGTAAAGGGAATATTTTTATAGTGTCTGGATAAGCATCAATCGCTTTTGTACACACCAGAGTATTTTTACCATTAACATTCATCGCACAAGAACCACATACGCCTTCTCTGCATGAACGTCTAAACGTTAAGCTGGTATCAATATCATTTTTGATTTTAAGAATGGCATCCAACACCATAGGACCGCAGTCATCCATATCTAACTCATAGATATCAATACGAGGATTTTCTTGTGTCTCTGGGTCCCAGCGATACACTTCAAATCGACGTACATTCGTAGCCGCTTCTGAAGCCTTGTAGGTATTACCCTTAATTAAGGTTGAATTTTTAGGTAAGGTGAACTCTGCCATTAGTAAACCCTCTCTTTAGGTGGGATAGCCGCTACTTCGTCTGTTAAGGTGTATAAATGCACCGGTCGATAATCAATTTTAACCCCATCCCCGTCCATCCACGTTAAAGTGTGCTTTAACCACTGATCATCATCACGCAAGGGATAATCTTCTCTGGCATGACCACCCCGACTTTCATGTCGATTACCGGCCGCATTAATGGTGACATTGGCTTGGCATAACAGATTATCTAACTCTAATGTTTCGACTAAATCTGTATTCCAAATAAGTGATTTATCTTTTATGCCCACTTCAGAAAATGATCTTTTAATATCGGCCATGGCGGCAATACCTTCATCCAAGGTAGCTTTAGTTCTAAAGACAGCCGCTTTAGTCTGCATGGTTTTTTGCATACTCAATCGAATATCAGAGGTGCTTCTAGGGCCATTAGCATTTCGAATCTTATCAAAACGCGCTAAGGCTTTATCACACGCATCTTTCGCCAAAGGTTTTTGAGCTGTACCCGGTTTAATCAATTCAGCACATCGAATCGCCGCTGATCGACCAAATACAACTAAATCTAATAACGAGTTTGAACCTAAACGATTAGCCCCATGTACAGATACACACGCCGCTTCCCCAATCGCCATTAAACCGGGTACGACTTTATCGGGATTACCCTCTTCTAAGGTCACTACTTCGGCTTTATAGTTAGTGGGAATACCTCCCATGTTGTAATGCACAGTCGGTAAAACGGGGATAGGTTCTTTAGTAACATCTACACCCGCAAATATTTTAGAGGTTTCTGCAATGCCGGGTAAACGTTCGTTGATTAAGGCTGGGTCTAAATGTTCGATATGTAAATAAATATGATCTTTATCCTTACCGACGCCACGCCCTTCCTGTATTTCAATGGTCATCGCACGACTCACCACATCGCGTGAAGCTAAGTCTTTTGCATGCGGGGCGTATCTTTCCATAAATCGCTCTCCTTCTGAGTTGGTTAAATAACCACCTTCACCTCTAACGCCTTCGGTAATTAAACAACCTGACCCATATATACCGGTGGGGTGAAATTGGATAAATTCCATATCTTGTAAAGGTAGACCTGCACGTAAAACCATTGCGTTCCCATCACCGGTAACCGTATGTGCAGAGGTACAAGAAAAATAGCTTCGACCATAACCGCCTGTTGCCAACACAGTCACATGGGCTTTAAATAAATGCAGAGAACCATCGTCTAAACACCATGCTAAGACCCCACGGCATTCGCCATTTTCCATGATTAAATCGAGTACGATATATTCAACAAAAAACTCAGCATTATGTTTTAAGGCTTGCTGATACAAAGTATGTAATATGGCATGCCCGGTTTTATCCGCTGCAGCACAGGTTCTTTGAGCTTGGCCTTTACCATAATGGGTAGTCATGCCACCAAAGGCTCTTTGATAAATTTTTCCGTCTTCTGTTCTAGAGAATGGCACGCCGTAATGTTCAAGCTCAATAACCGCGGGAATAGCTTCACGACACATATATTCAATAGCATCTTGATCGCCTAACCAGTCAGAGCCTTTGATGGTGTCGTACATATGAAAACGCCAGTCATCTTCACCCATATTACCTAAGGCGGCACTAATACCCCCTTGTGCCGCTACGGTATGACTACGGGTCGGAAATACTTTAGTTAAACAAGCCGTTTTTAAACCTTTCTCTGCCATTCCAAATGTTGCACGGAGACCGGCACCACCCGCCCCTACAACGACGACATCGTAAGAATGCTCAATAATTTTATAGTCTGCCGGCATGAATTATCCTATTGATATAATACGAAACACGGCAATTAATGCAGCCAGTGCTAAAAATATAAAAACTAAATTGACTGTCCAGACTGCAATGATTTTTATGCCTTCTGCTGCAACATAATCTTCAATAACGACTTGCAATCCCAAAGCTGAATGGTAGAAAACAGCAACCACCCAAGCCACTATCGCTATCGTATTTAAAGGCATTGCTAACCACGCGACAATCTCTTGAATTGGCGCTTTTAAACTTAAATCGAGGAAGATAATTAACCAAAATGAGAGTGGAATTAATACAACAGCAGTGACGCGTTGCATCCACCAATGCGAGGTGCCTGTTTTAGCAGAACCTAAGCCTCGCACATTTGCCAAGGGTGATCTATAGTGCATAGGGTATCCGTTTAATTAAACAAAAAGAAAAACTGATAAGGTCAGTAACGTGGAAACGGCCAATTCTATTAAGGCATAACGATTAAGCGTCTCACGATCAAACGTTTTACCGGCATCCCATATCAAATGACGAACCCCATGACAACAATGGAAAAACAGCGCGTATATAAAACCCCAATAGATAAGTTTTAACAGCCAATGCTGCATTAAGCTTTGCAAAGTAATAAGGGATTCTGACCCAGAAATAATTGTATATAACAAAACTACAATAAAGACGAGTCCTGCGGATAACATGACACCCGTAATACGATGGGTGATTGAAATGATGCCAGTTAATGGCAATCGATAGACTTGTAGGTGCGGAGAAACAGGCCTACTGTTTTGTTTTAACATCTTAGTGTCCAGTTGTTGTTATGTAAAAAACTTATATTTATTACGCACGCAAATCAAACAACAACAAAAAAGGTATAAAGAATTATCTTTATACCTTGATACACCCTATTTTTAATTGTGTACTTTTT
The DNA here is from genome assembly GCA_903917345.1 of uncultured Methylococcaceae bacterium. Lineage (GTDB taxonomy): Bacteria > Pseudomonadota > Gammaproteobacteria > Methylococcales > Methylomonadaceae > Methylobacter_C. The sequence continues at coordinate 15,763 of CAIXAE010000006.1, read as the reverse complement.
GAATGATATTGCCTTTGTAGTCAATAACCACACTCCAATCAACGCCAGCCGCGTTAACAATCAAATCATAGTCTTCACCCACACCATTTGGGTTAGAAACTAATATTGTTTTTTTAATTGAGTAGGTATTAAAAACTGCTTTTAAATTATCAAGAGCAACCGCAGGCATTACGTTCGAAGCGGTTACATCATCTGCACTCACAAATATCTTGCCGTTAGTTCTATATAACTCGATAAAAACTTCTTTATCTTTTTCTTCTTTGTAAGAAATCTGAATGAGGCCTTGTTTAAAATGCGTCTTTTTTTCTGCCATCATGTCTAACGCATTTGGGTGTTTTTTATAAAACGTATCCAAAACAGGCGCTGGGATTGCGCTTTTTGATATCTCTTCAGCAAAAACCGCTGCGGAAGACATTGATAAAACCATCAAACCTAGACTTAAAAATTTGTTACGCATTAGCTTAATTACCTATTATTATGATTATTATTAGTTTATTTTTATTATAGTGCGCTTATGCTATTAAGCACATTTGTTGCCTGTTATCGTTATAGCATTTTTTTAAAAAAATTCTATAGTTTTTTTAAGAAACTGACTGTTTCAATTGTTCAAACAGCCAGACTACCCTTGTCGTTCAAATAAATGATATCCAACCTCACCCGCCACTTTACTTTTAAGTTGCGACCAATTTTCGGGCATTCCTTCTAGTTTTAATGTGCTTTCAACTTCGACATAAATTTTTGCGTGCGGACTGAGCCAGCCTTTATCCTCTAACCACTGGCAGGTTTGTACAGCCAAGCTTTGTTGAAAAGGCGGATCAATAAACACGACATCAAACAACTCTGCATCACCGGCTAGATAACGAAAAACCTCTGACTGCACAATTTTTATCTGCTTCGCATTCAACGACACGGCATTTTCTTTTAATACCCTGCACGCTAATGGATTGTTCTCAACTTGCACGACATTCATAGCACCTCTGGAGGCCGCTTCAAAACTTAAAGCGCCGCTACCCGCATATAAATCCAAACAGCGACTACTTAAAATGTCATTACGTAACCAGTTAAAAAGCGTTTCTCTTACACGGGCCGGAGTCGGTCTTAAACCCGGCGCATCATCAAAATGTATCGATCGACTGCGCCAGTCTCCTCCGATAATCTTCAGTTTATTTGACACTTTTGTCTGTAACCTTTCCTACTGTAATCGTTTGCAGTAATTGTAAATTAACACGACGTTTAAAAGCATCCTTAATTGAAGCCACCGTCACATTTTCAACCTGTTGCTGAAAAGTATCCAAATAATCTAAGGGCATATCATAAAACCCAATCATGCCCACGTAATTAGCCAACTTTTTATTAGTATCAGAGCGTAAAGCAAAACCACCGGTGATGTTCTTCTTAGCAGCAATCAATTCGGCTTCAGTAGGGCCTTTTAAAATATAGTCGGCCAAGGTTTGATTAACGACGTCTAAAGCTTTTTCAGTTTGATCATTACGCGTTTGCAAACTGATCAAGAAAGGACCAGGTTTCGCTAACGGTATAAAGTTACTGGATGCACTGTAAGCAAGCCCACGTTTTTCACGTACTTCATCAAACAACTTAGACACTAAGCCACTGCCACCCAAAATGTGGTTACCCACATAAAGACTAAAATAATCAGGGTCTTTACGATAACTACCAGGCAAACCGACTAAGACATGAGTTTGAGTGGAAGGGAAATCTATTTGTTGTTTTGTTAATTGTGTTGGCATCGATACATCAGCTAACGGCTCTGGCTTTCTACCTATAGGCAAACCTGTTAACACTTGTTCAGTAGTTTGTTCCGCTTGCGCTTTAGTTAAATCACCCACGATGACTACTATCGCATTAGCGGCAACATAATATTTTTTATAGAAATCTCGTACATCCGATACTTTAAAACCAGACACGGTTTTAAGATCTCCCGAACCCGGATGACCATAAGGATGGTCACCATACAACGCTTTATAAAAAGCGATACTCGCCTGAGCACCCGGTGATTCTTCTTGTTGCTTTAAACCAGCCAAAGTACGACTTTTTTCTCTCTTAAAATCAGTCTCTTTAAACAAGGGGTTGGTTAAAATAACTTGGACGGTTTCTAATGCTTTAGCAAATAAAGCAGGCTCTGTTAATGTCCTTAACGATAACGTCGCCATATCCATTGAACTAGACACCCCAAATTGAGCACCTACACTTTCAAATCGTTGAGCAATCTCATCAGCATTCCATTTTCCTGCGCCCGTATCTAACATACCCGCTGTTAACTCAGCGATGCCAAATTGATGACCATCATTTGCACTACCGGCATTTAAAACCACTTGTATATCCGCCATAGGCAAGCCCTCCGTGCGCACAAAATACACACGAGACCCTTGTGATGTTTGCCAGTGCTCAATTTTACTTGTCACATGCACTGCATTAGACTTAACCTCTGGCGCTACAGCAACTGATGACGTTGATGCGGTCTCTGACTTTATTTCTTGAGCGGTATTACACGCAGTGAGTAAAACACTGCTAGCTAATAAACAACTGGTCGCGATAGTTTTTCCATTATTTAACAGTCTGATACGCATTAGTGAGCTCCCTTTTTTTGTGTGCTAGACTTAATCGCTTGTGGCTCCAAATAAGCAATATTTAAATGATCTTCCACTAAATACTTTTGCGCTACAGCTCGCACTTGCTCTGGTGTCACATGATTGATTTTAGAAACATACTCTCCGGCTTTCTGCCAGCCTAAGCCTGCTGTTTCAAAGGTACCTAATTCCATCGCTTGATAAAAAGCAGAGTCTTTTTGATAAATATCCGTCGCTAGTACTTGAGCTTTAATGCGTTGCAACTCATCCGCCGTAATTAACTCTTTTTGCAAATTATGGACTTCTGCTTTTAAGGCAAGCTCTAAATCATTGACTGATTTATGTTCTGCGGGTGTCGCTTCTAATTCAAATAATGCAGACAATCTGGCGTTTAGGTTATAGCCTGCGCTGGTGGATACCGCTATTTGTTTACCTCGAATTAAAGTAGACGATAAACGTGCACTATTACCACCGTCTAAAACCCCTGCTAACACTTCTAGAGCATAGGCTTCAGTTTCATCAGTTGCGCTCTTAAGTGACGGTACTTTATATCCCAACACCACAGAAGGTAATTTAGCAGGCACCTTTACGGTTAATTTACGAACACCTAATTGCTCAATTTCAGTTTGGGGTTTTAACGGTTTAATCTCACTGGTTTTTAACTCACCAAAATACTTCTCTGCTAAGTCAAAAACCGCAGTCGGCTGCACATCACCCACCACGACTAAAGTAGCGTTATTGGGGGCATACCAGCGCTGATACCAGGCTTGTAAATCTTCTACCGTGTAATTGGCAATATCCGATGGCCAGCCAATCACAGGATGCTTATAAGGACTATTGGAATACACCATAGCCATAAAATGTTCATTCATCTTGGCTTGCGGATTATCATCTGTCCGCATGCGCCGTTCTTCTGTAACCACTTGTAGCTCTTTGGTTAGCTCTTCGGGTAACAAATGCAAACCCCGCATTCTATCGGCTTCTAACTCAAAACTTACCGGTAAACGGGAGGCTTCCATCGTTTGAAAATAAGCCGTGTAATCTTGCCCCGTAAAGGCATTCTCTTCTCCGCCATTCTCAGCAATAATACGAGAGAATTCACCCGCGGCATGTTTATCAGTCCCTTTAAACATCATGTGTTCCAACATATGAGACACACCTGTAATACCACCTGGCTCATAGCTAGAACCGACTTTATACCAGACTTGAGATACCGCAATCGGTGAGCGGTGATCTTCTTTAACTAGCACTTTTAAACCATTCTTTAACGTTTTCTCAAATACTTTAGTTTCTGCCTGTAAATTAAATGCAGGCAAACACAGTAAGACTGTGCACAGTAAACGGTTATTCATAACTCCCTCTTTAAATGCTGGTAAGCGCGTCTGACTATTTCATTAATCAAAAGTTCACGGTATTCTATACAATATTGTAAAAGTTGGAATCTAATTAAAAAATGCCTAGCCCATCCGCCACTTCTTGGAAAAACTACCTCACTCTCTGCAAACCCAACGTAGTTGCCGAAATGATGTTTACTGCCGTGGTAGGTATGCTCTTAGCAGTTCCCGGAATGCCCCCCTTAGAACCTTTTATCTATGGCTCTATCGGCATCGCTTTAGCCGCTTCATCGGCTGCAGCCATCAATCACTTTATTGATCGCAAAGCCGATGCACTTATGTCCCGCACCGAAAACCGCCCTTTACCCACGGGTAACCTAAGCACTGTTAATGTATTAAGCTTTGCAGCAGTATTAGGCATTAGCGCTATGCTCATACTAGTATTATTAGTTAACAGTTTAACGGCGATATTAACGTTTTTATCCTTATTCGGTTATGCGGTCATCTATACGTTATATCTGAAAAGAGCCACTCCGCAAAATATTGTGATCGGTGGACTATTTGGCGCCACCCCCCCTCTACTCGGTTGGTGCGCAATGACCGGGGAAGTTCATCCCCATGCTTTACTGTTAGCCTTAATTATTTATGTGTGGACGCCCCCCCATTTTTGGGCCTTAGCCATTGCAAGACGTGAGGAGTACGCTAAGGTCAACATCCCAATGTTGCCTGTAACACATGGCCCCGCTTTTACCCGCCTACAAATATTGTTGTATACGATTTTATTATTGATCGTTACTTTACTGCCCTATTTAACTCAAATGAGTGGCCTATTGTATTTAGGTTCAGCCGTGATATTAGATACGATTTTTATCTATTACGCCGTGCAAATGATGCGTAAAAAAGATAATAAAACAGCGATGAAGACCTTCGTCTATTCCATTGTGTATATCACTCTCCTCTTTGCAGCACTCTTGATTGATCACTATTTGCGATATTCGGCATGAAATTAACCCATCACGAGCAAACGCCAATCCCTGAACATGTGTTTGCGCAATACATTCGTATTATTGGTAAAGGAAAAAAAGGCTCGCGCCCACTGACGCAAGCAGAAGCCTATGAAGCCATGCGCTTGATATTAGCCGATGAAGTTCAACCTGTACAGTTAGGCGCATTTTTGATGTTAATGCGTGTTAAAGAAGAATCCCCGGAAGAATTAGCCGGCTTTGTCTTAGCGGCAAGAGAATCAGCCAAGCTGAGTGCAGATCATACCTTAGTTGATTTAGATTGGTCGTCTTATGCGGGTAAACGTCGACATTTACCGTGGTTTTTATTGTCGGCTTTATTATTAGCCGATAAAGGCATTAATGTTTTTATGCACGGTGCGGGTGGCCATACAGCCGGCCGACTTTACACGCAAGATATGCTTAAATATCTGAGCATTAGCGCGGCTCATTCTGTCACAGAAGCCAAACAACAACTTAAAGACCATCATTTTAGTTATTTATCATTGGAACACTTTTGTCCCAAATTACACGAGATTATCGAACTTAGACCCTTATTAGGTTTACGTTCACCCGTGCACACACTCGTCCGCTTAATAAATCCTTTTAATGCAGCACACAGTATACAAGGCATTTTTCACCCGGGCTATCGACCTGTACACCAAGAAGCGGCTGCTCTATTACAGCAACCTCACGCGGCTGTTTTAAAAGGTGAAGGTGGCGAAACTGAACGCAACCCAGACATTGATTGCTTAGTACAAAGTGTCCATAACGGTGAATTATCCGATGAAAACTGGCCAGCCATTTTTAAACGCCGCCATGTTAAAGATGAAGAAATGGATCCAAAACAATTGGGCTTAATTTGGCAAGGCCAGCATCAGGATGAATATGCTGAACAATCTATCTTGGGTACGGCCGCTATTGCCCTTAAATTACTAGGCAAAGCCCATACCCAAGAAGAAGCCTATCAACTGGCTACAACCTATTGGTTAAGCCGAGATAAACAAAAGTTCGCTTAAGGTGTAAATTGAACATCCGCTAAAATAGGTAAATGATCTGACATACGTTCACCCTTCTTAAGCGGCTGAGGATCAATAATCCAATGATCTGCTTTAGCGTGACAAGGACCACCGGCAAAAATATGATCAATACGTTTATCAGGATTTAACGCTGGGGCGACTTTAGGTTGGCCGGCCAATACATACGTATTTTGCAATAATTGCACAGGCTTATCTGCTCCAATAATGCGTCGATACCGCTCGCTATCACCCGTCGTATTAAAATCCCCCGTAACTATCATCGGCAAACCTTTAGCTAATTGGGTAATACGTTCATAAAACAAAATGGCACTGGGGTCTTTATTACCACTCGCATTATCAAAATGCGTATTAATAAACATAAACGTAAAGCCTGACGATTTTTCTTTTAAGACGGCCCAATTAACATAACGAATCATTGCTAAAGGTTTAAATCCGTAACTCATCGGTAAATCGGGGTTAGGGCCTAACCATAACTGACCTTTATCTAATACTTCAAATCGTGCCGCTTTATAAGCCAGAGCCGCATCACCGTACTCAAAACCACCCATGTGATAACTGAGCACGCTATAGTCGACCACTGACAAAATAGTCGCAATATCTTTATCGGTATGCGTTTCCTGAAAACCAATTAAATCCGGCGCGTAGCCATTAATACGCTCACGTATTTCTGGCGCTCGCACTGACCACGGTAACGCACCACCTGTACTCCCTTTATTAAATCGAGCGGCCGAAGCCTCAATCAGATCAGAACCGTATTCAACATTAAAGGTCAGTACTTTAAAATCTCCACTGCTACATGTAGTTTGACGATTTGCCTCAGTAATGGGATACGCTGTTTCTAAAGGTAATGGATGAGCGAAACCTTTATCCGTATAGGCCGCCCAATACTGAAAACCCTCATAACGAATAAATAAAGCCAATAACGCTAACACACCCAAAATCACTAGCCCTATCCAAAGCAGTGGCTTCAACAACCCTTTAAAATACAAATTGATTCTCCTTCAATAAATGACAATAATTGTGCGTGCTAACTGTCTAAAAAGAAAGACATTATACCCATTAAGCATAGATTATTCTTTAAGACAAAAGCGGTATTAGCGCTCTGCCATGATGACTAAACCTTTAAATACTAAATCAGGATCAATAATGGCGGGGGACTTTAAATACACGACAATAGTCTCTGCATCCCCTCCCGTCAGAATAAGCTGTGTGCCGATTACTTGTTGTTTAATCACTCGTTCAATTAAACCAACAGCCGCATACAAAGTACCATTATAAATACCAGCCTCTGTCGCATTGGCCAAACCTTCTGGGTAAGCGGATTGCTCATACGATAAATTAGCCGTTTCCCTCGCCAAAGATTTTTTCATCATTGCCAAACCCGGGGTAATTAAGCCACCTTGATGTGTGCCATCTGCAGCAAGTACATCCACCGTAATCGCTGTTCCACAATCGACAATACAACTTGCACCTGGGTAATAATGATGTGCTGCTATTAATGCCAACCAACGATCCACACCTAACTTATCGGCCTGTTCGTACGCGTTAGTGACCCCATAAGCCTGTACTTGTGATTTAACCACGGCCATCTGCACATTAGGCCAGAGTTCATTGATAACCTCGGTTACTAAAACCTCTGAGGCATGTGTTGACACACTGGCTATAAATACCTGTTCAGGCGGGTTGAGCATTGACCATGCCTCTGATAATTGTGCATGGGTAACATCTCTATTAGCTATGGAGGCTGTATTTAACGTATTTTGTTTATCTAATAGCGCCCATTTAAGACGACTATTCCCGCTATCGATGAGTAATTTCATAAGCCTGACGCACTAAAACTCACTTCACCTGAAGCATAGGCTTGCACACTCCCATCCTGTTTTTTTAGCAGTAATAAGCCTTGATCATTAATGCCTTCCACCACGCCTTCGATAGTTTGTTGCCCCACATATAGAACAGCCGACAACCCTTTTAAGCAATCATAACTGCGCCACTCTGCTACATACGGTGCAATACCCACTTGCTCATAACACTTAAGGATCGTTAATAATTCATTTAAAACAGCAGCAGCCAACTTATTTCTGGAAATGGGTTTACTCGTTAACTTCGTTAAATCTGTCCAATCTTGGGTAATCTCTTGGCCTTGTGACTCACTTAAAAACAAATTTAATCCCAAACCAATCACGACCGAACACGGACCATCTGACTCACCTGACACCTCAATTAAAATACCGCCTAATTTCTTTCCCTGACAATAAATATCATTGGGCCACTTTAAGCCAACATCAGTAAAACCATGTGACTTTAAGACTCGAATAACGGCGACACCGATTGCTAAACTTAAACCAGAAGTACTGGCAATACCACCTTGTTGAAATCGCCATAACACTGACAAATATAAATTGCAGCCATAAGGCGAAATCCATTGCCTGCCTCGTCTGCCCTTACCCGCTGTTTGATGTTCTGCAAAACACGCAAAACCTGAAGTTGCATTATTTTGGGCAAGTTCGGCTAAATAACTATTCGTTGAAGGTAACGTATCATGTACTTCTAATGTAGAAAGAATAGACTGATTAACTTCAGATACTGACGCTAATATTTTGGACAGCTCTAGTAGCTCCAGAGCTCTTTCTAAACGATAGCCTTTACCACTCACAGCCGAATGATGAAGACCTAACACAGACAAGCCATTTAATTGCTTACAAATAGCCGAACGACTTACGCCCAACAGTTCAGCTAATTCCGTTCCCGAATGAAACTCCCCATCAGACAGTAACGCTAGTATTTGTTTTTGTTTTTCGGAAATTAACACAGCCAAGTCTTTTATAATAAAAGACCGAATTATACGACAAGCCTAAGTCCAATGAGGGAGAAAAAGACCTTACCAATGCAAAGCACGTAAACGAGAGAACTTCTTCCTTTGATGCTCATGCATCCGTAACATCACATTCACTAGCGCATCGATTGCGTCAACAATATAGGGACCTTTATTAAGCATTACACATTCGGCTCTAACTGCCATCGCCGCATCCGTAAATTCAGGTCTTGAACGCGTCCCTTTCTTAGCGATTGATTCGAGCACCTGCGTCGCCCAAATGACAGGGACATGCGCTGCTTCACATAACCAGAGCAACTCCTCTTGGATTTCTGCCAACCGTGCACTACCCAACTCTACAGCTAAATCACCCCGCGCGATCATAATACCTAGATGGTGTCGCCCTATTGTGCCTAAAATAATTTCGGGTAAATTCTTAACCGCTAGGTTTGTCTCAATTTTAGCGATAATAGGCAACCTAGATGAATTACGTTTTGCCAACTCTTTCATCAGATAATCCATACCCGCTAAGTTTTCAACAAAAGAAAATCCCACAAGATCAGCATGGGCACACACAAAATCTAAATCAGATAAATCTTTATCTGTTAGCGGCGACAGCTCCAAGGTAGCTTCTGGAAAATTTATACCTTTATCACTTTGTATTCTAACCCCACTGGGCTTTGCCACAGTCACTTGCAATAACGCACCTTGCTCTGATATTTGTTGAACTATCGCACCTAACTTTCCATCATCAATCCAAACTAGTTGCCCCACTTTTAACTGCCCAATAGCGGATGATAATGTACAGCCTATTTGAGCGGGACTTATCAAGGCTTCACCCTTATAAATAGCCGGCTTACCTAATACGTCTTCTGTTGTAAGCAGTAATAATTGGTCTTTAAAGAGCCTAATCTCTAGGGGTTCGCCTATAAATTCACCCAACTGAAAATTGGCTTCTACAGAGTGTTTCTTGTTTTTATGTTTTTTTATAATGCTTAAATTAGAGCTTGAGACTAAATAAGCACTCTTATCTGAGCTGACTAACCAATCATGGTCAGACAATCTCTTTTCAACTTTTAATGCTCGCGATTTTTTTTGATTATCAACAAAACCCAATAATTGACCTGGCATAAAATACTGAGTCACTTCTTTTGGAACACTCACTCTAAATAAAGCATTATCGGCAGGGGCACTTTGGCTATCAGTCGTTAAAATTAAATAGGCGGGTGATATTACTTTGCCAGTGCTATCTTTTTTTACACGGATATGATGAACGGCAGGCCCAGGCATAATGTCACCCGTACGAATTTTATGACCGGCCAAATCCATCAATACACGGCACGCTTGTCCAATCTCTTGTTCAGCAAGTCGTATGTTATTAATCATACTTGCCCAGACTTCAATATTGTCATGTGCACAGTTTATGCGTGCACACGTCATACCTTTTTCAAATAAAGCTTTTATTAATTCATAATCCCAAGCGGCTTCAGTAGACAAAGTTACCATTACATGAGCTTTACCTTGACCCTGACTAGACCCAAACAAATCTTTCGTATGTTGCTTTAGTAATAATTGACCCCGATTAAAACTGTGAGCATCACTGTTTTTCTGACTAGGTAAATAGGCATCATCAGTCGACCGTTGAAGAATATCAATCAGAATATCGAAAGTCGATAGCACCGAGGCCTCAGCCCGACCTAAGGAGGTTAAAGCGGATTGCGCTAAACGATCTTGCAAATGACGAAGATCATACTGACGCATGGCTAGATAATGACATAGATTTAAGGCGCTTTCCGTATAGAGCCCATCAGGAAAATTATCATGATATATTTGTAAACGCTGTAAGGCATTGGCGTCTATCTGCTGACGTAACTCTGTTACATCAACCAATATCTCTTTTAAGATATCAATGTACGGATCATTATTAGCGTTTGTAGTCATTGTCATTTTGATAAGCAGGCTTGATTAATACATTACAAAAATTAAGGAAACCATACAGCATCATTATGACTATTTGATTAAATAATAAAACTCATCTTCAGTCATATTTAAGGTATTTAAAGCGTGCATCATCGGGGGTACCTTCTAAGGCACTTCCGGCTTGTACACCCGGCTGCCACATCACAACTTCTTCTATCTTTTTAGCCAACTCAAAATCTTTATTAGTAATACCTTTCGCCGCATGATTCTTTAATTTAACAATCACAAAGGCATACGAAACCGTCAAATCAGGATGATGAAAGGCCGCCTCGGCTAAATGCCCCACCGTATTAACCACCATTAAAGTCCCTTTCCAGCCGGCTGTTTTATATTTACGGCGAATCCAACCGTTTTCTAAATACCAATGCGCCAATTCATCGACTAAACGCGCATTAACTTCGTCATCTGTATAAACGTCATCATGCTTAATTTCTCTCCAGCTCATCTGCACTCTCCTCTGATGTTAAGCGTAATTTTAAAGCATTTTATATGCGTTTTTCGTGCACTGCCAATCGCATTTCTCGTCGCAATAACGCGCGTCTTATTTCATCTGCAATGAGCAGTAATAAAGCAAAGGGTAAACCTAATAAACTCTCTACCCCACTTAAAGGGGCTGTGCCAAAGATCAGTTGTAAAGCCGGCACATAAGAAAGGGCTGCCACCAAACTTAACTCAAGCGCAATACCCAACCAGATTAACGGATTGGCAAATAATCGCTTCGTAAATACGCTGCGGGTATGCACACTGCAAATTAAGACATTAACCACTTGGCATAGGATGACTGCGGCAAAAAAGGCGGTGACGGCTGTTTTATAAAGAATTGTAGATTCTGGCAATACAACTCCCCAATGCCATCCGCCTTGATACAAGACTACAAAGAAAGCGAAAAAGCCGGCGGCCGCTTCTAATAAACCGACGACGCCGTAGCTTCTGATTAAAACACTTTTAGTCAGCAATCTTTCTGAGCGTTTACGAGGCGGTAAACTCATTACATCTGAATCGGGTGGTTCTTTTCCTAAGCCTAAAGCGGGCAACATATCAGTGCCTAAATCAATGCTTAAGATTAATAAAACAGTTAAAGCTAAAGGTGCGCCTAAGGCTATAAAAGCAATGAACGGTAACATCTCAGGTACGGTATGACTCAAAATATAGGCTATAAACTTCTTAATATTGGCGTATATCGTCCGGCCCTCTTCAATGGCTTTAACAATGGTGGCAAAGTTATCATCCATTAACACAATATTAGCCGCCTCTTTTGCAACCTCGGTGCCTGATAAACCCATTGCCACCCCCATATCGGCATTTTTTAAGGCAGGTGCATCGTTAACACCGTCACCCGTGACCGTCACCACCTCACCTTTCTTTTGCAGGGCTTTAACAATCTGAAGCTTTTGTAAAGCAGAGGTTCTGGCAAACACCAATTCATGTTGATCTAATACTATCGAAAACTCCGCCTCTGTCATTTGCGCTAACTCAGAACCTAATATGACTTGGCCTTTACCGGTATACAAGCCGACTTGTCGAGCAATAGACTCTGCGGTGACATGATAATCGCCGGTAATCATAAATATTCGAATACCTGCAGAACGACATTTATCAATCGCTGCAGATATCTCAGGACGCGGTGGATCCAGCATCCCTACTAAGCCAATATAAACAAAGTTTTCTTCAATTAAAGAACTACCACTTTCAGTTTTATAGGCCAAGGCTAAGACACGCTCACCCCGGGCGGCTAAGCGTTCATAAATCTCAGTGATATGCCCTTTAAAAGCCTCATCAACCGGGACACACTGTCCTTGCTGGAGATAATGACTGCACTTAGTAAACACGACCTCAGGTGCACCCTTCATATACTGCAGTGATTGGCCCGCTGTATCCGTATGGCAGGTAATCATCCGTTTACTGGCTGAGTCAAAGGGACTTTCGTGATAGCGAGGCCAGTGCATTAACAAATCAGGGATCGATTGATGTTGTTTTGCAAATAGTAATAAAGCCCCCTCAGTCGGATCGCCCAAATAATGCTTGTCCGTTAAACGGGCATTATTACAAAGCACCATACAGGCTAACGCTTGTTCTATACCCGGTGCCTCACTCAAACCTTTTTGATATGCGGACCACTCCTTATACGCCAACACTAGGCTAGTCACCTTCATGCTGTTTTGGGTGATGGTACCTGTTTTATCAGTACAGATAACGGTAGTAGACCCTAAGGTTTCTACAGCTTCTAAATTACGAATCAGCGCTTTATTTTTTGCCATACGCTGCGATGCCATTGATAAAGCGAGCGTCACCGTTGGTAATAATCCCTCTGGGACATTAGCGACAATAATACCAATCGCAAATATCAAACTGGAGATTAAAGGCTTACCCAGCAGCATACTCACCACAAAAAACAACACGCCTAGACTCATTGCAATAATTGAAATGATCTGAGTAAAATGCTTTAGCTCTTTACGAATAGCGGTTTCAGCATGATCAATTTCTTTGGTCAGTTGCACAATACGACCGATTTGAGTGTGCATACCTGTCGCATAAACTAAGGCTTTGCCATTACCGCTCTGTACTAACGTACCGGAAAACACCATATTGCGACTCTCAAGTAAAGCGCTATGAGTACATTCCAATAAGCGCAACTGAGGTTCACTTTCTCCGGTTAAGGGTGAATGATCAACTTTTAACTGATTCACTTCTATCAAGCGCCCATCTGCAGGAATGCGATCACCTTCTTCAAGCAACATGATATCGCCGGGCACTAAATATTTAGCTTCTATTTGACTAATGGCCCCTGATCTTAAGACCGTAATTTTAGTGGGCAGCATATTCCGAAAGCTTTCCATGATGCGTTCGCTTTCATATTCTTGGGTATAGGTAAACACCGCATTTAAAAACACGACCCCTAATAATGCGATAGCAATGTACTCATTGCCTTGTCCGGGTTGTAAATGGTCTGCAAGAAAGGCTAATCCAGAACCTGCCATTAATAACACAGCGAATAGATTAGTAAATTGGCGGAGAAATTTGATTATTTCGGGGGTATCTTTACGAACTTGTAAGCTATTACGGCCGTATTGAGCTTGTCTAGCGCCGGCTTCAGCTTTGGTTAATCCTAAGCTAGAACAGCTTAAACGTTGTTCTAATTCTGCTAGCGATATACGGTGTTCATCACTCATTGTTACACCTATGGAGGTTGTATTAATTAAAAGGCTAGCATGACTTCTGAGAGGATAATCCCCAAGCCTATCAATATCAATAAGCTTGGAGATTTATAAAGAGGGAACTACCGTAAAACGTAAAACAGACTAACGAATAATAAAGTTATTCGACTATCACAACATCATTGCGCTTAATAACACCGGGTTGAATCACCTTCGCGTAAATACCGGCTGAGGGTAATGCTTTATCCGCAAATGGCACATGTACCGTATTTTGAGCAATCGTTTTTAAGATTTTAGCGTCTTTTGCTAAATCACCTTGCGCCAAAGAAGGCATCACACAACGCGGGCAAGGATCGGTGACTAATAATTTAACAGTACCTATCGTTAAGGTTTTACCCACCCAATCATTTTCCACAAAACCAGTTTGCTCTGGGGGTGTTGCAATAATTAAATTAGGACGGAAACGACGTGGTTCAATTCTGCCCTCGGGATACAATTTTTGTAACTCTAAAACAGTCGCCGTCGTTAAGATGTGTAAAGTGGCGTAGTCAAAAAAGCTGCCTTCATGTGCATCACCCGAGATCGCCTCTTCACTGATTTCAGTATTTTCACCTTCATACTCAGGCCAATATTGTTCTAGCGTGGCTTTTGCAGGCGCTTGAGTCGTTAATTTAACAGGTCTTGTAAAGGCCGTTGATAATAATTGATCAGCATCCGCTTGGTCACTGTTTAACGTATCACCGTTAGGTAAAGTAATAGCGACGCTCGGTAATGCTTTATGAGCGGCAGGCGTTTGATTATATCGGGCGTAGAAATAAAACATTTCTGGCCATTTTTTAGGATTTTTAGCACTGACTACTTTATTGCTTTCAATATCTACTAAAGCATAAGCTCTATCACCTACGATCCCTTTATCAGAGACCTCTGCTGCATTTAACTCTTCACCCATCATTGATTTAACGGGGTATCGCCATACCGAAGCAAGCGTTAATTTATGACCTGACATACACACTCCTCATTATTATAATTATTTTAATTTTGTAATTTGAGTGTGTATTTTAACTTAAAAGCTGCCTGGATTTAATAAAACCAATGCCCCAATACTTAAAAAGAAACCCAATAATATAGCGGGCATATACTTTAAATGGTAACCAAAACTATAGCCTTCTTTTACCAAGCCTAACAAACCCACACCCGGTGCAGAACCGATAGCTAATAAACTACCACCCACGCCTAAGGTTAATGTTAATAACAGCCATTGCACTTTAGCAATAGCAGGGTGCATGCTTAATACCGCGAACATTAAGGTGCCATTATCAACAAATGCCGATGATAAACCAATCATGATATTGGCTATAGTCACATTCGTCTCACCGAATAAATAAATGGCAACGGCATCCAAATACCCGACGAAACCTACAGCACCAATAATCATCATCGCGCCATAAAAGAATAACAAAGTATCCCAATCGACATCAGCAACACTTCTATAAATATCAAAGCTTTTTTCCGTGTCTTTACAGCCTGGTTTCTCTGTGTACGTTAAATAGAAATTAAACATCTGCAACAGCGCTAACCCAGCCATCATGCCGGCCGCAGGGGGAAGCTCTAATAAAATGTTTGATGAAACTGTGATAACGAGGGTTAAAGCAAATAAGAATAATATCCGCTTACTGCCACGTTTTAAAGCAATAACACTTTGAGAAACGGCGGGAGTTTGTTGCGGTACAGAAAAATGCATAATGCACGCAGGCACCAAAAAGTTAATCAGACAAGGAATAGTCAATGAGAAAAATTCAGAGAAGTGCAGGATATTTTTTTGCCAAACAAATAGCGTAGAGATACCCCCT
>CAIXAE010000005.1 GCA_903917345.1 uncultured Methylococcaceae bacterium | reverse complement strand
TGTGAGCTCTACTGTACCTAAGCCGGCTGAAAAATGACCTCCAGAGATACTCACTGTATGGGTTAAATAATCTCGCAACTCTTCCGCTAAGGGCTTAAGCTGCTCTTTAGTCAGCTTTCGTATATCGGCAGGCGTGTTGATATTTGCTAATAAAGGATAGTTAGCTGATTTATTCATGTATTTGGTAATTCATAATTCGGTATATAAGATTCTGAAGGCCTATTTCCCTTCAAAATCAAGTAAAAATCAGCTAATAAACACTTTATAGGCTGCACTAATATTTAGCTGTTTATTATCCAGCTTAAATGCTTAGTAATCAAGTTGGTTATTAGTGCGAGCGTTGTATTATATAAAGTGACAAGTCTCTTAATAAGTCAGCTTCTTCTCCGAAACCGCTCAGACTATCTATCGCCTTTTCATGTAATTCTTGAGCCTTCTGCTTAGCACCCGCCAGCCCTAATAATGCAGGATATGTTGGCTTATTATTATCTTTATCTTTACCTTGCGTTTTACCTAAGGTGGCTGTATCACTTTCCTCATCAAGAATATCGTCTTTAACTTGGAACGATAATCCAATACATTTAGCGTAATGATCCAACTTCACTGCCACTTCCTCTTCAACATTCGCCTTAGCTAAGGTCGCTAAATTAACACTTGCGCGTATTAAAGCACCCGTCTTATGGATATGCATATTTTCTAATTCAGGAAGATTCAACTGTGTGCCGACAGATTGTAAATCTATAGCTTGCCC
This sequence comes from uncultured Methylococcaceae bacterium, assembly GCA_903917345.1. Classification (GTDB taxonomy): domain Bacteria; phylum Pseudomonadota; class Gammaproteobacteria; order Methylococcales; family Methylomonadaceae; genus Methylobacter_C. The sequence continues at coordinate 30,430 of CAIXAE010000005.1, read as the reverse complement.
CCCTACCATACCTTGCGATCCACTTGCTTTTGTCAAAGCCATTATCATTTTCAATCGACCTTCAGCTGTTGCATTAATAGTCGGATCTTTAGCTAATATTTCAAAAGCGAGTGCTTGAAGAGCATCACCGGCTAAAATTGCAGTGGCCTCATCAAAAGCAACATGACATGTTGGCTTGCCACGTCTTAAGTCATCGTCATCCATGGCAGGAAGATCATCATGAATCAAAGAATAAACATGAATAAACTCAACTGCGCATGCAGGACCATCCAACGTACTTAAGGGTATACCAAGAGCCTTACCTGTACAATAAGTCAACATTGGACGCATACGTTTGCCGCCATTCAGTACACTATACCGCATAGCACTATGCAGTTTTTGTGGTAACACTGCTTCACTAGGTAGACGATCTTCTAAAGCTTTTTCAACACGAGCTTGACTAAGACTAAGATATTCTTTTAAAGCATTACTCATCAGTAAATGACTCCAGGTTTTGTGTGCCGTTTTTTTCTATCAAAATTTGTACCTTCTGTTCAGCAGCTTGCAATGCCTTTTGACAAACCCGAGTTAAATTAACTCCTCGCTCAAATGACTTTAAAGAATCTTCCAAAGAAATCTCACCTTGCTCTAACTGAACCACCAACTGCTCTATCTCAGTAAGAGAATCCTCAAACAACGATGTGCTTTTCTTTTTAGTCATAATGATATTTTTTTGATAAAAAAGATTAAAAATAAAACGCAGTATTATATATTATTTTCAGCTCGTTATATTGAGCAAATAACCCTAATTAATAAACCCTTAGAATACTATTTAAACCATTGAGCAACTATCAACTTTAAGATTGTATTGAAACTGTCATATCAATCTATCCTGAATCAATTATGATAGCGATTGAAAATAGTTAATTTTTCAACTCTTGATTCGGCAGAATTTACCGAATATCCCTCACTTATTATTTTTTACATTATGAATATTATTCAAAAAATCGCCTTGATTCTAAGCTTTACAACTTTATTTGGACTTAATTTCACATCAGCCAATGCTGAAGAATTTAACAATCCTTCTGCTAATAGTATTTCTGAGACAATTAAATATGTTGAAGAAGCTCTTGTACAAGTCTCAAAAAGCGACTTCTCTGCAGCTCAATTACTTTTAAAATCGGCTCGTTTATCTTCTGTAAAAATCACTGGCGCTGACACTAAAATCAAACAAGCTAATGACTTTGTTATTCAAGGACAAATTCAGGCTAAATTCGGGGACGTGACAAAATCTACGGATGAATTAGAAAAAGCTCTAAAGCTATATAAAGCATTATAAACTCGGTTCAATGTAATGATGAGGGATCTGCTCCCACATCATTACATTGCTCTAAACCCTTACGGATTAACAATAATTTATCAAGCCAGTTATTTATTGAATTAGTGATGCAATAATTTCTCGTAACTTTTCTTTACTTATCTGACCTTGATGACGCTTAATAACATAACCTTGCTGATTCACTATTACTGTATAGGGAACAACATTCATTGTATTACCCAACTCTTTAGCTAAATTCAACCCCTCATTTTCTGCGAGTAGCACCGGATAATTTATAGCTTTTGACGTGAGATACTGCGTGACAGATTCTTTATTATCAATTGCAACACCGATAAACTGTATGTTTTTTTCGGCGTACTGCTCTTGTAATTCAATAAAACTAGGAATCTCTTCAAGACATGGAGGACACCAAGTAGCCCAAAAGTTAATAATCCTAATTTTACCTTGCCATTCATTAACCGAATGAGGATTACTCAATAAATCCATGAGTACAAAATCATTTAGATTCTCTTTCTTATCATGATTAATCTGTACATCAGGATTCATAAACTTAATGTAACCGCCTAATCCAGCCGCAAGTGTGGCTACAAATATCGTTAACAAAACATTTTTTGTCACTTCAAAGCCTTTAAATTCTCAATAAATAGTTTTGGCTCTTGATACCCAATAACACGATTATATTTTTGATCCTCTATACCACCATCAAAAAACAATATTGCAGGCGGGCCTATTAAATTAAATTTATTCAATAACAACTTGTCATCATCAGAATCTTTTGTAACATCCGCCTGTAAAAGCATATAACCTTTTAATGCTGCCTTTACCTTAGCGTCAGTAAATGTATAGAATTCCATCTCTTTACATGAAACACACCAATCCGCATAAAAATCTAACATGACCGGCTGATGATTTAAATTAGCTTGCTTAATCTTTTCTTCTAAATCACCTAGACTTTTGACCCGTTCAAAAACGAGCCCCTCTTCTTCGACTGCTTGCGAGTTACCCACAACCAATCCTTTAAGTGGCTGTAAAGGATTGGTATTACCTAAACTTACCCCTATCAGCAATATGACTCCATAGGTAAACATAACCAACCCTAATCCTTTCGCTAATTTAGCCCACCCAGAAATCCCTATTGGCAAAGGATCCAATGCACTTAAATATACAGAAGGTAATATTAATAACATTGCCCATAAAATTGTTATCACTGCGCTAGGCAAAATTCGACCTAACATCCAAACAGCTACAGCCAACATAAGCACACCAAATATTGCTTTTGTTGCGTTTAACCAAGCGCCGGCTTTGGGCAACAACTTGCCTGCAGAAGCACCCAATAGCAACAAGGGAAATCCCATCCCTAATCCCATTGCAAAAAGAGCGCTCCCACCTAACAAAGCATCACCTGTTTGACCGATAAAAATTAGCGCTCCCGCTAATGGCGCAGCAACACAAGGCCCCACAATTAACGTGGAAAAAACACCCATAATTGCGGCCCCTAACAATGAACCATCTTGGTGCTTAAAACTTGAATTACTCAATTTAGTTTTTATTGAATTAGGTAACTCTAAATCATAAAAACCGAACATTGAAAATGATAATAATACGAATACACTGCTAAATATAAAAACGATCCAAGGCTGTTGAAAAGTCGTTTGCAAATTTCCACCAAATAATGCAGCAAGCACGCCAAATACTGTATAAGTTAACGCAGAGGCAATTACATAACTTAAAGATAATAAAAAACCTCTCATGGTAGTAATTTTATGACCGTGACCAACTATGATTCCTGACAGGATGGGAATCATTGGAAAAATACAGGGTGTAAATGAAATAAGAACGCCGAATCCCAAAAACGAGATTAACGTCATCCCAAATCCATCATTCTTCAAAGAGTTTGCAATTTGATCTTGCTCTGAGAAAGATAACTGTTCAGAAGAGTCTTTAGTTACAGCCTCAGAAGCCATTAATGGTGGCAATAACAAATCAATCACTTTAGTCATAGGAGGATAACAAACTCCCCGCTCAGCACAACCTTGAAATTTAGCTACCAGAGTTATTTTTTGCTCTTGACTGTTTACCCGATTAATAGGCAAATCAAATGCCAATTCATCATGAAAAATTTCAACTTTACCAAAGGCCTCATCTTCCTTAACTGCACCATGAGGAATTGAATATTCTCCTATCTTCACGCCTTCTATATTGGTAATCTCTAATAAAATTTTTTCTCGATAAAGATAATAACCTTTTGCTATTGCCCAATTAACATGCAATGTATTTGGATTTTTTATTTCTGCAAAAAATTTGAAAGCAGATTCAGGTGATAATAAATCATCTTGATTACCCTTTAATTTATCAAACCCACTAATTGATTCTTCTAATAAAACTCCCTTATGATTTGTAGCTGTTGAAGCGGGTAAATCAAGATCAATTATCTTTTTCTGAGGGGGATAACATATACCTTTATCCGCGCACCCTCTGTATTGAACTAAAACTTTAACTGATGAGATTGGAGAGGATAAAACTAATGAAGCAGGCAAAGTTAAGTCATGTCGAAACACAATGACGTCACCAAAATTTTCGTCGTGTTTTTTTTCTCCTACAGGGAAAACTAAAGGAGCAATAGCGACAGCATCAACTTTTGAACTAATTTTAATATGTTCTTGATAAAGGTAATAACCCGGTGCAATTTCCCACTGAAAATCAAGCTGATCCGAACTGACAGCTTTCACCTTAAGCTTAAAAGCCTCATCGACTGGCAAAGGGGCATTATCTGCAAGTGCGTTATTTACTAATCCAAATGAAAGAATAAATAACAAAAATATAATTTTCAAATATGACATGAGGCAATCCAATTAAGGTATTCAAAAGATCCGTTATCAATTGAGATAGCTATGATTTCAGGAAGTTTATAGGGATGATTTTCTTTAATCAGTAACTCAATCAAATTATACTGAGACGACATTGATTTAATTAACAGTAAATATTCCTGTGCTGTCTCAACTTGATCTTGCCATCGATAAACCGAGGTAATATTTGGCAAAATATTAACACACGCAGCCAATTGTTTAGCCACCAAAATCTGTGCTAATTTTTCCGAGACTTCTTTATCCGGACAAGAACAAATCACTATTTGATAATGACTACTCATCTATGTACTTCACAATTCATAAAATCATTGCCCCTCTAAAAAATTAAAAAAATTATCTGTATGTTGATACAATCCAATCAATATAACCCAAAGTCATACTGACAAATAAATTACAATTAGTGCTATGAAACCCTTACAAACCATACTCATAATAATTTTAATTATTCCATTTTTAGAGATTTATTTATTACTTGAAGTTGGCGGCCTCATAGGAGCAATACCGACTATATTTTTAGTCGCATCTACTGCGATAATAGGCACATGGTTGCTTAAAGAACAAGGGTTTTCGACTTTTCAAAAACTACAAGAAAATTTGCGACTAGGCATACTTCCCGCATATGAAATGATTGAGGGCCCCATTATTTTAGCCGGTGGACTCCTTCTACTAACACCCGGGTTTATAACTGACATCCTGGGGATTGCTTGTTTGATTCCATCACTGCGTAAAAGAATAGCGCAATACATCATTGAAAACAGCTTAATTCAACAACGCGGCTCATTTACTGAAGAATCGTCAACTCGTACGAACGTCTTAGAAGGGGAGTTTGAAAAAGAGGATTAAGAATTGAAGAGTTATGGCGCAAAGATAATGAAATCATTGCGCCCTCTTTAGAAGAGTTATTCAGCTGAAGTGTTTTCAACTACTGCAGTGTTTTTATTAAGACCTGAGTATATTGGACACCATCCTGAAAAACCAGTGCCAACAAGCACCATACCTATTAATAACAAGGCAATTGATGCGGTAAAGATTGAAATTGCTAATAAAGCAGCACCGCCGTATAAACGGTATTTTTTTTCATTTTCGCCAACATTGTGTTCAAACTTTGTCATACGTTTATAATCAAAACTCATATTAATCCCCCACTGTGTGATAGTTATTATTTATCTTAGCAATGATAATTGAAGCCATTATCTAATGGCAAGTAATATACACAGCTCTACAGAATGTGCAAGTGATAATACAAAATGGATATTACCTCGATAATTGAACCTTTAAATGATGCTCAACGCTTAGCGGTAACAGCTCCATCTAAATCCATGCTGATTCTCGCAGGCGCAGGAAGTGGCAAAACGCGCGTATTAGTTCACCGTATTGCTTGGCAGATGCAAGTTGAAGGTTTATCTGCCCATAATATATTAGCTGTAACGTTTACAAATAAAGCAGCTAAAGAAATGAGACAAAGAATCGAGCAACTCCTCAATGTAAATCCTCACAACCTATGGATAGGCACTTTTCATGGTATAGCACATCGTCTACTAAGAAGACATGCTAAAGAAGCTAATTTACCAGAAGGATTTCAAGTAATGGACTCAAGTGATCAATTACGGGTTATAAAACGCTTATTGAATACACTTAACTTAGATGATACAAAATGGCCACCACGTGAAGTTCAATGGTTCATTAATGCTAAAAAAGATGAAGGTATTAGAGCTAAACATATTCTTGAAATGGAAGACTTTCATCAAAAGCATATGCTAATGGTTTACCGTGCCTATGAAGAGCTATGTCAACGCTCTGGTTTAGTCGATTTTGCAGAACTTCTTTTACGCGCACATGAATTAATGAGAGATAACTCAGGTGTACTAGAATTTTACCAACAACGATTTAAACAAGTGCATGTTGACGAATTTCAAGATACCAATACCATTCAATATGCTTGGTTACGCTTAATAACAAACAACAAAGATAATCTATTTGTAGTGGGTGACGATGACCAATCAATCTATGGTTGGAGAGGGGCCAAAATTGAAAATATTTACAACTTTCAGAAACATTACCCTAATCATCAGATCGTTAAACTAGAACAAAATTATCGCTCTACAGGCACCATTCTCAAAGCAGCAAACCAAATAATATCTAATAACACGGGGCGTTTAGGAAAAGAACTTTGGACAGACGCGGGTGATGGTGAACTTTGCTCCTTATACGCAGCTTTTAATGAGCAAGATGAAGCTTTTTTTGTTATTGAACGCATTAAAACATGGATAAAAGAGGGGGGACTAAGATCCGACACAGCCATTTTATATCGCTCTAATGCCCAATCAAGACAGTTTGAAGAAAAACTAATGGCTACAGCTATTCCCTATCGTGTCTATGGCGGTTTACGTTTCTTTGATAGAGCCGAAATAAAAAACGCATTAGCTTATTTACGCCTCATGAATAATAACGATGACGATGCATCATTTGAACGTATTATTAACACACCCACTCGTGGCATTGGCGCAAAAGCCATTGATGAAATACGCTTAATTGCTAGAGATCAAAATCATTCTTTATGGGAATCTGCAATTTTATTAATTAATCAACGCAAGCTAACTGCGCGTGCAACGAACGCATTAATCTCTTTTCTAGACCTAATAAAAAATCTTTCTGTACAAACCAAAAGCCTTGATCTGTATGAAAAAATAAAGTTAGTGATTGAAGAATCAAAACTCATAGAACTTTACCAAAAAGAAAAAATGGATAAAGGTGAAGAAAAAATTGAAAACTTAGAAGAGCTAGTCAATGCCGCTAAACTTTTCGATTTTGACCCTAACAATGAAGAAGGCATCAATGAACTCGATATGTTCTTAACGCATGCTTCATTAGAAGCCGGTGAAAGCCAAAGTGATGAACATAAGGACTGTGTTCAATTAATGACAATTCATTCAGCAAAAGGCCTAGAATTCAGAACCGTATTTTTAGTAGGTATGGAAGATGGTCTCTTCCCCTCTCAACAATCTATTGATGATATTGCCCGCTTAGAAGAAGAGCGACGCCTGTGTTATGTAGGGATGACAAGAGCCATGCAACACTTATATCTCAGTTATGCAGAATCTAGACGGTTATATGGACGTGAAAGCTATCCAAGACCCTCAAGATTTATAAGAGAAATTCCCACAGACCTCATTCAAGAAATTCGCGTACGCACTGCTATAAATCGGCCCGTTGTGACTCCACAATCAAACAATATCGCCTCACTCAATACACATGCCACCTTTAAGTTAGGTTCACGTGTGTGTCATGCAAAATTTGGTGAAGGCGTTGTTTTACAATTAGAAGGATCTGGTGCTCAAGAAAGGATACAAATTAATTTTATAGAAGTAGGCATAAAATGGTTAATGATATCTTATGCTCATTTAGAGAGAATGTAATTAAAAGATTATTACCCTAGTAATTGAACATTAGAGCAAATAAAACGATTCTGCACTCAAGAAATATTAAGTGCAGAATCGTTTATTCATTAAGGGGTTAAACCTTGCCCTAGAACGATGACTTTAAGCGCATTTGTTCCACCTTCAACACCCGTTAAATCACCTTTAGTGATAATATATTTATCACCATCAGCTGCTTTATACCATTTTCTAAGTTTGGCAACCACACTGCGATTAACCTCAGCGTGATCATTATTACCATCTAATTCATGATAAACAGGAAATACACCTCGATAAAGTGTCACTTTACCTAGGGTTTTTTCTTGACTACTAAAAGCAAAAATAGGAATACCTGAACTAATTCGAGACATCCATAATGGCGTAGAACCAGACTCTGTTAAGCTCACGATACCTTTGATTTTAGTATGGTTAGCTAAGTACATCGCAGACATTGCAATCGCTTCATCAACGCGCTCAAATTGATCACTGATACGGTGATCTGATTCACGTACTACTGCTTGTTTTTCTGCCTCTAAACAGATACGAACCATCGCTTCAACGGCTTTAATCGGATAATTACCCGAAGCTGTTTCTGCTGACAACATAATCGCATCAGTACCATCATAAACCGCATTAGCTACGTCAAATACTTCTGCACGCGTTGGAATCGGATTTTCAATCATTGATTCCATCATTTGTGTCGCAGTAATAGCCACCCGATTAAGCTCTCTTGCACGCTTAATCAATTGCTTCTGAACAGCGGGTAAATTAGCGTCGCCAATTTCAACACCCAAATCACCACGCGCAACCATAACAGCATCAGAAGCTAAGATAATTTCATCCATCACTTCAGGCACAATCGCTTCAGCACGCTCTACTTTCGAAACGATACCCGCATAACAGCCCTCTGCTTCTAACAAACGACGTGCTTCATTTAAGTCTTCCGCACAACGAGGAAAAGATATAGCAACATAATCACAGTTCATTAAAGCAACCGTTTTGATGTCTTCTTTATCTTTGTCAGTTAAAGCCGCAGCAGAAAGACCACCGCCCAATAAATTGATACCCTTGTTATTAGATAATGCACCACCGACTATAACAGTACAATTTACGCGCATATCGACAACATTAATAACATCTAGAACGATACGCCCGTCATCTAATAACAAACGACTTCCAGGCACAACTTCAAGAGCCAAAGGTTCATAAGTAATACCCACTTGAGTGTTATCACCTAGTAATGGATCAAAGTTAATATCTAAAGCAAAATCTTGACCTTCTTCTAAAAACACTTTCGTATCTTTAAAACGAGCAATACGAATTTTCGGTCCTTGTAAATCAGCAAGAATACCTACGCGTCTACCTGTTTTTTTACCCAATTCACGAATGAGATTAGCTCTGTCTATATGATCTTGAGCAGAACCATGAGAAAAGTTCATTCGGACTACATCAATACCTGCCTTAAATAAGCCTTCAAGCACACCAGGCTTATCAGTTGCAGGGCCGAGTGTGGCTAAAATTTTGGTTCTTCTTAACATGAATTAAATCCGTTATTTTGCGTTAACAAAGGCAATAGTAGTATCCAACATACGATTTGAGAAACCCCATTCGTTGTCATACCAAGAAAGAACTTTCACTAAACGACCACCTAAAACTTTAGTTAAAGGCGATTCATAAATTGATGACGCAGGGTTATGATTAAAATCAACCGAAACTAAAGGTCTTTCGTTGATGTCTAAAATACCTTTTAAAGCACCCTTAGAAGCTGATGTTAATATTTCATCAATTTCAGCTTTAGTGGTATCTCTAGAAGCTTGGAAAGTTAAATCAACAACAGATACATTGATAGTTGGAACACGCATTGCGAAACCATCTAATTTACCAGAAAGCTCAGGCAACACTAAGCCTACTGCAGCGGCAGCACCCGTTTTAGTAGGAATCATAGATTGTGTAGCAGAACGTGCACGACGTAAGTCACTGTGATAAACGTCAGTTAACACTTGGTCATTAGTATATGAATGGATAGTCGTCATTAAACCACTTTCGATTCCGATAACATCATTCAACGGTTTAACAATAGGTGCTAAACAGTTAGTAGTACAAGAAGCATTTGAAATCACCGTATCAGAAGCCTTTAAAGTGTCGTGGTTAACACCAAACACGATAGTACCGTCAACGTCATCTCCACCTGGAGCTGAAATGATAACTTTTTTAGCGCCTGCAGTAATGTGAGCAGAAGCTTTAGCTTTACTTGTAAAGAAACCAGTACATTCATGTACCACTTCAATACCTAATTCTGCCCAAGGTAATTTTGATGGATCTCTTTCAGAGAAAACTCTGATTTTGTCACCATTGATGATGATGTAATCACCGTCAACAGAGACTTCAAAAGGAAATTTGCCATGCACTGAATCGTATTGTGTAAGGTGAGCATTTGTATTGCTATCACCTAAATCATTAATTGCAACTATTTGAATTTCGTTTGTACGGCCAGACTCGTATAAAGCACGAACGATATTACGTCCAATACGACCATAACCATTGATTGCAACTTTAATTGGCATTGATAATCTCCAGAGTGATGTTTTAAAAATAAAAAACGGATGAGCTGAATTTTTTAGCTATGTAACTATACCAAAATAGTAGGTGATTCGTCTATGGATGATGACTTTATAACTCATCAGCACATAATTTAATTTAATATGAATTTAAAGATAGCCAGTATAATTAGTCAATTTTGCGAATTATTATTCTTTTCGTAAAACATTAACTTTGTAATTCACCCCCCCTCAAGAGATTACTATGGCGCTGTATTGTGGAATCGTAGGTTTACCTAATGTTGGTAAATCAACTCTGTTTAATGCCTTAACCAAGGCAAAAATTGCTGCTGAAAATTATCCATTTTGTACTATCGACCCCAATGTAGGTGTCGTACCCGTTCCCGACCTACGCATGGATAAATTAGCAGAAATTGTAAAACCCGAACGCATGCTCCCAACCACTATTGAATTTGTAGATATCGCTGGTTTAGTGGCTGGCGCATCAAAAGGTGAAGGTTTAGGCAATAAATTTCTCGCTAATATTCGTGAAACGGATGCCATTGCACATGTTGTCCGTTGCTTCCACGACGATAACGTTGTCCATGTTGCAGGTAAGGTTGATCCATTATCTGATATCGAAGTCATTAACACTGAACTGGCCCTTGCAGACATGTCCTCTGTTGAGAAAGCGCTATTAAGAACAAGCAAAGTGGCTCGTACTGGCAATAAAGATGAACTTGCCAAAAAAGCAGTATTAGAACAAGTTTTAAAACAGTTAGAAAATGGAGATCCTGTTCGCACATTACCTCTTTCTGACGACGATAAAGCATTAATCAAAGATTTATGCTTAATGACACTCAAACCCACCATGTACATTGCCAATGTGCAAGATGATGGCTTTGATAACAATCCACTTTTAGACAACGTAAGAGCACTAGCCGCCAAAGAAGGCGCTACAGTCGTTCCAATATGTGCCGCTATAGAAGCCGAAATAGCTCAGCTTGATGAAGAAGAGAAGAAAGAATTCTTAGATGACTTGGGTCTAGAAGAACCTGGATTAAATCGTGTCGTAAGAGCAGGCTATGAGCTCCTAAATCTCGCAACCTATTTTACTGCAGGCGTTAAAGAAGTCAGGGCATGGACAATTCCTGTAGGTGCCTCAGCTCCTCAAGCGGCAGGTGTCATTCATAGTGATTTTGAAAAAGGCTTTATCCGTGCAGAAGTTATTTCATATGAAGACTATATTACCTACAAAGGTGAACAAGGAGCAAAGGATGCGGGCAAATGGCGGTTAGAGGGAAAAGATTACACCGTTAAAGACGGAGATGTTGTACATTTTAGGTTCAATGTTTGACAAACATAAGTTGCATAATTATAATTCCATCTCTCAATGGAAGCAGATTATTAAGGCGATATAGCTCAGTTGGTTAGAGCACGGGATTCATAACCCCGGGGTCGGTGGTTCAAATCCACCTATCGCCACCATACAAACAAAAGGCTTATGTGTAATGCTAAAGCCTTTTTTTATGCGTCATGCAAAGTCTGATAAAGGACCCTTATCAAATATGTTAGTTTTCTAATTTTGCTACAGTTCTACTTGATTAGTGATCAAGTCACCCATAGAATACCTAGACTAATTGACAATATACATGCAAACAATCTCTAAGAGCACTCATACCTGCACATTAAAAGGTAAGGCATCAACCCAATTGTTAATGTCGCAAGACTACCGTTAAAACCACATTATGAAACCAATTTTTGCTGATAACGCGGCCATTGAGCATGCGACTAAACTATTACAACAAGGACGACTTGTAGCTTTTCCAACCGAAACGGTTTATGGCCTAGGGGCTGACGCCTCTAACCCTGAAGCCATTCGTCGAATATTTAAAGTTAAGAATAGACCCGCCAATCACCCACTCATAGTGCACATTAGCGGAGTTGAACAACTTAAAGATTGGGCACAAAAAATCCCCGAAAGCGCAAAAACATTAGCCTCCGCTTTTTGGCCCGGCCCTCTAACATTCATACTGAATAAAAAACCAGATGTCCCTCTAGAAGTCACAGGCGGTCAAAATACAATAGCACTTCGCATGCCAGACCATCCAGTTGCACTAGCTCTCTTGAGCAAATTTGAGGGTGGAATTGCCGCACCTTCGGCAAATATTTACTGCAGAATTAGCCCAACTCAAGCTTCACATGTTGAAGATGAACTTGGGGATTCAGTTGATATGATACTAGATGGCGGGGCCTGCAAAATTGGCGTGGAATCGACTATTGTTGATTTAACGGGGCCCATACCTAAACTATTACGCCCAGGTCTCATCAGCAAAGCAGAAATAGAAGGCGTTCTAGGGATTGAGATAATGACAGCTGATACGACCAGTGAGAATTCATCACAAAATAATCGAGCGCCGGGCATGAATGCAGTGCATTATGCTCCTATTACCCCAACCGCTCTATGCGAACATGATAAATTAACAGCTGTACTTAATAATTTAAGAGTACAAAACAAACGTGTAGGGTTGCTTTCTTATCAATTCAATCCACCCGAAAACAGATTCATGCACATGTTATGCATGCCCGAACAAGCTGAGAGTTATGCACAAATTCTATACGCATGCTTACGTGAATTAGATAACAAAGGACTAGATATCATCTTAATTGAACAAACGCCAGACACAGATGACTGGATTGCTATTAATGATAGAATTAACAAAGCAACCTCTATATTTAAAGACGCATAAAACGTTTAATTTAATTACTTCAATTTATTTTTGGGCTTTTTCTTGCTCTAGTGTAAGAAACAATTGTTTTGCAGGCAGATACCCAGGATAAACATTACCGTTTTCAGATACGATAGTGGGAGTGCCATCCAATCTAAAATCATTCACTAATTGCATATGTTCATCTATTGGATTTTCACACGTCTTAACAGGTAATGTTTGGTCCTTTTTAGCCGCTGTTAAAGCCGCATTACGATCATCTGAACACCAAACTGAAACGGCTTTATTATAAGATTCTGATCCCTTCCCAGCCCGCGGGAAAAACAAATACTGAATAGTGATCCCTTCAGCTAAATATTGATCTATTTCTGAATGCAGCTTACGGCAATAACCGCAATCTATATCAGTAAAAATAGTCACCATATGTTTAGAAATTTTAGGCTTAAAAACAATCATTTTTGACTGGCCTAACTTACTAATGGCCAATTGACGAGCCGCATTCAATTTCACTTTAGTCAAATCTTTACTCGTTGCCAAATCGATTAATTGCCCCGGCAATAAGTATTTTCCGTTTTCAGAGACGTAATAAATATTTACGCCAACCGTGACTTCATATAAACCTTTAATTTCAGATAAATTAATAGAATCTATTTTTAGATTCGGCATAGACTTAACCAATGCCTGTCTGATTGCAGTTTCATCCGCATGTAAGCTTTTAATACCGCCTACTGCACCCAGCACACAAAAACATACTATCTTAAAAACATTATTCATACTTTTCTCATGATTTGCCGAACAGCCTAAAACTACAAAAAAGATCGCTCAGTGGAGCTAATGCTCATATTTAATGAAACAGGCGTTGAACATCAAAAAACATAGCCACAGCCATTAACAATAACAACAAAGTCATACCCACTTGTTGAAAAAATAATTGTATTTTCTCTGGAACGGGCTTACCCAACAAACCTTCTATTCCAAAAAACATCAAATGCCCACCGTCTAAAACAGGGACGGGTAACAAATTTAAAACACCTAAACTTACACTTACCACTGCCATAAACTTTAAAAAGGCAACGACCCCAATACTAGCAGATTGACCTGCATATTGCGCAATACTAATAGGCCCGCTTAAATTTTCTACAGAGGTTTCCCCTAAAAACATTTTACCCAGCATTTTAACTGTTGATAATGAGTAAGTAACAGTCGTTTTAATGGCATCTGGAATCGCATCAAGTACTGACAAAGAATAGTTCACCTGCATACTTTTTTGAAGATCTTCTGGAACATAAACAGATGCACCAATTTTACCTTCTGCACCCTGCTCTAATTGAACTTTTTTTGGCGTAATACTCATTGGTAATTGAACGCCATCTCGTTCAACCACTAATTGAATACTCCTTTCTGGACGTTTTTTGACGATCTCAACCCATTTCATCCAATCACTTACAGATACACCGTCGGCACTCACAACAAGATCACCTTTCTGTAACCCAGCCATTAAAGCCGCACTATCAGGTAAAATATTACCTATAATAGGTTTAAGTTTTGGAGCCCAAGGCTTAAGACCAAGACTTTGATACAAAGCCTCTGGGCTTTTACTATCATCCTCACTAAACGATAATAATCTTTCAGCAGAAACACCATCCGTCTGCTTGACTATTAATTTAGCTTCTTTATTACCGTCTAAGGCCGTTGACACAATACTACTTAAAGAAACTGACCAAATGGGGGTCAGCTTATCATCAATTGATATAATTTCATCGCCTTCAACCAAACCTGCTTTATAAGCAATGGTGCCTTGCTTTACGTCACCAAGAATAGGTTTAATACCCACCTCACCAATGACCAAAACACTCCAAAATAAAACAGCCGCCAGTATTAAATTAAAAACAGGGCCAGCAGCCACTATAGCTACCCTAGCGATGACAGATTGACGATTAAAAGCATAAGGCAAGTCTTCAACATTGACCTCACCTTCTCGCTCATCAACCATTTTGACGTATCCACCCAAGGGAATCGCTGAAATGACATATTCAGTTGATTGACTGTCTTTTTGATAAGCCCACAAGACCTTACCAAAACCAACAGAAAACCGTATTACTTTAACACCGACTATTCGAGCAACCCAAAAATGCCCAAACTCATGAAAGGAAACTAATACCCCAATGACAACGATAAAGTAAAACAGTGTATGTAATAAATCCATTATGCGCTTAACTCAACGACCAATTCATGAGCTATTACCCGCGCATGACTATCTGCTTCTAGAATTATTTCGAGTGTATTAGCAGCCGTGACTGAAAACTTATCCATACAACGCTCAATCACTAGAGGGATATCCGTAAAACGAATGGTCTCATTTAAAAAAGCCTCTACAGCAATTTCATTTGCAGCATTCAAAACCGTAGGAATAATGCCGCCCAAATTAATCGCCTTATAGGCAAGACGTAAACAAGGAAAACGCTCTAAATTAGGCTCCTCAAAATCCATACGACGCACATCAAAGATATTCAAAGGCTCAACCCCTGATTCAAAACGTTCAGGCCAAGCCATAGAATAAGCAATAGGCACTCGCATATCCGGATTTCCCATTTGCGCTAATACAGTGCCATCCACATAATCAACCATACTATGAATAATACTTTGTGGATGAATAACCACTTGTATTTGATCAGGCTTCATAGCGAATAAAATACAGGCTTCTATCATCTCTAAGCCTTTATTCATCATCGTTGCCGAATCTACAGATATTTTTTTACCCATATCCCAATTTGGATGGGCTACAGCTTGTGCAGGTGTTACATTAACTAACTCTTCAACCGGCATTTGTCTAAATGGACCACCCGAAGCCGTCAATAAAATGCGTCGCGCTTCCTTAGCCTGCATACCTGACTGATAACCCGCAGGCATACACTGAAATATCGCGTTATGCTCACTGTCGATAGGCAATAATTGCGCGCCCGAATCGGCAACCGCATCCATAAAGATATCACCCGACATCACCAAGGATTCTTTATTAGCTAATAAAATTATTTTGCCGGCCTTTGCAGCCGCTAAGCTAGGTAAAAGACCCGCCGCCCCAACAATCGCAGCCATTACAGAATCTACACTTTCAAGTGTAGCTACGAACTCTAAAGACGCTGCACCCGATAAGACTTTAATATCAGCAATCGGCGTGTTGATCAATTTTTTTGAGAAAGCCGCTGCATTAACATCATTTACAACGACAACATATTCAGGATGATGAACTAAACACTGTTCAAATAACAAATCAATATTATTGTTAGCCGTTAATGCGATCACTTTGTATAAATGACTGTGTCTCGCAGCAACGTCTAACGTGCTAACGCCAATAGATCCCGTTGCACCTAATACGCATAAACCTTTCATGAATCTAGACCGATTAAAATGATACCTGCATAAAATAGGGGGATGGCAGCAAGAATGCTATCTATTCTATCCAGAATACCCCCATGACCCGGCAACAAAGTACCACTGTCTTTAGCACCCACTTGACGTTTAACGACACTGACGAATAAATCACCGTAAACCGAAATCAACACTGTTAATACAGAGAGCAATACGAAATCAAAAACTCTTGTCCATACAAAACCATCACGAAGACTGTAATAGCCAATAAACAGAACAGACAATAAGACGCCAGATAATAATGCACCTCGAACGCCTGCAACTGTTTTACCCGGGCTAATTTCGGGTGCTAATTTAACAGCGCCCCATTTCTTACCGGTAAAATAAGCACCTACATCAGCACCCCATATTAATACCAAGAAAAACATAGTCATTTCTGGACCATAGAAAGCTCTTAAACGGGTTAAGAACATCCAAGCTGACAACAACACAAACCAACCTATTAAAGCTTTGCTAGCTACTTTTAACTGTATATTTAAGACCTGAGTAGGTACATTTCTAATTAAGATCATCACCGTTATCCAAAACAAAACAGGCGGGATAACTAACCACTCTAAAATACCTGAATAATCTCTTACATCAGGCCAATCTGTTAGCGTAGCAATCAGCTCTAATATTTGAGTCCAGAATTGTAAGCCGGCCATGGGTAATATTAATGTTATTAAGAAGAATATCCTTTTATATAACGTTGTAATGCTAACCAATTGCGTCCATTCCCAAGCACCTAATAAAGTGATTAAAGCAATAGATAAAGAAAAGTATTCAACTGGCAATTCAAATACGGCAAGAGCAATCAGCGTAGCCAAAACTGTTGCTGTTATAATTCTTGTTAATAACATTTTTGTAAGCTTATATAGTAAAGTTATAAAGTGACTGTTTTATTAAGAACTTGCTCACCTGTGTGACCAAAACGTCGTTGCCGACCTTTAAAGCTCTTTACAGCCTCTTCAAGAGATCTCCGGTCAAAATCTGGCCAGAGCGTAAAGGTAAAGTACATTTCAGTATAAGCTAATTGCCATAACATGAAATTACTTACTCGTTGTTCACCGCCTGTTCTTATAAAGAGATCAGGTTCCGGTAGTCCCGCAGTTGATAAATGGGCATTTATCAATTCTTCAGTGATCGGTTGTTTTTCTAAAGTGCCTTGCGCCATTTTATCAATGACTTTTTGAGCCGCCTGGCATAAATCCCAACGCCCCCCATAATTAACGGCAACAACAAGGGTTAATGCGGTATTAAATTGCGTTTTCTGCTCAGCTTCTCTCATTTTATCTTGTAATTTTCTAGAGAAAGCTGATCTATCGCCAATAAATCTTAAACACACATTACGTTCATCAAGACGATTAATTTCTCTTTGTAATGAAGACATAAAAAGAGCCATTAACAAGTTAACCTCTGACTCTGGTCTACGCCAGTTTTCACTACTAAATGCAAATAAGGTCAGCACTTCAACCTTATTCTGAGCACAATATTCTACAACTTTTCTTACAGACTTAACGCCAGCCCTATGGCCAATAGCACGGGGCATAAAACGTTTTTGCGCCCAGCGCCCATTACCATCCATAATGATGGCAATGTGCCTAGGCATCGTTGTAGAAAATACATCAGTAGCAACAGACACTCTTTATGCCTTAAATAGATAAGAGATCAGCCTCTTTAACTTCTAATAACTTTTCAATATCTTTAATGAATTGATCCGTAATTTTTTGGATCTTTTCTTCGCCTGACCGTGCTTCATCTTCAGAAATTAATTTTTCTTTTAAAGCTTCTTTGATTTCAGAGTTTGCATCACGACGAATATTTCTTATGGCGACACGACCATTCTCAGATTCTGCTTTTACGATTTTAACTAAACCACGACGACGTTCTTCCGTTAACGCAGGTAAAGGAATACGAATAGTCATACCATTTGTAGCTGGATTTAAACCCAGATCAGACTTCATAATCGCTTTTTCAATCGCTTGAACCATACCTTTTTCCCAAGGCGTAATCGTTAAAGTACGAGCATCTTCAACAGCTATATTAGCAACCTGAGACAAAGCGGACTCTGATCCGTAATAAGATACATTAATCTGATCTAATAAACTGGGATGAGCTCTACCTGTTCTAATCTTTGAAAACTCATGCTTTAATGCTTCAATACTTTTACCCATTCGGGTAGCCGCATCTTGTTGAATATCACTAATCATCAATTTGTTCCTCGCTCAATAAGAGAGCCTATCTCTTCGCCCATCATCAATCTCATGACGGCGCCTTTCTCAAAAATATTCATTACGCGCATGGGCACATTATTATCTCGACATAAAACGAGAGCCGTAGTGTCCATCACATTTAAACGTTGATCAAGTGCTTCGTCATACGTTAAGCGTGCGTAAAACACAGCATCCTTCACTTTTTCAGGATCTGCAGAATAAACACCTTTAACCTTAGTAGCCTTAATCATTAAATCGGCATTAATTTCAATCGCTCTTAAACTAGCAGCTGAATCCGTTGTAAAGAAAGGATTACCTGTTCCTGCCGCAAAAATCACGACTCTACCCTTCTCTAAATGCCTTACAGCACGACGACGGATATAATCTTCACACACTTGATTAATTTTTAACGCAGACATAACCCTGACTTGCTGACCGTTTGACTCCAGCGCATCTTGCATCGCTAAGGCATTAATAACGGTTGCCAACATACCCATTTGGTCGCTGGTCACTCTATCTAAACCTTCTGCAGCTTTCTCAGAACCTCTTAAAATATTTCCGGCCCCAATCACTAAGCCCACTTGTATCCCTGCCTCACATAACTCTTTAATTTCAAGAGCGAGGCGCTTAACAATGCTAGCATCAATACTGCCGCCGGTTTCACTCATTAACGCTTCACCGCTTAGTTTAAGTAATATTCTTTGGCAAATGGGTTTAGTCATAATAATTAAGTGTGTTAAGAGTTAAAAGTTAAAAAAAAAGCTGAATCGATAAGATATCGATTCAGCTTTTTATATTTTATACCGCTCTAACTTGTGCCATTACTTCTTCAGCAAAGTTCTCTTCTTTCTTCTCTATGCCTTCACCCACTTCAAAACGAGTAAAACGCACAGCTTTGTTACCTTTGCTAGCCACTAAAGCACCGACAGTCACTTTATCATCTTTAATGAAAGGTTGGCCTAATAAAGTCACTTCCGCTAAATATTTCTTAATTTGACCCGCAATCATTTTTTCAATGATTTCAGCAGGTTTACCACTTTCTAAAGAAATGGCTCTAAAGATTTCTTTTTCTTTTTCAATCATGTCTGAAGGCACATGCTCTTCAGATACATACTGAGGTTTACTGGCTGCAATGTGCATGGCAATGTCTTTACCTAATTCAGCATCAGACGCAGCTAATTCAATAATTACACCAATTTTACTGCCGTGTAAATAACTTGCAGTACCGCCTTCAGCTGTTTTAAATTTTTCAAAACGTCTTACTGTGATGTTTTCGCCTAAAGTTGAAATCAAGCCACGACGTAATTCATCAACAGTCACACCACCCTCTAAAGGTAGCGCCAATAACTCTTCTTCCGTTTCAAGGTGATCAGCGTTTAAAACCGCTTCAGTTACACTGTTTACGAAATCTACAAAACCGTCTGCTTTAGCCACAAAGTCAGTTTCACAATTCACGTCAACGATCGCTACCGCTTTACCATCGTTACTCACTTTAACGCCGATAATACCTTCTGCTGCAATACGACCCGATTTTTTATCAGCTTTCGCTAAACCTGACTTACGCATGTTTTCAATTGCTAAATCCATATCGCCATTAGCTTCAACTAAAGCTTTTTTACATTCCATCATACCGGAACCGGTTCTTTCACGCAGTTCCTTAACCATTCCCGCACTGATTGTAATACTCATTTTTGTGTTTCCTTTAAGATGTCGTCACTGTAAAAACGCCCCCATAAGGAGGCGTTTTTTTGAGGTCTAGCCTAACCTTTAATATCAAACGATATAAAGATTAATTTAAATTATTCTGCTACTGCTTCTTCTTCAACAAAATCATCAGTCTTTGCTGATAAACCTAATGTCGCTGATTTAGCTTCAAGTACTGCCGCAGCAACACTTTCACAATAAAGTTTAACGGCACGAATTGAGTCATCATTACCAGGAATTACATAATCAATTCTTTCAGGTGAGTTATTGGAGTCCACTACACCTACCACAGGGATACCTAACTTTTTAGCTTCACTGATAGCGTTTTTCTCGTAGCCTACATCTAAAACGAAGATAACATCAGGAACGCCTCTCATGTCTTTAATACCGCCAAGACTACGCTCTAACTTTTCAAGCTCACGCTCCATACCTAACGCTTCTTTTTTACCGAAACGTTGATAAAGCGTACCGTCCGCTTTCATAGCTTCTAATTCTTTTAAACGATTGATTGATTTTTTGATGGTCTTGAAGTTTGTCAACATGCCACCTAACCAACGATGGTTTACATAAGGCATGCCACAAAGTGCTGCTTGTTCTGCAACCACTTTACGTGCTGATTTTTTAGTCCCTACAAATAAGATAGTCCCTTTATTTGCAGTCATTTGACCCAGATAATTCATTGCGTCGTTGAACAACGGAAGCGTTTTTTCTAAATCGATAATATGGATTTTGTTACGAGCCCCGAATAAAAAAGACTCCATTTTTGGATTCCAATAACGAGTTTGATGTCCAAAGTGAACACCCGCTTCAAGCATTTGACGCATGGATACTGCTGCCATTTATTTCTCCTAAGTTTAAAATTCGGAATTATAATTCCGAGTTGGGTTATGCCTCCGCCTATCCCGTCTAATAACCAACTCCAAATAATGAAGCCAGCACCCTATCAAACGTGACGATAAGCGTGAGTATTTATTACAAAAATGAACTTAACTTTATACCATATTTTACTGGTTAGAACAAGCCAACCTCTGTTAAAATCCTCACGATAATGGAAGCTTAGACTAAAACACCGCTTCATAAAACCCCAAAAACCTTATAGTAAAGTAACAATGAGTATCCTGATAAAAACACCGCAAGAGATTGAAAAAATGCGCATTGCCGGCAAATTGGCCGCAGACGTATTAGATATGATAGCCCCTCACGTGGTTGCTGGTGTTACCACCGATGAATTAGATAAACTTTGCCACGACTATATTGTAGACGTTCAACAGGCTATACCCGCCCCCTTAAATTATCACGGATTCCCAAAATCCATCTGCACGTCTATAAACCAAACCGTATGTCACGGTATTCCTGGCGATAAAAAACTTAAACAAGGCGACATCATTAACATTGATATTACCGTCATTAAAGATGACTACCATGGTGACACCAGTAAAATGTTTTGCATAGGTGAAGTGAGTCAACATGCAAAACGCCTGGTGCAAGTCACAGAAGAAGCTATGTACCTAGGCATAGAACAAGTAAAAGCCGGCGCCACCTTAGGGGACATTGGTCAAGCCATACAAAAATATGCCGAAAGTAATCGCTATTCAGTCGTTAGAGATTTTTGTGGTCATGGCATAGGCAAAAACTTTCACGAAGAACCGCAAGTCCTGCATTATGGCAAAACGGGCGAAGGCATTACTCTGGAAGCAGGCATGATTATCACCATTGAACCGATGATTAACATTGGCAAAAAAGACGTTAAAGTCCTCGGCGATGGGTGGACAGCCGTTACAAAAGACAGAAGCTTGTCTGCACAGTTTGAACACACTATATTAGTGACCCCCATAGGTTTTGAAATTTTAACCCTCCGTTCTGAAGAGCAGTCTCGCTTTGAATAAATACATCAATACCAGCATATTTGAAAGTGCTGACCCACTTTCTCATTTTAAAAGCTTACTCAAACAAAAAGAGATTGAACTTAATTTAAAGTTTAATCCTCAAAAGTCAGTCGCAAACTTACTAAGAGAACGCTCTGACTTTGTTGACCTGATTTTAAAATGTTGCTGGGAACATTTCTTAGGACCGCATGCACAGCAATTAGCATTATGTGCCGTGGGAGGATTTGGTCGTCGCGAACTGTTTCCGCATTCAGATATCGACATCATTATCCTGCTAGACAGCAATGAGACAGCACCCTACAAAGAAGCCCTCAGTCACTTATTTACCTTTTTATGGGACATCGGTTTAAAACCCGGACACAGCGTTAGATCAATAGACGATTGCATCTCTGCCGCGCTGAGCGAACAGACCGTAATGACCAGCCTAATGGAAATCAGCTTAATTGCAGGCTCTAACGCACTTTACAAAACCTTAAAATCTAACATTACGCCTGACCACATCTGGCCGTCTGATCAATTCTTTGCGGCAAAAATGGAAGAGCAAAGGCTGCGCTATGCGAAGTTTCATGAAACAGCCTACAACTTAGAGCCTAATATCAAAGAAGGCCCCGGTGGACTGCGTGATATGCAAGTCATCGCGTGGGTTTTTAAACGTCATTACAATTCTACAACCCTCAAAGAATTGATTAAATATGACTTTTTGCCCGAAGCAGAATATGCCGAACTCATAGCCGCACGGGATGTACTTTGGCGTATTCGTTATGCCTTACACTTACTCACTAACCGCGCTGAAAATAGACTGATTTTTGATTATCAACGTGAACTGGCCGAACAATTCGGCTTTACCACCAAAGATCAAGCCTATAACCAAGATGTAGAACGCTTTATGCAGTTCTATTTTAAAACTGTACAAGGCTTGGAACGTCTTAATGAAATGCTCCTGCAGTTATTCAATGAGCGCTTTGTTAAACGCAGTCACCCTAGCAAAATAACCCCGATCTCAGACCACTTTATTGCCATCAATGGCTATATTGAAGTGACTGATGAAGCCCTATTTGAAAAAAGACCGGTCGCCCTACTTGAAGTTTTCTTAGCGCTTCAACAACATCCTGAGTTAGTGGGGATCAGAGCCAACACCATCCGGCTCATCAGAAAAAATCTACACTTAATAGATGACGATTTCCGGCACAACAAAACAGCCAATGAACTGTTTATAAAAATCTTCCGTCAGCCCAAAGGGGTCACACAAGAATTACGTAGAATGAACCGCTACGGGGTATTAGCCGCCTACTTACCCAACTTTAGTAATATTGTGGCGCGTATGCAATATGACTTATTTCATATTTATACCGTTGATGAACACACCCTGTTTGTTGTGCGTAATTTGCGGCGCTTTTCATTGGAACAACACAGTAATGAATTTCCACTGTGTCGTGAAGTGTTTCTGCAGATACAAAAACCAGAAACCTTATACATTGCCGCCCTATTTCATGATATTGCTAAGGGCCTAAATGGCGACCACTCAGCTATTGGTGAAAACATAGCGCGAGACTTTTGCCAACAACATGACCTGTCACAGCATGATACCGATCTGGTGGCTTGGTTGGTTAAAAGTCACTTAATGATGTCAATGACAGCGCAACGCAAAGATATCAGCGACCCCGATGTGATTCATGATTTTGCCCAAAAAGTCACTAACAAAGAATATCTCCAGCACTTGTATTTACTGACTATTGCAGATATACGAGCCACCAACCCTGAACTATGGAATGCTTGGAAAAACTCGCTGCTGAACGAACTGTACTCAGAAACCCTCAGCGCTTTACAAGCAGGCTTACAGAACCCTGCTACTTTGGCAGAGCGAACGCTTGAAAACAAACACGATGCACGCGCAGAATTACTAAAACTCGGTTTTAGTCACGAGATTATCGACTACGCCTGGCGACATACAAATGATGATTACTTCCTGCGTTATTCCACAGAAGAAATTGCTTGGCATACCCAGGCCATCGCCTCATCTAAAGATGCCGACCTACCGTTAGTTTTATTACACCCCAATACCCAACACGGCAGTGCAGAAGTCTTTATTTATGCAAAAGATCAAGGCCCCATCTTTTCTATCAGTACTGCGACCCTAGATCAACTTGGCTTAACGGTTCTGGATGCCAGAATTGTCACTACTCAAGATCAATACGTCCTCAATAGCTTTCAAGTACTTGAGCAAAGTGGCGCACCAATTTACGAATCCTATCGCAAAGCCCATATCTGCAAGGCCCTCCGTAGCAACTTAGTCAATGGCGCTGTTAAAGATCAGATTAATATTCATCGCCTATCAAAATCACGGCAAGCGATCCACTTTCCTATTGCGACCAGCGTTAATTTTTTGCCTGATCCCTTAAACAGAAACAGCATCATTGAGATTGTAACCACCGATAGAGCCGGACTTTTATCGATTATTGGCAAAGCGTTTATTAAAGAAAACATAAACCTATTGAGCGCCAAAATCACCACCATCGGGAGTAGAGCCGAAGATATTTTTTACATCACGGATAGACAACGACAACCGATTAACGATAAAGACAAACAAACCGAAATTTGTGCTAAGTTAGAGGCTGCATTAAACAAGTAAACACCCGACATTCTGCATAACCCTTAAGGATAGTGAATGAACCGTTACAAAAAGATCAAAACGTATATTTTTGTAGGCATTATAAGTACCTTAAGCAACACGCCTCTTACGCTATATGCAGATTCTGGCTGGCGTTATCAGCAACAAAGTGACAATTTAAACAACCAAACCTACAGTGTCGCACAGTCGCCCCTCCCCAAACCCGGACTGTATGACAACATTATGTTATCCCTAGTCTGTAAAGATCATACATTACAAAGTGTGATTGAAACGGATGATCTCATTGCCTCACAAGGCAGTCGCTTTACACTAGAGTATCAAGTTGATAAACAAGCCCCTGTGACTTTAACCCTAAAAACATTTCCGGATTCAAAACGTAAAGGCTACACAGAAACGGATGCAAAACAGATGGCAGAAGCGTTATTATCTGGCCAAGCGGTTTTTATTAAGGTCAATACGATGATCAAAACCGTACTATCTATCTCCATCAACTTAGATAACGCCAGCACACCCATTAAAAAAGTTCTCGAAGATTGCGCAAGCTTAACCTCTTCTCAACAAACACCCTCTACAAACAACTACTGCTTTAAAGACTTTGAAGCAGACTTTAAACAACTCCCCGCAAACCAACAACAAAAAATCCTGTCCCAACTCAAACAACTCATCAACAACGCACAATAAGCCCGTCATGAAGCGATGACTATCTAGGCATAGCACTGTATAATGCCAGCCATTAACACTCTATTTTATTAGGCACAGCGCATGAAGGGCATCATCTTAGCGGGCGGCAGTGGCACGCGCCTTTATCCCATTACCAAAGGCGTTAGTAAACAACTCACCCCGATTTACGATAAACCGATGATTTATTACCCTTTGTCGGTGCTCATGCTGTCTGGCATTACAGAGATACTCATTATCTCAACCCCACATGATTTACCCCGATTTGAAGAGTTATTAGGCGATGGTAAAGACATCGGTTTATCATTATCTTACCAAGTACAACCCTCCCCAGACGACTTAGCCCAAGCCTCTATTTTAGGTGAAGCCTTTATTGGTAATGATGATGTGTGCATGGTGTTAAGTGATAACATTTTTTATGGCCATGGCCTAGTGGAGATGCTTAATCAAGCCGTAGCTAATGTCACTCAACATAACAAAGCCACGGTGTTTGGGTATCATGTAAAAGACCCTGACCAATATGGCGTAGTCGATTTTGATGAGCAAGGTAATGCCTTAAGCCTTGAAGAAAAACCCTTAAAACCCAAAAGTAACTATGCGGTGGTGGGCTTATATTTTTACCCAAACAGCGTGGTCAACATCGCTAAAAACATTAAGCCTTCTGCACGAGGCGAATTAGAAATCACCACCGTTAATCAAACTTATTTAGAACAAGGTGATTTAAAAGTCGAACTTATGGGGCGTGGTTTTGCTTGGTTAGATACGGGTACCCATGAGTCTTTATTAGATGCTTCTAATTTTATACAAACCATCGAGAAAAGACAGGGCTTAAAAGTCGCCTGTATTGAAGAGATTGCTTATGAGATGGGTTATATCTCAAAAGAGGAACTCATTAACCTGGCTCAACCCCTCTTAAAAAATCAATACGGTCAATATTTACTTCGTAGAGCAGAAGAGGGCGTAACGCGTCAATGAAGTTTATAAGAACAGCCATTCCTGATGTGGTGATTATTGAGCCCACTGTTTTTTGGAGATGAGCGCGGTTATTTTGTAGAGACCTTTCGCCAAGATAAACTGCATGACTTTTTAGGCTTTAGCATTCATTTTGTACAAGATAATGAATCCAAATCCAGCCATGGCGTCTTAAGAGGCTTACATTATCAATTAGCCCCCGCCTCACAAACTAAATTAGTGCGGGTGATTAAAGGTAAAGTCTTAGATGTGGCTGTAGACATTAGAGCCGGCAGCCCTACTTTTGGTCAGCATGTGAGTGTTGAATTATCAGAACAAAACAAACGCCAATTATTAGTTCCGCGCGGCTTTGCCCATGGCTTTGTGGTGTTAGAAGACGATACGGTGTTTGCCTACAAAGTAGATAACTATTACTCACCCGAAAATGATCGCGGTATTGCCTTTGATGATCCGGCTTTAGGTATTAATTGGCTAGTGGATAAAGCGCGTTTAAAATTATCTGTTAAAGATACAACCCAAATGTTGTTGGATAAAGCCGAAGTATTTACGATTAAACAAGACTACTATGCTTAAAAGCGTATTAGTCACCGGCGCTAATGGCCAATTGGGCTCCGAACTCCAGCAACTGGCACCTTTACATCCCAAGCTTAGCTTTACATTCGTGACCCGTACTGAGCTTGATTTAAGTGACAGTAATGCCATTAACATCTGGTTTACTGATAAACACTTTGATGTCATTATTAACTGCGCCGCTTATACGGCAGTGGATAAGGCTGAAACGGAAGTAGACTTAGCCAACGCGATTAATGGCACAGCAGTAGCCACCCTAGCCACTATTGCCAAAGCCCAACACAGTAGTTTGATTCATATCTCTACCGATTATGTGTTTGCAGGGCAACACTATCGCCCGTAGCAAGAAGCCGATGTTACAGATCCACAAGGCGTTTATGGTTCTAGTAAATTAGCCGGTGAACAAGCTCTGCTGACTATTAATCCAGCAAAATCGGTGATTATTCGCACGGTTTGGGTATACTCCACCTTCGGCAATAATTTTGTTAAGACGATTGAATGGTATTTAGACATATAAATCAAATACACCGTTAAGTGGTTGTGATTAAAAAAGGGATTATTAAATAACTATTTCAGCCTTTACAACAGGGCTGGGCGCTTTTAAAAAAATTAAAAGCTTAACCCAAAATATCCGTTCCACTTATAAAAAAGTAAATTGCTTAAGTAAGAAAAGCAAAAAACCGTCATAAAACTATTGCAATGAGTTATAAACCCTGTTCTTTCCAGACTATATCTTGAATCTCGCATTGTGGGGCAAATCCAGACACGGCTTGAGTCAAGATAGCTCTAATCTGCTGGCAGTCATCATTTTTAGTCGCAGCCTCTAAACCGGCCAACATTTTTTCTAACTCAGGCCAAGGGATCATAGTTTCTTGGGCTCGCATGATCCGGGTATGGCTAGTTTCTGAGACATTGTCGCCAATCAACAACTCTTCATACAACTTTTCACCCGGTCTTAAGCCGGTATAGTTAATCTCAATTTCACCCTGAGGGTGCTCTGGGGTTTTAACTTTTAAGCCACTTAAATGAATCATGCGCTTGGCTAAATCAACAATGCGGATAGGCTCACCCATATCCAATACAAACACATCGCCACCCTGCCCCATCGCGCCAGCCTGTATAACCAACTGAGCCGCTTCTGGGATCGTCATAAAATAACGCACAATTCTTTCATCCGTAACCGTTACCGGACCACCTCTTGCGATCTGCTCTCTAAATAACGGCACTACCGAACCCGATGACCCTAACACATTACCAAACCTAACCATCGTAAAACAGGTATTGTGCGGATTATCTCCTGTCTGAGTTAAGGCTTGTAAAACCAACTCTGCAAAACGCTTCGTGGCGCCCATGGTATTAGTGGGTCTAACGGCTTTATCGGTTGAAATAAGTACAAAGGTTTCTACTTGAGCAGCTATAGCTGCTTTAGCGAACTGTAGCGTGCCTAAAATATTATTATCAACAGCAACACAGGGATTCTTTTCTACCATGGGCACATGTTTATAAGCGGCCGCATGATAAATGGTGTGTACTTTAAAGGTATTGCATATCTTTTCAATACGCGGTGTATCCGTTACCGAACCCAACACGGTGATCAGCCTAATGTGTGACTGGGGTGTGCAAATAGCTAATAAATGGTCTAACTCCTTTTCTATTGCGTAGAGCGCAAATTCACTCAGCTCGAATAATACCAAAGCCTGTGGCTGTAATTGAATAATCTGCCGACACAGCTCAGAACCTATAGAGCCGCCTGCCCCACTGACCATAACTACTTTATTGGTAATATTGGCACGCAATAAGTTTTGATCGGGCGCTACAGGATCTCGCCCCAAAAGATCAGCGACATCCACTTCTTGAATAGTGTCCACCGTAACCTTGCCCTGGGCAATATCTGCCAAACCCGGCATGGATTTTACGTGGATAGCGTAAGGTTCTAATAAGCGGATAATCTCATTCCGGCGGGCGCGACTGGCGGAAGGGATGGCTAACAGCACATCTGCGACTTGATGCTTTTCTATCAAAAAACCTAAGGCGCTTAAGGGGTATATCCTAAGGCCATTAATTTTTTGCTTATGTAATACAGCATCGTCATCTATAAAAGCTACAGGGTTAAATTCTCGCCCGATTCTTAAGGCAGCGGCCAATTGAATGCCTGCACTACCAGCGCCATACAGCACGACATTTTTCTTACAACAGGCGATCCCATTTTTAACACCCCTTAAGCGCTCATAGATACCCCCCAACCAAGAGCGTGCCAAAAACCGACTGCTGCCCACTAATAACATGATCGCCAACCAATTAAGTGGCAACACGGTACGCGGTACAAAATCGGTATCTAGCTCATACTGCACAAACGCTAACACAAGCGCATAAAGCGTAGTCGCCTGCAAAATAGTCCACAGTGCTAAGAGTTCTATGTAACGAATAATGGAACGATATAAGCCCAGCTTAATAAAAATAGGCACAGAAAGCATCGGCGCAACGGCAAATAAAATCCACTGATTACCAAATGGCACATACAGCTCGCCTAATCGCAAGCTAAAAGCACCCCAAAGTGCTAGCACTGTAAAGCAGATATCCGCAGTAATTAAAATGAATGCTTTATATTTACGCGGTAAACCAATAAACCAATGCGCTAAGTGTGATGTCATAGACTTTAACTGTGTGGATACGAAACTAATGGGTTACGCCATCACGTCTGACGACTTTTAATGCGGTCAACAAGAGTATTTTTACATCGAATCCAAAAGACTGCTGATTTAAATAATCCACATCCAGCTGCACTTTATCAGGAATCGGCAACTCATCTCTGCCATTCACTTGTGCCCACCCTGTTAGCCCGGGCAACAATTTATCAACCCCGTATTGCGTGCGTAAGGCGACTAAATCATCTTGATTAAACAACGCCGGTCTAGGGCCGACAAAACTCATATCGCCTTTGAGAATACTCCAGAGTTGCGGTAACTCATCTAAACTGGATTTACGTAAAAAAGAACCTACAGGTGTTAAAAACTGATCCGGATTTAATAACAAATGCGTCGCTACCGCCGGCGTATCAAATCGCATCGTACGAAACTTAGGCATTTTAAAAATCGCATTATTGCGCCCCACCCGATCAGACCAATACACGATAGGCCCCGCAGAAGTAAAGCGCACCACTAAAGCGGCAATTACCAATGGCAGCGCCAAGAATAGTAAAGCAATTAACGCTAAAATCATGTCAAAAAGACGTTTCATGTGAATTAAACCATGGGATATTGTTCTTAATCTTATGCACACCCATTTATATATTATGGCGCATTGCAGAGGAATCATTAAATGTTCATTTGATACATAATATCATCAAATAGTGCGCATCTACTACAGACAGGGGCTTGTTAGGGGCTAACAAGGCCTTGTTTGTTTTAAATGGCGCGCGTTTAGAGCAAACAAGGTCTGGTTTATCTTAAACGGTGCGCGTTTACGATAAACGCGCACCCTCTGTTATAAACAGGGGGCTGTTT
>CAIXAE010000004.1 GCA_903917345.1 uncultured Methylococcaceae bacterium | reverse complement strand
TTTGTGGTCACAGTTACGCCATTTTCTACAAACACTTGGTCATTACCACCGCCTGTTGCGCCACCACCTACTTGACCCCAACCACTTGCTGTATAGCCTTCGAATACACCAAAAGTGTTGTTATAGCGAATCATTCCAGTTGTAGGACTACCGCTTCTTTGTGCTGTAGTTCCTCCGGGAATAGAAATCTGACCAGTTCCACCAAAAGATACAGTATCACCAATACCGATTAAAGAACCAGTAATAGGAGTTTGACCATCTGCCGCGATACTGCCTGACAATGCGGTAGCCATGTCTGTAAGGGTATTATTAGCCCATGTAGACGATATAGTTGTGCCAGTTACTACTGGGTTACCTGCTGGAAGCGAGTAAGTGCCTGATCCGTTTCTACTCATTTGATTGTCCTCTGATTGCGTTTACTGAATTAATACCGCCTTGTGTAAACAATAATCTAGCTAAATTAGCTTGTTCAGGTGATATTTTAGCTTCTAATGGTTGTTTTCCAGCCAATTTCATTAATGCGGCCGCTTTTCTTGGATCAAGCAAAGTGTCAGCCATTTCGCTAGTTAAGCGTTTATTCATGCTTCCGTAAGCTACATCCTTAACCCTAGCCGCAATGTTTCCAACAGTTTCAGCCATACCACGCCTTCTAAGAAGATTCGGCAGATTTACTTCTTGCAACATATTGTTATAAGCAAGGTTTTGCATAGTATTAGAACCAACACCACGACCTGCTGTATTGGCAAAATCAGTACGCATCATATCGTCTTTAATAGCTTGTAATCTAGCTATTTGTCGATCAGACAATAAACCATCTTTTTTAGCCTTTTCTAACTCATTAGAAAATCTACCTAAATAAGTAGAAAAATCGGTACTTTTTGTAGATTTCTCAGCCAAGTTTGCAATAGCTTCTAGTTGATCTACTGGCTTAGATGCTCTAGCAAATGTTTCTCTAGCTAATTTGTATTCGGGGCTAATTTGTGAATTTTCAATAAATCCAAGCAAACGACCTTTAGCCGCTTGTTTTGCTTTTAATTCAGAATCAAGGGCAGAATTTTTAGTTCCTTGCAATTTTGCTTCTAAAGAATTGATTTGACTATCTAATGCTAATTTAGTTTGATGTAATCCACGCAATGAATTTGCAGGGTTACCAATATCTTTGCCTTCATCTAAAGCATTTTTACCAGCCTGAACCATTGCAGATTTAATAGAAGGTGACTTAATCAAACTTTTAAATTCTGTTTGTAATTCAGGTGTTAATGATGAAAAATCAACACCTTTTTCCAATGCAGGTTCATATAGATCATTACCCAATTGAGTACGCAAATCTTGATATTTACCAAGTCTAGTAGGTGATGCAATATTTTCTAAAGCATTAGTTCTTGCCGCAACATTTTGCGCTTGTCTTTGAGCCAAAGCATTTGTAGCTTCAGGTGATGCGTTTAATGCGGCCCTTTGCATAGCGGCAAGACTTTCAACACCTGCGGCTTCTCCTACAGTTGGTTTTGAACCAGCAACATACTCAGGAGCATTTCTAAGATTGGCAATAGCTTTTTCAGCATCATTACCCGAAAATTGACGCAATGCACGACCAAGAATAAGGTTTCTGCCAGCTTGATTAAACGGTTCTAGGGCGGCTTTACCAGCACCATATACCGTATTAGCAATTTTACCCAATACAGGCGTAGGGGCGGCTATAGTTGCTCCTAATGCTGTATTACCTAACTCAGATCGTAATAGTTCTAAATCTTTTTTACCAGTTTCTTCAGGAGTTAATGCTCCTTGAACAGCACCTACACCAGCCGCTTGTATATAAGGAGAAAGTTTAGCAAAACTAGGAATAGCCCCAATAACTTTAGATGTAGCGGTCATAGGAGCAACAGCACCAGCTACACGACCTGCACCATACCAAATTGGGTTTTCTTCTGCATAAACATCGCCTTGTTCACCAAGTCTTTTAGCAAGTTCACTTGTTCCTAAATGGCCTCTAGTGACTAATTGTGCGCCAGCTACAAAAGGATCGACAACAGATTTAGTAGCACCAGCTAATGCAGATTCTAATGGTCTAGGTTGTTCCAATACATTAGTACGATCAATTCCTTGTGGTCTACCTACTGCCGCACCACCGCCTGTAGTACCAAATTCTGTATTTAAGGGTTCACCGCTTGGTGATGTAACTTGTACAGATGCTTGTGGTTCTTTGGATAATTGATAAGCCTGTACTACCGTATTAAATTCAGGCGTACCTTTTTTATCCGCATTTTGCACAATCCAAGTGGCATATTTTTCACTAGGGTTTGGTTGGACTATTTCATCAGCCATTATTTTCCACCTGAAATAATTGCATCTGCCTGATTAATAACGCTTGATTTTGCTGAAGGAATATTAAGTTGCTGATTAATATTTGTAGGTTGAACAACAGATTTAGGTGGCGTAGTCTGAATATTCATACCTTGATACGGGTCATAAATAATGTTAGCAGGATCAATTTTAAGATGTGTTGCAACATCAGAAAAATATTTCTTTTGACCTTCAAATTGTTCTTTTTGGCTACCAATTAAATCACCAGCCGCTTGCGTAAATTGGGTACGCTGTGCAGGAGAAAGTCTTTGACCGCTAATGACTTTATTATATTGAGCTTTAACAGTATCAGGAACGCCTCTAGCATTTTCAGCAGAAGCGTATTCGCCTTCACGAACAGTAGAAGATGGGTCAAGAATCTTCATAAATCCAAAGATTTTAGACATATCACCAGCCGCAGTATTAGGAGCAGATTCAATCTTACGGTAAGCAGAAGCTATCTGAATATGTGGTTGAGCTTGACCTAAGAATGTAGTACGCAATTGTCCTTCTTGCGGATTAGCCTTTTCTTCACCCGTTAAAGGTGCAGAATAAATAACTTTACCGCTAGAAGTAACTAAGTTTTTACCTACAGAATGTAATTTTTCACCGCCTGAAGCAACTTCTTTAATAGTGCCATCAGGCATTTCTTTATACCGTTTAGCACCTTCAGCAAGATCAAACTCTTTAGGAGTTAAACCTTTCATTGCAATTTGTTGTAATGCAGGTGAAGCATAAGCATTTTGCAAAGCATTTAAGTTAGCCAATTGTGGATTTGGTGTTTGTGCGGCAACAGGAGCAACTTGTTTGTATTGCGGATTAAGCGACATATCAGCGTTATACATATCAGGTGTAGTTTGTGTAGTCATGCCGTTAGGGCCTTGAATACCGCCAGCTTGTGCAGGATTTCCTTGAGTTGTTTCCATCCAAGATTTCAATGCTTGACCTTGTTGTTCTCTGATGCGTTGAGCCAATTTAATAGCTTCTTCGTCACCCTTTTTGCCAATATATGCACCAGCCAATTGGTTGACTACTGGATTAAGCATTTGAAAGAAACTAGGCGGTACATAACGACCACTTATCATCTGACCTTGTGGTTGCTGTCCTTGAGCCATTAACAGATCAGCAAACCGTTGTTGACGATTTAAGGCTTGTTGTTGTGCATAATCTTCAGGGGACATTGTCCCAGCTTGAGTTGCGCTAAATTGATTTGTATCTGCCATTTTCTTTCCTTATGCGGCGGCGGCGGCGGCTGGTGCGGCTTCTTCTGCGGCTGTTGCCGCACCTGCACCTATACCACCCCAATCAATGCCTGAGAACCATCCACCAATACCACTAAACATATCGCCTAGACCACTTAAACTATCGCCAGCACCAGCCAAACTGTCACCAGCACCACCCATACTAAAGTCACCTGCGCCACTAAAGCCACCAGTATCAAGACCCATTTGACCTAAATAATCATTCATACCACCCATTGCAGTAGGATCATACCCACCATTACCAGCAAAACCACTACCAGTTACATCCCAACTTTGACCCGTTGCAGGGTTATAGGGTGTGCTGTAATCGGTTACAGGTGCGCCAGTTGCATCTGTAGGTTGTTGAGCAGGTTTATTCTTTAACATTTTAGCTAAATCCATAGGGTTCATACTGCTACCCTGTGTTTGTTGTGGATTCTTATATTGTGCTAAAGCCTGCTGTTCACGCAATTGAGCCGCTAAATACTGTTGTTGAGCATTAGTATTTTGGAATACAGGGCCAAGACCTTGTGCATCCTGTTGTGAAAATGTAGCAGGCGCATAAGTCGATGTGTAGGGATTTGTGTATTGACTATCCATTTAACTTACCATAATCAACCATCAAATAACCATCAGGGCGTGTAGAAACAGCTTCAGGCATCACTTCTTGTGCTTCTTGAGCCATTACACCCATAAACTTACCATGTCCAGCTAAAGGATCGTTTTTAAATTCAGGCTTGTATTCAAACTCATATAATGGCAATCCATTATTTAAGTAACCAACTTGTTTAATATTTTCTTTAGTACGAATATCTGAAGTTGGTGACATCATATAAGCACCACCTAATGTACCACCAAGACCCATCAAACCACTATTAAGGTTAGATTGAGCCGCATTTGCCGCATTAGAACCTGCCAAGTTATAGTTACCAGTAGCAGTAGCCGCACCTAATAGATCAGCACCACCAGTAGTCGCTTGTTGTGGGGTATTTTGGAATGTAGGGTTTTGAACCTGTGCGCCTGTACGCAATGCACTTAAAGTATTAAGTGGCATATTGTAATTAGTTTGAGCTTGATTATAAGCCTGCTGATTAGCGGCTAGACCAGTATTAAAGCCTTGAGTTGTATTAGCAGCATAAAGATCATTTTCTTTTTGACCTTGATTCATTTGTGCAGTCTGCCAAGCCTGAGAACCTACAGGAATACCCTGATTAGCAAGTTGATTATTAAGCAACTCTCGTTGTTGGCTAATTTGCGGAGCAAGTTGTTGCATTGCAGCATCTTGGTAATTCTGACCAGCATTAATGCCTACCTGTGGAAGGTTAGGATTAAACGGTTGTGACATTGTGTTCTGTACATTTCCCAATTGGGATGTAATAGCAGAACCAAGTCCTAAACTAGCGTTATTTTGATTATTTAATAGTTGCTGACCGACATCGGAAAGACTTGTAGTAGCTGTGTAAGTAGGATTACCTTGAGAATCAGTACCCGTTTGATTGTAATCAAGGTTTCCATAGGGAGTTACTTGGTTTACACGATTTGCCGCCGCCGCTGCTTGTGCCGCAGATAAATTACCTGCCGCAGTTGCTTGTGCCGCTCCAGTATAGTCAGGTGCGGCTGGCGCACTTGGCGCAGGCCCTAATCCTAAAAATCCACCACCACCCATGTCATTCCCCTTTTAATTTCCTCAAAGGACATTGGATGTCTAAGAACCGACAATCCTCTTTCCTCA
>CAIXAE010000003.1 GCA_903917345.1 uncultured Methylococcaceae bacterium | reverse complement strand
GCCGCTTTATCTCTCAGTTGGTAAAAATCCCTAACAAATGTATCTAATGTTTGGTTAGAAATGGCATCGCGTAAACCCTGCATAAGATTCAGATAATAATACAAATTATGTATAGTATTCAGCCTCGCACCCAGCATCTCTTTACAACGATCTAAATGTCTTAAATAAGCGCGAGAATAATTTTGGCAGGTGTAACACATACAAGAATCATCTAGCGGCTTGTTATCAAACTCATACTGACTATTTCTGATTTTTACCACCCCAAACGTAGTAAATAAATGACCATTACGTGCATTACGCGTAGGCATTACGCAGTCAAACATATCAATGCCGCGCCTTACAGCCTCAACTAAATCTTCTGGCGTACCCACACCCATCAAATACCGCGGTTTATCAACAGGCATTTTATTATGGATAAAATCCAAGGTCGCCATCATTTCTTCTTTAGGCTCACCCACAGACAAACCGCCAATCGCATAGCCATCAAAACCAATGTCCATCAGTCCAGCAATGGACTCTTTACGTAACTGCTCATACATACCTCCCTGGACAATACCAAATAACGCAGATGGATTATCAGCATGAGCCTTTTTACTTCTTTCCGCCCAACGCAAAGATAAACGCATTGAATCGGCCGCGTCATTAAGACTCGCCGGATAAGGCGTGCACTCATCAAAAATCATCACGATATCGGAGCCTAAGTCACGCTGCACTTGCATTGACTCTTCAGGCCCCATAAAAATCTTAGCCCCATTCAACGGAGATTTAAAAGTCACACCAGCTTCAGTAATCTTTCTTAAAGCACCCAAACTAAAAACCTGAAAACCACCTGAGTCCGTCAGAATCGGTTTATCCCAATGCATAAAGTCATGCAAATCACCATGCGCCTTAATAACGGCAGTTGTAGGCCGCAACATCAAATGGAAAGTATTACCTAAAATAATTTGCGCACCAATACCTGTCAAATCTTCGGATGTTAATGATTTAACCGTACCATAAGTCCCAACAGGCATAAAAATAGGGGTTTCAACTACCCCTCTATCAAAAACAAGTTGCCCACGCCTAGCGTGCCCATCCGTATTAATTAAATTAAATTCCATGTCCTGCCAAATTGTTTGCTTATTATTAAGGTTGCAGATTATCCTGTCTTTTTAGGCTTTTAGGCAAGTCAGTTTAAGACGAATGCATTTGTAGGCTCGCTGTCGTGACCGCCACAACACTCAGTTATTTTTCTGCCTTAGGTTTATTATTAAAACTACTTAACTTAAAATTCAGAATAATTTACACATCAAACGTATTACAATCCTGTCATTTAGTGCTCATTAATTTAATTCATTGATCGATTTTTAAAGAAATAAACATGTCAATTCATTCAAGCTCACATTCAAAACAACCATTGACCAGTTTAGCACTAGGTGCAATTGGCGTGGTCTTTGGGGATATCGGCACCAGCCCACTCTATGCTTTAAAAGAAGTATTTAAAGATGGTGTCAGCATTGATACACCGCATGTTCTCGGCGTTCTATCTTTAATTTTTTGGTCTATCACATTGGTAGTTACTACAAAATATGCGATTTTTATTATGCGAGCTGATAATAAAGGTGAAGGTGGTATCATGGCGCTTATGGCTCTCGCATTACAAGGTGTAAAAAAGTCAGAATCTAATAACAAAATCAAAACTACCAAAAAATCTAGTTTCATTATCATATTAGGGCTACTTGGAGCCTCTCTATTCTTTGGCGATAGTATGATCACCCCTGCTATCTCGGTACTTAGTGCGGTCGAAGGCTTACAAATTATTGCCCCCTCTTTAGACAACTACATTTTACCTATAACCATAGCTGTCTTAGGCGGTCTATTCGTTATTCAAGCAAAAGGAACCGGCAAAGTTGGCAAAATATTCTCACCTATCATGATATTTTGGTTTAGCTTACTTGCTGTTTTAGGAGTCATTAATATCGCTGAAGCACCCAGTGTATTGATGGCTATAAATCCATATTATGCTCTACACTTATTATTCGAACTTGGTTGGCATGGCTTTTTAATTTTAGGTGCTGTTGTGCTTGCCATCACAGGAGCTGAAGCCCTTTATGCCGACATGGGACATTTTGGACTTAAACCGATTCGTTACGCTTGGTTTGGTTTTGTTTTTCCAGCTTTATTACTCAACTACTTTGGTCAAGGCGCGTTACTCATCAACCATCCCGAAGCTATCCAAAATCCCTTCTATTTACTGGCACCTACTTGGGCACTTTATCCGCTTTTAATTCTATCAACATTTGCCACTGTAATCGCCTCACAAGCCGTTATCTCTGGCGCATTTTCAGTGACTCGACAAGCGGTACAACTTGGATATTGCCCACGCATGAACATATTGCACACTTCGGGTGAATCTATGGGACAAGTTTATGTCCCTGCTGTTAATTGGATGTTAATGGTTTCAGTCTTTATCTTAGTCCTCACCTTTAAATCGTCTTCTGCTTTAGCCTCTGCCTATGGCATAGCAGTTACCGGCACCATGATTGTAGACACCATATTAGCATCTATCATTTTCAAAGAACTTTGGAGTTGGAACAAACCCACCCGTTTAAGCTTTTTAGGTGCATTCCTTATTGTTGACATCGCCTTTCTTTCCTCAAATAGTTTAAAAATCCACACAGGGGGGTGGCTACCCTTAGTAATTGCTAGCGTGTTATTTATCATATTGACCACATGGATCAAAGGTCGTGGTTTAGTTAACCACTACATGGAAGCAAGGCGCACCTTATTCGAAGATTTTGAAGCAAAAAACACCATGGATTTCGCTACGGTTGACGGAACTGCTATCTACTTAACTCGCACGCTACATGGCTTACCGGAAGTATTCTTGCATAACATCAAACACAATCATGTTTTACATAAGCAAATTGTAGTACTTACTATTGTTACAACCAATGAACCTTATGTTGATGAAGCGCATTTATTAAAAATAAGAACCTTTGGTAAAACCCGAAACTTCTATCGCGTAAAACTTTATTATGGTTTTAAACAAGATGCCGATGTCCGCAGAGCATTAGAACTCTGCGCTAAAGAAGGGTTAGTGATTAACCCAAAGCAAGCCTCCTTCTTTATCGGTAGTGAAGAAATCGCATTCCGTAACAAAAGCCCCATGCCTAAATGGCGTAGAGGCTTATTCAAATTTTTATTTAACAACTCATCTAGCGCCATACATTTCTTTAAAATCCCTGTGGACCGTGTAGTCCAACTAGGCATTAGAATCGAACTTTAAAACTTTGGATTAATTAGCTTTTAGATATTTGTGTCGAACAACCTCAATGACTGCAGGTAAGATGGATACAAAGACAATACCTAATATCACCATAGAAAAGTTATTCTTAACAACAGGAATATTGCCAAATAGGTAGCCAGCCGCCAAACAAATGGCTACCCAAGCCGCTGCACCGACCACATTAAACTGCAAAAACCGCTTATAAGCCATAGACCCTATGCCCGCAACAAACGGCGCAAAAGTTCGAATGACAGGTACAAACCTAGCAATAATAATCGTTTTAGCACCGTACGTATCATAAAACTCTTGGGTTTTCACAATGTGAGCCTTATTGATAAATTTAAGCGTCTTTTGCCCAGCTAATTTGGGCCCCAAATAACGACCGACCTGATAATTAAGCATATCTCCCATCACCGCAGAAAATGCCAAACTAACAAATAAAATACCAACCGTCATATCACCTTTAGCGGCAAAAGCTCCTGCTGCAAATAATAACGAATCTCCGGGTAAAAAAGGTAAGAAGACTAAACCTGTTTCGCAAAATACAATCAGAAACAACAAAGCATACGTTAAAGCCCCATAGTTTTGAATGATCTCACTCAGATAATGATCCAAATGTAAAAATATATTAAGCAGTTCAGACAAATATTGCATAAATTCCTAATGTTTATAATTTAAGTACGTGTATTTAACCTTATTCTCACGCATAAAAAAAGGCCGGTTTAACCCGGCCTTTTTAAAGTTTAACAGTTTACTTTAATAAACCTTGTAATAAACCATTTAACTTATGTACAAAAGCGGCCGGATCTTCTAAATGACCACCTTCACTCAAAATAGCTTGATCAAACAAGATATGGCTTAAGTCAGCAAAACGTGTATCGTCTTGTTCTGCTTTTAACTTAACGACTAAAGGATGCGTAGGATTAATCTCAAAGACCGGTTTTTTACCACCGAAGCCCATAGATTGTCCGGCTTCCTTCATAATGCGTTCCATGTTTAAACTCATGCCGTATACATCCGCCACCAAACACGCAGGTGATTCTGTTAAACGATGACTCAAACGGACTTCACTGACTTTATCTGCTAACACTTCTTTAATTTGCGTTAATACGGATTCAAAGTCTTTAGTCACTTCTTCTTGCTGGGCTTTTTCTTCTTCGGTATCCGCTAAGTCACCTAGGTTTAAATCACCTTTAGCTACCGACTGTAAATGCTTACCATCAAATTCATCTAAATTAGACACCAACCATTCATCAATACGGTCAGATAGTAATAAAACTTCGATACCTTTTTTACGGAAGATTTCTAAATGCGGACTGTTTTTAGCCGCTGAGAAACTATCCGCTGTTACATAATAAATGTTGTCTTGACCTTCTTTCATACGACTAACGTAATCTTCTAAAGACACTGATTGTTTATCAGTATCATTATGAGTAGAAGCGAAACGCAATAACTTGGCCACACGATCTTTATTGGCATGATCTTCGATAGGACCTTCTTTAATCACATTACCGAATTGTGCCCAGAAAGTTTCATATTTCTCAGCTTCATTCTTAGCCAAGTTTTCTAACATGCCCAAGACTTTTTTAACGGCACCCGATTTAATCGCACTGATTTGTTTGCTTTGTTGCAGAATTTCTCTAGATACGTTTAAAGGTAAAGAGTTTGCATCAATAATACCTCTGATAAAACGCAAATAACGTGGCATTAATTGCTCTGCATCATCTGTGATAAACACTTTACGGATGTAGAGTTTTACACCGTGTTTTGCATCTCTATCCCACAAATCAAAAGGAGCACGCGCAGGGGTGTAAAGCAATAAAGTATACTCGTTAGTGCCTTCTACTTTACTGTGGACAAATGTTAGAGGGTCTTGGAAATCATGACCTACGTGTTTATAAAATTCGTTGTAATCTTCATCACTAATTTCTTGACGAGATTTAGTCCATAACGCAGAAGCACTATTAATAGTTTCTTCTTCAATGGCTGCTACTGGTTTTTCAGTTTTTTCTACGCCCTCTTCCGCTTCGTCTTCATCATCATAAGAAGGTTCTGGTTCTTTATCCATAATGATAGGTAAAGAAATATGATCTGAGAATTTTCTAACGATAGAACGGATACGATAACCGTCTAAAAACTCTAATTCAGCTTCTTTTAAATGTAGAACGATTTCAGTACCGCGAGTCGCTTTTTCAACAGCTTCGATGGTGTAATCACCCTCACCTGCAGATTCCCAACGTGTTGCTTGAGATTTATCAGCACCCGCTTTACGTGTAGTTAAAGTGACTTTATCAGCGACAATAAATGCTGAGTAGAAACCTACCCCAAATTGACCAATTAACTCGCTGTCTTTAGCTTGTTCACCGGTTAGGGCTTCAAAAAATTGTTTAGTACCTGATTTTGCGATAGTACCTATATGTTCTTGTACTTCGGCACGGGTCATACCAATACCATTATCGATAATGCTGACGGTTTTTTTATCTTTATCGAACTCAATGCGAATTTTTAACTCACTATCGCCTTCGTATAAAGCATCATTTGATAGTGCTTCAAAACGGAGTTTATCGGCTGCGTCAGACGCGTTAGAGATTAATTCTCTAAGGAAGATTTCCTTGTTACTGTACAAGGAGTGAATCATTAGATGTAAGAGGTGTTTTACTTCAGTTTGAAAACCTAGCGTTTCTTTTTTTGTTTCAACAGTCACAATAGTAATCCTTAGTAGTGGTTATAAAATGTTTCACACTATTTGGGGACGCGTATTTTTTTTTCAAGTCTATTTATTTACCAAAAATGCCTTGCCAGCCTCCTGAAATAATACGGGCAATCTGCATTAAAATAAAAGGCACCGACAATCCAGCAGGCGCAGCTAAATAGCGTGGATGCCATTGCGGCGCATACTTAGCCTTATATTCATACAAACCTTCAAAGTTATAAAAATGCTCACCCTTTTTAAACAGCGTAGCACCGACTTTATTCCACAAAGGCGACAAAGGACGATTATTTAAACCCGCTAAAGGCGCCATCCCTAAACAAAACCACTGATAATTTTCAGCTTTTCCCCACAACATCAGCTCAGCAAACAAGTAATCCATAATGCCGTTAGGAGTGTTAGGCTGATAGCGCATTAAATCTACCGATAACTGAGCTTTATCTGAAGTGAGCCACAAATTGGCAAATGCTTTAATATTTCCTGCCTCATCTTTTATAACAGCTACGTCACAATTCTTGATGTAACCCTCTTCAAAGAACCCCAAAGAAAAGCCTTTTTCGCGGGTGTTTTTATGGGACAACCACGCATCAGAAATTTGACGCAACTGCGGTAAAACATTCTCAACGACTGCCCCTGATAAGATCTCAAAACTAAAACCTAATTTAGTAAACTTATTGATTGCACTCCGTTGATTTTCGCGCTGTTTACCTTGCAGACTAAAATTCGTTAAATCCACCAAGGCCTCTTCACCCAATTTAAATAAAGATAAGCCTAACTCCAAATAAGCAGGCAACCATGCTTCACTGGTTTGATAAAAAACTGCTTTAGCACCGTATTGATCCGCATGCTCTAAGAATCCATACAGTAATTCTTCAATTGCGGCTTTATTACCCACTGGATTGCCCATCGCAATCCAAAATTGCGATGTGATGGCATACATAATAAAAGCATCATGCGCTTCATTCCAAAACAGATATTTATCACCCAATAACGCTAGATAACCTTGGGTGTCACTACTATTCATAATGATTTCTTTAGCCATCATTAAATCGGTAGCAGTTGGTTTTAAGCGATATTTTGGCGGAGCCACACTTAATAAATAAGATAAGGCATAAGCGACAATTACGATAATTATCATTAAAAAAGCCCGCTGAAACCTTGGCGCATTGCCTTCATAAGAAAACTGCCACCATAGATCCTGAGAGAATTGCACATCTCGATAAGAAAAAAATCCCAACCAGACACAGCCTACTAACACCATCGCCACAGAAGCCAGCCAACTCATAGAATAAGGTAGATGCAATAAGGAAGATTGGCGCTGAAAATGCGCCTTAGTCGGTACCATCATTAATAAAATAATGCTTAAAACAATCGCCTCATGCCAATCAAAACCTTTTAATAAAGAGGTCAAAATACCGAGTCCTAACAACCCTATGCTGCCATACCAAGCCACATCTATCTTTAGCCAAATACCTCGTGCTAACAAAAGTAATAAAACACCAACCAAACTACCCGTTAAGTGCGATAACTCTAAGACGGGTAAGGGCACAATATCTCGTATAGACTCAACAACTTCAGGACTAGTCGGCAGAGCACCAGAAACCAATAACAAAGCACCGGCTAATAACAATAAAAAGGAATATAACTGTGGCACGATTGCCGACAAAATTTTTTGAAGCGCACCTGCTCCGGTACTTAAAATCTTACGGCGACTATAAACCTCATAAGCAAATAGACTAATACCTGCCAACAATAACGGTAAGAA
Source organism: uncultured Methylococcaceae bacterium (assembly GCA_903917345.1). Classification (GTDB taxonomy): domain Bacteria; phylum Pseudomonadota; class Gammaproteobacteria; order Methylococcales; family Methylomonadaceae; genus Methylobacter_C. Next base: position 136,936 of record CAIXAE010000003.1, on the reverse strand, counting down.
ATAATAAATAACACGGTATAAAAGCAAAGCACCTATCAATATTAAATGCTGATCTTTTGCCGCGACATCATGCATTAACAGCAAAAATACGCCTTCAAATACTCCAATACCGCCTGGTACTTGACTCATCACGCCCACAACTTGAGCCACGACAAATACCACCATAAAAGCACTAAAATCAATATGCACTTTACCGAGCAGCAATACCCAAAGCACTAATGAAGAAAGAATAACATCTAAACTAGCAACTAACGTTTGCCAAAATGCGATGAGGGGTGCAGGAAAGTTAAACTCGATGCCTCTTATTAACAAAGGCTTGCGCCAAAGTAGTACCACGAGCCAATACGCCAATAAAAAGACCGTACAAATAAGACTCACATAATGAAGAGCATCAGGCACAGGTATCTTGCTGGGTAAATAATAGGGTAATACCAAACTACCTACTAAACCTAAAGTCAACGCACCTAGCAAATAAGTGATGGCTTGAAAAAAAGATATTTTTAAAATATCCCAGCCAGGCACGCCCCATTTTGAATAAAATCGATACCGAATGGAGCCACCCGCTGCCCAGGCATGCCCAGTGTTATTACTAATGGCATAGCTTAATAAGGCCGTAGCCATCATTTTAAATAACGGGATTTTATTATGGCCGGTATAACGCAAAGCCAACCAGTCATAAGCCGCTAGTACCCAATAATTAATCACTGTTACAAAAGTTGCTAACATCAGAATAGTGATGGGCGTTGCTTTTAGGGTCGCCGTAATATCTCGTAATTCATGAGCGTTAATTTGCTTATGCACAATATACAAAGCAACCGAAAATAAGATAACGGGCAGTAAATGCGCGACCTTATGTACTATCCGACTTAAGTTGTCTTGACTCATCACAAACTCTTATCATTAATTTATTAAATGCCTTTTTGTTGATAAACATCTAAGATTTTCTGAGTCAGCTTGGGATAATCCTGATCAAAATGATGCCCACCGGGTAACTCTAATATCTTAGCCTCCGTATTATCTATATCCAGACAAGCGGTTTCAGCTTTTTCATCACTGCCATAAATACATAAGATTTTATTTTTAGGTATCTGTGCAAGTTCTGGAGCTAAATCGAATTCACCCGCACTTTGACCTAACCAACCTGTCACATGAATCTCAAAATCTGCAGAACTCGCTAAGGCAATCAAAACCAACAAAGACACACTTTCTTTATCTTGCTGAGGTAATCGGTTATATAAAACTGGCAAAATATCTGCACCAAAGGAATAACCAGTCAATACAAACCGTTTAACATTCCAATTTTGTCGGTAATACGCCATGGTCGCGGACAAATCTGTCGCCGCTTGCTCAGGCGTTTTGTGCGCCCAAAAATATCGCAACACATCCACACCGACAACAGGATAGTTTAAAGCCGCCATTTCACCCGCGATAGTTCTATCCAAATCTCGCCACCCCCCATCACCGGAATAAAACAGTGTCACATTATCCACATCCGCTTTTACCGGTATTTCTACCACAGGCATAGGTGGCGATTCAGTATTGACTGGCACCGTAAGCGCTGATAATAATAAAGTATCTAACGGTGTATCGTAAGGGGCAATTTGGGTATTAACCTTGCCTAAGGATTTAATAAAGACACCGGTTTCAGAATCCGGTTGATCTGCCCATAGTACTTGCCAGTTTTTAGAGGAGACCGTTGATAAATTTTGGGCTTTTGAACTAAATTGATCAGCTAGACTAGGACATAACACCAAATTCTTCGGTAACTGCACAGAAAATCCTACAGAAACATAACTGGCTGGCTCAACCATATTCGCTTGTGCACTTAAAAACGGCAACAACGCTCCTTCCGACATACCCGCCACAACCGTATGCTTTATTGCCGCATCGGGAAACGCTTTAGTTAAAGACCCCACCAAACTGGATAACCATTCATTAGATAAACATTCCCTTGTTTGAATCGTAAATTTATTAAACACGAGCGAACTATCAATCAACGCAATGGTATCTCCACTGACAGCTAACTTGTGCTGTAAAGACTTTTTGGAATAAGACTTAAAATCCACAAAAGCAATCACTAAACCTTTTGAAGCCCATAAAGGTTGAGAAACAGTGACGGGGCCTAAGACATCTGTTTGGATGGTTTTATTAAAGACAAGTGCCTTAAGGTTAGCAAAGACCACTAAACTCAAGATAATGAAACTGAAGAGTAAGACAACTAAGACTATTTTTTTTAGTTTCATATGTATTTAAAACCTAAGTGTTATGAGACTTTAAGCATTATGGCTATTGCTTGATATCTAAGAATACCGAGATTAATTTATTCAACTCATCGGCATGGGTTATCGGTGCGGCATGGCCCGCTTGTGGAATAATCTCCAAGCGCCCTTGTGCAACCTTCTGTGCCAACACCCGAGAATGCCCTAAATCAATCATATCATTTTCACCAACCACTACTAAGGTTGGCGCGGTGATGGAGTTTAAATGTGTATGCGTCATTTGCGGTGCCACATGCCAGAGCTCATTAATTTCGGTTTCTAATTCGGCGTGCTTATCACCAGCTCCAGACCACCAAGCACGTGACTTATCTTTAAGCGTTTTAAAAATAGAGCCATACGCATATTTTTGTGTGCTATCCGCTTCTAGTATCACACCTGAAGGATGAAAATTAGCACTTATCGCCACAATCTTACCTATCCGATCAGGTGCATGTAAGCCCAATAATAAAGCAATAATACCTCCATCACTCCAGCCAATAATATCTGTACGTTGTATACCCAATTGATTAAGGACTTGTAAGGTGTCTTCGGCGAAGATTTCATAACTGAGTTTTGCGTCACCGTGCGTAGAATAGCCATGCCCTCGGGTATCAATTAAGATAACTTGTCGGCCAGACTCAACCAACCAAGGCACTTGAGAAAACCAGCTGAGCTTATTACTTAACCCCCCGTGTAACAACAATAGCGGTGCACCTTGCCCATACGATACATAATGAATGTGAGCCCCTTGATAATCAATACTACCGGTTTGGGACTTAATTGGTGTGGAATACTTCCAAACCACGTAATTTAGGGCATTAACTGACATGGGCTTAAGCCCGTAAATAATTGATAACACGATAACCAACACTCCAATTGCTATTTTAATGCACCAAGGTTTCATGTATTTAAAGAATGAGTCAAAGTAATTATTAGCACCTAAAAGACTCCTTTAGTCAATCAATACGCTAATAAGTGCATGATGACATAATAGTTGGCTAGGCTAGGTATATAAAAATAAGGAAAACTTATAAATTGCAGATATCAAAGAACACAATACACTTTAATCAACTGAAGTAAAAAAAGAATCAGGCAAGCACTACAGGTATCTTCCCTATCTTATTTTGCCAAATCTTAGGGGCGATTTGATGAATAGATTGACCTAAGGTATCGACAGCTACAGTAACGGGCATATCCTCTACCACAAACTCGTGGATCGCTTCCATGCCTAAATCAGCAAAGGCAACTATGCGAGATTTTTTGATAGCTTTTGAAACTAAATAAGCTGCACCACCTACAGCCATTAAGTAAACGGCTTGATGCTTTTTGATCGCATCTATCGCAACTTGCCCGCGCTCTGATTTACCAATCATACCTATTAGGCCTGTTTCCGAAAGCATGGTTTCAGTAAATTTATCCATACGGGTTGCCGTCGTTGGACCTGCTGGTCCTACCACTTCATCACGCACGGGATCAACTGGGCCCACATAATAGATAAACTTATTAGTAAAATCGACAGGTAAAGATTCACCTCCCGCAATCATATCCACCAAACGTTTATGCGCGGCATCACGCCCCGTTAGCATCGTTCCACTTAATAATAAGGTTTCACCTAATTGCCATGTAGCCACTTCTGCGGGGGTGATAGTATCTAAATTAACGCGTCTAGCCGTCGCACCGGCTTCCCAAGTAATACTCGGCCAATCTTCTAGGCGCGGCGGTGTAAATTCTGCTGGACCTGAGCCATCTAAAATAAAATGGGCATGACGAGTAGCGGCACAATTAGGAATAATCGCGACTGGCTTATTAGCCGCGTGGGTAGGATAATCTTTAATCTTTATGTCTAGCACGGTAGTTAATCCGCCCAAACCTTGCGCACCAATGCCTAGGGCATTGACCTTTTCATAAAGCTCTAATCGCAATTCTTCAAGCGCATTCTCAGGGCCTTTTGCAATGAGATCTTGTATATCAATAGATTCCATACAAGCCTGTTTAGCTAACAACATAGCTTTTTCTGCTGTTCCGCCAATGCCAATCCCTAATATGCCTGGAGGACACCAACCCGCACCCATTGTCGGTACAGTTTTAAGCACCCAATCAACAATACTGTCAGAGGGGTTTAGCATCACAAATTTCGATTTAGCCTCTGATCCACCACCTTTTGCCGCGATTTCAACGACCACTTTGTCTCCTAACACTAACTCCATGTGCACAACAGCAGGGGTATTGTCTCGAGTATTAATTCGTTTACCAGCGGGATCTTTAAGTATGGATGCGCGTAAAACATTATCAGGGTGACTATAAGCTTGCCTGACACCTTGATTAACCATATCAATAATACTGAGCTGACTCGCCCATTGCACATCCATGCCGACTTTAATAAACACCGTCACGATGCCGGTATCTTGGCAAATTGGCCGATGGCCCTCTGCACATAAGCGGGAGTTTATTAAGATCTGCGCCATGGCATCTTTCGCAGCGGGACTTTCTTCTTTTTGATACGCCGCGTTTAACGCTTGAATAAAATCCAAAGGATGATAGTAAGAAATATATTGCAAGGCATCGGCAATACTTTGAATAAAATCATCTTGGCGTATCAATGTCATCGAGAATATCTGCTTATTCTTCGTCTAATGCTTCAGCGTCTAATTGACCTTGTTTGCTGTAACTCGGTGCAATACTGATTAATAAAGTTACTAAAGCGGCTAAATAAGGCACGGCCTGCACAGATAAAACAGCAATCCACAAGCGACCACTCAAATTATCAAAATGGTCAATACAGGCCATCGCAATAATACTGATACTTAACAAGAATAATAAAAATAACTCTTGTCTAATGGTGACTAAACCTAAAAATAAAGCGCCTTTCTTTTCATATTTAGGCGTACGCATAAACGGTTTACCCGAGGTAAATAAGCCTTGTATCGTGCCTCTCGCTACCGTATGCGTTAAGGCTAAACCGGACAGAGCAGCTCCTAAAGATTCCCAAATAGAACAAGGAACACGCGCTTGATATAACCATAAGCCGCGTAAAATCTTAAAGCTAAATAAGCCCACGGTCGGCATTAAGAATACATTAGCCGGTAACTCACTATGGATAGGATCCGTCATGATAATAGCGGTTAAAATTAAACTAGCCGAGGTAAATAATAAGGCTAAAGCATCAGAGAACCAAGGCAACCAACCCGCCACAAAGTAATAGCGTTGTGCAGAGGTTAAGGGCGATGCTTTAGTCGGTATAAAACTACGCCAGTGGCCTTTAATAATTTGCATCGCGCCATACACCCAGCGGAAACGTTGGGTCATATAACCTGACATGGTGTCTGGCATTAAACCGCGACCAAACGAGTCTTTGACATAAACCGAATCGTAACCCGCCTCATATAATCTTAGACCTAATTCACTGTCTTCACAGATACACCATTCAGCCCAGTTACCCACTTCTAATAAAGCTGACTTTTTGATCATGGTCATGGTGCCATGTTGGATAATGGCGTTATATTCGTTTCTTTGGACCATACCGATATTAAAGAAACCTGCATATTCCCAATAACAGAAAGATTTAAAGGTACTTTGATCTCTGTCGCGATAATCTTGTGGCGATTGAATAAAGCCCACATTCTCATTATCAAAATAAGGCACCATAGATTTCAACCAATCAGGTGATAACACATAGTCACTGTCGATAACGGCAATAATCTCAGCATCATCAGCTGTTTGTTCTAACGCATGGTTAATTGCACCCGCTTTAAAACCGGGCCAATTTTCTAAGTGGAAGAAACGGAACATAGGCCCCAATCTCTCACAATCATCACGCACAGGTTCCCAAACCTCAGGATCTTTAGTGTTATTATCCATCACTAAAACTTCTAAGTTGGGATAATCTACTTTGGCTAATGCTTCCAGTGTTTTACGCACCATCATCGGTGGTTCGTTATGAATCGGTAAATGCAAAGACACTTTAGGATATCTAAAGCTTTCAGTCGGCACTAATGGCTGGAAAGCTCTGGCGGTTTTCTTGTGCCAAATCACTTCGGCAATCTCTAAGCTCTCAATCAGCAAGATAATCACAGCCATGGCCTGCATTAATAACATGAGCCCCCAGAATACAATGCCGAGTTTAGTCTGATATTGTTGAGCGCCAATAGAGGCCGACCAAAAAATTACCGATACCGACAAGTTAGCGATTAAGGCTAAGAACACTACGCCAGGCAATTTTAAAGTACCACGCGTGAATAGAATCAAACCAATCAATATAAAACTGATAACAGCCGCACCCACCGCCCAGTTTTTCCAACCTGGCATGGTAATGACGTCACCGTCCATGGGATATTTAGGCTGACGATCCGCATTAAAGATACCCCAATAAGCACCCGCGGAACCTTCTATCGATTTTTTCCAAGGTTGATCAAAGGCTTCTACAATGTAGTAAGTCACTTTTTCGGCATCGGCTCTATTTAAAAACTCACGTAAGAATCGTGCTTGATTTGAAACTGAGGCTTCTGAATGTTTAAATGGCTGACCATCTGATGGCCAACCCACTTCTGTAATAATAATAGGCTTATTAGGAAATGCCTTAGCCACTTCATGATATCTTTCGAAAGCGTAATCAACCGCATCCTCTGCTGCAATACCTTCCCAATACGGCAAGATATGCATCGCGATAAAATCAACTTCATCCACTAAATCAGGATTTTTTAACCAGACATCCCATGTTTCAGAAGTACTAACAGGGCGATTAGCTACCTTTTTAACTTCACGGATATAATCAATTAATGCTGATTTAGGAATTTCATCTCTTAAGATAACTTCATTACCGACCATCAATCTGATAACGCGAGGATTATTTTGCTGAGCGACACGAATTAAAGTATCCACCTCGATGCGATTCTTCTCTAAATTGCCATCAATCCACGCACCCAAGGTGACATTAAGATTGTGTTTACTGGCTAATTCTGGAATCTTATCCTGTCCTTTGAGCATACTATAAGTACGCACCGCATGAACTTTATTAGATAATAACGCTAAATCACTATCGATATCTGCTTCGCTAGGAAAGGAGTCACCTGTTTGCGTATCTTCCTTACGAAGCGGGTCGTAAGTGACCCCCATGGTCGTTTTTGTCCATGGCTGCAATTGCAAGGGGTTATTGATGTAACTCCAAATACTAAAATTGACGGCAACAAGTAATGCGACAACAAATAGGATAGCTAACTTTCTTTTCATTTTGATATCGAAATAGTTCGCTTAAAGCGAGTTTATAGGTTTAATTAAAATTATTATCTGCATAACAATACCTTATATATCATTATGCCTTTACCGATGTTTACAGCGTTTAAAATTAAAGCATATCTTACATGGACTTTAAATCTAACCCTAAATAATTTACGCGATTCAAAGTTAGTTTAGTTCACCCAACCGACTTTATTCAGGCAAAAACTTAACTAGCTTTACCGCATGCTCATCCGTTTTAATGATCTCTAAAGGATGCCCCAATAATTTAATACTGGTGCCGGACTCAGGAATGGTCTCCATAAACTCAACAATAAGACCATTTAGAGTCTTGGGCCCCTCAGTCGGCAAAGTCCATTGCATCGTTCTATTAAGTTCTCGCAAGGTAATTGCAGCATCAATCATATAGGAGCCATCACTTTGTTTTCTGGGCGCCATTTCATCATCGACCAGCTCGCCAACAATCTCTTGTATTAAATCATCCAAAGTCACCAAGCCTTGCACATCACCATATTCATCAACGACCAAACCAATAGTGTTTTTTTCACGCTTGAAACTTAACAACTGAGCATGAACGGGGGTATTATCGGGGACAAAAGTGGGCTTGCTTAACAAGTTGATAATCGCTTGTTTATCGAAATCGTCTTGACCGATTAACAGTAAAATTTTTCGTAAATGTAAAAAGCCAACAATGCGATCAATATTGCTTTTATATACCGCTAATTGGGTATGAGGACTGGTTCTAATTTGCTCAATGATTTCTTCAATAGTATCCTCTAGATCGATGCCTACGATCTCTTTCCTCGGAGTCATAATGTCTTCTACCGTCGCAGATTCAAAATCCAAAATACCCGTCAACATCTTCTGATATCGCTCAGGCATTAAATCTTCTGCTTCGGCAATAATGCTTTTAAGTTCTTCTTGATTTAATGATTCATTAGGACTCTTTTTCACATCCACTCGCACAAGGCGCAGCAAGAGCCTAACGAACCCATTTATGAATAGCGTAATAGGGTAAAAAAGCGACAATAGCGGGGTATAAATCCATGCCGCCAAAAACGCCAACCATTCCGGCTTAGTCGCACCATAGCCTTTGGGTGTGAGCTCGGAAAAAACCACCATCAAAAAGGTCAACACAGCCATAGCCGCCACTATAAAAGCCTCATCGTGACTATAAAGATTAACAACAATCATAGTAGCTAAGGCTGCACAGAGATTTTTAAGAAAACTATTAGCTAACAGAATAAAGCTTAAGAAGCGATCTGATTTTTGGAGTAAGTTCTGTGCTTTGATTGCTCCTCTATGATTTAGTTTAACTAAATTTCTTAATCGATAACGATTAATGGACATTAAAGAGGTTTCTGATCCAGTTAAAAAACCTGAAACAAGTAGCATAAAGACAAGTATGCCGAATAACATACTCAAGGGAATATCGTTCAAAAAAGGTACTCTACGGTTATTAAGACCGCTCTAGTTTCTATGATGGTAGATTTTTGTCAAGTGAAAAGTAATACAGCGGCTAACAAGACCTGCTTAGGCGAAACACCAAAAAGCGATTAAAACCTTAAGAGACTTTGCGTTAAAGTCACAAAGCCTCTTAACTTTAGGAAGAGCTCTTAAACCAATTTCTCCTTTAAGAAATCAATCAACTCAACCAAAGGAATTTCCTCATTGCCTTCTGCTGTTCTACCTTTATATTCTATGGTGCCCGCATCTAGACCACGATCACCTAAAATAACACAATGTGGGATACCGATTAATTCCATATCCGAAAACATAAATCCGGCACGAACTTTTCTATCATCAAATAACACTTCAAAGCCCGCGGCTTGTAAATCTAGGTAAAGCTGTTCAGCCGCTATTTTTAAACGCTCTGATTTATGCATGTTCATTGGACATAAAGCAACTTGGAAAGGCGCTAAGTTAGTTGGCCAAACAATCCCTTTCTCATCATGATTTTGCTCAATGGCCGCGGCAACCACACGCGAGATACCAATACCATAACAGCCCATCAACATTATTTGGTTTTTACCCCCTTCGTTAATGACACCCGCCTTCATCGCTCCACTATATTTTGTGCCTAACTGGAAAATATGTCCTACTTCAATGCCTCGTGCCAAGGTAATTTCACCTTTACCATCGGGACTTGCATCCCCTTCTACAACCGTACGAATATCAGCAACTGTTTCTGGTAAAGCTAAATCTCTCTCCCAATTTACCCCTACAAAATGTTGACCATCAACATTTGCACCGCAAGCAAAGTCAGCCATAACGATCACACTACGATCCGCAATAACCGGAATACTTAATCCGATAGGACCAATAGAACCAGGCTTACACTCTGCAACGGCTATTACTTCTGCTTCGCTAGCAAACTCTAAAGGCGATGCTACACCCTCTAACTTTTCTACTTTAATCGGATTTAGTTCATGATCACCACGGAGCAATAAAGCAACGACTCCACCCTCTTCACCTTTTACTAATAATGTTTTTAAACACTGCGTAGCCGGTATCGCCAAAAATTGACTGACTTCTTCAATACTGTGTAGATTAGGCGTATCCACTATTTGCTTAACAAGCGTCCCTTCAGGACGAACACCTACCGGCATGACTGCTTCAGCTTTTTCAACATTAGCGGCATAATCACTCTCTGTAGAGAAAGCTATGGCATCTTCACCTGAATCGGCTAAAACATGAAACTCATGAGAAACCGCCCCCCCGATTGAACCGGAGTCTGCGATCACTGCACGAAACTTTAAGCCAAATTGATTAAAAATATTCGTATAAGCCTTGTACATAACATCATAAGTTTCTTGTAAAGATTCTTGATCTAAGTGAAACGAATAAGCATCTTTCATTACAAACTCACGCGAGCGCATCACGCCAAAACGGGGACGAATTTCATCACGGAATTTAGTTTGGATTTGATAATAGGTGATCGGTAATTGTTTGTAACTTTTGAGTTCATTACGCGCTAGATCAGTAATAATTTCTTCATGGGTGGGGCCTAAACAAAAATCACGCTCATGACGATCTTTCATACGCGCCAATTCTGGACCGTATTGTTCCCAACGCCCCGTTTCTTGCCAAAGCTCTGCAGGTTGCAATGCGGGCATCAATACCTCTAAAGCACCGGCTTTTTCCATTTCTGCGCGGGTAATTTTTTCTACCTTACGCATCACTCTTAAGCCTAAAGGTAACCAACTATAAAGACCGGCTGCTAATTTACGAATGAGACCTGCACGAATCATCAATTGATGACTGGCTATCTCAGCATCTGCTGGAGTTTCTTTTACAGTATTAAGAGGAAATTGTGTCGTACGCATGATGATGTTATTGAGATAATAAGAATAAATTGTCTATTTTACAGATTTTTAACGCGTTCCAAAATCATAGCGCGTGATTAATCAGTTTAATATCACTGTAAATGAGTCAACTATTTCAGTTTTTTTAAGGATTTAGTGGTTTATAGGGGCTTATTGTTACTAAAACGGGTGTATTGACGCCAATGATTTGTATATACTATGTACCGTTAACAAGACATTGAGACTGTCTTGACACTCGCCATGCCTAACTCGTCCAAAAAGGATCATACATGAAGAATAGCTTTATTTCAGAAATCACAGGACAAAATGATATTGATCCAACAGAGACTAAAGAATGGATTGAAGCGCTACAAGCCGTATTAGAACAAGACGGTAGCGAACGGGCTCACTTTCTGATTGAACAGCTCGTCGCAGCCACAAGACATTCAGGCTTCGACATCCCCTTTAGTGCCAACACCGCTTATTTAAATACCATCCCCGTTTCTCAACAAGCTCAATTCCCCGGTGACCCTACTATCGAACAAAGAATTCGTTCTTATGTACGCTGGAATGCCATGATGATGGTTTTAAGAGCAAACAAACACACTAATGTAGGCGGCCATATTGCCAGCTTTGCTTCTGCAGCTACTTTATATGACGTGGGTTATAACCATTTTTGGCATGCCCCGTCTGAAAATCACGACGGTGATTTAATTTTCTCTCAAGGCCATTTAACGCCCGGTGATTATGCTAGAGCCTTCTTATTAGGCCGACTATCACAAGAACAAATGGACAGTTTCCGCCAAGAAGTAGATGGCAACGGCTTATCATCTTACCCGCATCCTTGGTTAATGCCCGACTTTTGGCAGTTCCCAACCGTATCGATGGGTTTAGGTCCTATCATGGCCATTTACCAAGCTCGATTTATGCGTTACTTGCAAGATCGTGGCTTTGCAGATACTTCAAAACGTAAAGTTTGGAGCTTCTTAGGTGACGGTGAAACGGATGAGCCTGAATCATTAGGCGCGATTGGCATGGCTGGTCGTGAGAAATTAGACAACCTCGTTTTCGTTATCAACTGTAACTTGCAACGTTTAGATGGACCGGTACGTGGTAACGCAAAAATCATTCAAGAATTGGAAAGCGAATTCCGTGGCGCGGGCTGGAATGTTATCAAACTCATTTGGGGGCAACGTTGGGACGCTTTACTAGCACGTGATACCCAAGGCTTATTAGCTGCACGTATGATGGCTTGTGTGGATGGTGACTTCCAAACCTTTAAAGCAAAAGATGGTGCTTACGTTCGTGAACACTTCTTTAATACGCCAGAATTAAAAGCCATGGTCGCTGACTGGTCTGACCGTGATATTTGGGAACTCAATCGTGGTGGTCATGACCCCGCGAAAACTTATGCTGCTTTCCATGCAGCGGTCAACCATAAAGGTCAACCAACTGTTATTTTGGCCAAAACCATTAAAGGTTATGGCATGGGCGCTTCGGGTGAAGCGCAAAACATTTCACATCAACAAAAGAAAATGAGTGAAATCTCACTCACCCACTTCCGTGATCGTTATGAATTGCCTGTCACTGATGAAGAAATGCAAAAACTACCGTATTTAACCTTCCCAGAAGGATCAAAAGAATTAGCGTACATGCAACAAAGGCGCGCTGATTTGGGCGGTCCATTACCCTCAAGACGTGCAAAATCTTACGCACTTGACGTTCCTGTGTTAAGTGACTTTAAAGCCTTATTAGAAGCCAGCGGTGAAGGCCGTGAAATTTCGACAACGATGGCTTTTGTACGCTTATTAAACATTCTGGTTAAAGATAAAAACATTGGCAAACGTATCGTCCCTATCGTTCCAGATGAATCAAGAACGTTTGGTATGGAAGGCATGTTCAGACAGTTGGGTATCTGGTCTCAAGTGGGTCAGTTATATACCCCACAAGATGCTGATCAGTTAATGTTTTATAAAGAAGATAAACACGGTCAAGTATTACAAGAAGGTATTAACGAAGCGGGCGGCTTATGTGATTGGATTGCGGCAGGTACTGCTTATTCAACCCATAACGTACCGATGATTCCTTTCTTCATCTACTACTCTATGTTTGGTTTCCAACGCGTAGGTGATTTAATCTGGGCCGCAGCTGATCAACGTACACGTGGTTTCTTAATGGGAGGTACAGCCGGTAGAACTACGCTAAATGGAGAAGGTTTACAACATGAAGATGGCCACAGCCACTTAATGTCGGCAACAGTACCTAACTGTATTTCTTACGATCCGACTTACGCTTACGAATTAGCGGTCATCATTCAAGATGGTTTACGTCGTATGTATGTAGAACAAGAAGACGTGTTCTACTACATCACAGTTATGAACGAAAACTACAGCCACCCTGCTATGCCAAAAGGTATTGAATTAGACATCCTAAAAGGGATGTATAAATTTCGTGACGGCGAGAAGAGTAAAGCCCCTCGCGTACAACTTTTAGGCTCAGGTACTATTTTTCGTGAAGTTGAATTTGCTGCAGAATTGCTTAAAAACGATTGGGGCGTTGAAGCAGACTTATGGAGCTGCCCAAGCTTTACTGAGTTAGCCCGTGACGGCCAATCGTGTGAACGCTGGAATCGCTTACACCCCACTGAACCTGCAAAACAATCACACGTCGCTAGTTGTTTAGATACCGCATTAGGTCCTGTTATTGCTTCTACAGATTACACACGTGCATTTGCAGAACAAATTCGAGCTTATGTTAAAGCACCGTATGTTGTTTTGGGTACAGATGGTTTTGGTCGTTCTGATACCCGTGAAAACTTAAGGCGCTTCTTCGAAGTTGATCGTTACCAAGTTACCATTGCAGCACTGAAGAGCTTAGCTGATTTAGGCCAATTTGATGCTAACAAGGTTGATGTTGCTATCGCTAAATACGGTATTGCAACTGAAATTAAAGCACCTTGGCTAATTTAACAAAAGGAAAGTTTATATGACTCAGTTATGTGAGATTAGAGTTCCCGATGTCGGCAACGTTGCTGAAATCGATGTAGTAGAAGTATTAATTAAAGTCGGCGATACGGTTGAAATAGAGCAAACAGTAGCGACACTAGAGACTGATAAAGCCAGCATGGATTTACCGTCTAGCGCTAACGGGAGCGTCCAAGAAGTTTTTATTAAGCCCGGCGATAAAGTATCAGAAGGCACTTTAATCGCAACGGTATTAGTCAGTGATGCAGGCAGCGCACTCACAACAGCAACCCCCGTTGCTGCTGAAGCGCCGAAACCCGAGCCTGTCGTTGAAAAAGCACCCCAACCCGTTGTAAGTGCACCTGCTCCATCAGCTTCAGTCCCTGTATCTGCACCCGCTGTCATTATAGAAACAAGTACGACAGGTAAAGCACACGCTTCACCGGCTACCCGTTTATTTGCGCGTGAACTTGGCGTTGATGTCAGTAAAATTACTTTAGGAACAGGACGCAAAGGTCGTATCTTAAAAGATGACGTTAAAACCTATGTTAAAAAAGCCCTCACTGAAGGCGTTGCAGGTACAGGTGCAGGTATTCCTAGTATACCGGCCGTTGACTTCTCACCTTTTGGTGAAACTGAACTATTAAAACTCAGTAAGATTAAACGCTTAACAGGGCAAAACTTAAGCCGTGTTTGGTTAAACTTACCCCTCGTTACTTATCATGAAGAAGCTGACATTACCGAAATGGAAGCGTTCCGTAACAGCTTAAATGCAGAAAAGGTAAAAGGTGATGCCAAAATTACTGGCTTGATCTTTATCGTAAAAGCTTTGGTTGCCGCTATGCAGCAATTCCCTAACTTTAATGCCTCTTTATCACCTGACGGTGAAAGTCTGATTCTAAAGAAATACTACAACATAGGCATCGCAGTTGATACGCCTAATGGCTTAGTTGTACCGGTACTGCGTAATGTAAACACCAAAAGCATCAATGAACTGACACTTGAACTCGCGGAGAAAAGTGAAAAAGCCCGCTTAGGTAAATTAATGCCTGCAGATATGCAAGGTGGCTGTATGACTATCTCAAGTTTGGGCGGTATTGGTGGCACTGCGTTTACCCCGATTGTTAATGCACCTGAAGTTGCTATATTGGGCGTGACTCGCGCCAAAATGCAACCCGTTTGGAACGGCAAAGAATTTATCCCACGTTTAATGTTGCCCTTAGACTTAACCTATGATCACCGTGTTATTGATGGTGCGGAAGGTGCAAGATTTATGGCGATGGTTAAACAATATCTAGGTGATATTCGCCGTCTGTTATTGTAAGCAAAGGACCCAATACGATGAATGATACTGTTTTAAATGCAGAAGTATTAGTTCTGGGCGGTGGCCCAGGTGGTTACAGCGCGGCTTTTCGAGCAGCTGATTTAGGTAAACAAGTGACTATTGTTGAACGCTACCCCGTATTAGGTGGAGTGTGTCTAAATGTCGGCTGTATTCCTTCAAAAGCGTTATTACATGCTGCACAAATCATCCATGAAGTCGATGAATTTGAAGAGCACGGTGTCACTTACGGCAAACCCAGCATTGATATCAATAAAATCAGAGCGTGGAAAGAAAGCATCAGCAAATCCCTAAATACAGGTTTAGCTGGGCTTGCTAAACAAAGAAACGTGACGGTGGTGCAAGGTTTAGGTAAATTTACCTCAGCCAATACCGTTGAAGTAGAAACACCCGAAGGTAATAAAACCATTCGTTTTGATCAAGCGATTATTGCAGCAGGCTCACGTCCCACTAAAATTCCTGTTTTCCCTCATGACGACCCACGCTTATGGGATTCTACGGATGCTTTACAGCTTGCAGAAATTCCTAAAAAATTGCTCATTGTCGGCGGTGGCATTATTGGTCTAGAAATGGCAACGGTTTACCATGCCATGGGCTCTGAAATCAGTGTAGTGGAATTGATGGATCAAATCATTCCGGGCTGTGACAAAGACTTAGTGACACCACTTTCTAGACGCATTAAAAAACAATACAAAAACATTTGGTTAGAAACGAAAGTCACCGCCATTGAAGCGCAAACTGAAGGCCTTAAAGTATCTTTTGAAGGTGCTGGCGCACCTGAATCTGAACTATTTGACGTCGTATTAGTAGCCGTAGGTCGTAGACCGAATGGCTTATTAATTGGAGCAGAACTAGCGGGCATAACTGTTAATGAGCAAGGCTTTATTCCTGTTGATAAACAACAACGCACTAACGTTAGCCATATCTTTGCTATTGGCGATATCGTTGGCAACCCGATGTTGGCTCATAAAGCGGTGCATGAAGGTAAAGTAGCGGCAGAGGTCATTGCTGGACATAAAGCCCATTTTGATGCTTTAACTATTCCTTCAGTCGCTTATACTGACCCAGAAATCAGTTGGATGGGTCTTACTGAAAATCAAGCTAAACAACAAGGCATTGAATACGATAAAGCCGTATTCCCTTGGGCGGCCAGTGGTCGATCTTTATGTGTAGGCCGTAAAGAGGGTTTAACTAAAATCATCTGTGAAAAAGAAACCGGTAGAATTTTGGGCGCAGGCATGACAGGTACAAATGCGGGTGAATTAATTTCTGAAGCGGTATTAGCTTTAGAAATGGGCGCAGATGCAGAAGACATCAGCTTAACGATACATCCTCACCCCACTTTAGCGGAAACTTTTGGCTTCGCAGCTGAAATGATTACCGGCACCATTACTGATTTATACATTAAAAAGTAATCAGTCATAAAACCAAGGTACGTTATTGCGTACCTTGGTTATCTTCGTTGCTTCATCACTAGAGCAAACAGTTCTGACTCAATAAAACTCTTCAACCAGTTGTTCACAGCCTGAAACGGAGAGTGTTGCCACCATTCCCTATCCACGCTCGCAAACTGCCGTATAAACGGAAAAATAGCCACATCCGCTATTGATGTTTGCTGACCACATACATACCGATTACGCGTTAAACGTTCTTCCAATACTAATAAGAACTCACCAGCCTGGTCACGATAATAAACTTGTGTAAATTCCGGATAACGGTCTGCATATTTATAGCGATCCAAATAGTATTTAAATTCACCATCATTCCACTTTATCAAATTTTCTACTTCATCAGTAGCGTTTAACCAATGCTCTGAATCGGCTTGTGCTAAAGCCCAGTTCATAATCACTAAACTTTCCTCAAGTACATCACCATTAATTAATTGCAAAACAGGGACAGTACCCTTAGGTGATATTGCTAACAAATGCGCTGGTTTATTTTTTAAATCTACCTCCCGAACTTCTACAGCAATGCCCGCAGAGAAAACAGCCATTCTCGCTCTAATGGCATAAGGACAACGCCTAAAACTATAAAGGATTGGAAGATTACTGTTCATATCAAAAAACCTAAACTCAACTAAACAAACACAAAAAAGCCCCGACTATTTAACAATAGTCGGGGCTTTTTCAAAAGTAGAATTAAAGCCGGCAGAATAAATCCGCGAGCTTTAAAAAAACATGATTACATCATGCCGCCCATTCCACCCATACCGCCCATGCCGCCCATATCAGGCATACCGCCGTGACCTTTGTCGTCACTTGGTGCATCAGCAATCATTACTTCAGTTGTCAACATCAAGCCAGCAACAGACGCCGCATTTTGTAATGCAGTGCGTGTTACTTTAGCGGGATCAAGAATACCCATTTCAATCATATCGCCATAAAGGCCAGTCGCTGCGTTGTAACCGTAGCTGCCAGTCCCTTTTTGTACTTCGTTAAATACCACTGAAGGCTCGTCACCTGCGTTAGAAACGATTTGACGTAAGGGTTCTTCCATCGCACGACGTAAGATGTTAACACCGACAGTTTGATCGTGATTAGCACCTTCCAAACCTGCTAATGCAGATAATGCACGAACTAAAGCAGTACCACCACCGGCTACTACGCCTTCTTCAACCGCTGCACGCGTTGAATGTAAAGCATCTTCAACGCGCGCTTTCTTTTCTTTCATTTCAATTTCAGTTGCAGCACCTACTTTAATCACAGCAACACCGCCTGCTAATTTAGCTAAACGTTCTTGTAATTTTTCTTTATCGTAATCAGAAGTCGCTTCATCCGCTTGAGCACGAATTTGCGCTACACGACCTTTGATTTGATCTTCAGAACCTGCACCATCAATGATAGTTGTGTTTTCTTTAGTGATTTGTACACGCTTAGCAGTACCTAATTGCGCTAATTCTGCTTTTTCTAGGCTTAGACCTACTTCTTCAGAAATAACCACACCACCCGTCAATACAGCGATATCTTCTAACATCGCTTTACGACGATCGCCAAAACCAGGAGCCTTAACAGCCGCTACTTTTACGATGCCACGAATAGTATTAACTACTAAAGTAGCTAAGGCTTCACCTTCAACATCTTCAGCAATAATTAATAATGGACGACCTGATTTTGCTACACCTTCTAAGATCGGTAACAAATCACGAATGTTTGAGATTTTCTTTTCGAAAATCAAGATGAATGGATCATCTAATTCAACACTCATGTTTTCTTGTTTATTGATGAAGTAAGGAGACAAATAGCCACGGTCGAATTGCATACCTTCAACTACGTCTAATTGGTTATCCAAGCCTGAACCTTCTTCAACCGTGATAACGCCTTCTTTACCTACTTTTTCCATTGCTTCTGCAATGATTTGACCGACTGACTCATCAGAGTTTGCAGAGATAGTCCCTACTTGAGCAATCGCTTTGTTATCAGTACAAGGTGTTGCAGAAGCTACGATAGCGGCAACTGCTTTTGTAACTGCTAAATCAATACCGCGTTTTAAATCCATTGGATTCATACCCGCAGCAACGGCTTTTAAACCTTCATTAACGATAGATTGCGCTAATACAGTGGCAGTTGTAGTACCGTCACCGGCCACATCAGAAGTGTGAGAAGCCACTTCTTTAACCATTTGTGCGCCCATATTTTCGAATTTATCTTTTAATTCGATTTCTTTCGCAACAGATACACCGTCCTTAGTGATAGTTGGAGCGCCGAAGCTTTTATCCAAAATTGCGTTACGGCCTTTAGGGCCTAAAGTTACTTTTACTGCGTTTGCTAAAATGTTAACACCACGCGCCATACGGACACGCGCGTCATCACCAAATAATACGTCTTTTGCTGCCATTTTTATGTCTACCTTTGTGTAATATTAAGTTGGGAGAGTTTTTGAATTAAGCTAAAACGCCTAAGATATCTTCTTCACGCATAACGATTAAGTCTTCACCATCTACTTTCACTTCGTTACCTGCGTATTTACCAAATAATACGGTGTCGCCTACTTTAACTTCTAAAGTACGCACAGTACCATTATCAAGTTGTTTACCATTACCCACGGCAATCACTTTACCTTGGCTAGGCTTTTCTGCAGCTGAACCGGGTAATACGATACCACCTGGCGTTGTTGTTTCTTCTTCAAAACGTTTAACGATGACTCTATCGTGTAACGGACGTATACTCATTTATAGCTCCTTAGATTAAAATAACAAAAATTATTTATTAGCACTCACCTGTAATGAGTGCTAATGATAATGAACTTTTGCACACTGTCAAGTTCTTTGGCATTATCTCTACTCTCATTAGCTCAATAACACGACACATGAACGACAACCAACTGCTGCGCTATAGCCGACAAATCATGCTGCCTCAATGCGATATTGAGGGCCAACAAAAACTGCTATCAGCGCATGTTTTAATTGTTGGTGCCGGAGGCCTAGGCTCACCGGCCGCCATGTATCTGGCTGCGGCGGGTATAGGCCGTATCACTATTTATGATAATGATGAAGTAGAACTATCCAATCTACAAAGACAGATTGCTCACAACACCCCCGATGTTGGGCTAGATAAAGTTTTTTCAACCCAACAGACATTGAAAAATTTAAATCCCGATGTGGAAGTTAAAGCTGTTAAAGAAAGATTAACGGGCGAGACATTAGAAGCAGAAGTGCTTGCAGCGGATATCGTCTTAGATTGCAGTGATAATTTCTCAACTCGATTTGCGATCAATCAAGCCTGTGTTAAATATCAAACACCCTTAGTCTCGGGTGCAGCGATTCGCTTTGAAGGCCAAATATCGGTATTTACACCCGGCAAAAACAACAGTCCTTGTTATAACTGTCTCTACAGCAGTGACGGAGAAGAATTACAAACCTGCTCCACCAATGGAGTTATTGCACCGATTACAGGCATCATTGGCAGTATTCAGGCTTTAGAAGCGATCAAGCTGATTATCTCAGCAGGCGAGCCGTTAACCGGTAGATTGTTATTATTAGATGGCTTAACAATGGAATGGCGCACGATGAGATTAAAAAAGAATATCACCTGCCCTACGTGCGGCGGTTTATAAGTCAGAAAATCCGTCGATTAGCTGACTTATAAACGCTAGAATTTCATTATTTTTTAGCTAACTTAGTCTTAACATAATGAATCGCTGTTTCAGCCAAATCATTCACTAACGAAGGGCTATCGCCATGCACTTCTGTTTCACCAAAAGGTTTAGTATTTTTACTGGTATATTTATAAATAAAATAGCCTAATGGTGCAAATACTGCCGTGGCAATAACCACCATGACTATCAATAAAACAATCACTCCACCCATCATTCCTCCTCAAAGATATTACGTGTACATTATTATTTTTAAAAGAGTTTGAATAATACTCTTTTTTAGCCTAGAAAAACATCCCTCTTAATCGAAGTCAACAGTTGCTTAAACAAAAAGATCATCGTATACTTTTAAGTGGCTTACTTGATCAAGCTAGACAACATTCTAATAATACCGGAGGTTTTACAATGAAATGGGAAACACCAAGCTACACTGATTTACGTTTTGGTTTCGAAGTAACAATGTACATCTACAACCGTTAATCAAATCTTCCTAACGCTTCGTTAGGGTTTTTGTGGGTAGAAAGAAAAGGGGTTCATTATGAATCCCTTTTTTTTGCCTGAAATTCGTAATTACCGTATCATTCGGGCTTTCTTTTAAGGCTTACACTATGAAAATTAGAGTTCTTGGTTCTGGCGCAGGCGGCGGTTTTCCACAATGGAACTGCAATTGCCATAATTGCCACCGTATTCGTCATCAACAAATGACCGGAACCGCCCGTACGCAATCATCCATTGCCGTCAGTACGGACAATAAAAACTGGCTATTGTTTAACACGTCCCCTGATATCAGAGCGCAATTGGAAGCTTTTCCAGCGATTCAGCCGAAAGAAGGCATCAGAGATACGGGCATTAAAGCGGTACTCTTAATAGACAGCCAGATTGATCACACCACCGGCATGCTAATGCTCCGTGAAGGCAAACCACTTAATGTTTACTGCACTGAGATGGTTAAACAAGATTTAACCACCGGTTTTCCATTATTCACCATGTTGTCACACTATTGCACCGTCAATCATCACCCTATTCCGGTCGATGGCAGTAGTTTTACCATTCCGGGCATTGAAGATTTACGCATTTATAGTCAAGCTTTAAAAAGCAAGGCGCCACCGTATTCACCACATCGCCATGACCCGCATGAAGGTGATAATGTAGGCGTCATCATTGAACAAATTTCTACCGGTAAAAAAGTATTTTATTCACCCGGCCTAGGTGAGATAGAACCGCATGTGATGGATGCCATGCAAGCCGTGGATTGTTTATTAGTGGACGGTACTTTCTGGACAGATGATGAAATGTGTACCCAAGGCATCAGCCAGAAAAAAGCCCGCGAAATTGGTCATTTACCGCAATCAGGCGAAGGCGGCATGATAGAAGTACTGAATGGCGTCAGTAAAGCGCGCAAGATATTGATCCACATCAATAACACCAACCCTATTTTAGATGATGATTCCGCGCAGCGTAAAACCCTAGATGCCGCAGGCATAGAAGTGGCCTACGACGGCATGGAAATCGACTTATAGTCATAAACTAAACACACACCTTGGATACCCCATGAGCACTAACGATACTACCGCATGGACCAGAACCGAATTTGAAGCCGCCCTCAGAGGCATGGAGCGGTATTACCACATTCATCATCCGTACCACACCCTGATGAATGAAGGTAAACTCACCAAAGCCCAATTACAGGGCTGGGTAGCTAACCGCTTCTATTATCAAGTGTGCATTCCTATTAAAGATGCCAACATCTTAGCGAACTGCCCCGATCGTGAAACACGTGCTAAATGGATACAACGTATCTTAGATCATGATGGTCATCCAGGTGATCCAGGTGGCATCGAAGCGTGGATTCAATTAGGCATTGCTGTCGGATTAACGCGTGAAGACATCACGTCTTTAAAACACGTTTTACCAGGCGTTCGTTTTGCAGTAGATGCTTACGTTAACTTTGCCCGCCGCGCAGAATGGCATGAAGCAGCCAGCTCATCTCTCACTGAACTATTTGCCCCTAAGATCCATCAACAACGCTTGGATAATTGGCCAGAACATTATCCTTGGGTGGATATCGAAGGTTATAACTACTTCCGCAAACGCTTAACTGAAGCACGTCGAGATGTAGAACACGGTTTAGAAATCACCTTAGATTGGTATAAAACCCGTGAACAACAAAATCGCATGGTCGATATTTTAAAATTCAAACTCGATGTATTGTGGAGCATGGCTGATGCGATGTATATGGCGTATATCAATGAGATGCCCCCTTACTTTAACACTGAGCAATAAGCACTTTTATAACCATAAACACCGTATTAATAATGAGTATAAATCCAGAATTACCCATTCAATTTTCCCGTACCCACCGCTTGCAATGGGAAGAAGCCCAACAAAAGAATGTTATTCTTTATCCAGAAGGCATGGTGGAGCTTAATCAAAGCTCAGCTGAGATTTTAAAACTTTGCGATGGTACACGTACACTCGCCCAAATCGTCAGCGATTTAGAAGCCGCTTTCAGCACCTCTGGACTCACTAACGATATCACCGCTTTTTTAGAGGTCGCACTGCAAAATGGCTGGATTAACCAAAACTAAACCCACGCCTCCGCGTTGGTTATTAGCAGAGCTTACGTATGCCTGCCCATTGCAATGTCCGTATTGCTCTAATCCTTTGGATTACACGAAGTATCAAAATGAATTAGACACAGACGACTGGAAACGCGTCCTCACTCAAGCACGCAAAATGGGTGCCGTACAGCTCGGCTTTTCGGGCGGCGAACCGTTAACCCGACAAGACCTACCTGAACTGGTCAAACACGCCCGAGAACTCGGTTATTACTCCAATTTAATCACGTCGGGCTATGGCTTAACGGAAGAGAAAATCATCGCCTTAAAAGAGGCGGGGCTGGATCATATTCAAGTCAGCATTCAAGCCAGTAGCCAAGAATTGAATGACCATATTGCCGGTACCGCGTCTTTTAATCATAAGAAAGAAGTGGCGCATCTGGTTAAAAAACACGGCTACCCCATGGTATTGTGTGTGGTAATCCACCGTGAGAATATCCACCAAATGCCAGAGATATTAGCGATGGCAGAAGAATTAGGTGCAGATTATTTAGAACTGGCTAATACGCAATACTATGGCTGGGCACATACCAACCGCGATCAATTATTGCCCACTAAAGCACAGTTTGAGAAAGCCGAGATCATTGCACAAGCCTTTAAAGAGCAAGTCGCCGGTAAAATGAAGATCTATTACGTCGTCCCCGATTTTTATGAAGACAGACCTAAAGCCTGTATGAACGGCTGGGGCACCACCTTTTTAACGATTGCACCCGATGGCGTGGCTTTACCCTGCCATTCAGCACGAGAACTCCCGGGTTTACATTGCCCAAGCGTAAAAGATTACAGCATAGAAGAAATTTGGAATGAATCGAAAGCCTTTAATTTCTTTAGAGGCACTGAATGGATGAAAGAACCTTGCCGCAGTTGCGATGAGAAAGATAAAGACTTTGGCGGTTGTCATTGCCAAGCGTATTTATTAACCGGCGATATGCATAACACTGACCCAGTCTGTAGCAAGTCACCCCATCACGGTGTTATACAAGCAGCCATAGATTCAGCCGCCGCTAGTACTTTGGCTGAGAATGAAAAACCCTTGGTCTTTAGAAACAGCAAGAACTCTAAGTTATTATCTTAACCTTACAAGCCTTCCCAGGGTGTATATAGGCCTTCTACATTAACGCCGAACATATCCAATACGCGGCCGACGGTTTCATTGACCATCGCCGTTAAAGAATCGGTTTTACTGTAAAAAGCCGGCATGGGTGGAAACATAATACCGCCCATTTCGGTCACAATACCCATATTTCTGATATGCACCAGATTTAATGGTGTTTCTCTGGGCATAATCACTAAACGTCGACGCTCTTTTAACACCACATCCGCACCGCGTGAGATTAAGTTATCACCAAAACCATGCGCTACGGCAGACAGCGTCTTCATAGAACAGGGGGCGATAATCATGCCTTCTGTCTTAAAGCCGCCGCTCGAAATACTGGCCGCAATATCATCAATACCGTGCGTCACATCCGCTAACTTAAACAGTTCTGCCCGCTTCATATCCATTTCGTGTTTTAAATTAACCACCCCCGCATCAGAAATCACTAAATGCGTTTCCCACTCGGGTTGTGCTTTTAAAACCTGCAACATCCTTACGCCATAAACAGCCCCTGTTGCGCCGGTCATCGCTATAATTAAGCGTTTTTTCTGTGTCATTGTTTTATCGTGTTAATTAATTAAGCGTTCTGCAAACTGGTCCGTTGCCGCTACTAAGGCGTCGATCATGTCTTCGCCTTGGGCAATATGTCCCGCATGCGGCAATATAACATATTCTGCTTTCGGCAAGGCCTCATGTAAACGCTGCCCGGCTTCTATCGGACAGGTTAAATCCTGCCGACCATGAATAATAATAGTGGGTATATCCGTTAACAGTGCACAGTTATCTAAAATCTGATTGTCCTGTATAAAATAGGTATTCAGGGCGTAATGCAATTCCATAGCTACTTGCTTTACCATTTTCTCCGTGATGTGTTCATCATGAGGAGCCTCTTGATAAGCATGACCCAACGCAACTTGCCCGCCCCATGCCATCCATTCTTTAGCCACTCGGCGTTTAGCCACCTCATCTTTACCCGTTAATGCCGCCCATAAACTGATGACGATATTATCCGGATCGATTTGTGGCGCACTGCCTACCAAGTGCTGATAACGCTCTGGATAGATTCTATTAGCTCCGTCTTTAGCAAACCATTCTAAATCAGTTTGTCTGGCTAAAAAGACAGCGCGAATAATCATAGCCGAGACTTTTTCGGGATGTTGTTGCGCATACAGTAAAGCCAATGCCCCACCCCAAGATCCCCCAAATACTAGCCATTGTTCTATTTTCAATTGCTGACGAATGCGCTCCATATCATCGATCAAATCTTGCGTCGTATTATCGGCTAATTCGCCAAAAGGCAGGGACTGACCGCACCCGCGTTGATCAAACAAAATAATCTGATATTTTTCGGGATTAAAAAAACCACGATGATGCGGTTTAGTGCCCGAACACGGCCCACCGTGCAAAAAGATCACCGGTATGCCGTCTGGATTACCACTCACTTCGACATAAACGGAGTGCTGACTATCAGTTTCAAGAAAAAAAGTATGGTAGGGTGTGATGTCTGGGTAAAGGCTTTTCATGGTAGGCGTCGTCATAAATCATTAGGGCTATGAATAGACAGCTCATATAAAGCAGTCTATTTGCAGCAGTGTCTTCGAGTATCATAAAACCGAGGCATCAAGGCTGTAAAGCGCCAATTCATTGATCACCTCGCATCCCGCTTTTAAGAATAGCTAGATGAGCCTCTAAAATTGCGCCCTAACACGTGGGAATTGTGAGGTAACGCAAGAAAAAATCGCAGGTGATCTTGGCTTTTGTGACCTCCCAAAAACCAAAAGATACCTTGATTTATCGAGACTCTGCTATAAAAATTGATCTGTGTGATATCGCATAGCATTAATGACCATGCCACTTTTAGAGGTGCTACCTCACAATTCCCACGTGTTAGGTAACAATTATGGAGTGTTATCTGACTTTTTGCCTGTGATAGGCCGATTTTTGGGGGTGTTTGGGCGCTTTTTCAGTCAATGAGAACGTTTAATCATGAAGCGATTAACCAAACCTATTCATCACCCTGCATTTATTATACGCTTAAGAAATAAAAAACATAAAAAAAGGGCAAGAATGGCTTCTCGCCCTTTTTGTTGGGTAACGATTTAAGCGGAGTGCTTAGAAACCAATACCTAAATAACCACCAGCAGTTAAACCATTAGTGTTAACGCCGTCAACTGCTCTACCCGTTAAGTTATAACGTACGTCAGCACCGATTTTAATGGCTTTCCAGATTGCATATTCAGCACCTGTACCGAATTGCATACCTGGGTTCAATACGGTCACACCATTAGATGGTGGAGAAATAACGTTTACAGTTAACCCCATAGGAATGATCCAAGGTCTGAAATCGCTACCTTTCATGAATTTAATTTTTGGAGATGCGCCTAGTGTGAATTGACTTACAGCAACAGTTCCACGTACTGGAGTCAATGTATTAGCCGCAGCAGTATTAACTAATGATGGTAAAGGTTGTGCAGCAAGATTTCTTTCACCAAAATTACGATAATCAAACATCAATTCTGCCATCACGTCAGTTTTATCAACTAAACCCCAAACATTGTCAGTTAAGCCAAAATCGAAACCTGCACCAAAATAATAACCATCTTGATTAGTTTTTCCTTGATCAACAACACCAGGAATAATCTGTCCAGTTAAAATATCATGTCTTTTAGCATCGTTACGTGCAAAACCGCCACGGAAGAAGATTAAGTTATCATCTTTGCCTTTAGCGTGAGTTTCTGCATGCTTAGATTTTACTGTGTTCATCCAAGCGTCTAATTCTTGAACTTTTTGAGTATCAGCTGCCACAGCCGCTGCTACCGTTGCAGAAGGCGCCGCTGCATTCACTTGCGCTCTTAAGGCAGAGATTTCGTCTTGCATTGCACGTAATTGTGCTTCTAATACTTCAGTTTTGCTTACAGCAACAGGCGCCGCTGCTTTTGCTTTTTTAGCTGAAGCTTGTGGTGCTGCTACTAAACCAGCCACTGCTAACGTCGCTATGACTGCTCCTACGTATTTTTTATTTTTATTAATCATGATTATCCCCTTATGGGTTGTTAATTTACAAACGATTTGTATAAATACAACAAATCACATCAAGCGGGCAAATAATACCAGCAAACGGATTAACCTACAAGTTTTAATAGTATTTTTTGCACCAAAGTAAATACTATACATATCAATAACTAACAACACATACCTTAAGAAACCTCACCGTTATTAATTGAGATTAACAAAAACTTGATCTAGATCAAATTTGCAACACTATCTATATTATTGAAACTTATTGATTTTTATTATGAAACAATCATTCGGCACTCAAAATAAACAGCGACCCCCTTAAGCCCCTGACACACTGTATAATAGTGACTGATTATCCTTGTGTACTCTTTCATGATTAAAACTTCAGACTTTACCCTCATTGGCGGCGGCGTTATTGGCCTACTCACCGCCAGAGAACTCTTTAATGCAGGGGCCACTGTCACGGTTATTGAAAAAAGTCATTTAGGACAAGAGTCGTCTTGGGCAGGCGGCGGCATCTTGTTACCCCTGTATCCTTGGCGCCAATCGGATGCTATTACCCGCTTAACACTACAGAGCCTAAAGCTCTATCCGACTTTAGCCCGCCAATTAATAGCAGACACCCAAAAAGATCCCGAATGGACCCCGTGTGGTTTATTAATCACTAAAAACCCGGATATTGAAGCGGCCACCCACTGGTGTAATACTCATCAAATAGCTTATGAAACGCCTACTGCGGATTTATTTGATGGCTTAGTGACCGCACCGCTTAACCCGATCTATTTATCCACTATTGCTCAAGCCCGTAATCCACGCTTAGTAAAATCACTGACGCAAGACCTAATTAATAAAGGCATCAACATTATTGAAGAATGTGAACTGCTGGATGTAAGCATTCAAAACAACAGAATCTGCCATATTGCTACCAGCAAAGGCCACATGCCGGTGCAAAACCTGATGATGTCTGCTGGTGCATGGACAGGTAAACTATTTAAACGACTGTTTCCTGACATCATTAATCAGCGCCCCGAAGTGCAACCCGTCAAAGGTCAAATGTTGTTATTTGATGGTGCACCCCATACCTTAAAGACTATGGTATTAGACGGTGATCAGTATTTAATCCCTAGACGGGATGGAAAAATATTAGCGGGCAGCACGGTTGAGTACAATAATTTTAATAAAACCCCTACTTCAGCCGCTAAAGAAAAGCTCTCTGACTTTGCGTATCAATTGATGCCCACACTTAAAGAAGCCCCGTTGTTACATCATTGGGCCGGCTTAAGACCGGGTACAGCAGAAGGTGTGCCTTATATTGATCAACATCCTGAGATCAGCAATTTAAGTATTAATGCCGGTCATTTTAGAAACGGGCTTATTATGGGTCCTGCTTCTGCACAATTGATGGTGGATCTGCTGTTAAAGCGCCCAACCCAGGTTGATCCGACGCCTTATAAAATAGTGTCACACTAAGCCCCTGGTCCACTATCGTTAGATTTCTATATCCCACAGACAATTACTTAACGCTTATGAATATCTATCCCTTACTGCGCCCTTTATTATTCTCGCTAGACCCAGAATTAGCCCATGAGGTCACGCTTAAGTTGCTTAAGCTGTCTGATAGCAGCGGCCTTAGTGCGTTGCTTTATCCAACACTGCCTGAGAAACCCGTTGAAGTGATGGGTTTACATTTTAAAAACCCCGTGGGATTAGCGGCCGGCCTAGATAAGAACGGCGATTACATTAATGCTTTAGACGCCTTAGGGTTTGGTTTTATAGAAATAGGGACCGTCACCCCCAGACCCCAACCCGGCAATCCTAAACCGCGTTTATTTAGATTACCTGAGCACGAAGCGATTATTAACCGCATGGGTTTTAATAACACCGGTATTGATCATTTATTGGCACAAGCTCAGCACAGTGGCTACAGCGGCATTTTAGGTATTAATATCGGCAAGAATTTTGATACCCCGATTGAAGAGGCGACGGAAGATTATTTGATGGGTTTACGTAAAGCCTATACCTCTGCCAGCTACATCACTATTAATATCTCATCACCCAACACCAAGAATTTACGACAGTTACAACAAGGTGATGAAATTAGACGCTTGGTGGCTAATTTAAAAAATGAACAACTGAGCCTAGAACAAGAATACGGCTTTTATGTGCCCCTAGCCATTAAGATTGCTCCCGATCTAACGGATGAAGAAATCAGCCATATCGCCAGCTTATTACTCGACTTTGAAATTGATGGCGTGATTGCGACGAATACGACTATTTCTAGAGAGGCTATTGCAGAGCATCCTTTAGCACAAGAAGCGGGTGGCTTAAGTGGTGCACCGGTTAAAACGGCATCAACACGCGTGGTGAAAGGCTTAGCGGCCGAACTACAAGATAAAGTGGCTATTATTGCGGCAGGCGGTATTTTAAGTGCGGAAGATGCACAAGAGAAATTAAACGCCGGGGCGAGTTTGGTGCAAGTCTACAGTGGCCTAATCTATAAAGGCCCGCAGTTAATTGCTGATATTGTAAGATCGCTTTAACTTAAATCCGCTTAACCGTTTGCTCTTCGACGGGCGCAGAGCGAACGGTTAAGATTGGACTTATTGCCCAGCTATTGACATGCGTTCAACTAAGATTGAACCGGTTCGGACATTACCGCGATAATCGACATCATTACCGACGGCAACGATGTTTCTGAGCATATCTTTTAGATTACCCGCGATGGTAATCTCTTCAACAGGGTATTGAATCTGACCCTTTTCTACCCAAAAACCTGCCGCACCACGAGAATAATCACCCGTTAAGATATTAACGCCTTGCCCCATTAATTCTGTGACCAACAAACCCGTATCCATTTGTTTTAATAGACCATCAAAGTCCAACACACCTGGATCAATCGTTAAGTTACGCACCCCGCCCGCATTACCGGTACTGTGTAAACCTAATTTACGCGCAGAATAAGTGCCTAAAACATAACTGCGCAAGATGCCGTCAGTGACTAAATCACGAGTATGTGTTGCTACGCCTTCACTATCATAAGCCGAGCTACCGGATGCACCGATCAAATGAGGTTGCTCATGAATATGGACAAATCCAGGAAATACTTGTGTATCTAAAGCATCTAATAAGAATGAAGACTTACGATATAAATTGCCGCCAGATATAGCGCCAATAAAAGAAGATAATAAACCTGAGGCAATCTCTGCACTATATAAAACAGGGCATTGGCGCGTTGAAAGACTACGTCCTTCTAATCGTCTTAACGTACGTTGCGCTGCTTTTTGTCCCACTTCAACAGCCGCTTCTAGATTATTAGCGTTTCTCGCAACGGTGTACCAATAATCGCGTTGCATACTTTCACCTCGTTGCGCTAACACAGAACAACTTAAAGAATGACGTGTAGACAACGATCCGTGCAAAAAGCCTAAGCTATTGCCTAAGACATGAATCCCTTGATGGGTATTTACCGACGCACCTTCTGAGTTGGTGATTTCAGCATCATAATGTCGCGCCGCATCTTCACATTCAATCGCTAACGCAATCGCCTCATCAGCCGTGATGGCCCAAGGATGGTTTACATCAAGATCAGGGAATGAAGTCGCTAATAATGCTTTTTCAGGTAAACCCGCATATTCATCTTCACTGGTATATCGCGCAATACTGCAGGCTGCACTGACGGTTTCTTTAATGGATTCAACTGATAAATCAGTCGTACTGGCGGAGCCTTTACGTTGGCCGAAATAAACAGTAATGCCCAAACCTTGGCTACAGTGATGTTCAATCGTTTCCACATCCCCTAAACGCACCGATACTGACAAGCCATTTTCTTGACTTAAGCCTGCTTCAGCCGCCGTTGCGCCCTGCTGTTTGGCTTCATCTAATAAGTTTTGAACAATATCTTTTAATCGATTTACTTCTTGCTGATTTTGCACGGTTTTCTCTTTTTATAATTTTTAGATGTCTAAACAACTTATCTATTTAAAAGCGGAGGGAGCCATTAAACACTAGTACCGCCAACGGTAATACCATCAATCTTTAGTGTGGGCTGACCTACACCAACAGGCACGCTTTGACCTTCTTTACCGCAACTACCGACACCGCTATCTAATTCAAGATCAGTCCCTACCATTGAAACTTTTGTAAGCACATCGGGACCATTACCAATTAAAGTTGCACCTTTAACAGGTCGCGTGATTTTGCCATCTTCTATCAGATATGCTTCGCTGGCTGAGAATACAAACTTGCCGGAGGTAATATCCACTTGCCCGCCCGCAAAGTTCTTAGCGTATAAACCTTTCTTAACCGACTTAATGATTTCTTCTGGATTATATTTGCCGGCCAACATATAAGTATTGGTCATTCTGGGCATGGGTAAACTGGCATAAGACTCACGACGACCATTACCGGTCGATTTAACGCCCATTAATCGCGCATTAAGCTTATCTTGCATGTAACCTTTTAAGATACCGTTTTCAATCAGCACGGTATTTTCAGTGGGCGTGCCTTCATCATCAATACTTAAAGAACCGCGACGCCCGGGGATAGTGCCGTCATCCACTACTGTACATAAATCAGAGGCCACTCGCTCACCGACTCTGCCACTGAATGCAGACGTGCCTTTACGATTAAAATCACCCTCTAAGCCATGTCCAATGGCTTCGTGTAATAAGATACCCGGCCAACCCGACCCTAGCACGACCGTCATATTACCCGCAGGCGCTTCTTGTGCTTCTAAATTAACTAAAGCTTGGCGAACGGCTTCGCGACCATACTCTAAGCCTCTATTGAGTTCAACAAAGTAATTGTAATCACTGCGACCGCCGCCGCCCATACTGCCTTGCTCACGTCGGCCATTCTCAACCACGATCACGGATACATTCATGCGTACTAGCGGGCGAATATCTCCCGCCAATGATCCATCTTGATTGGCGACTAAGATAGTTTCATGCACACCGCTTAGACTAATAATCACTTCTTCTATACGATGATCCAGCTTACGTGTTTGTGTATCCACTTGACGTAGCAAATCGATCTTTTGCTGTTCACCCAAGGATTTGAGCGGATTAGCAACAGGATAATATTGCACGGTATTCGCAGCATGAATCAATCCAATCTGTGCTTCTTGTCCTTGACGACCTATCGCTCTGACATTATTGGCGGCTTCTAACAATACAGGCAATTCGATGCGATCACTGTAAGCAAAACCGGTTTTCTCACCTGATACGGCTCTTACACCCGCACCTTGTTCGATACTATGGCTACCTTCTTTAATGATGCCGCCTTCCATGACCCACGATTCACTGTGGCTGGACTGAAAATAGATATCGGCCGCATCCACACTCGACGTTAATAGCCTAGCCATGATTTTTTCGATGTCCGCATCTTGAATACCCGCGGGCACCAAAATAGCCTGTTTTGCTAAGTTTAATATTTTCATTAGATCATTAATGGTTTGTAGCGATTTGGATCATGAGATAACTCACTCATCCTAGCTAAACTTTAATTAGAGTGCGCATGTCCTTTCTTATCTAATTTTTTAGGGCGCTCACTCATGGTTTTATAAATTGAATTTAGAAGCTTTTCAGCGCCATCAGCGGGAGGCGTCGTCAACTTGTATTGCTCTTCGCTATTCGAACTTTGTTTGGGCTCTGTGTTATTAGCGACGAGCACTTCTGTCTCCTGACCTTTATCAGTGACGGTTAATACATAGCGTTCTTCGACATGCGCGTCATTTAAATAACTTAAGGTTTTATCTAGAAAACCACTTTCATCTTCTGGCGTTTTATTAGGATCAAACGTGACAAAATAGCGGCCTTTGTCATGCTCTCTATCGGTGACCTCTACATTATCTGCTCTTAAGGCATTGCCTAAAGTTTGCCAAGCTACATTAAAGGGTTGCTTAATGATCAAAACAGGTGGTGTTGTGGATTTAATAGAGACCGTAGATCCTAACTCAGTACCCTCTATATTATGTTTAACGGCACTGCTATCTTTAACTATTTCTTCAACGGGCTTAGTCACAGCTAGCTGAGGCGGGCGCTCCAACATCTGTGTATCTCTATAACGCGGATCGGTACCTGTACAAGCGGTTACTAAGGGTAATAATAGAAAGAATTTAAACCTACGCATCGTCGTTATATCCTCAGAAAAATCGTCTATGCCCTAAAGCAGGAAAAGCAGCACGCACTTTATGTAAGCGCTCTAAATCTATGTCTCCAGAAACAAAACCGCCACCTGTTTTATAGCAGTCCATAATCACCCCCCAAGGATCTATAACCATACTATGACCAAAGGTTTTGCGACCATTAATATGGAAACCGCCTTGATTAGGCGCGATCACATAACAGAGATTTTCCACTGCTCTTGCGCGCAATAAAATCTCCCAATGCGCGGCACCGGTTTCAGCCGTAAAGGCTGAAGGTACGACTAATATTTCCACACCTAAATCCGACATTTTTCGGAAAAACTCGGGGAACCGAAGGTCGTAACAAATAGCCACGCCTAATTTACCAAAAGGGGTATCAAAAACCTGTATTTCAGTACCCGGTTCGATCGCATCAGATTCACGATACTCTTCATCAGTACCCGGTACTTTTACATCAAATAAATGAATTTTATCGTAACGACCGACTCGCTCGCCATTGTCATCGTAAATTAAACACGCGGCACGTACTTTTTGGCTGTCGTTTGCGGCCATAGGCATAGTGCCACCTACGATCCATACGCTGTACTTTTTAGCTGTCGCTGATAGAAAGTCTTGAATAGGGCCTGTACCCTCTATTTCTTTCGCATTCAACTTGTCCGTTTCATGCGTTCCCATTAAGGCGAAGTTTTCAGGCAAGGCAACGAGTTTTGCACCTGCTTTTACCGCTTCTGCAATTAACTTTTCGGCTTCTATCAAATTAAAACTAATACTAGGGCTAGACGCCATTTGTATTGCTGCACACTTAGTCATATTTCTCTCTTATTTTTGTTCGTTATTTTCCTGCTTCCAAGGAAAATCAGTAATGCCGTACCACGTCTTCTGAACAAGACCATCATTTTTATGCAAAGGAATAACCTGTGAATCACCCCAAGGACCTTTAATGAAATACTGATACCCGAAGAACATACCTTCTTGATCTTTACCCGTTAAAGACTGCCCAATTAAGCCGGTTACTTTGTCCACAATTGTACCAGCAATAGGTACTGCATCCGCACTTTTTGGCGCAACGGTGACCAGTTCATCCAAGCTTTTATTAACCAAATCAACCTCACCCGCAATGCCAATTTTTGCGGGGATAGCATCAATGCTTAAATCCTTAGTGGTGGCTTTACCGCCCATTAAATCAAAGTGACCTTTGATGGTATTGAACGTTAAACCCTCTTTATAAACATCACTAAAATCTAATTGGATTCTTTTAACCCATTGCGCTACCGCTAAAATACCTAACACGCGACCGAAACCGGGTTCTATACTTAACAAACGACCGGATTTAAGATTAATATCTAAACCACCTTGTACGTCTTTCAATTCAAACTGATAAGGTGCGGCCGCCCAATGCCCGGTAAAATCAATATCTGCCTCGGTTTCCATGATTTCTTTACTGATATCTAAATCAGCTAGCCATTTACCTGCATTTGAGACATCTAAATGGCCTTGTATTTGTGTTTCCGGAAGACCGCCCTTAATTTTCCAAACACCCGACATTTTTAACTGCTGATCCTTGCCATTAATCCGAATAGGCTTAAATGTCATTCCATCATTAATGCGTTCACTATCTAAATCCAAACGACCCAGGTTAACACCTCGCCAAAATGTGGCATCACTACTAATAGACAATAACGGTAAATCGTTAGGTGACACATCGTCTTTATGATCAACAACCGAACTTGCCGCCGTTGAGGCTCCTTCAGCAGGCTTGTCTTTTAAATCATTAAATGCAGAAAGATTAAGTGATCTTAAATCCAAAATTAATTTATCTGAACCTTTAAAATCTCTGGGAATACTCACTTTACCTGTGGCAAACCCACTCTCTAAATCACCTAGCCAATATCCATCCTTAGGCTTTAAAGTCAAATCAAATGCGCCTAATGGCGTATCTTTCCATTGTGCTTGCTGGCTCTGAAGTCTAATTTTTTTAATATCGACGGGCGATGACTTATCGTCCTGCTTTTGAGCAGCCAAACCTAACCAATCTTGAAAATTCAACGGGGTTTGATTTATTTCTATACTTAATCCAGCATCCTTTTCTTGATGGACATCACCCTCTCCCAATAAGACATGCCCGGAATAAAGTCGATGCGCTTCTAAATCCAATTGCACAGCCGCTTTTAATTGCTGGTTATAATTTAAGGTAATAGGTAATAATTTATCTGCACTCAATCCAAAGACTAGCTCCAACGATTTCTTTTGATCTTTTGTTTTAGCCAATGATTGAGGTAAGTCTAAACTCACCCCTTGCAAATCAGTAATTAACTCCAAATCTGAAGTGGCACCTTCATAAGGCAAGCCCAGCTTTATTTGATACTCTAAAGCACCGTCCACTAATGCCGAATCCAACATCGTAAATTGACGCTGTAAATCTTTGACCGTTGCTTTACCCGCAATATTTACGAAAGTTTGTTTATGATCTTCTTTATTAATATTTACTTTGATCGACTTACCTAAGGCTTGACCGCGCATCGTTTTGCTATAAACACCATGCTCAGTAAACTCTAAGTCGCCATTAATCTTACTCACCATTAAATCTAAGGCATTAATATTAAGATTGGTATTTCTTAACTCAGCCTTCCCATACACTTTAGGTACCGCTTCCTCAGCGAGTGGCAGTGTTAAATCTAAACTAACCGGGGTAGAACCTTGTGGCGTTACGGCGTCAACAAAGAAGCCGACTTCTGAGTTAATCGGAGAGGCTTTTAAGAACTTAAACACATTAGAAATCTCGCCTTCTAAGCTGCCTTTAACCGTCAAGATCTTACTTTTTCCCATTTCAGGGTTCACTACGGTTGCTTGGGTAATCGTTAAGTCATGGCTTTTACCCTGCGTAATTTCACAACGCATAGCACGCTGCTCAACATCAACTGAACCATTAATTTGATTAATGATCGGCCAATTAGGGGAATAATCTAAACCCAAATCTTCTACATCTACCTTTATTTCAAATACTCCATCCACACTTTTAGAGGGATATGCACCTAATTTAGAAAAATACAGTAAATCACCCTGAGTCACCCGCCCACCCATAAACGCTTTACTAAACCAAACCACATCGGCTGGCTTCATGACTTTAGTCGGGAAATAACGTTTTAACTCACCAATATTTGAACTTGTGAATGAAAGCTGCATATCCATAAACGGCTGTTCATTATTTTTAGGTAACGATAGATTTAAATGCGCCTTAGCCTGAAAGTCCTGCAGATCAATTTGCAATGTATCCGTGTTCATTTGCCAATCATTAGCGCTATTCAACCAATTGACCTTACCAGTAAGGTCTTGAATTTTTAACGCATCAGGAAACACATCGGGTGCCAGCACCAAAACATCATGGGATGCGAAACTTAAAAAACCGTCTTTATCTGTGCCTTTAACAAAGCCAGTGACATTGACGAGTCCTGGTGATCCTGCAACCGGTTTGAAACTCAAGCCTTTAAAATATCCACTTACGGCCAACTCTTTCTTATCAACGTCTCCAAAGATCGCTAAATGATCCAACATGCCTTTAGCATCTGCTTGCTGAAATAACGATATCTGCTCTGTTGATAAAGGGGCAAAATACTGCACAATCCTTGCTAACTCTGCTACATCGATCTGCCTCATATAAGCCGATACATGCTGAAAATCATCCGTATCGTTAAGTACACCTGACACACTAAAAATCGCATCTGGCCAAACTTTATCTTCGTTAGCCTCTTTAGTTTTTAAGAGAAACTGCTCTACATCAAACTGCCAACGTTTATCTTGCAAGTGCCCCTTAAGCTTGGCTTTTAAGTCATTCGCTATAAAAGCATCATGATTAGGCAACTGAATATTCAACTGCTGAAAATTGACTTCAGCTTGCAACGATACTAATTGAGAATGTTGTAAGTCACTCCAAAGCTTAATATCACCCGCACCCGAAGTAATCACGCCTCTCACAGGCAAATTTAGTAGCATTAAAGCGGGCAAACTAAGATTTTTACCCTCCACATAAATCTGTCCATTCAGCTCTGTAGTATTAAAAGTGTCCCCTACAAAGTTCATGGCTACCGTTAAGTGGTCGCCATATTTTCCCGGCAAATTAGTCTTAATATTGATCTTATGCTGAGAGCCATCATTCATAATGGCCAAGTTGACCGCATCCAATTTAACGGCTTTAGAATGGGTCTTTTGATCTAACCAAGTCAATTCACTGGCTAAAACCTCATATTGAGCTCCGTGCAACAACCATAAGGGCTGTTCATCACCTTCTTTTAATCCAACAATAGAAATACTCCCATCCGCTTTACGAGTCACTTCTAACTTGGCGCCTACCAAGCTCACACGAGAGGATGATAAAACTTCCCTACTGAACAAGAGATCAATAAGATTAATGCCTAAACGAATTTCTTTTAACTGTATGGCTGGCGGTGCATTGAGCACCGTAGAGGAGAGTTTGATATCTTGCAAGACTAACTCAGGTCGATAACCGCGCATATTAGCGCTTAATTTACCAATAGTGAGTGGAACACCCACTAACTCAGTCACTTTGGAGGATAAGTCGGCTTTGTAATCAGCAACACTTAACATTAACACGCGTAGCGTGGTTAAACTGAGCGCCGCGGCAATTAAAGACCAAAAGATTAAATGCCGAGTTGCTCGCTTAAAATGATGAATCATAAATCCTATTAAAGAAAAAACACTACGCCATCAAAGCGTGTATTAAAGAAGTACAACGTCATATTGTTCCTGATTATATTGAGCTTCTACTCTAAACTTAATCTGTACACCTAAGAATATTTCTAACTCCGCCAACATATCGGCTTCTTCATCCAATAACATTTCAACCACTTCATTAGCCGCTAATACCAACAATGTTTGGACCTTATAAAGTCTGACCTCACGAATAATCTCTCTAAAAATCTCCAAGCACATGGATTCAGGTGTTTTTAATACACCACGTCCACCACAGGCTGTGCAAGGCTCGCACAGAATATGCTGCAAACTTTCTCGTGTTCTCTTCCGGGTCATTTCCACCAATCCCAACACGGAAACTTCGGTAATATTCGTTTTAGCTCTGTCTTTTTCTAAATTACGTTCCAAGGCTTGCAAGACTAATTTCTTATGATCCTCGCTCTTCATATCGATAAAATCGATAATAATGATTCCACCTAAGTTTCTGAGTCTTAATTGTCGAGCAATAGTCTGTGCGGCTTCTAAATTAGTCTTAAAGATAGTTTCTTCAAGGTTGCGCCCACCGACATATCCGCCGGTATTCACATCAACCGTGGTCATCGCTTCAGTTTGATCAAAAATCAAATAGCCACCTGACTTTAATTTAACTTTACGATCTAAGGCTTTCTTGATTTCATCTTCGACACTGTAAATATCAAAAACCGGACATTCACCAGAATAGTGTTCGATCACGGGTACGATTTCCGGTACAAACACCTCTGCGAATTCTAATAAACTATGATAAGTTTCTTTAGAATCCACACGAACTCTATCCAAACTTTCTTTATACAAATCCCTCAGCGTTCTAATACTGAGAGGTAAATCTTTATGAATAAATTGCTTAGGTTTCGCCGAGACAATTTTCTTTAAAATAGACTCCCATAGCTTCAACAAAAAAGTCATATCAGCTATCAGTATCTCTTCCGGCACACATTCAGCCGCCGTTCTAGCAATAAATCCACCGCATTTATGCTCTTGTCTAAAGGCATCTAAACAGTCTCTTAATCGGGTCTTTTCCGCATCAATTTCTATTCGCTGTGACACGCCTGAATTTTTTGAATAAGGCATATAGACTTGATAACGAGAAGGAATAGATATTTCTGTGGTTAATCGCGCACCTTTACTACCTAATGGATCCTTAACCACTTGCACAACGAGTTGCTGGCCTTCTCGTAAATAATGCTCTATTAGATCAGACTTTTTTTCTTCTATATCTTTAGCACATAAATCTGAGATATGAATAAACGCCGCCTTAGGTAATCCAATATCGACAAAAGCTGCCTGCATACCGGGCAATACTCGGCACACTTCTCCTTTATAGATGTTACCTACTAAGCCACGCTCACGTGTTCTTTCAATAATGAGCTCTTGTAATACACCGTTTTCAATGACTGCGACCCGCGTTTCAGGTGGCGTTACATTGATTAAAATCTCTTCACTCATTTAAGTAGCTCTATGCCTTGTTTCGATAATAACTGGGCTGTTTCAAACAATGGTAAACCAACCACTCCCGAAAAACTACCGACGATTGATTTTACAAATAGTCCACCCAAGCCCTGAATGGCATAACTGCCCGCTTTATCCATCGGCTCACCAGTATTCCAATAATCTAAAATTTCTTGTTCTGATAAGTCCCTAAAAGTCACTTCTGTGATACTAAGCGCTTCAAAATGCTGGCATCCTCTTAGAGATAAAGCGCTCACCACCAGATGTGTTTTACCTGATAATTGCATCAACATGTTCACAGCATCCGCTTGGTCTTTAGGTTTACCCATAATAAGACCATCTAAAATCACTGAGGTATCGGCAGCTAATACAGGTAAAGTAGGCTTAAGTTGCACAACACACAGTGCTGACTTTTCTGCGGCGACTCTTTTAACGTAAGCTAAGGGTTCTTCATTAGGTAATGGCGTCTCATCCAAATCAACCGCGTGAACTTGATAACTGACCCTTATTTGATCCAAAAGTT
This sequence comes from uncultured Methylococcaceae bacterium, assembly GCA_903917345.1. Lineage (GTDB taxonomy): Bacteria > Pseudomonadota > Gammaproteobacteria > Methylococcales > Methylomonadaceae > Methylobacter_C. The sequence goes on along the minus strand of CAIXAE010000003.1, from coordinate 97,153 downwards.
CTCTACGCCGAGGCGATGCAGAAGCAAGAATAATTTGACTGCTCATTATCGATGATAGGGATGATTATTAAGAATGCTCCATGCACGATACAACTGCTCAGCTACAACGATACGCACCAAAGGATGTGGAAAAGTTAACTTAGACAAACTCCATGACTCGCGTGCTAATTTTTTAGCCGAATCAGCCAAGCCTTCCGGCCCACCCACTAACAAAGCTACATTTTGACCACTTTCTAACCAGCGCTTCATCGCATCTGACAATTCTGGCGTGGTCCAAGGTTTACCAGGAATATCCAAGGTAACAATATGCGAGCCCTGTGGAATGGCCGCCAACATTCGCTCACCTTCATCTCTGACAATACGGGCCACATCACTGTTTTTAGTCCGCTTACCCGGAGCCACTTCTTTAAGCACCAATTCACACTCTCGCGGCATGCGCTTAGCATATTCATCATAACCTTGCTCAACCCAGCTAGGCATTCGATTTCCAACAGTGATCAAATTAATTTGCATGCAAAGTGACTTCCATTACCAAAGCATTATCAGACCAAGTTATGCTTTTAAAGTCTGATTAACTTTTTTAGCATAAGCAATAAAAAGCCCGCTAAGTTATGTAACTTGCGGGCTTATGTACTAGACCGTCGTTTAAAAACTAACCCGCTGCCTGCACTGGTATCGATGAGGCAGAACGAACGACTTCATTTTTATCGTTAAAATAAACCAACTTAGGTTTATGCTGCTCAGCTTCTTGTTCATTAAGAAGGGTATAAGCACAGACAATAATTAAATCACCTGGACACGCTAAACGAGCAGCCGCGCCATTCACTGAAAATACGCCTGAGCCGCTCTCAGCACGAATAGCATACGTGGTAAAACGCTCACCGTTATTGATATTATAGATTTGGATTTGCTCGTATTCTTTTATGCCAGCTAGATCAAGAATAGCGCCATCTATCGCACAAGATCCCTCATAACCCAACTCTGAACGCGTCACGGTGGCTCTATGTAACTTCGCTTTAAGCATCGTAATTTGCATAATAAAACACTATAAATACATTTGAAAACCGGACATTATCCATTAAATAAAAGAGTCCATCAACTTTTTGATATCCGCCCCTTCCCAACAACTTTAATAATGCGCCTTATAATCAACAAGCTAGTTCAGTTTACAAGAAAAGAACCTAGTATAAAAGACTTACAGCCCTTAACATCATTAATCTTCAATAATAACAACAACTTACATATAAAAAATATAACCACGTTAGTATCTAATTACCCCTTGAGAAATAAATATTATCTATTAATCGAGTTTTACCCAACTTAGCTGCGACTAAGATCACTAATTCAGCATCCTCATCTGAAGCTAAATTTAAATCATGAGCGCGACATATACATAGATAATCAGGTTTGAAGCCAAATTGCTCTAATGTCATTAACCCTTGCTTTTCTAGTTCCTCGAACGATTGTCCACCCGCTAAAACAGCCTCTTTTATTACACATAGCGCTCGATAAATCTCCGGTGCCACTTGCTTTTCTAACGCTGTTAAATAGCCATTTCTGGAGCTTAACGCCAAACCACTCTCTTCTCTTACCGTTGCTACAGGAATGATTTCAACGGGGATATTTAAATCCCGAACCATGGTTTTAATGACCGTTAATTGCTGAAAATCCTTTAGCCCAAACAAGGCTTTATCAGGCTGCACAATATTAAATAGCTTACACACTACGGTTGCGACGCCACTAAAGTGCCCTGACCTAAAAGCTCCGCAATATCTTTCAGAAATCCCGCTCACCGTAATCACGGTCGCAGCATCTGAACTATACACATCCGAAACAGCAGGTAAAAACAAGGCGTCAACACTTGCGGTTATTAATTTTTCTTGATCAGCCTGTTCTGTGCGTGGATAAGTAGAAAAATCTTCTCCTACGCCAAACTGAGTTGGATTCACAAAGATACTTACGACCACTCTATCTGCAGACGCTTTAGCTTTATTAACTAAATCAATATGCCCCGCATGTAAATTACCCATTGTCGGTACAAAAGCAATGCTTTCACCGGCTAGCCGCCACTCTTTAATAACAGCGCGTAAATCAGGTACGGTATTAAGAAGTTGCATAAGCTTTAAAAAGTATGCTCAACACTCGGAAACTGCTGCGCTTTAACAGCCTGATGATAAGCTTGAATAGCACCCGCAATGGAAGTGGCGCCCGACATAAAATTCTTAGAAAAACGTGGTCGTTTACCTGTGCCAATATCCAACATATCGTACAAGACTAATACTTGACCATCACAACCTACTCCGGCCCCAATACCAATCACAGGGATATTTAACAGCTCGGTAATTTCTTCAGCAAGATCTGCAGGCACACACTCTAAAACCAATAAACTGGCACCCGCCGATTGAAGCTTTAGCGCATCAGATTTTATTTTAGCCGATTCATTTGAGTCTTTACCTTGTACTTTATAACTACCCAACTGATTAATCGACTGTGGTAATAACCCTAAATGCGCACACACTGGCACACCTAAATTAACTAAAAAACTCACCACTTCCATATGCGCACCTTCCAACTTTACCATTTGCGCACCACCAACCTGCATTAATCGCGCTGCATTTTTAGCAGCAACAGCAGGCGTCGTATAAGTCATAAAAGGGAGATCGGCAATAACAAAAGCTCTTTTCCTGGCTTGAGTTACACAACGACTATGGTAAACCATGTCGGAAATAGTGACGGGCAATGTCGTATCATGACCTTGCATCACCATCCCTAATGAGTCGCCGACCAGCATTAAATCGACTCCCGCATTATCAATTAAAGCGCTAAAGCTAGCATCATAGGCCGTTAAGCAGGAAATCTTTTCTCCGCTCTGTTTCATTGCCTTTAAATCATTGATAGTGATTAAAGAGGCCACCTGTTCGGGATTTAAATAAGTCATATTAGTCCAATCGTCTGAGGCCATCTAAAGGACATTGCGATACGAGATCAGCCAAGGCCGCTTTTCCTGGAATCCATAAATCAGGCGCAATTTCTTGCAATGGGTACAAAACAAAAGACCTTTCTGCTATACCTACATGCGGTACTTTTAAGTCTGGAAAATCAAGCTCAGCATTACCATAGAGCAAAATATCTAAATCTAGCGTTCTAGCACCCCATCGCTCACCTATTCGAACACGGCCTTGCGCATTTTCTATAGCCTGCAAACTGCTCAATAACTCTAAGGGTTCCAATGAGGTGCTTATGGCCATCACTGCGTTAACATAGTCTGGTTGATCTTGCGGCCCCATAGGTAAACTGTGATACAAACTAGAAAACGCGAGTTCTTGAACACCCTCAATTTGAGTGATTGCTATACGCGCTGAGTTGATTTGTGCAACGGGGGTTTCAAGGTTACTGCCTAAACCTATGTAAGCAGTCATAAGCTCACAAGAGATGTTATTCATAATTAATCCGATTAGTTAACAGATAATAGCTAGTCAGTTAAGCTGTTACCTTTAGGCCTCATTCCCTGGGGACGTTTTTTTAACGCGAGGCCGATAACCTCTTTTTCGAGTTGACTTACCACCTGCCGCTTTACGAGGTGGTTGCGTCATTTTTCTTTGATCATTTTCATTGGCTTCTTGATACTTACCCCACCATTCTGCCAATTCCTTATCTGCACCACCGGTCTCTGCCCGTAGCACTAAAAAATCATATCCCGCTCTAAAACGCGGATGGGTAATTAGTCGACTGGGTTTGGAACCATAACGTGAATTGAACTTACTCTGTAAAGTCCAGACTTCTCGCATTGCCATTGTGATATGCCGAGGCAATGCGGTACTTTTAACTTGCTGAGAAATAACTTCATTCGCGGCATCCTGATAAGCAATATATTCAGGCACGCCGCGCACTATTTTGTCTGCCGCTCTTATTTGCACAGGCTCCCATAAGAACGCCGCAAATAGGAAATAAGCGGTCACCGTTTTGCCATCAGCAATTCTGTTATCAGAATTTTCTAAAGCCTTAATCAGTAATTGTCTTGGGAAACCATCATCCTCAACAGCTAAACTATGCTCAGTAGCGGGGAACAGTTCTTTAAATAACCCATAATGCCTGAGCATCTCAAAAGTTTGCAGGCCGTAACCAGACAAAAATAACTTTATCGCTTCATCGTAAAGTCGAGCAGATGGAATGCTAGATAACAAGTCAGCCACCTTATGCATGGCTTGCTCACATTTCACATCGATACTGAATCCTAATTTAACTGCAAAACGCACCGCACGTATCATACGTACAGGGTCTTCACGGAATCTTGTTTCCGGATCACCAATTAATTTTAACTGAGCCGCTTTGTGATCTGCCATGCCATTGACATAATCGACCACCGAGAAATCTTTAATGTTGTAGTAAAGTGCATTGACGGTAAAATCACGGCGCCATACATCTTCTTCAATAGTGCCATAGACATTATCACGTAATAAACGCCCCTCATTGTTGAGGACTTGTTTTTCATCATTACTTGATTCAGCAGCACCTCTAAAGGTGGCTACTTCAATCACTTCTCTGCCAAAATGCACGTGCGCTAAGCGGAATCGCCGACCAATTAATCGACAATTTCTAAAAACCTTTTTTATTTCTTCAGGGTCAGCGTTAGTCACCACATCAAAATCTTTAGGCTCGCGCCCTAGCAATAAGTCGCGCACACAACCGCCGACAAGATAGGCGCTATAGCCTTCTTTTTGCAACTTATAGAGAACTTTCAGCGCATTTTCACTAATTTGAGATCGCGAAATATTATGCTCAGATCGCGAATAAACTCTAACGTTATTCGCAACTGGCTCAGCATCTTTTATAGCTGGGCTGATGAGTTTTTTGAAGAATTTTAAAATCGTTTTAACCCTATTATTTTAAATTGTGTGTCATTAATAATACTTGACGCCATTGTATCCGATAATCCATCTTCTTTTTGTTACATTAGTCTTTTTATTATAGTAAAATCTTGTCACTGATTTTTAGAAAAACGTCATTTCAGTTTAAATACATCCAAAGATCAGGCAACCACTTATTAAACATTCGCACCACACTATTGCGTAATTAACGGGAATGTATTGTTATGTTCAAAAATATTCTTAATGGCCTTATTGACCATCCTATACTAACCAGCATTTTTGTAGCTGATTTTGGCATTCTTCTATTCCACAGACCGCCTTTCTTTTTTTCTTTGTTGATGCTTGGCGCATTAATGGGAATGTGCATGTATTTCGGCCAAAAACTTGCGCTATTTAAGCTTTAATTGACCCAGCCAACCCAACAAGAGATTAAGCCAGGTAGAGACATTCTCGTTTCACCTGGTTTTTTTCGTCGTTTAGCAGCACAATTCTACGATATCGTCCTACTTATTGCCATTTTATTGGTTGCCAATGGAATACTTCTCCTCTTTACGGATAGCGAAACACTAAAAACACACACCTTCATACACCGCAGCTATTTAATTAGCGTTTGTTTTCTATTCTACAGTTGGTTTTGGACTCACGGCGGGCAGACATTAGGCCTACGTGCATGGAATATCAAATTATTGACACTCGAACAAAAACCGATAAGTTGGTCACAAGCGTTAATACGCTTTATAACAGCCATTTTATCTTGGACTGTTTTTTTAGGACTAGGTTTCGTTTGGGTCATTTTCAATAAGAAAAAATTAAGTTGGCATGATCAACTATCAAAAACCGCACTCTTTTCAGTACCGCCCAAAGAAAAAAACCAACCGCATTAATCTTATAACGACCTCATTATAAAATTTTAAAATCATTCGATCACTCAATTAATAACACCATGACTAACCCACTATTAATAAGATCAGATCTACCTGCGTTTTCCAGCATTAAACCAGAACATATTGAACCAGCCATTAGCCAATTATTGGATGAGGCACGCAGCGTTGTTAAAGCATGCTTAGAGGCTACCGCTGACTATACTTGGGAAAACTTAGTTGAACCCATAGAGAATATAGAAGACAAGCTGAATAAAGCCTGGTCACCGGTGAGCCATCTTAATTCTGTCGCCAATAGTGATGAATTACGCCTAGCTTACAATGCTTGCTTACCCAAACTCAGTGAATATGGCACTGAGATGGGTCAAAATGAAGATCTATGCAAGGCGTATCATGTGATAGCAAATAGCCCTAACTTTGCTAACTTGGACAAAGCACAACAAAAAATTATTCATAACGCCCTAAGAGACTTCAAACTTTCAGGGATTGATTTAGACGCTGCTAAAAAACAACGTTATAAAGAAATTAGCCAAGATCTGTCACGCTTAGCCAGCAACTATGAAGAAAACTTACTTGATGCGACTAACGCATGGAGTAAACACATCACGGATATTTCTGAATTAAAAGGTTTACCCGAATCGGCACTAGCCCAGGCAAAACAAGCCGCCGAACAACAAGAGAAAGACGGCTGGCTGATCAGCTTACAGTTTCCTTCATTTCAAGCGGTAATTACCTACGCCGATAATCGTGATTTAAGACGTGAACATTACGAAGCATATGTCACTCGCGCTTCTGAGCAAGGCCCACAAAATCCGCAATGGGATAATACCCAAAACATGGAAGACATCTTAGCTTTACGCCATGAAAAAGCCCAACTATTAGGTTTTAATAATTATGCCGAGCTATCTTTAGCAACCAAAATGGCCGAAAAGCCTAGTGATGTAACTAGCTTCCTTGAAGATTTAGCCAAAAAGTCTCTGCCACAAGCTCAAAAAGACTTAGCTGAATTGCGTGAATTTGCAAAACAAGAACACGGTATTGAAGATTTGCAGTCTTGGGACTTAGCTTACTATTCAGAAAAAATGCGCCAGCATTATTACCAACTATCACAAGAAGAAGTGAAAGCCTACTTCCCTGCGACAAAAGTATTACCTGGTCTATTTGCAGTAGTTGAAAAGCTCTATGGTCTACAAATAACTCAAATTACTGACTTTGATACTTGGCATCCTGATGTTAGCTTTTATCAAATTAACGATGCCGCCGGTAATGTGCGTGGTAAATTCTATTTTGATTTATATGCCCGAGCCAAAAAACGCGGTGGGGCTTGGATGGATGATTGTGTCGGCCGTAAAAAGTCCGACCATAACCTGCAAATTCCAGTTGCCTATTTAACCTGCAACTTTACTCCACCGACTAGCACAGAGCCGTCTTTATTGACGCATGATGATGTAACCACTTTATTCCATGAATTTGGCCATGGCTTACAACATATGATGACGCAAGTTGATCATCTAGGAGTTTCAGGCATTAATGGTGTGGAATGGGATGCTGTTGAGTTACCTAGCCAATTTATGGAAAACTGGTGCTGGGAAAAAGAAGCCTTAGCGCTTATCTCAGGTCATTATCAAACTGGTGAAGTCTTACCAGAAGCCCTTTTCAACAAAATGTTAGCCGCTAAAAACTTTCAAGCGGGCATGATCATGGTCAGACAACTTGAATTTAGCTTATTTGATTTTAAGATACATCAAAATTATGACCCAGAAAAAGGGGGGCGTATCTACGAAACCTTACAACAAGTCAGAGAGCAAGTATCTGTGGTTAAACCACCCGTATTTAATCGCTTTGCCCATAGTTTCTCGCATATTTTTGCAGGTGGATATGCCGCAGGCTATTACAGCTACAAATGGGCGGAAGTCTTATCAAGTGATGCCTTTTCTTTATTCGAAGAAAAAGGTATTTTTGATGAAACCACAGGTAAAGCCTTCTTAACTAACATTTTAGAAACCGGTGGCACCGAAGATGCGATGGAATTATTTATTAAATTCCGCGGCCGTAAACCCACTATAGATGCGTTACTTAGACACAATGGCATTGCGGCATGAAATATAACGACCTGCGCGACTTTATAAAACAACTCGAAAAACAAGGTGAACTAAAGCGTATTACTCTGCCTGTCGATCCCTATTTGGAAATGACAGAGATTTGTAACCGCACCTTAAAACAAGGTGGACCCGCCTTATTATTTGAAAATGCCACAGGGTATAACATACCGGTATTAGGCAATTTGTTTGGCACACCGCGTCGAGTTGCAATGGGTATGGGCGCAGAATCGGTTACCGAACTACGTGGTATTGGGGAATTATTAGCCACTCTTAAAGAGCCTGAACCTCCCAAAGGCATGAAGGATGCGTGGGAGAAGTTCCCACTCTATAAACAAGTCTTAAATATGGCACCCAAATTAGTGTCATCTCCGCCTTGCCAAGAAATTATTAGGGAAGGTGATGAAATTGATCTGAGCGTGTTCCCCATTCAAACCTGCTGGCCAGAAGATGCCGCACCTCTGATAACTTGGCCATTAGTGATTACCAAAGGTCCTAATAAAGTAAGGCAGAATCTTGGCATTTACCGTATGCAAGTCATTGCTAAAAACAAAGTCATTATGCGTTGGTTAGCGCATCGTGGCGGGGCTTTAGATTTTAAAGAATTCCAAGCAGCCAATCCTGGCAAACCCTTTCCTGTTTCTGTGGCCCTGGGAGCTGATCCTGCCACTATTTTAGCGGCAGTAACGCCTGTGCCTGATTCTTTATCGGAATATGCTTTTGCTGGCTTATTAAGGGGCAGTAAAACCGAAGTCGCCAAATCTATCATTAATGATTTGCAAGTACCGGCTAGTGCAGAAATCGTCTTAGAAGGCTTTATTTACCCAGATGAGTTTGCTGCAGAAGGACCTTATGGTGACCATACTGGTTATTACAATGAAGTCGCAGACTTTCCGGTGTTTACGATTGAAAGAATCACCCAACGCCAAGCCCCAATTTATCACAGCACTTTTACGGGCAGACCACCCGATGAACCGGCTATTTTAGGTGTCGCGTTAAACGAAGTCTTCGTCCCTATATTACAAAAGCAATTCCCTGAGATTGTGGACTTCTATTTACCGCCGGAAGGCTGTTCATATCGCATGGCTGTCATCAGTATGAAAAAACAATACGCGGGGCATGCAAAACGCGTCATGTTAGGCACCTGGTCATTCTTACGCCAATTCATGTACACCAAATTTGTGATAGTAGTTGATGATGATGTGAATGTAAGAGATTGGCAGGATGTGATATGGGCTATGACTACCCGTATGGATCCGGCCAGAGATTTAACGATCTTAGAAAACACGCCGATCGATTATTTAGACTTTGCGTCTCCGGTATCGGGGCTTGGCTCTAAAGTTGGCTTTGATGCTACCAATAAATGGCCCGGGGAAACCAATCGTGAATGGGGCAGAACTATTGTTATGACACCTGAGGTCATCAAGAAAGTTGATGAAATGTGGGATAAATTGTTTTAATTAAACATTAAGCTGACTGACTATCTCTTTAGAGGCTATTTCGATGCCATTTTTATAACACGCAATAGCGTTATCTTTATCATCTTGAGCAAATAACAAATCACCCAGTAGCTGATAGGCCTGAACTGTCGGCTCTGCTGCGATACTTTTCGCCAAATAGCTTTCTGCTTTGAACGTATCCCCCGCTTTAATGGCTAACTTGCCCATTAAAGCCAATAATATAGCGTTTTCCGGATGGAAATAAGCCCACTTTTCAGCCGTTTCTAATTGTTCAGCTATATTCTTAGATTCAATGCTGCCATACAACACAACCAAGGTATCATCCCAAACATTGGATAATGTATTCGCTAACTCGTGTTCAATTTGGATACCTAAGCCCGCATTAATCATAGCGGCAAAATACACGGACGCAATAGACCCAATATTTTTTATAAACGGTGGCGTTTCAAGCCATAAAGACTGAAGCTCTGCTAAATTAGCGGTTTGCACCGATTGCTGAAGTAGCTGAGTGAAGGCTTGGACCTCAAGCTCTCTCACTTCATTTTCCATCAAAACTTGGTTGGTATGTAAACTGGGTAATAAAGCTCTAAGACCGTGCCAATCACCTAAACTCTGATAAGTTTGATGCATTAGCTTTAAAACATTAGCATGTGTTGGGTCGATGCTATGTAAACGGGTTAATGTTTCTAAGGCTTGCTCAAATTGATTACCCGACAAACTCAATTCGGCATGCGTCAGTCCGATTAATAAACTTGAGTCGGGTGAATGATCCGTTGCTTTCTTTAAATACTCATCTCGTTTATCAAAAGCACCGCGAGATTGAGCCGCTCTTGCGGCCGTTAAATAATGCAACAGTGGCGCACCACTGTGAGATACATGCTTAATAAGAATACTTTCCGCTCTTTCCCAATTACCTTCTGCCGAATCAACCAATCCTGCAATCAATGCCTCTTGAGAACGATTAAACTTTACGTTTCTTCCTCTCGCTTTTAAGCGACCCGGTAATCTAATTAAATAGCCGACTGTTCTAAAAAACACATACAACACATAAAAAGAAATGAGTTGCCCTATAACAAAAACGACTAAAGACGTTTCTAAAGACCAGTTACCAATCCCCAACAAAGCATAACCCGGCCCATCAAAACCTTGTAACGCGTTATAAACCAATAATGCTGTCGCAATCGTTAGTAACAAAGGCCCCAGATAATAGACTATTTTTTTCATCAAAAATCTCTCATTTCACTGCTGGCTTTGGCACGACAGGCGCCGCTTCTGTCGGCTTGGTAGAGCTAATTTTATCGGTCGGTTCCGCTATTTCAACTGGCTTAACAGCCTCTGGCGCTGGCGCTGTTTCAATTGCTTTATCTGTCTCAATTCTTAATTTAGTAATATCTCTCAACATTTTGAGCGATTTACTAATATCAGGGAATTGGCTATGAATTTTAATCTCACTGAATTGATCTAACTCAGCAATAAACTTATTAACGTCCGAATTATCAAGAAAATGTTGTTGAGTCCATTTCTTAGCATCAGCTAAACTAGATTGAAACAAAGCTTCATTATGCTGAACTAAAGCAATCTTAACCATTTCAAGCTTAACTTTTAACTGTTCGTGAATAAATTCAGCTTCTTCTGGCGTTAAAATCTCATTGACTTCATGTTTAGTGTGTCTAATAGTCACGACACCTTTTATATGCGATAAAGCAGAGTCTATCGTACCTTGATCTTCAGAGGCTTTAGTTTCTTGAGCTGAAGAAGGCTGTTTTCCGGTATACGGTAATAACAAAACTAAATGCTCAACATTATCTTGGAGTGATTGTAACGAGGCATAAATCCCAACAACATCAGGGACTATTACTTTTTTGATATCAGAAAGCTCATGGGCAATCTCTTCACGCACTTTAAAAGTGGCCGCATCACCACTTTCTCTTAACCGTTGATCAGAAGCTTCTAGTGCTTCACGCGTGGTATTAACATCGCCAATTAAATACAAACGTTCGTTTGCCACACTTAATAAGTATTCCGCATCAGCGATTAACCAATCACCGCGTGTTTTGCCTAATTGTCTTTGCACACCCACAATAGATTCATTTAAATCTTTGCGAGTACTTTCGAGTTTTTCATTATGTAACTGAGAAAAGTCTGCGAGTGTTTGTGTAAAGTGACTATCTTTACCCGCCACATTGGCTTCCATTGCCGCTAATTGAGTTTGAATGGCCACTAATTGCGCTTGATAATCAGCGATCTGTTTAGACATTTCGCCTTTAACTTCACCACCTAAGCCTTCTTGCTTATCGCGTAATTGTGTAAAAAAGTAAAAACCAGCACCTGCTAGGGCGACAACAATAAAAAGAATAATAACGCCAAACCATAAACCGCTTTGCGAACGCTTCACCGGCTTACTTTCATTCTGATATTGCGCTTCTTGTTCACTCACTTCGGCCACACTCCCCCCCTTTTACACTCATTATTACTGTATCAAGAATTGCTAAATCTGAAGGGCTTTCCGCCACGGCAATTCTTTTAAAGCCAATTTCGGCTGCTATTATTCTAATTCTATGACTTACAACCACTAATGGCACTTCTAATAAGTGCTTTTTAAAACGTTCACCCACCATCGTTAACAAGTTTTGCAAGGCCTCAGCACTTGTAATAGTAACGACACCTAGATGGCACTGCTCAAATAACTTTAAAACACTCTCGTTATCAAAAACAGGTATAACGCGTTTATAAACATCTAAATAGTCGACAATTGCGCCTCTATTTCGCAAACCATTTGCTAACTCTTCTCTTCCTCCTTGACCCCGAACAATCAAAAACCGTTGCTCTTTTACCTCAGCCAAGTCAGGCATAGCTAATAATGTTTCACTACTCGCGCCATTTTCTGCCACTAAATTTACTACAAATCCAGCCTTAACTAGAGCCAAAGCCGTTGCGTTACCTATCGCGGCAATCCGTAAGGATTTAAGTTTTTTTATTTTATCACTATCTGAATAGCAACCGTGCATAGTAACTGCATTTGCACTTATAAAAACCAGCCAATCATAATCAGCTAAATTTACAGCCTCTACCTGAGCCGATTCTGAATCACTGAGTTTGGCTATTTCTAAAGTAGGAAATCGAAGCGCTTTCCCTCCAGCATCCTCAATTAACCGACTCAATTTCTCTGCTTGATGCACCGGACGAGTCACTAAGACAGTAACGCCCTGCAAGCTAGTCATTGATCAAACAAAGCTTTTAAAATTTTATCTGCGCCTTGCGCGAGCAAATCTTCTGCAATTAAACGCCCTAGCGTTTCCACTTCTGATTCAAGGCCCATTCTTTCAGAGCGATAAAGTAAAGTACCATCAGGATTACCCACTAGACCGCGCATAAATACTTGCCCGTTTTCTAACACCGCAAAACCCGCAATAGGCACTTGGCAGCCGCCATTTAAACGCGTATTCATTGCGCGCTCTGCCGTCACACATAAGCCCGTAGTTTTATGGTGCAAAGCGGCTAACATCTGATTAATTTCAACGTCATCCACTCGACACTCTATGCCAATAGCGCCCTGCCCCACAGCAGGCAAACTAACATCAACGGGCAAGGATTGTGAAATACGATCCGCCATACCTAAGCGCTTTAAGCCTGCAGAAGCAAGAATAATAGCATCGTAATCACCGGCATCTAACTTCGCTAAACGCGTATTCACATTGCCTCTTAAAGGAATCACCTCCGCGTCTGGAAAGCGCTCTTTTAATTGGCATTCTCTACGCAAACTAGAGGTGCCAATACGGGCATTGGGAGGTAAATCAGCTAGACTTGCAAATCGATTAGAAACAAATGCATCTGTTGGATCTTCACGCTCTAAAATAGCCGCTAAATGCAATCCTGCTGGAAACTCTATCGGCACATCCTTCATAGAATGGACGGCAATATCGGCATCTCCAGACAACATGCCTTCTTCTAATTCTTTAACGAACAGACCTTTCCCCCCCACCTTAGCCAAAGGAGCGTCCAAAATCTTATCGCCTCGCGTCACCATTTTAACTAACTGCGCTGTAACACCCGGAAATGTCTGGATCAACAAAGCAGCCACATACTCCGCCTGCCATAAAGCCAAAGGACTTTGACGAGTCGCAATGCGTATAACTTTCTTAGTCAAAAAACGACCTCATTACAAAAAATGGGCTTATTGTAACTCTATTTATGATTATGGTCTGCGTCAAGAAACACTTTATTAGCAGGAATTGATAAATGACTATCGATGTGTTTTTTAAAAACTTACCTCAATATCCTGTAAAATTCTTATCTTTTAAAATACCTAACGGCACATGAGCTCTCAGCACATCACTCGCATAGCATTCACACCAGGTGAACCTGCCGGCATAGGTCCAGATCTTTGCTTACAATTAGCTCAACAAGACTTACCCTACCAATTCATTATTATTGGTAGTGCCGATTTATTGCGCCAAAGAGCGTGTGAATTAAATCTATCGATTCAAATTAAGCCATTTAATCCAGACGATGAAGCAACAACCCATCAAGCCGGTTGTTTAAACGTACTTAATATTGATCTTGCTGTACCTGTGACCTGTGGAAAAACAGACCTTTTAAACAGTCATTACGTTTTAAAAACGCTTACTACTGCCACACAAGGCTGCATCAATATGCTTTTTGATGCCATGGTGACAGGGCCGGTCGATAAAGGCATTATTAATGATGCGGGCGTTGCGTTTAGTGGCCATACCGAATTTATTGCCGAAATAACCGGCGGATACCCTGTAATGATGTTAGCAACACCCGGGTTGCGGGTTGCTTTAGCCACGACACACTTGCCCCTAAAAGACATCAGTGCCGCCATTACACCTGAATGCTTAAACAGTGTTATTAGCATCTTAGAACATGATTTACGTACGCGCTTTAAAATACCTAAACCCAAAATTCTAGTCTGTGGGCTAAATCCTCACGCAGGTGAAAATGGGCATTTAGGGATGGAAGAAATTGAAGTGATTTCGCCTGTCATCAACACATTTAAACAACAAGGTTACGATATTGTGGGCCCATTACCGGCAGATACCTTGTTCACCCCTAAATATTTAGAAACTGCTGACGCCGTATTAGCCATGTATCACGACCAAGGCCTACCCGTGCTTAAATATCAAGGTTTTGGTAATGCCGTTAATATTACCTTGGGCTTACCCATTATTCGTACATCTGTTGATCATGGCACTGCCTTAGATCTTGCAGGCACGGGCAAGGCTAATCTAGGTAGCCTGTTATTTGCCATAAATACCGCCTTAACCATGACCTCTCAATCTTTTTGATAACATGACACACACTCCTCGCAAACGCTTTGGTCAAAACTTTTTACACGACCATAATATTATCTACAGCCTATTATCTAGCCTTAATGCCCAAACTAAAGATCATTGGGTTGAAATTGGCCCCGGCATGGGCGCCTTAACAGAACCTTTATTAGCACAAGGTTTAAACCTAGAAGTCGTGGAACTCGACAGAGATTTAGTGGTTTATTTAAAAGATAAATTTAAAGCCTATCCGCACTTAAAAATTCACAGCGCTGATGCCTTAAGGTTTGATTTTGCCGCCCTCGCTAAAGACAATGAAAAACTCCGTGTGATAGGTAACTTACCCTACAACATCTCTACACCCTTGATGTTTCATTTACTCGATAATGCAAACTGCATTGAAGACATGCACTTTATGCTGCAAAAAGAAGTAGTCGATCGTATTTGTGCAGAACCCGGCAGTAAAAAATACGGCCGCCTGAGTGTAATGATGCAGTACTACTGTAAAACAGAACTCTTATTTGACGTACCCCCAGAAAGCTTCGATCCAGCACCTAAAGTCATGTCAGCTATCGTAAAACTTGTGCCCCATACTCAACCTCCCGTGGAAGTTAACAACCTTAAAATGCTAAACCGCGTTGTGGTGCAAGCCTTTTCTCAACGCCGCAAAACACTACGCAACTCATTAAAAAAACTGATTGAAGACGAAGCCATCAGCAGTCTAGGTATTGATCCTAACTTACGTGCCGAAATGATTTCACTGGCTGACTTTGCTAGACTCAGCAACTTAATCCGAGAAGAAGAACTAGAAGATAACTGCGACAATTTGCCACATTCCATTTGTTAGAGTAACTCGATATTATAATTCCAACTCTTGAGATGCAAATTCCTCCTCCTGGGAATTCAGAGTTTTATATCCTTCTTCTAAATGCGACCCTAAAGGCCGCATTTTTTTTGCCTAAAATCCCACTACAAACCACAAAACACCCGTCTAAATCGTGCATAAATCAAGGTTTAATGGCAAACTATCGCTTTTTATGATTAACACTTAAGCGACCATGAACTACTGGCTAATGAAATCTGAACCGGATGTATTTGGCATCCAAGATCTTTATCAAAGACCTAACCAAACCGAACCCTGGGATGGAGTGCGTAATTATCAAGCTAGAAACATGATGCGCGATGCTATGAAATTGGGCGATCAAGTGTTCTTTTATCATTCAAATTGCGATGAACCCGGCATCGTCGGTATTATGGAAATTGCTAAAGAAGGCTACCCAGATCATACTGCTTTTGACCCAGACGACCATCACTTTGACCCTAAAAGTGATCCCGCTAACCCACGCTGGATAATGGTTGATGTTAAATTTGTTAGACAATTCTCGCGTACTATTGGACTTAAAGAATTAAAAGCCAGACCCGAGTTAGTCAGTATGGCAGTGGTCAGGCCCGGTAATCGCTTATCGGTTATGCCCGTGAGTGCCGAAGAATGGGCCTTTATTTTAGGTTTAGAATCAGAATAAATTATCGAGGTACTAACTAGATAGCCTCTGGTTTGATGATCATTTATCCAAACCAAAGGAAACGAAGTATTTAATGGCCGTCTCGACGGCTAAAAACACATTAAAGCTTAGACTTAGGGATTTATCGCTTTAGTTTGGCTAAAGAAGGCTTTAGTTCCACACATTATCACGAGCGTATCACCAACCGGAATTTAGGTTACTCACATTAAAGCGATAATGTTATAGACCTAAGCTTTAATGTTATGAACTTAAGCTTTGTTTACTCACATTGTAACGAGAATTTGATTAATCATGGCTTGGGTTTAAGTAAACAAAGCGTTAGTTACACACATTATCACGAGCGTATCAGCAACCGGCGTTTAGGTTGCCCACACTAAAGCCAGAATTGTATAAGCCTAAGCTTTAATGTTATGAACAAAGGTTTTATTTACGCATATTAAAGCGATAAGTTGATTAATCATGGTTTTAATGTGGGTAAAGAAAGCGTTAGCTTAAGGTGTTTTCGCTTTAGTTACCCCCTATCAAAGCCATAATGTCATGAACCTAAGCTTAGGTTAACCTAAAGAAAGCTTCGGCTATAAAACGCCTTAATATACGTCACAAACTGGCGCAGCCGTGTCATAACATACAAGTGATTAAGTCAGGCCGATAGACAAAAAAATAGTAAAATGCAGCTTATTGAGTTTTAATTGAACTT
Organism: uncultured Methylococcaceae bacterium; assembly: GCA_903917345.1. Classification (GTDB taxonomy): domain Bacteria; phylum Pseudomonadota; class Gammaproteobacteria; order Methylococcales; family Methylomonadaceae; genus Methylobacter_C. Next base: position 80,334 of record CAIXAE010000003.1, on the reverse strand, counting down.
ACTTTATAAACACACCACTACCACTACAGTTGGGCATCAACCCAATATATCATGCAATTAATCGCTCTAAACTTGCACGACGAGCCGTATATTTAAGACAGGCTTGAATATCAAGTAACTCTAAATTTGGAAAGTCTTGCAGGATTTATTCTGGACTTACACTTACACTTACACCAATAAAATCAACCCACACAAACTTAAGCCTATGCCGATAGTTTGTTTAATAGTTAATGTTTCATTCAAAAAGAAAACGCCACAGATGATGGCAACTATCGGGTACATGGCGGTCATGGTGGCTATGGTACTGACAGGGCCTTTAGTAATGGCGTAAAAATAAGTTAAAGTCCCAAGAAACCCACAAATCCCAACACTATAAGCCAATGACGCACCCCGCAGATTAAATTCGGGGCGCCCACCGATAAAGATCAGTACAAAAACCGCTACGGTTAGGCCGCCACAAATCTCATAGATAATGGCGCTAAGGGGGCTTAGTTCAGCTAAAGCCAATTTTGGTAAAAAGACCATGCAGCCCCACAGTAATACGGTTGCTATAACGGGTATTATTAACGCTAGATTCATAAGAAAATACTCTTAATACTCAGTGACTAACCGTTTTTGAGAAGATATTGACAATAAGCACGCCAATTATAATCAACGAAATCCCCAAAATAGCAGGTAGATCAAGTTTCTGTCCGTAGAAAAACCAACCGGCAATTGAGACTAAAACAATTCCAAAGCCTGACCAAATTGCATAAGCAATACCCGTACTCATGTTTTTTAAGGTGAGTGACAAAAAGAAGAACGCTATCACATAGCCCATAATGACAATAAGGCTTGGGATAAGCTTAGTGAATTGTTCTGTGGCTTTTAGTGCTGAAGTGGCGGCCACTTCACTCACAATAGCGAAGGTTAAATACAAATAAGTTAAAGCGGTTTCGCTCATTATCATTTTCCAGCCTAACCTTTACTCAAAAAACCGTTTTAAATAAAAGCCCGTATGCGATGCAGGGTTCTCAGAGACTTGTTTGGGAGTACCTTCTGCGACTAATACGCCACCACCGTCACCGCCTTCTGGCCCCATATCTATCAACCAATCAGCGGTTTTTATCACATCCAAATTATGTTCGATAACGATTACGGTATTACCGTGATCACGCAGGGTATGTAATACGCCAAGCAATTGCTTAATATCATGAAAATGTAAGCCCGTTGTTGGCTCATCTAAGATATACAGCGTTTTACCGGTATCGCGTTTAGACAGTTCTTTAGCTAGCTTAACGCGTTGCGCCTCACCACCTGACAGCGTAGTCGCGTTTTGGCCTAAGGTGATATAACTCAAGCCCACTTCCATTAGAGTATGCAGTTTTTTAGCTAAAGTGGGTACGGCACTAAAAAACTCGGCCGCGTCTTCAACTGTCATGTCCAACACTTGATTAATGGTTTTGCCTTTATAGCGAATCTCAAGGGTTTCACGGTTATAACGTTTACCATGGCAAGCATCACAATGCACAAAGATATCTGGTAAAAAGTGCATTTCTACTTTAATAACGCCATCACCTTTACAGGCTTCACAGCGCCCACCTTTTACATTAAAACTAAAGCGCCCAACGCTATAACCACGCGAACGCGCTTCGGGTGTTGCGGCAAATAACTCTCTAATCGGGGTAAATAATCCGGTATAAGTCGCAGGATTTGAGCGTGGCGTTCTACCAATGGGGCTTTGATCAATATCGACCACTTTATCAAAGTGATCTAAACCTTCAACGCTGTCACAAGGCGCCGGAATAACGCCCGCACGATTAATTAAACGCGCTGCATGGGCATATAAGGTGTCATTAACCAAGGTAGATTTACCCGATCCCGATACTCCAGTTACACAGGTTAATAAACCTACTGGAAAAGAGATATCGACATTTTTTAAATTATTCCCTTGCGCATTACGCACGGTAATTTGTTTCTTTTTATCAACAGGCGTTAATTTTTTAGGCACGTCTATACCGACTTTACCGGACAAATATTGACCGGTTAAAGATGCATCGTTATTAAGAATATCTTCTAAGGTGCCTTGAGCAATAATGTTGCCCCCATGCACTCCTGCCCCTGGACCAATATCTACAATATGTTGAGCGGCACGAATAGCGTCTTCATCATGCTCTACAACAATCACGGTATTACCCAAATCACGCAGATGAAAGAGCGTTTTTAATAAACGATCATTATCGCGTTGATGTAAACCAATCGAAGGCTCATCTAGCACATACATCACGCCCACTAAGCCCGCACCAATTTGACTCGCTAAACGAATCCGTTGCGCTTCGCCCCCCGATAACGTATCCGCACTGCGATCTAAGGTTAAATAATCTAAGCCTACATTCACTAAAAACTCTAAACGCTCTTTAATCTCTTTAATAATCTTGACCGAAATCTCACCGCGCTGACCGGGCAAGGCTAAGGTCTCAAAAAAAGCTAAAGACCTCCGAATGGGTAGATGCGTTAATTGATGCAGAGGATAGTCTTCTATAAACACATTGCGTGCGGCCACATTTAAGCGCGCACCATTACAAGCAGTACAAGGTCGATTAGATTGATATTTAGACAGTTCATCACGGATTAACTGCGAGTCCGTTTCTAAATAGCGACGCTCCATATTGGCAATAATACCTTCGAAGGGATGTTTTTTAATTTTTACGGGGCCCGTACCGGAAGAAAACCTGAACTCAATGGGCGTTGAACCACTGCCATACAGCACGAGTTCTTGGGCTTCTTTAGGTAATTCTGCATAAGGCGCTTCTATGTCAAAGCTAAAGTGATCGGCTAAAGAGCAAATCATTTGATAATAATAGCCATTGCGTCTGTCCCAACCTCTAATAGCGCCACCGGCCAAACTTAAATCTGGATTATGCACGACCAAATCGGCATCAAAATGCTGTCTAACCCCTAAGCCATCACAACTGACACACGCGCCTTTGGGGTTATTAAACGAAAAAATACGCGGCTCTAATTCCGTTAAACTGTAACCACAATGCTTACAGGCATAATGCTCAGAAAATACGATTTCTGAGTTATCTTCCAAAGACACCGCAATAGCAATACCGCCAGCAATTCGTAAAGCCGTCTCAAAAGATTCTGCCAAGCGTAGCGCTAAATCATCACGAATCTTAAAGCGATCCACCACCACTTCAATAGTGTGCTTCTTTTTTAAATCTAATTCGGGCGCATCATCCAAGTCATAAACCGTTCCATCAATACGGGCTCGAATAAAACCCTGTGCTTTTAAATCATCCAATAACTGAGCATGCTCACCTTTACGCTCATTAATAACGGGCGCCAATAACATCCACCGCTGTTCTTGTGGCTGCGCCATTAACAAATCCACCATCTGACTAATGGTTTGCGCTTCTAAAGAGACATGATGTTCTGGACACTGCGGTGTGCCGGCTCGCGCGTAGAGTAATCTTAAATAATCGTAAATTTCGGTAATAGTACCGACAGTAGAACGAGGGTTATGCGAAGTAGATTTTTGTTCTATAGAGATAGCGGGAGATAAGCCTTCGATATGATCCACATCAGGCTTTTCCATCATGGATAAGAATTGTCGAGCGTATGCAGATAAAGACTCCACATACCGACGCTGACCTTCAGCATAAATAGTATCAAACGCCAAAGACGACTTTCCGGAACCTGAGAGCCCCGTAATGACGATTAATTTGTCTCGGGGTAAATCAATATCAATATTCTTGAGGTTATGGGTTCTGGCACCACGGATGCTAATTGTATCCATCAAATCATTCCGGCAATTTAAACAACTTTATAATATACGTTAAAGTTTAGAGAGTTCAAACCTAACTCAGGAAATAAGAGTATGCCTAAATCAGATATGCACCTCTTTAGATCAGATATACCCCTCGTCGCACCATAAAAATACAACATTAACCCAAAAGCACTTCATAACCCCCTGTTTCATATAAGTGAAAAAGTTGGAACGGTTTATGCATTACACATAGTAAACCCTCTCTATTGATAAACTTAGAGAGTTGTTTATTTGGAATATTAAACCTGCCGGATGCAGAATTCTTTTAATTACTCTTAAGAGGTTTCCTATGATTACTAACTACTTTACCTTTATGGCAGCGCTGTTAGTCGTTCTTATGGCAGGAGGCAGTATCTTTCTTATGCAAGATACTGTTGCTAGAAAGAAAAGCGTTAACTGGCTGTATGTATTGACCGGTGGTTTAGCTTTTTATTGCATTGAAAGCACTAGCTATGGCCAACCCTTACAGCATACTTTTTTACTAGTTGTGGCTTTATACATCATCCCCATTAGCATTGGCGGTTTTTTAGATCGCGATCACAAAACTTTTAGCAAAAAATAAGTTCTAGACCTTATGAAAGATATTAAATATGAGTGCCAGACCCCTCTGGCACTCATAAAGCTTTAAGAGTAAAAACTAAGGTAGCACCTTAATCCGCATCGACAAATCTACCGCGTTAACATGCTTAGTTAATGCCCCAATAGAAATATAATCCACACCGGTTTCTGCGACACTTCGAATTGTTTCTAAACTGATATTTCCAGACGCTTCTAGCTCAACAGATCCTGATGTTAAAGCGACTGCGGTACGTAAATCTTCTAAACTAAAATTATCCAACATGATGCGATCTGGTTTAGCGGCTAAAGCTTCTTGTAACTCCCCTATCGTTTCAACCTCTACTTCAACCGGCACAGTAGTTAATTTTCTGGCTACTTGAATGGCATTAGTAATAGAGCCCGCCGCCATAATGTGATTCTCTTTAATTAATACGCCATCATACAAACCAATACGGTGGTTATAAGCACCACCACAAGCGACGGCATACTTTTGTGCGTCTCGTAAGCCCGGTATTGTTTTACGCGTATCCAAAACTTTACAACCAGTTCCTACGACTGCATCCGCATATTCTTTAGCGACAGTGGCTGTCGCTGATAACATTTGCACCCAATTAAGCGCCGTACGTTCGCCCGTTAATAAGGCTCTGGCTTGCCCTTGCACAGTGCATAGCAATGTATTGGCAGGAAGCATTTCTCCTTCTGTTACCAACCAATTAATAACAACCTTAGGATTCAATTGGGCAAATACTTCATTAAACCAAGCCTGACCGCATATCACCATCGCTTCTCGAGTAATAACTTCTGCGTAAGCGAGTGCAGATTCAGGAATAATGGCGGCAGTAATATCTCCAGAACCGATATCTTCCTCTAAAAATACATCTATTTTGTGTGACTTCAAAGCGTCGATCATCTTGTAAAAATTTGAAGGGTTATAGACTGATTATGCTTAGTCTCTTAAAAATGGATACAATAACGCAAATAAGCGTATCAATCGACTAAGTTTAGCGATTTTTATGATAAATTTGGATGATAGTACTGAATTTAACAAGTATACTGAGACCTTGTTTGCAAGCCACACCGCTTAATACACAACAAAGTTATTAGACCCTATTCTTTAAGAAGGTAAATCTGATCTTGAGTGCAGTTATCAATGATTTAAAAAGGTAAGTGATGGTATCTACATCCGTAAAACCTATATCTAGTGCACCACTTTCTGCCGCAGAAATGCAGAGGATTAGTTTAGAAATCAATCAAGATTTTGCGCCTGTACCGTGCCCTGATAAGCTGGATCCATCATACCCAGACATCTTATCATCCCAAGAATTGCTTGGCATTAGCCAAATTATTAGCACGGGATTTGCGCCTAGCATTAAGAACACATCACCGGAAATTGTGCTAATGCCTATTGATCCGGAACATGTGCATGCCTATTGGCATTTACCCGAACCTGAACCATTATCTGAGTCTAATTCTGAACTCACCTTAAGCCTTCATCCCTTGGCAGATACCCATCCGGATGACCCTAAATATGCCTGGTTAGATTTTTTTATTAATAACCGTCAAGATCAAAAAACGCTGACGCTACCTAACAACACTAACCATCAGCATTACTTCGCCAGCCTCAGCCAAACTGATGCTAGACAACAGTTGCATACACTGGCCACCTCTAATATTGCCCAAGTACCGCAACAAGAAATTCATGATGTAGAGCCCGTTATGAATACTGCACAGCTATTTCAACCTGTTGCCAAACGCTGTGCAGCGCATCGACCTAGCTCACTGATTTTGAATACTTCTGGCCAGAACTTTAAGCACTAAACAGCACCGATGAAGACAGGATATTTAAGCTTAATACTGCATGCTCACCTACCCTATGTTAGACACCCTGAGCATGAAAGTTTTTTTGAAGAAAACTGGTTATTTGAAGCCATTACAGAATGTTACATACCACTCATCGGGGTACTTGATCGTTTACAGGACGATCAAATCGACTATCGCTTAACGCTGTCTTTATCTCCACCACTACTGACTATGTTGCGTGATGATTTATTGCAGCAACGCTATCTGAAGTATTTGCACTCTCACATTGAACTAGCCGAGAAAGAAGTGTTTCGCACCCAAAAGCAAGCAGCGCTTAATGAGCTCGCTCAGTTTTACTTAAAATTTTATCAAAACACTCTAACTGTATATAAAGATCAATATCAAGGCGACATTATCAGCGCCTTTAAAAAACACCACACTAGTGGCCAATTAGAACTGATTACATGCGCCGCTACGCATGGATTTTTACCTTTATTAAATATCAGTGAAACCGCTGTTCGTAATCAGATCAATATAGGGGTTAACACGTTTAAATCTCACTTAGGTTATGCACCCACGGGCATTTGGCTACCTGAATGTGCTTATTATCCGGGAGTTGAAAAACTGCTTGCCGAAGCAGAGTTACAATATTTCTTTATGGATACCCATGGTATTTTAGACGCGAACCCTGCCCCAAATAATGGCGTTTATGCCCCTCTTAATTGTGGCAATGGCGTACATGCGTTCGGTCGTGATCCAGATTCATCTAAACAAGTATGGAGTTCTCACGAAGGTTATCCTGGTGATTTTGATTATCGTGAATATTATAAAGATATCGGCTTTGATCTAGAACTTGATGCAGTCGCACCCTATATATTGGATGGCACAACTCGCGCAAATACTGGCATTAAATACTATCGCATTACCGGCAAAGACATAGAAAAACAACTCTATGATCCAGTGATAGCCACGAAAAAAGCTAAACAACATGCAGCAGATTTTATTAATAAGCGCCAACAGCAAATTGCGGCACTTACTAAAAAAATGGATAAAGCGCCCATTATTGTGGCGCCCTACGATGCTGAACTCTTTGGGCATTGGTGGTTTGAAGGACCACAATGGCTAGAAGAAGTATTGAGACTAGCCAGTGTTGCAGAGCAATCTTTAGCAACGAACGCCTGTAGCGATTACTTGGAACAATACAGCTCTGCTCAAGTTGCTACCCCTGCCGCTTCCACTTGGGGCGACCAAGGCTACTACAGTTACTGGCTTAATGATAGCAACAGTTGGATTTATCCTTATTTGCATCAAGCGGAATCAGAAATGGAACAACTGGCACTGGATTTGAATAACTTAACGGTGACACCTTTGCAGACCCGTGCAGCTAATCAAGCCGCTCGATCTTTATTGTTAGCCCAAGCATCAGATTGGCCTTTTATTATGAAAGCGGGGACTACGACCGAATATGCCAATAAACGTATTACCGATCATTTAGCCCGCTTTAACTATTTGCACGATTGTATCCGTAAGAATCGCATTAATGAGCGATACTTAACGGCTTTAGAGACTATGGACAACATCTTTCCTGATATCGATTTCAAAGATTACTGTCCTAATTAATTCTGTAGGCTGAAACTAATCTCAACCTACAAATACCACTTTTTACTTACAATTATTATGCTTTACTTGCTGTGGAGTGAGCTTCCAAATATCTTGGTTGTATTCATTAATCGTACGATCTGTTGAAAACTTACCACTATTAGCACAGTTAATAATACTCATCTTAGTCCAATGATCTTGGTCACGATAAGCATCTTCTACGCGCGCTTGGGCATCTACATAACTTCTAAAATCAGCAATCGTCATCCAAGGATCATGCGGGCTTTTAATACTCGCAATCACATCATCAAATAAGCCTGGCTCGCATTGATTAAAATGCCCAGACTCTAACAAATGTAGTACTTCTTTTAAATCTTGATCTTGGCCAATGATACTAAGTGGATCATAATGCCCTCGACGCTCTTCAATTTCTTGCTCAGTTAGACCAAACAAAAAGAAATTTTCATCCCCCGCTTCTTCTCTAATCTCAATATTAGCGCCATCCAACGTACCAATCGTAATGGCACCATTCATCATCAACTTCATATTACCGGTACCTGACGCTTCTTTACCCGCCGTAGAGATTTGCTCTGATAAATCGGCACCGGGACAAATTTTTTCCATAGCTGATACACGATAATCTGGTAAAAATAACAACGTCAGTTTATTAGCTGTATCGGGATCGGCATTAATGACATGGGAAACATTATTGATTAATTTAATAATCTTTTTCGCCATTTTATAACCCGGCGCCGCTTTACCCCCTATGAGTACACATCGAGCTACGTGATGTTCTGCACCGCGTTTTTTAATGTCATTGTACAAATGAATCACATGCAAAACGTTTAATACCTGACGTTTATACTCATGAATACGCTTCACTTGCACATCAAAAATCGCATTGACATCAAAATGCAATTCACTAGGATGTTTACGCTTTTTATAATCGATCAATCGTTGCTTAGCGGCTTGTTTAATGGCTCGCCAGCGTTGTCGGAATTTAGCATTCTCTGCATAAGGTTCTAACTTTTTCAACTGAGATAAATCAGTAATCCAAGCATCACCGATCGTTTCAGTGATTAAATCTGCTAACTCCGGATTACAAGAAGCCAACCAACGTCTGGGTGTAACACCATTGGTTTTATTATTAAACTTATAAGGCCATAGCTCATAGAAATCTTTAAATAGACCTTGTTGCAATAATTGTGAATGTAATTGCGCTACCCCATTAACAGAAAAACTGCCTACTAACGCCAAGTAGGCCATACGTACTCTTTGCTCGCCCTCTTCTTCTATGATGGACATTCTTCGCATACGATCAGTATCACCTGGCCAATGCAAAGAAACTTCTTCCATAAAGTGGGCGTTAATCTCAAAGATAATCTCCATTAATCGTGGCAATAATCGACGCATCAAATTAACCGACCATTTCTCTAATGCTTCTGGCAATAAAGTATGATTCGTATAAGCCATCGTTTTTTTAGTAATTGCCCATGCATCATGCCAAGACAAATGATACACATCGACTAATAAGCGCATTAACTCAGGAATAGCAATACTCGGATGCGTATCATTTAACTGAAAACAATTCTTCTCTGCAAAATGTTTAAAATCCTTGCCGTGCGTGTCAACCCAATGCGCCAACACATCTTGTAAACTTGCGGAAGCTAGGAAATATTGTTGTTTTAAACGTAGCTCTTTACCATTTTCATTAGCATCATTAGGGTACAAAACCATTGTAATGTTCTCAGCGGTAATTTTAGAAGCCACTGCTTCAGCATAATCACCGGCATTAAACTCATCTAAATTAAACTCTTCAGTTGCAACCGCTTTCCATAAACGTAAAGAATTAACCGTACCATTTTTATAGCCAGGTACGGGAGTATCAAAAGGCACAGCTAAAACATTTGAAGTAGAAATCCAGTGATTTCGCAACTCACCTTCTTCTGTCGTATACACTTCTGTATGACCGCCAAACTTAATGCAATGTGAATATTCTAAGCGCTCAATTTCCCACACATTACCATGACGTAACCAATGATCCGGCTTTTCTACTTGCTCACCATTCACAATCGTCTGGGTAAACATACCGTATTCATAACGTAAGCCATAACCCACTACCGGTAATTGCAAAGTCGCACAACTATCAATAAAACAAGCCGCTAAACGACCTAAGCCGCCATTACCCAAGCCTGCATCATGTTCACTAGCAATCAGTTCTTCGATTTCTATGCCTAAGTCATACATCGCGCCCTTAACCGTATCCGTGACCCCCAAATTAAGCATGGCATTGCTTAAGGTACGCCCCATCAAAAACTCCATTGATAAATAATAAAGTTTACGCGCGTCGTTGGTTCTATAGGTTTGATGCGTGTCTTTCCAGCGCTCCATTAAACGATCACGAATCGCTTGTGATAGTGCCTCATTTGCATAATAGGGAGAGCGACAGTGCTCATCACGCCCTAATAAATGTACATAATATTGCTTAAAATCTTCCTCGAAATCATGCTTTTTCATACCTTGTTCAGGTAACTTGATAATCGCAAGTTTAGGTTTACTAAGAACGAATTTATTTTGAGGCATGAGAACTCCTAGAGTTTTGTGAGGAGTGGCTTAAAGAATCAACTATAAAAACCACAGTGTGACTAGGGTACGGTATAAAGATGACAAAATGAAGTAGAAAATTGTCTATTTTTTGTGAATCAGCCGCACACAAGTAGAATCAGTATTCATTTGATAAAAGTCTGCACTGATCCATAAATCGCCGACAGCCGCTAATTCATCATTCAGATAAACCAAAGGAATTGACTGCCTTTCCCAAGGAGGAATACCGGCTTCTTGAAACAAGTCTTTTAAAGCATGATGACCTTCTCGATTCGGCAGACGTATCTTTTCGCCCCCTTTACGTGCCTTGATCGTCACGACAGACTGCTGCCATTTATCTAACAATATGCCTGCTTCTGCCTGAAGAACCTCTAAGCTTTGATACTTAGCTACTTTGACTGAGTTTTCAGTCACTTTCCAAACCGTCTCAACAACCCCCTCAATCCTTTTATCTTCAAGACAGTAAAGCTTATCTCGATATCTTCTGACGACACAGCCTTGCCCCGATAACACGGGATCACTGTCTTGTCTGGCCATCATGACTTCAGTTCGCAATCGTTTTACAAAGGCTTCTGAGGGCATTTTATAACCCAAAGATTCAAACCATTCTCGAATAACCAAAACCTGTTTAGAAACATCTAACATTTCTAATTGATTAATCAACAGGGTGTTATCTGCGGCATTGAGCACGCTATCAAACAACTCATGTGCTTGTTCAGAGAGCAACTCTTGCGCCTGTGCGCAATGTTTTGCTGAACGCGAAACCGTTTTATCACAAGCCGGCCAACGATCTTTTAATAAGGGCAAAACATCGTTACGGAGAAAATTACGATCATAATCATTGCTGAAATTACTGGGATCAGTCACCCAAGTCAAACCGTTCTCTAAAGCATAAGCATCAATATTTTGCTTAGACACATTTAAAAAAGGTCGCAATAATTGTCCTTTACCAAATGCCATAGCTTCTGGCATACCTGACAAGCCCTTTAATCCTCCGCCGCGAAACAACTGCAATAATACCGTCTCTAATTGATCTTCTCTGTGCTGAGCGACCAACAAAACATCATTTTCTTCAATCAATGTTTTTAAAGCGGCATATCTAGCATTACGCGCGGCCTCTTCAGGACTTTCTCCAGACTCAGGTGACGCATTAACGCGTAATACCTTAAAGCCTACCTGCAATTCAGCAGCAATCTTTTCACAATGCACCGCCCACAAATCTGCCTCAACCTGCAAGCCATGATGCACATAGACCGCACAGATTTTGTCTTTAAATTCTGGCATAGCTGCACACACATGCAACAACACATGTGAATCCACTCCACCGCTATAACCAATGATGATACGAGCAGCCTGTCGGCATTTCTGAAATACGGAAACAAGAGAATCTGCTGAAAGCAATTCTGACATAGCGATTTTACTTAGAATGGTTTGATTGATGACTATTAAGATTATTACCGAGCCAAATAGGCTCGATAATGAAAATGACAACCTGATTATATTATCTAAAACTCAAGCCAAAACTTAATTTATTTTTTAAGTTTACTTTCTATGAGCGGCCAAACACGTGCCAACCATTGTGCCTTTATAAACTGCATAGCAGGCTTAACTTCAAGAATCAAAACTTTAATTAAAGCTAACAAACGATCAGGAATAGATGCCTCACCATTATCTCGCCATTCTAAATAGCGAGAGCCCAAACCATTAACGAAGATCGGTTTATAAAGCCACATCTCTAGTATAGAAGTCACCCACATAAACATAAATGAGATACCCATACCCATACCGGCAAAAATAACCAGCCAAGCAAAAATGGGATCAATCTTGGTTAACCACCACGACATAATATCGGCTATTAAAAATGCATAAGGCATCCCGATAGCAATACATTTGTATTGTGTCGTCGTTGTTTCAGAGAAGCTAAAAATCAAACCCACAAACATAAAGATAAAGCTAATTCCAAATAAATGAATATGCGATACCCTTGTGAGGGAAGCAAAAGTCGCTCCGGTGTCTTGAGTGGTATAAGGCTTAAGCCCCTCAAGCTTACTAAAATCAGGAAGCCCCGAAGCATCTTTGTTATGACACATCACACAACGCTCTTGAACTATCTTCTCAATACCATCATCTTTATATTCATAGGGATCAGCGCCATCTCGCACCCAATCCATAATTTTAAAACGTTCTTGCTCGGGTGCATTCTCTTTCATAGAGCCGTTCAACTTCTGCTCTAACATCGTTCCAGATCGGTTGCCATAATAACTGTACACAATATCATCTACTGACAAACCAAATTGACCATCAGCCATACCATGCGTAAATAGAATTTGTATTAAAGCGAACAGATAACCAACACCCACCGTACAGAGATAACCAGTGAACAATACTTTAATGGGGGTATCGTGATCTTTTAAAGGCGTATATTTTTGAGTCATAATTCGTCAACTAGTCAAAGTGCACTGGATTGTCCATGAATCCATATATTTAAAACGTAACCAACAAAAACCTTCACCCTGAATTCTGTTTGTTAGTACCCGATAATACAAAAAAACCAACGACAGACAACTTTAAATGAGCTTAAAACAAACAAACTCATTGATCTACAATTACTTTTATGCAATTTTCACACCAGATAGCAGAAGTATTGATATAGTTGATTTCCATACTAGGGCAATCAACTATCACAACAGATTCAATACCTTTAATGATAACGCTATCTTTATGAAATAAATGAAATTATTATAAAGCACTAATATTTCAGCTTGTTGACACTGACGCAATCATGACTCTTTAAGATATTAAGAGAAGTGAGAACTATCCTCTGCATAAGTTGGTGCACTAAACGCTTTAATGCACTACACAAGGACTTTGTATTCACACTAACCGCCCCAAGTTAGCCACACTACCCAAGGACGGTTTATGTGAAAATAGGAAAGGAATAACCCTTAAATTGATATTTTAGAAATACCGACGGCTTGACGTAATTCTTTAATAAATGGCGCGCTTACAGCACGGGCTTTTTCTGCACCTTCTTGTAATTGTTGCTCAATATGCTCTGGAGCTTCTAGCAAGGCTTCATAGCGCTCTCTCGCTGGAGTAATGTGATCATTGATATGCTCAAACAATTCGCGCTTCATTTCTCCCCAACCTATGCCCTCTGCATAACGCTGACGCATTTCTTGCAATTGCTCTTTATTCGCAAACGAACGATAAATACTGAACAAGGTGCAATCATCTGGATCTTTAGGCTCACCCGGTTCTAACGAATTAGTCTTAATCTTATTGATCAATTTCTTCAGTTTCTTTTCAGGCTCAAACAACGGAATCGTATTGTTATAACTCTTACTCATCTTGCGTCCATCAAGCCCTAACAAAGTTGCACTCTCTGCGTCCACTACCGCTTCTGGTAAAGCAAAATGATCACCGTAAATATGATTAAAACGTGCTGCGATATCTCTGGCCATTTCAATATGCTGAATTTGATCTTTACCCACCGGCACTTTATTAGCATTAAACATTAAGATATCAGCCGCCATTAAGATAGGGTAACTAAACAACCCCATGTTAATGCCTTTATCAGGATCATTCTCACCGCTCTGCTCATTATCTGCTACGGCAGCTTTGTAGGCATGCGCTCTATTCATTAAACCTTTTGATGCAACACACGTTAACATCCACGCTAGCTCTGTAATCTCTGGCACATCTGATTGACGATAAAACACCGCATTAGAGGTATCTAGACCTAATGCCAACCAAGTCGCAGCAATCTCTAAACTAGATTGTCTTACACGCTCAGGCTCTTGGCATTTAATTAAAGCATGATAGTCAGCAAGAAAATAAAAAGGGGCTACATTTTCATCTTTACTTGCCGCGATAGCGGGTCTAATGGCTCCCACATAATTACCTAAATGTGGCGTACCCGTGGTCGTAATACCTGTTAAAACAATCGCTTTAGTCATATCTACCCATTTCTTATAATTATTGTTAATGAAATATTACCTAAATTCTGTCTATTAGCCAATAACTTAGCATAATTTGTAAGTCATTCTTATACAGCTTAAACCAACTCACCCTGCATATAATCTTCGCAAACTGCGACTAAACGCGTCATCAATGTCTTATTCTCAACGGATTCATCTGCGTTGATCACACAAGCGACTTTTAAATAATTTGGCGTGTAACCAAACACCCGCTGCTTACCGTTTTCTAAAGACTCACTATAACCTTCCCACAAAATAGGGAACACAGCTCCTATATTTTCTTGGCAAAAGCCCTGCTTCATCGCGTGCGCTAAAGCATGTAATTTTTGACTGCGCTGTTTCTTAAGCTCATTAGGGACTTGATCTGGCAGGGTCGCAGCTTTAGTACCTTCTCGACTAGAATAAGTAAAAATATGAATGTGGCCAAAGCCCGTTTGCTTAATAAAAGCATAGCTATCCTGCCATTCTTCTTCCGTTTCCCCAGGGAAACCAACAATAATATCTGTCGTGATATTAAAGTGAGGAATTTTACGACGCAATTGATTAACGATACTAGCAAACTCAGTTGTTTTACAACGTCTCGCCATACGGCGTAACACCGTATCTGAACCACTCTGTAAAGGTAAATGCAAATGCGGCATCAACCGTGGATTATCAAATAACGTAAAGAAGTTATCTGACAATTCCCAAGGCTCTAAGGAGCCTAATCTTAACCGTGGAATAGTCGTTTCCGCCAAAATTGCAGTAATTAAATCAGAAAGATTATTACCTAAATCACTGCCATACCCGCCCAAATGCACACCGGTTAAAATGACCTCGGTAATACCTTGCTGATGCAATGCGTTAATTTCATCAATCACTGCTTGCACTGGTCGACTCGATTCCTCACCACGTGCGACCGTTACAATACAAAAAGTACAACGATAACGACAGCCATCTTGCACCTTAACAAAAGCTCGCTGTCTGCCACGGGTAAATAAAGAAATCTCGCCTGGCTCTGTCGACATAACCGGCATCACTTCCATCGTCAGCTCAGTTAAGGTTTTTTCTACCAACTGATCCTTGTCTTTATTACTGACCACCAAATCCACGCCCATTAAAGACTGCGCTTCTTCTTGATTTAAAGTCGCATAACAACCGCTTAATACTAACTTAGCTTGCGGATTATCGCGATGAATACGGCGCACTAACTGACGAGACTTTCTAGCAGCATCTTGCGTAACGGCACACGAATTAATCACAATCAAATTAGCCGCCTCTGCTTGGCGCGTAATTTGATGACCAAACTTTTGAAACGCCTGCGCCCAAGTCTCCAATTCTGCTTCATTAAGCCGACAGCCTAATGTTTTAAGGTGAACTTTCATCAATTATCCAAAAAACCAATATCCCACTACAATCGCAGCAATAATACCCGAAAAATCGGCTATTATCCCACAAGCGACAGCATGACGAATACGTTTGATACCCACTGCTCCAAAGTAAATCGCCAGCACATAAAAAGTCGTCTCCGTACTTCCTTGCACTATAGACGCTAAGCGCCCTGCAAAAGAATCTGCGCCATACGTTTTCATGGTATCAATCATCATCGCTCTAGCACCACTCCCACTAAACGGTTTCATTAACGCCGTCGGCAAGGCATCAATAAAACGAGCATCCATACCCACACTGTGCACGGCCATTCTGGCTAAATCCGCTAATAAATCTAAGGCGCCACTCGCTCTAAACACCCCTATTGCCACTAACATCGCCACCAGATAAGGGACGATTAATATAGCGGTTTGAAAGCCTTCTTTAGCGCCCTCAATAAAAGCCTCATAAGCATTAATTCGCTTATAAATAGCACCGATAATAAAACTGATGACTAAACTGAATAAAATAACATTGCTGATAATACCTGACTGCATCAGCATTTGCGCTTGCGATAAACTTGAGAAATAAGCCAATAATCCAGCAACCATTAAGGTAAAACCACCGAGATAAGCCATCACTACTTTGTCGAGCAGATTAATCTTCTGCACAAAAGCTACCGCCAATAAGCCCATCATTGCAGACACATAAGTGGCAATCAAAATAGGAATAAATACATCCGTCGGATTTAAAGCACCTAACTGCGCACGATAAGTAAAAATGGTGATCGGGAATAAAGTGACCCCCGAGGTATTAATCACCAAAAATAGAATCTGCGCATTAGTGGCCGTATCGGGTTTAGGATTTAAAGTTTGTAATGCCTGCATAGCCTTAATACCCAAGGGCGTTGCGGCGTTATCTAACCCTAAGGCATTGGCAGAAATATTCATGACTATAGCGCCCAATGCGGGATGACCTTTAGGCACTTCAGGCATTAAACGACTGAATAACGGCGTGAGACTATGTGTAATTAGAGCAATAAAACCACTCTTTTCTCCAATCTTCATAATGCCTAACCATAAAGCCAACACACCAGTTAAACCTAAAGAAATTTCAAAAGCAGACTTTGATAAGCTAAACATCGCTTGCATCAACTGCGCAAAAACTTGCTGATCACCCAAGATAAACAACTTAAAAAGAGCTGTTAAAAACGAGATTAGGAAGAAAGAAATCCAAATAATATTTAACACGATAGGAGAATAGAATTATCTTGGTGAATGAACTCAATTAGTTAGCGCGAATTATAATAGTTATTCAATGCAGAATGGATTTAATCCTGAATCACTCACTTTAAAGACGACTAATAAGCGTTAATGAATCTCAACTAAGCCTTGTCTTTTATGCTTAAAATATTAAACATTATTATCTAAACTTTAACTAAACAGCCTCAGGAATACACAGTTAACTTATGTGGACACAAAAAGAATTTAATTTACCCGCCAAACCCAGAGGCTTTCATCTCATTACGGATGAAATCATTAAAGCACTACCAGAATTGAAGCAAATTGATTGCGGATTACTACACCTTTTTATTCAACATACTTCGGCGTCATTAACAATTAATGAAAATGCCGACCCGACAGTCCGGCTTGATTTAGAAAGTCACTTTAATATCTTTGTACCAGAAAAAGCACCCTACTATCGACATGATTATGAGGGCGATGATGACATGCCCGCGCATATCAAGAGTAGCCTATTAGGAAGTAGTATCACTATTCCTATTACCAAAGGAGAGATGAACTTAGGTATCTGGCAAGGTATTTACTTATGTGAACACCGTAACCGTGGGGGCAGCAGACAATGCATCGCAACCATTCAAGGTCAGGCGTTTTAATACAAACATATCAGACACTCTTTTCAAAAGAAGGTGATACACTTTGGATTCTAAATTGTAACAATACACTCCAAAACCCATTGTTTACAGTCTTAATCATTTACCCACACGGTATTTTATGCATAAGCTAACGATCAAACATCTACTCTTCCTAATAAGTCTTTTAATTATTGGCTGTTCTAAAACAGAAGAAACGAATGTTATCAATGTAGCTGTTTCACCCTCTTCCCCACCGATGCTCTTTGAAGATAACGGCAAAATTGTTGGCATAGATTTAGAAATATTTGATGGTTTTTGCAAAGAACGCAACTACACACTCAAAATTACACCTTATGATTGGCAAGGCATGCTGGGCGCTGTTTCAAGTGGTCAGGCAGATGTCGCCTTCTCAGGCATTTCAATTACTGATAAACGCAAAGAAGCCATGGATTTTTCAGAGCCATACTATGATAACGCGTGGCATCTAGTGAGCTTAAATAGCAAAAATATAAAGATCACAGACCTTTCTGAGCTTAAGAACTTTTCGATTGGTTACCCTCGTGGCATGGCTTATAACGATTTAATTAAAAATGAATTAGAACCCAAAGGCTACTATACTCTCAGCAAGGTCAAGTTGTATCCCTCTTACAATGAGGTGATTACGGATTTACAAAATGGCAACCTTGATTTAGCCTTTGTCGAAGAACCCGTCCTCGCTAATTATCAACACAAATTAAATCTACCTTTACAAAGTAGTTATGTATTTAAAGATTTCGACAAATTAGGCTTTGCATTTGCTAAAGGTTCTAAATTACGCGATGAATTTAATGAGTATCTAACGCAGCTTGGCCCAGAAAAAATCCAAGCTATTCTTGATAAAGGAATGCAATAAAAAGAGCGCGTATTCTTCTATGAGTTTTACAGACATTCTCTTACAACTATTTCATGGCGTAAGCTACACAGTATTAATAACTGTTACTTGTAGTTTTACTGGCCTCTTAGTAGGATTGACAGTCGTAGGCTTACGTCGACTCAGCATACCCAAGCTTAGGTTTCTACTAGATACCTATACTTATGTATTTCGCGCTGTTCCTGTTTTAGTCTTATTGTTTATGGTGTACTTTGGCTTACCCATGCTGGGTTTAAAAGTATCACCTATATTAGCTATCAACATGAGCTTAGGATTAATTGCTAGCGCTTATATTGCAGAGGTCTTTCGAGGCGCACTCGATTTAGTAGATGGTTCCGAAATTATTGCCGCCCAGTCCATGGGTATGACTAGAATACAAATTCTAATATATATTGAGTTTCCGCAGATGTTACGCTTCGCGTTTCCCGGTTTAATTAATGAGTTTACAACGGTATTAAAATACTCACCCTTCGCCTATACGGTAGGTATACCCGAAATCACTAAACAAGCTATGACCTTAACGGCCACTAGTATGCGAGGTGTCGAAATTTATTTTGCCGTCGGTATTTTGTATTTTGTAATTTACCGAACGTTATTAGTGAGTTTACATCTACTTGAACGATATTTTCGTGTGCCAGGTATAGTTCCTAAATAAAAGTATATTCATAAATCGAAGGAAAGATCATGGCACTGATTGAAATTAATAATCTAGTCAAAGTGTTTGGCACACAAAAAGTACTCGCCGGTGTTAACCTCAAGGTCGTAGAGGGTGAAATAAAAGTAGTCATGGGGCCATCGGGTTGCGGTAAATCAACACTACTGCGCTGTATCAATAGACTAAATGAACCCACCTCAGGCTCAATTTTCTTTAAGGGCAAAGATATTACCCAAGCCCATGTAGATGTAAGGGCATTGCGTCAAAGTATTGGCTTTGTATTTCAACAATTTGCGCTCTATCGCCACCTCACAGTGTTAGAGAATGTAACACTTGCCCTCACAAAAATACATGGCATGAACAATTCAGAAGCCAAAGAAAAAGCTATGTATGAATTATCACGCTTTGAGATGGCAACTCATCATGATAAATATCCTGCGCAGATTTCAGGAGGACAAAAACAACGAGTTGCGATAGCACGAGCCTTAGCAATGAATCCCGATGTTATTTTATTTGACGAACCTACTTCTGCTCTTGATCCTATCATGTGTCGAGAAGTAGCTATGCTGATTAACAAACTACTTGAAGATAAAGTCACCATTTTATGTGTGACTCATGATTTAGTTCTGGCGCGACAGTTATCCGATAAAGTCGCCTTTCTTGATCATGGCATCATAAAAGCTGAGGATACTTTTAATAATCTTTGTAATCATCACCCTGATCAACAAATTCGGTCATTCTTCGAACATGGAATTCAAAACTCATGAACGATTGGACACCGTTTTTAAGTGATTTATTAGAACAATCACCTTTAATACTGACAGGTCTCTGGAAAACATTACAACTGGCCAGCATTATTAGTTTGACGGGGTTTCTGATGGGGCTTGTCGTTTTTTATATGACACTCAGTCCAAACAAAATTATTCGGCCATTTATCAAAAGCTACATCTCTTTTTTTATTGGTATGCCACTGATTATCCTGCTATTCCTAATGTATTATGGACTGCCTCAGTGGGGTATTAAACTACCACCCTTAACTGTAGCCATTATAGGGTTTACACTCAATATTGGAGCTTATAATGCAGCCTATCTTACTTCTGCATTTAACGGCCTTAATCATGATGAATTTGATGCCGCGGAAGCACAGGGCTTTAGTCATTGGCAGATATTTAGCCTGATTACCTTACCTCAAGTTATCCGCTTATCCATACCAGCCCTAACCAATCAAGTTATTAATAACCTAAAAGATAGCTCTATCGCTTTTCTAATCCAATATACCGAGTTTTTTGCCCGTATTCAAGAATTAGCCTCTACGAACTTTCAATTTTTTAAAGCCTATTTTGTGGCGGCACTGGTTTATCTTTTTTTAGTATCTATCATCGTACTCATTGCCAGGAAAGTTGAAAAAAGAATATTAATACCCGGCATATTACGTTAATAAAAAATCAAAATTCGATACAACTTTATTTTCATTATTAGTTTTATGTAGATAACGAATATCTCTATATATGACTTTACGTTAGCTAATTGGAAGTGTTTCTGAGATAATCGAAATCGAACTACCTGATAAATAATAAAAATTTAAATCAACGCTTTATGATTAAAAATCAAGTTATTACTAATTCAATTGGAGTTACATGATGCATAAATCAAAATTAGTTTTCACATTGTTACTTTCATTGGTTACATCTATTGGGATTGCTGAAGATATGTCGTTTTTATTGACGACTTCACCCAATCAAAGAGCTGAATCACAAACCCGTTTCATGAAAAATAAACTTGGGCTGTCTGATGAAACAACGTCAAAGGTTCAAGCCATAAACTTAGAATATGCCGGTAAAGTTGAACCAATATTAAAAGGGTCTAGTATGGGAATTATCAAAAAACATGATATCGAACAGATTCAAGAACAAAAAGACATGGCATTACAAAGCATTTTAACTCCTCAACAATTCGATAGTTACAACAATTCTAAAGATGAATTAACAGAAGCATTAAAAAAAGATCTGGCACATTAAACTAAATAATAACGAGAAAAGATTAAACTCTTGATCAACATTTTTAGCTCACTTTATCTAGGATATAACAATGCAACTTCAAAAAACCATCACTGCATTTGCTACTTTAACGTTCGTAACCTTTAGCATCAGTTGTGCAAAAACAAACATAGGTAATATTAAAGAAACCTATAGTGTACATATAGCCCGTCCTTCTAGAATCTTAATTCAAGACTTCACAGTTGACTCTCAAGGTATTCAAACCAGTAGCAGTCCGTTCGCTAAACTTAAATCTGCTATAACAGATGATTCCGCTGATGACATAAAAAACAAATTAGGAAATGAAGTTATTGATGCTTTATCTAAAGAACTAGAAGAAAAAGTTAAAGCTCTTGGTATAAACACGGTTCGTGTTAATAAAGCTCAATTACCGTCTCAAAATGAAATAGTAATATCAGGTCAATTTGTAAAAATTGACGAAGGTAATGCTATAAGACGAAATTTAATTGGCCTAGGTGCAGGGCAATCCTCAATTGATACTAAGGTGCAAGTTTCAACACAAACCGCTTAAGGGAATCAGGTGCTTTTAAACTTTAATGCACACGCAGACAGCGGCAACATGCCGGGAGCAGTAGTTTTAGGCCCCGCTGGTGCTGCAGCTGGCGCAGGAACCGCGGCTGTAGCAGCAACAAACGTTGCTAAAGGCGCTGCTTCAGCATATAAATCTGATTCCGCCAATCAAGCTTCCGCATTAGCCGATAAAATAACAGAAACTTTATCAAGCTATTTTAAAGAACAAGGTTGGATAAACTCTGACAATGCAAAATAATACCTACTCTGTAAAATTCTAATCAACTTTTTTCATGGATCCGAGATCACCAATGTTTACTGTCCAGTTAAAAAGTAAACATTGGTGGGATGAAAAAACTAAACTGATTCAAGTAAACATAGTGACTAAAAGTCACTAGCTCACCCCACCACCTAGCGACTTATAACAAGCGATCAAGTAAGTAGCGGTCAATTCCTCAGATCTGGCTAGTTCAATTTGAGCAGCATATAAAGCACGTTGAGAATCTAACACCTCTAGAAAGGTGCTTACACCTTCTTGATAACGTAACTCCGACAATCTAACAGATTCTTGTAGTTCCGTAATAGATCTAGCTAACGCTTGACGTCGAATTTCCTCTTTTAAATAGCGTGTTAATGTCGTTTCGGTTTCTTGTAAGGCTTCTAATATTGCTTTTTGATACCCTAGATACGCTTCTTTTTGTTTAGCCTTCGTTAAATCAATACCCGCTTGTATGCGACCAAAATCTAATAGGGGTTGTACGAAATTAGCAGCCGTGCCGTAAGAAAAAGCAGCGGACTTGAATAAGCTTTCTATATCGGTATTACGTAAACCAAAGAAAGCGGATATGGATATCTTAGGAAATTGTTCTGCAATAGCTGCGCCTTGCATGGCAGTCGCCGCGGCAAGTCGACGCTCTGCGGCATGTATATCCGGACGATTTTGAATAGCAGCAATCGGACTAGATAGAAACACCTGACTTGGGATAACAGGCATTTTGTCATTCGTATTGAGCTCCGCCTCTAAATTCCCGGATTGCTGACCCACCAATACGTCTATCTGGCGTAATGTTGCAATTAAATTAGCCTCTAACGCTGGAATTTGTGCAGAGGTTGTTTCAGCTTGCGCTTTTGCACGCACTACATCATGTCGAGCACTCACACCTTCACTAAAAAGTTGCTCAGTAAGCCTTAAAGTATGTTGCTGTGAGGTTAGATTGGAATGAGTGATACGTAACTGATTCTGTAAACTGCGATAATTAATGTAAGTACGCGCCAGCTCAGACGTTAAAGTAACTAATGCTTGACGATGCAACTCGTTGGTCGCTTCTTGCTCTGCCACCGCAGATTCCAATCGACGCTGTTGCCGACCGTATAAATCAACTTCCCATAGGGCATCAAACCCCATCTCGAACATATTGTATTTAATGCCCTGAGCTAAGCCTGGAAAAGGATTATTTTGGCGCTGCACACCGCCCGTTGCATTAACCGTTGGAAATAACTCAGCACGCACACCGCGACGCTCTGAACGCGCTTGATCAACACGCGCTAACGCAATCTTTATATCTAAATTACTTTTTAAAGCTTTATTGATAAGTGTATTTAGCTCAGCATCACCAAAACTCTGCCAGTACGTTTTTAAATCAATCGTTTTAGATATTTGCAGATTCTCGGCTGATGCAGCTTGCCATTGCTTTGGGACTATGGGTTCAACTTTTTGATAATCGGGCCCTACGGTACAACTCACTAAACTTATTAAAACTAGGCAACCACCAACTCTACGCTTCACTACTCTGTCCTTTAATATTTAAGAAGCCATTTGCTAAACATTGGCTTACTGTTTAGACTAAACTACCCCGTTTAGTTAAGCAACAAAATTTATGTCCCTTATAGCCTCAAAAAAACCGCTCATAACTGTTTTACTTATAATCACCACTCTCGGCGCTGGCATCTGGTATTGGTTGCAAGAAGTACATCCCTATGAATCCACAGACAATGCTTATCTAAAAGCCCACACTTTAGTGATTAGCCCTAAAGAAAGTGGCTACGTTAAAGAAGTCTTATTTCACGATAATCAAAAAGTAAAACAAAGCGACTTACTCGTAGTTATAGATGATCACGATTTTCAAGCCAAAGTTAAACAAGCAGAGGCGCAAGTCTTATTAGAGACAGCACACATTAAAACGCTAGAAATGGATAAACGCACTCAAACCGCTAAAATCCAGCAACAATCTGCCAGTATTGAAGCATCAAAAGCAGAACTTGATAGATCCGCTAAAGATCTTAAACGTTTTAGTAACCTGGCTAAAGAAGGCGCTATATCAGCGCAAACCAGAGACAGCGCTGAATCCATAAATAAACAAGCGACGGCTCAATTGAGTAAAGTGAGTTCTGCTCGCTTAGAACAAGAAAGCCAGCAGGTAACGATTGAAGCCCAGATAGATGAAGCCCGTGCGCGTATTAAGATTGCCAATACCAACTTAGAGTTGGCACGCATTGATCTCGCTAACACACGTATTACAGCACCCAGCGACGGCACTTTGGGCAACCGTAGCGTAGAGGTAGGACAACTACTTAAACCGGGTAGTCCCTTAGCTTATTTAATACCCAACGAAGGCTTATTTGTTTCCGGTAATTTTAAAGAAACTCAAATCACAGAAATGCAAGTCGGTCAGCCGGTTGAAATTACAATCGACGCTTACCCTGATCAAGAATTCAAAGGCATTATTGAAAGCTTCTCACCCGCATCAGGTTCAGAATTTAGCTTATTACCCACTGAAAATGCGACAGGAAACTTTACTAAAATCGTACGTCGCGTCCCTGTAAAGATTACGTTCTTACCTGATAACGACATTAGTCACTTAAAACCCGGATTGTCTACCACTATCAAAGTAAAAGTCCGTTAAGCACTATGTCCGAGGTAACTGAACCCCAAACCGTCAGCACCGAGCAATGGATCGGTTTTTTTTCTATGGTGCTGGGCATCTTTATGGCGATTTTGGATATCCAAATTGTCGCCAGTTCTTTAGAACAAATTCAAGCCGGTCTTTCTGCAACTCAAGATGAAATAACTTGGGTACAAACGGCCTACTTAGTTGCAGAAGTAGTTATCATCCCACTATCCGGCTGGTTAGCGAGACTTCTTTCAACTCGCACCTTATTCGTCATAGCCTGTGGTGGATTTACGCTGATGAGTTTTTGTTGCGTACTGGCTTGGAATTTGCCATCAATGATCATCTTTAGAGCCTTACAAGGTCTATTTGGTGGCGCAATGATCCCAACGGTATTTGCTTGTATTTACACCCTATTTCCACGCCATTTGCAACCCGCAATGGTGATTGTGGTTGGCATGGTGGTCATGATTGCGCCAACAGCAGGACCTATTTTAGGCGGCTATTTAACTGAGGTTATGTCTTGGAAAGCGCTATTTTTAATCAATCTTGTGCCAGGGATTTTAGTTTGCTTATCGACTTGGCGCTTTGTAAACGTAGACGAGCCCGAATGGGATTTACTTGATAAGATTGATTTCCTGGGTATTGCCTTAATTGTGATATTTCTCGGTAGCTTGCAATTTGTATTAGAAGAAGGCGCAAGAGATCAATGGTTTGAAAGTCGAGAAATTGTGTTCTTCAGCCTTGTTGCCGCCATCTCAGGTATCGCACTCTTTTATCGCGAATTAACTATAGAACACCCCATTGTTGATTTAAAAGCCTTTCGTGATCGTAACTTTGCCGTGGGTTGTACCTTAGGATTTATCTTAGGGATTGGTTTATTCACCCTCATGTTTTTAATCCCCGTTTACCTCGCCAATGTTAAAGGCCTAAACAGCTTGCAGATTGGCCAATACATCATGGTTACTGGGATGTTCCAGTTATTCTCAGCGTTTGTCGCTGGCCCCATAGCAAAACGAATTGAACCCAGATTAATGTTAGCTTTTGGTTTATCTGGATTTGCCTTAGGCAGTTGGATGAATGGTTATTTAACCCCAGAATCGGGTTACTGGGAGTTTTTCTGGCCCCAAGCCGTCAGAGGCTTCTCATTGATGTACTGTTTTCTACCTATTAACTCCTTAGCACTCGGCACGTTACCGCCAGAAGAAGTTAAAAATGCCAGCGGCCTGTATAACTTAACGCGTAACCTTGGAGGGGCGCTAGGTCTAGCTGTAGCGAACACGATGATGATTTATTTAAATAAGCACCATTATGCGGTACTGCGTGAACATGTCACCCCAGGCTCTCCCCAAACCGAAGCTTTCTTAGGAGGCTTAACAGAAAGATTAGCCGCAATGGGTATCCCCAATCCTGAAACGGCCGCCTTAAAACAATTATCTGGCTTATTAATGAAACAAGCGGAAGTACTGACTCTAAACACCCTCTTCCATACGCTAGCGATCATATTTTTACTCGGCTTACTCTTAATGCCTTGGATTAAAAAGGTTGATCCTGATGCCGGTGAAGTAGCGGGGCATTAATACACCATGACACAACCGCCACTCAGTCTTTATATTCACATCCCTTGGTGCATTAAAAAATGTCCGTATTGTGATTTTAATTCTCATGCGGTTAAAAGCGATACACCTGAAGCGGCCTATATAGATGCGTTACTGAATGACCTAACAGAAGACATTCAGCGTTACTCGATCACTCGCTCTATTAGCAGTATCTTTATTGGCGGAGGCACACCGAGTTTATTTGCCCCCGAATCCTTTGAGCGTTTATTGACCGGTATTAAACAATGCGTCCCTTTAGCCCCTGATATTGAGATTACTTTAGAAGCCAATCCTGGTACTTTTGAAAGTCAAAAATTTGCGGAGTTTAGAGCCTTAGGGATCAACCGACTCTCCATAGGTATCCAGAGTTTTAACGATGGGTTGTTACAAAAATTAGGGCGCGTTCATTCCGCTAAAGAAGCGTTGGCAGCGGGAGATATTGCTCAACAAGCCGGCTTTGACAACTTTAACTTGGATCTCATGTTTGGCCTACCGGACTCTAATCCAGAAGACAGTATTAATGATGTAAAGACGGCAATCAGCTTAAAGCCAACTCACCTGTCTTTTTATCAGCTCACGTTAGAACCGAACACGTATTTTTATAAGTTCCCCCCTAAACTCCCTAATGATGAAATCATTTTTAGCACCCAAAAACAGGCACAGCACATCTTAGATGAGCAGGGCTATCATCAATATGAGGTGTCTGCTTATAGTCAAGCGGATCATCAATGCCAACATAACTTAAACTACTGGCAGTTTGGCGACTATTTAGGCATTGGGGCAGGTTCACACGGCAAGATCACCCAAGCACTCCCACAAACCATTACCCGCAGCTTTAAACCTAAAAGCCCAGAACAATATCTAGCTAATACGCATAAAAATGGCGGAGCAGAATTAATTTCTAGCGCAGAGCTACCGCTAGAGTTTGTAATGAATCATCTGCGCTTAAAACAAGGTTTTAATGTCGATACTTATCAAGCAAGAACCGGCTTGGAGATTGATACTTTAGAACCCGCGCTTTCAAACTGCCTTAAAGAAGGATTGCTTATCTATCGTAATAACCATTATTATTGCTCTGAACAAGGCTGGAACTTTATGGATAATATCTTAGAAAAATTTATCCCTTAAACAACTAACCACCCTACAAACTTTTACTTACACCCTTTATCATGCTTGATTATCAAAAAGAATTTATTGCTTACGCGCTAGAATGTGGCGTCTTAAAATTTGGTGAGTTTCATTTAAAGTCTGGTCGTACCAGCCCTTACTTTTTTAATACGGGCTTATTCAATACCGGTGC
Source organism: uncultured Methylococcaceae bacterium (assembly GCA_903917345.1). Lineage (GTDB taxonomy): Bacteria > Pseudomonadota > Gammaproteobacteria > Methylococcales > Methylomonadaceae > Methylobacter_C. The sequence goes on along the minus strand of CAIXAE010000003.1, from coordinate 52,844 downwards.
ACAATTAGGCAAGTTAGGTCACTTTTATGCGCAAGCATTGATACAATCAAAGCTAAATGTCGATATTCTGTATGGCCCCGCTTACAAAGGCATTCCACTCGTCAGTGCCACTTCAATTGCTTATGCCCAAATCACGGGTAACGATATTCCTTTTGCCTTTAACCGCAAAGAAGCTAAAGATCATGGCGAAGGTGGCAATTTAGTCGGCACACCCTTGCAAGGTAATGTCATTATTTTAGATGACGTGATTACCGCAGGTACTTCTGTCAGAGAATCTGTTGAGATTATAAATGCCGCCAATGCGATTCCCGCAGGTGTATTAATTGCTTTAGATCGACAAGAAAAAGGCTTGAATGATTGCTCAGCGATTCAAGAAGTTGAAGCGAATTTTAAAATGCCCGTGATTGCCATCATCACTTTAGAAAACATCATCGATTATTTAAAAGCTGAAGCGAATGCTGAACAACTGAAGGCCATTAAAGAATACCAAAGCCTTTACGGCGTTTAATAATGTAATAAGCTCTCAGCCAATTGAATGACTTCATTTACATCAATTTCTTGAATTGAAAAGTCTTGTTTATTTAACTTAAATGGATTGACAACAGAGGGTGACTTAAGCACTTTATTGATATCCGTTTGATAAACCCGACTCACAGGCGTGGGGCCAAATAAAGTAATAGAAGGGACATTCAACCCCCAAGCCATGTGAGTAGGGCCCGTATCATTACCTATCAACAAATCCGCTTTAGCAATCAGAGCTTTTAGACTGTTTAAATCTAATCTAGGCAATACTTTAATCGTATCCGTTTGTTGAGCCATCCACTCGGCTTTGGCCTGCTCTTCTGGACTACCCCAAATTACTAAACAGTTTTGTTGCAAGGCTTGCGCTACCTTTACAAATTTATCGGCGGGGTAATTTCGACTTTCCCATGTTGAACCTATCACCAACACAATATTACGTTTATCTGGCGATAAGAAATCGTAAATGCGGTGATCTTCAGCTTTAAAAAACAAGAAAGGCGCTTTATGATGAATTTGCTCTGGGGTGATAGTTAAACCCAAAGGCTGCGCTAATACTGTGGCATTTCTATCAATGGTATTGGCATCATAAGCACTCGCCACAGTAACTTGATAAAACCGAGCCGCAGCTTTTTCTCTAATAGATTTGGCATCAAAACCGGCTCGGTGTTTACCTAGTAAAGTCGCTACCACAGCCGACTTAATAAGGCCCTGGGCATCAATCACTAAATCATACTGCTCACGCGCTTGCTGTCTTAATGCTTTGATTTGAGCAAAAACGCCCCACTTATGCGACTTTAAAGCCTTCAAATTAACAGCAATAATATTGTCTATATGAGGATTATGACTTAACACTTCGGCAAAGCGTTCTTCCACAATCCAATCAATCTGAGCAGTCGGTATCGTTGCTTTAATGAATTGCAATGCCACCATCGCATGTACGATATCCCCTAAAGCCGATAACTTTACGATGGCAATTTTCATACTGTGTCGTTAATCAGCTTTAACACGCTGTCTGGGCTAATATCCCTTAAACACGCCAATGTACCCAAAGGGCATTCTCTTTTAAAACAAGGCGAACAAGATAAGTTTAAAGACACTATCTGCGCCTTAGCATTTAAAGGCGGAGTAAAACCAGGGTCAGATGAACCATACAGCGCTACCAAGTTTTTATCTAAAGCGGCTGCCACATGCATTAAACCCGAATCATTAGACACCACAGTGTCTGCTAACGACATTAAATCTACGGCTTCTGCGAGGGCTGTTCTACCCGTATAATCTAAACAAGCATTCGAAGCTAAGGTATTAATCTGCGCGGCACTTGCTTTATCTTTTTCTGAGCCAAATAACCAAACTTGCCAACCCTCAGCTAACTTTTGTTTAGCCACTTCTGCATAATTTTCAACAGGCCAACGTTTTGCTTCGCCATATTCGGCACCCGGACACAGTGCCAAGATCTTTTGTGATAAGTTAATCGAAAACTTTTCAATCACCTTAGCTTGTTGGTCAGGACTAATAGACAAGCTAGGTGTTGGACATTCGGGAGGTAACGATGTTGTACGCGACAAACCTAAAGCCACAAAACGCTGTACCGTCATGGTTAAGACTGATTTATCTAAACGCCTCGCGTCATTTAATAAGCCCCATCGACACTCACCGACATAACCAGTGCGTAAAGGAATATTAGCAAAAAAGGGAATTAAGGCAGACTTCCAAGAGTTAGGTAATAAAATCGTTTGATCATAAGCCTCAGCTCGTAGCGATTTTCCCAACACAACTCTAGCAGAAAAGTTGAACTGCCCATGCGCTAAAGGCATAGCAAGTGCATGAGTCACTTCTGGCATTCGCTCCATAAGCGCCAATGACCAAGAAGGTGCCAAAACATCAATTTGGCAATCAGGATGATTTTTTTTTAAGCTGATGAATAAGCTCTGTGCCATCACCATGTCGCCAACCCAAGACGGGCCGACGACGAGTATCTTAAATGGTTTTTTCAAGACTTATTGAACGTAAGTTAACCAATCTGCATGATCATTTCTACGACCGTGCACATAATCAAAGTATAAAGACTGTAATTTCTCAGTAATCACACCGCGACTACCGGTACCAATTTTACGATTATCTAATTCTCTAATCGGTGTTACTTCAGCAGCAGACCCCGTAAAGAAGGCTTCATCCGCTACATAAATTTCATCACGGGTAATACGTTTTTCAATCACTTCATACCCTTGCTCTCTAGCAATAGTAATAACGGTATCACGCGTAATACCTTCTAACGCTGAAGTAGTTTCGGGTGTATAAATTTTACCGTTACGAATCACGAATAAGTTTTCTGCACTGCCTTCTGCCGCAAAACCTTCATGATCTAACATTAAAGCTTCATCATAGCCATTGGCTAACGCTTCTTGTAATGCCAAAATAGAATTGATGTAATTACCATTCGCTTTCGCTTTACACATGGTGCTGTTATGGTGATTGCGCGTGTAAGAAGAAGTACGGATACGAATGCCCTTTTCAATACTTTCAGCGCCTAAATAAGCACCCCAAGGCCAAGCAGCAACAATCACATGTACTTTTAAATTATCAGCTCTTAAACCCATACCTTCTGAGCCATAAAAGCACATCGTACGAATATAGGCGCTATCTAATTTATTATTTTTTAAAGCATCTAATTGCGCTTGATTGATTTCTTCTTTAGAGAAAGACATCGGCATATTCATAATATGCGCAGACCTAAATAAACGATCAGTATGTTCTTGGTTTCTAAAAATAGCCGTGCCTTTTGTAGCATGATAAGCTCTGATCCCTTCAAACACACCCAATCCATAATGCAAAGTATGCGTCAACACATGGACTTTAGCTTCACGCCACTCTACCCAAGCGCCATCTAGCCAAATTACGCCATCTCTATCGTCCATTGTCATCTTTGGAATTCCTCAATCTGTTTAAAGTATCGGTCTATTAAACACAGTCAGCTTGGAGCCTAAATAGACACGGTTAAAATGGGCAAATTGTACTATAAAGTTAGCATTAGCAGTACTTGTGTATGATATTTATTAATCTACTTAGCACCTTTAAAGATAACGTTATCAGAATTACTCATAAGCTACGCCTTGCTCAACTCAGCCATCACATAATAAACTTTAGTCACATAAAGACCTAAACTAGACGCTAACCCAAATGACACAAGCCAAAAATCAATCACCCAACGAGGCTTTAACCCAGCCTAACCCTGTAAGCTTTTGGGAAGCTTTTCTATTTTGGTTAAAAATGGGTTTTATTAGCTTTGGTGGTCCCGCCGGTCAAATTGCCATCATGCAACAAGAATTAGTAGAAAAACGCCGGTGGTTATCAGAAAAGCGCTTCTTACACGCCTTAAATTACTGCATGTTATTACCCGGCCCCGAAGCCCAACAACTCGCTATTTATATTGGCTGGTTAATGCATCGTAATATCGGTGGCATTGTGGCAGGCAGTCTTTTTGTTATACCTTCTTTATTAATTTTAATTGCCTTAAGTTGGATCTATCTAGCTTTTGGACAGTTACCCGCCATCGCTAGTATTTTGTACGGCATTAAACCCGCAGTCACTGCCATTGTTATATTTGCCGCGTATCGTATTGGTTCTAGAGCACTTAAAAACTCATTACTCTGGGCCATGGCTAGCTTAGCGTTTCTAGCTATCTTTTTTCTAAAAACGCCCTTTCCATTGATTGTGCTCAGCGCAGCTATATTAGGCGGACTTGGAGGGAAATTTTTGCCCGAAAAGTTCAGCTTAGGTGGCGGACATAGCAACAGTCAAAAGTCTTATGGCCCCGCTCTAATTGATGACGACACGCCCACCCCAAGTCATGCTGTCTTTAACTGGGTTAAACTGAGCAGAGTTATTATTACGGGTTTGTTGTTATGGGCTGGCGCCATGGCTTATCTATGTGCAAACTATGGCTGGAATGGGACATTAACTCAGATGGCTTGGTTTTTTACTAAAGCCGCCTTGATGACTTTTGGAGGCGCTTATGCGGTTTTACCATACGTGTACCAAGGTGCAGTGGATTATTTTCACTGGCTAACACCACAACAAATGATAGATGGCTTAGCTTTAGGTGAAACCACACCCGGCCCCTTAGTCATGGTAAATACTTTTGTAGGATTTGTAGCCGGCTGGACTCAAGAAGTCTTTGGCCATGAGCATGTATTACTCGCAGGTAGCGTTGCCGCCATTGTTGTGACTTACTTTACCTTCTTACCTAGCTTTTTGTTTATTTTAGCGGGTGGTCCGATAGTAGAGTCCACACAGGGCAATTTAAAGTTTACCGCCCCACTCACCGGTATAACCGCGGCTGTTGTTGGTGTTATTTTAAACCTAGCCGTATTCTTTGCTAGTCATGTATTCTGGCCTGCTGGTTTTGACGGTGCTATCGATGTCATATCAGTCATCATCAGCCTGTGTGCCTTTTTAGCACTGATACGCTTTAAAGTGGGCGTTATACCTGTAATTATTGCTTGTGGAATAACGGGATGGGCTGTTAGTTTTGTAAAAGCTTGGTTTGAGTTGTGAGGTGTTAAACCCTATGCCGGCACTGAAAAACACCGCCAAATAGCTGCATCCCCTTTCGTTCAGATGTTCTTGAACTAAAAACAAGCTGTAACAGCAGGTGTGTTAGCAAGCAATCCCCTTCTGCAAGCTAGCACAAAGCCTTTGTTAGCTAACACTCAGCAAAGCCACCTTACAAAATGCTTCTGCTAGCAGTGATTCCCCTTTTGCACGCTGTAAAAATACCGGTGCAAGCTGTAATCCCTCTTTTGCGAGCTGGAAAAATGGCTGTGCAAGCTGTATCTCGCCTTTTGCGAGCTAGAAAAATAGCTGTGCAAGCTGTATCCCGCCTTTTGCGAGCTGTAACAATGGCTTTGCAAGTTATAATCCCCCTCTTGCGAGCTTGCAAAATGCCTGTGCAAGCCATAACTCTCCTTGCTAAGCCTTTAACAGAATGATTTATAGAAGGATAACAAATTTTTGTTACTCCATCTTATCCTGCCAAACCTGTACCACTTGCTGGCTTAATTCAGCTACGACTTCTGCATTCACCATCACCGTTTCACCTTGTAATACCTGCTGATGTCCAGCGTCTCGATAAGTACAATAAGCGTTAGTTAACAGTTCTGCTTGGGCTGGGGTAAAGAAACCTATCGCTTCAAGATCCGCTAATAAGCGTACATTATCGGTATAAGTCGTCAACCCAGGGTTATTAGCGGCACCCGCTAAAACACCATACTGCACCATAAACTCGATATCAACGATTCCCCCTTTACTGTGCTTTAAATCAAATTGATGTTGTGCTTTAGTCGCTAAAGTAGCACGCATCTTCTCTCGCATAGCTCGCACTTCGGTTTTTAAACTTAACACCTCTCTGGGCAATCTTAATATACGGGCGCGTATGGCTCCAAAAGCTGTTTTTAAGGATGGATCTCCGGCAATAAATCGGCCACGCACTAAGGCCTGATGTTCCCATGTCCATGCTTCCTGCTGTAAATACTGTTCGTAAGCATTAATCTGCGCGACTAATAGCCCCGAATTACCATTGGGCCGTAAGCGCATATCTACTTCATAGAGCACACCTGATAACAATTTAGTATCTAGAATATGTCGGACCTTTAAACCCAAGCGCCCATAAAACTGCAGACAAGATATAGACTGCTCTCCTAGCGTTAAGGCATTACCATCGGGACAATCATAAATAAATACCAAATCTAAATCAGAACCATAGGCTAATTCAATACCGCCCAATTTTCCAAAACCTACTATAGCAAAACCTTTATGCGTTAAATCGGCTTCAGGCGGCGTACCATGTTTATCAACTAGTATTAACCAAGCACTTTCTATCACCTGAGCCACAATACTTTCTGCGATAACTGTTAAATAATCGCTCACCACCCTAATTGGAATCACATCCATAATATCGGCCGCCGCGACTTTTAAGACATGGATATGTTTAAACTCTCGTAAGACAATCATGATTTGTTCAAGATCTTGCCTATCGATGAGTTTTAATAACTCAACTAACTGGGCATCTAGATCTGCTTTTTTAAGCGGCTCGTACAATGCCCACGGATCTAATAACTCATCGAATAAGACAGGATACTTTGCCAAATAATCACAAACCCATGTGCTGGCAGAAGCTAACTTTAATAATTGATCTAAGGCGTCTGAATTTTCTGCTAACAACGCTAAATACACATTTCTACCTGCGACGGCCTCAAACAAACCTAATAGGCGTTTTAGGGTGAGATCTGGATTAACCACCTTTTGCAAGGCCGTCATGAGTAGCGGCATTAAACGATCTAAAGTCTGTGCGCCTTTAGCGGTTAAACGTCTGATAGCGGGTGCTGACTTAAACTGCTGTATCGCCAATAAACTGGCCATACTGTCTTTAAATCCATAGGCGGTTAGTTGCGCTTCTAAAGCCTCCGCTTCAACTAAACCTGTCCAAATCTGCACACTGGCTTGATCTTTTATAGCTAATTTAGAGACTGAAAATACTTGATCGAATATCGCTTGCACGGCATCACGCACAGCATCTAACTCAGCCTTAAAACTATCCCAATCTGCATAATCTAAAGAATACGCTAATCTCTGTTGCCCTATATCACTGGTCGGTAAATCATGGGTTTGTTGATCTTGGTACTGCTGGATATGATTTTCTACTCTGCGCAAAAAACAATAAGAAGCCATGAGCTGTTCCGCATCTGCCTTGGGTAACAGACCTAATACACTTAACTGACTTAATACGTCTAAAATAGGCCGTACTTGCAAAGATTTATCAGTCCCTCCACGTATTAACTGAAAAGCCTGTCCGATAAATTCACACTCCCGAATACCTCCAGGCCCCAACTTAACATTGTCCATACGATCTTTACGGCGCAGCTCTTGAGTAATCTGCATTTTTAAAGCACGCAGTTCTTCAAAGGCACCATAATCGAGATAACGTCTATACACAAAAGCATTTAGCATCGCTATCAGTTGCGCACCGGTATTAAAATCCCCCGCTACTTGCCGTGCTTTAATCATGGCATAGCGCTCCCATTCGCGCGCTTGAGTTTGATAATAATTTTCCATGCCCTCAAAACTCATGATTACGGGGCCACTATCACCGAACGGTCTTAAACGGATATCCGTCCGAAATACAAAACCATTGATAGTGATTTCATCTAACACCTTTACCAAGCGCTGACAAAGACGCGTAAAAAACTCGCTATAGCTGGTTTCTTTTCTATCCGCTAAAACACCATTTTCTGGATACGCAAATATCAGATCAATATCAGACGAATAGTTCAGTTCATAAGCGCCCAACTTACCCATACCTAAAACAATGATTTGTTGTGGCGAACCGTCTGATAAAACGGGGGTGCCTTTAAGTTCGCAGGCTTCTTGATACAAAAAGGCTAAAGCGTATTGAATACAAGCATCGGCTAACAATGACAGTTCGACTAAAGTTTCTGCTAGAGGCGCCCAGCCGGCTAAATCACGCCAAGCGATTCTGACCATTGCTTGGCGACGAAAATAGCGGAGTTTTTGCATTAATCCATCTTCGGTGGCGACCGTTAACTGAGCTAACTGTTGCGCATAATCATGTTTTTGGTAGGCGTTAAACAAGTCATCCTTATTAACTAATTCAATCAGTAATTCAGGATGTTTAATACAGCTATCAGCGACAAACTGACTGGAAGACCATACTTTTACAAAGCTGGCAGTGAGTGCAGGTGACAAAGGTAAATCAAGCTTTAAAATAGCAAGTTGCTCATCCCACTGATCTAATGCTATTAAAACAGCAGCCTTTATTGACGCGGGTAATTTATCAAGATCAGATTTAAAGCGTATAGTTGAGGTCATATAAAAAGATAGGTATTAGGCGAAAGCCATCATACCTAAACTTTTTATAGATCAATAAACCTATTTGATTAGAAAGCATTACAACTCTTTGATGATCGGCGTATGCAACATGGATGCATTAACGCGTTCTCTTAATTCCTTACCTGGCTTAAAGTGCAATAAAGCATTAGCGGGTAAATCTAAAAGCTCACCCGTTTTAGGATTTCGTCCTACACGGACAGAATGATGATGCACGGTAAACACACCAAAACCTCTTATTTCCACCCGCTCATTATTAATAGCGGCCTGACATAAGCCCTCAACAATACAATCTATCATTGCATCTACTTGCTTACGCGTAAAATACGGCTGTTTTTTTGCGATAACTTCAATTAATTCTGATTTAGTCATATTTGTCCAGTAACAACAAAATACACGAGCCAAAACAGTAACCTTACAGGTCATCTGACTCATTTTAGTGCGTGATATAAATGCCTCAACGCTATAATCAAGCCTAATAAAGCTAGATAGCTCGACTTTAGTGCGTTATTCATCATACAGCCTTTAATTAAAAGCACTTACTGTGCCAATTTAAGATTAATATAGATTCATACTGATGCCCTGTCCTCAGTATAATAGGCAGAAACCACTCATTTTTACGCATAAGTCAGCCACAGTTATTGACAAAAATACCCAGAGCCATTTACTTAATGTCATTAATTAAATCGTCTTATTCTAATAAGCTAGCCGCTAATCCAATTGAGGCACACAAAAAAAGCACATGGATGATGATTGTTTTTTTAATGGGTGTCGCATTAGTTCATATCGGTTTAGCGTTTTATCTTTTAAAAAAAATACCCCTTGAAAAAACTGAGCCTCTCCTTTTAATGAGTATAGAAATGCACAGTGGTGCGACTAAGCCTACCGAGGTCGCTAAACCCTTACCCACCAAAGACCCTGAGAAACCTAAAACGGTTAAAACACCGGCGAACATAAAAAAACCAGCGCCCATAGTCATTAAAGATAAAAGCCCAGAACCCATTCCTGCTGAATCGCCAGCACTCGTAACTCAACCCGTTACTTTGCCTACTCCCGCAGTATCTGCGCCGGCAGTCACAACCCAAACACAACCCAATACACCCGCACCTAATAGTAAACAGCCTCCTACTACCAACTCGGCAGCTAGCTCTGGTGTGATGCCTCTATTTAGAGTGCCGCCCGAATACCCCTCAATAGCGACAAGACGCCACATTGAAGGTTGGGTAAAAGTAGAATTTACCGTCAAAACAGACGGAACAGTTGATAATGCCGTTGTCATTAGCGCTGAACCCGAAGAGATTTTTAACGAAGCCGCACTCACTGCCATTAAAAAGTGGAAATTTAAAGAAAAAATAGTCGATGGAACGCCTGTTAGTCAACGTGCTGTGCAAAAACTCCAATTTAAACTTGATCACTAACGCTTATTCACTCTAAATAAAAGGATAATAAAATATGTCTGAAAACATCTCTCCCCAATTCATTATCGATGGAACGCTTTATACCTTAATCTTTTTTTCGGTTATTACTTGGACACTAATTCTATTTAAAAGCTGGCAGTTTATTAACAACAGTCGTTGCAATACGCGCTTTGAGAATGCATTCTGGAGCTTAGCTAATCTAAATCAGTTTGACAGTTTAGATGATGATATCGCCTTAGGCTCTGAAGCGCGATTAGCTTATGCAGGAAAAACGTGGTTAGAAGAGCATAAAAAAGCGGCCGGAAAACAATTAAAACATACCGGTGATATCAGCGAATTACTGGAACAAAATATTCGTGCTCAGCTCCAAAAAGAACAACACTCTTTAGAGTTTGGCTTAACGCTATTAGCCAGTATTGGAAGTACCGCACCTTTTGTCGGTCTATTTGGCACGGTTTTAGGCATTATGCACGCCATGCATGATATTACAGCAAGCGGCTCTACCAGTTTAGATGTGGTAGCAGGGCCTATCGGTGATGCCTTAATCGCAACTGCTATTGGTATTGCCGTTGCTGTGCCGGCTGTATTGGCTTATAACTTTGCACTTCGCCATTTAAAAATTCAACGTGCCAGTATGGAAAACTTTATCGCAGGCTTTATGACTGTCGCGTTGGACAATAAAAACACTCAGGGCTAACCCATGGCTTTTAAACCTCAATCTGAAGATGAAAACGCTTTAAGTGAAATTAACGTTACGCCGTTAGTGGATGTCATGTTAGTGCTAGTAATCATTTTATTAGTTACTGCGCCACTACTCACTCAATCGGTGCATGTTAATTTACCTAAAACAGCCCAAACAACAGCGGATGTTCATAAACAACCGTTGCAATTAGGGATTGATGCGCAAGGTGCTATCAACATTAATAAAAATGCTATTGCTGATTTAGCCACACTCGAAAGTAACTTAAAGACAGAACTAGAAAAGACACCCGATATCGGTGTGCATCTGTATGCAGACAAAGCTGTTGTTTATGAAAAATTAGCGGAAGTAATGGCGACCGTGCAACATGCCGGCGTTACAAAAATGTCTTTTGTAACGATAGAACATTAATCTTTTTGACTTACACGTACTTCTGGGGCCATTAACAATCTATCTTCGTTCAACAATTGAAAAATAGACTTACAACCCTCACAACAAAACACCTTTTCTCCTTGAGGTGTTTTTAACGAGAACACAAATATTTCAACGGGTAATCCACAAAGGTTGCATTCAATTTTTGTATCAGTCATACCAAATAGGCAAAACATTAAAGAGGTTGATCATACTAACAAAATCTTATTTCTATCACAATCGTAAGGTAATTTGGTATTGATACTTGTTAATAAGATCAAACCCATTTAGCATGCCTCTTTAATCCATTTAAAATCAATTCGACTATGACGCTAAGCCATACTCTTGAGCAATTACACAGTGAAATGCGCCAATGGCGTCAGCATTTGCATCAATTTCCTGAAACCGCTTTTGAAGAAACCCAAACCGCGGCATTTATTGCTGAAAAACTTAAGAACTTTGGCCTAGAGGTACATCAAGGCTTAGGAAAAACCGGGGTAGTTGCAACTCTTTCAGCCGGTGATAGCGACAAAAAGATTGCCCTAAGAGCCGATATGGATGCTTTATTCATCCAAGAAAAAAATACTTTTGCCCATAAATCTTGTCATGACGGAAAGATGCACGCTTGCGGTCATGATGGGCATTCTGCAATGCTCCTCGGCGCAGCTAAATATCTATCTGAAAATAAAAACTTTAATGGGACTGTTTATTTCATTTTCCAACCCGCAGAAGAAGGTCGGGCTGGCGCCCAGCAAATGATAACGGATGGACTGTTTGAACAGTTTCCGGCTGACTGCGTATTTGGGATGCATAATTTCCCGGATATCCCTACCGGTCACTTTGCCGTTAAAACAGGCGCAATAATGGCCTCTTTTGATTGTTTTGAAATTACGCTGACGGGCCTAGCCACGCATGCTGCCATGCCTCATTTAGGTAATGACGCGATCTTAGCGGCGGCACAACTTATCACGGCAATACAAAGTATTGTGAGTAGAAACATTAACCCAGCCGATGCGGCAGTAGTGAGTATTACGCAAATTCATGCGGGTAATACATGGAATGCCATTCCAGAATCAGTCGTATTAAGAGGGACTTTTAGATGCTTCAGCCAACAAGTAAAAACGTTAATCGCTGATAAGTTGAGCCACTTAGTACAACATATATGCACAGGCTTTGAAATTGATGCAACGCTAGCATTTAATCCCGAAAATGCAGGCTATCCAGTCACTTTTAATACAGAAGGAGAAACAGCCATCGCTTTAGAAGCTGCTATAGCGGTAGCTGGAAAAGAGGGGGTTAACACCAACCCCACGCCGAGCATGGGGTCTGAAGATTTTGCTTTTATGCTTCAAGAAAAGCCGGGGTGCTACCTTTGGATTGGTAACGGATCATCTGAAAACAGTTGCTTATTGCATAACCCACATTATGACTTTAACGATGATATTTTATCTATCGGTGCCGAATATTGGGTTAAATTAGTAGATATTTTTTTAGGATCTAAGACTTAGGTTCAAAAAGCATATGTGCCATTTTTTTAGCTTTAGTTTTTAAGTACCCCACGTTCTCATCATGGGCGACAACTTGTACGGGAATACGACCCGTAACATGGATACCTAACTGAGTTAAAGACTCTATCTTTTCTGGATTATTAGTCAGTAATTGCACCGACTTAACGTGCAAACTTTCTAATATTAATCCGGCGATGTTATATTCTCTTTCATCCGCCAAATAACCCAAATGAATATTTGCATCAACGGTGTCCATACCCTCATCTTGAAGGTTATAGGCTTGGAGCTTCTTTAATAAACCAATCCCACGACCTTCTTGTCTAAGATAAATTAGAACACCACAACCTAAATCATTAATCAACTGCATGGCCATTGCTAATTGCTCGCCACAATCACAACGTCTAGAACCTAAAACATCCCCCGTAAAACATTCGGAATGAATACGCACAGGCACATTTTCTTTATTAGCCACATCACCTTTCACTAAGGCCATGTGCTCTTTATTGTCTATCGTATTGCTATAGTAATGTAAGACAAACTCACCTTGCTCAGTCGGGAGTCTAGTTTGAACTAAATCTTGTACCTGTTCTATCACGTCTATAAAAATCCAAAATACAGTCACCCAATGATTGGGTAAAAATAAAACTTGCTTGTTGATGCTATTTTACACGACCGATAAGATTAATGTTGATGAAGCTCGATATCTCACTGTAATATTCAACTAGTTAACTCACATGCTAAAACTATTATGAAAACAGAAAACGACCTCATCAGGAAAAGATACGATCGAATTGCACCTTATTTTGAAATCATGGAGGCGATGATGGAAGGCTTATTTTTCAAGTCTTGGAGAAAGAAGTTGTGGTCCAAGGTTGAAGGCCACCATGTACTTGAAGTGGGGGTAGGCACCGGTAAGAATTTTGAATATTACCCACCCGGAGCGCGAGTGACTGCGATTGATTTTAGTCCCGAAATGCTGAAACAAGCAACGCAGAGAAAAACTACTAAAGCCATAAAAGTGGAGTTAGATTTAATGGATACTCAATCACTCGCTTTTGCCGATAATAGTTTTGACACCGTCATCGCGTCTTTTGTATTTTGTTCAGTTCCTCAAGCGCTTAAAGGCCTAAAAGAGCTTTACCGTGTTTGCAAACCCGGAGGTCAGGTTTTGTTGCTCGAACATGTGATTAGTACGCACCCATTTTTAGCTAAAGTCATGAACTTGCTTAATCCTATCGTACTCACCTTAGTCGGTGCGAACATTAATAGAAACACCATAAGAAATGTTAAAGCTGCGGGCTTTGCATGGGTGATCGTTGATCAGAGAAGCAGCCACCTCATAAAGCTGATTGAAGCCAGGAAATAAAACGCTTAAACGGCTTGTATACGCTCAGCAATCAGCGCCATTAACTGTTTAGCTAATTGAGTTTTATCTGTCATGGGAAAGGATTTATCGCCATTAGCCCAAAAAACATGTAAGGCATTTTGTTCGCTGTCAAAACCGCCCTGCTCTTGACCTACCCAATTTGCCGCAATCATATCTAAATTCTTTCGACTTAATTTATTGCGCGCATAGTTCTCAAGATCATGCGTTTCTGCCGCAAATCCTACCGTAAAAGGCCGAGATGTATCCGCTGCTACCGCGGCTAAGATATCTTTGTTTTTTTGCAGAACAATCGTTAATTGATCAGCTTGTTTTTTGATTTTCTCGGGCTGACTCAGTACTGGACTGTAATCTGCCACTGCTGCCGCGCCAATATAAATATTCTGCGTTGCAACTTTTGACATCACAGCCTGATACATTTCTTCTGCTGTTGTTACTTTAATTAATTCAACACCGGCAGGTGCAGATAATGCAACGGGGCCACTTATTAAGGTTACTTCTGCACCCGCTTTTAAAGCCGCAGTTGCTAAAGCGTAACCCATTTTTCCTGAACTACGATTCGTTAGATAGCGCACAGGATCCAAGGGCTCACGAGTGGGGCCGGCACTTATCAAAATTTTATGCCCTTTTAAGTATTGTGATATTGTTAAAAGATCAGGCTTATCATTTGCTAATAATTGTGCACAAATAGCCGTCGGTTCAGACATCCGTCCATAACCTGTTTCGCCACACGCTTGGTCACCTTGTTCTGGGCCAATAAACTTAACGCCATGACGAAGTAATGTCTGTCTGTTTTCTTGAGTGACTACTTTATTCCACATCGCCTGGTTCATAGCCGGCGCGACATAAACCGGACAAGTAGCCGCTAAATAGAGCGTCGATAATAAATCATCTGCTAAACCATGCGCTAATTTTGCTAAGGTATTAGCAGTCGCAGGAGCGATCAGTAACACATCCGCCCAGCGCGCCAAACTAATATGACCCATGGCATTTTCGACATCGGCATCTAACAACTCTGTATGGACAGGATTTCCTGACAAGGCTTGAAATGTTAACGGACTGATAAATTGCATTGCTGATTTTGTCATCACCACTTGCACTTCAGCACCTTGTTTTCTTAATAAGCGCACTAATTCAGCTGACTTATAAGCCGCAATACCCCCAGTAACACCCAATAAAATACGTTTCAAAATTTTGCCTTTATTTATAAAATCGATTTAAAACAGATAACTAGAATAACATAACACTATCAATTATCAGACTGAACCAGCTCACTCGAAATACTTGTTTCTAAGAATGCTTGTATTTCTTGTGGCTCTTTAAAATTACCATAAGCTAATAATAATTTTACATAGGCTGATTCTATCGACATATTCCAAAGCATTTCTGCGCCTTTATCTAAAAGCAAACGGGTACTTTGATAGGCCGATGTTGATTTTATTGCCGGTGCTAAATAGACTTTTACACCCTGCTCTGCACAGCGTTCTATAAAAGCCACTAACGAATATTGCTCACCCCATTCGTAAGATGCACAAGCAGTGCCTGAATGATACAAATCATGTAATACCACATCGCCTTTCGCCAATTTAATAGCTGCATAATTTAAACCTGGATAAGGCTTAAGCATGATGACGTTTTCAGAAAATTTAGCCAACAAACTAATACCCGGCTCTACCGATAAACTTGCATCTAACTGCGTAAATATTTGATTTTTATAGTGCATAAAGGGCTTATTTTGCACACTATAAAAATCACCGGTTAACTGTAAAGAACACGTTAAACGCGCACCATGATGCACTTGCATCGTTTGGTTTTGATTAGCATAAGGCACAAACACACCCGCCTGAATCCTTTGCCGAATAAAATCTACCGCACATCTAAAATTAGATAAACCATTGGCTCTAGCATCATCTAAAGAATAATCACTCGACACTAATAAAATCGGCACTTTAAGCGCATTAAAATAATAGCTTAAAGCGGCTGCCGTATACGCTAAGGTATCGGTACCATGGGTAACGATAATGCCATCATAACTGGCTAAATTTTGTGACTCGATAGCATTAAATAATATCTGCCATGCAGAAGGAGCCATATTTTCACTTAGAATTTGTAAGGGCTGTAAGGAGGTGAATTTAATGTCTTCAGCTTGCGGATCTTCATTATGAAACAGTTCTAATAACTTAAAACCTTGGGTTTTTGTGATATCAATAACACCATCAGACACCGCAGAGCCAATAGTGCCGCCAGTAAATATCAGCAAAATATTTTTCATAGTCATAGTATGATATTCAAATTATTAATTCTTGCTAACTATTAAAACACTCTGTTCTAAAAAATGAAAATATCACTGATTGTTGCCATGGCTGCGAATAGAGCCATAGGCCTTGATAACAAAATGCCTTGGCATTTATCAGCCGATTTAAAAAAGTTTAAAGCGATCACCATGGGATCTCCGATTGTAATGGGTAGAAAAACCTATGAATCCATCGGCAGACCCTTACCCGGCCGCAGCAACATTATTATCAGCCGAAATTTAGACTATCAACAAGCAGGTTGCTTAGTTTTTAATGATATTAAAGCCGCCATAGAAGCGAGTAGTAAAGACGCCGAAGAAATCTTTATTATTGGCGGAGCAGAACTTTATAAAGCTACTTTGCCACACGCAGATAATCTGTATTTAACCTTAATTAACCAAGATTTTAATGGAGATACCTTCTTTCCCGAGATTGATTTTAAGGCATGGACAGAAGCATCAAGAGAAGACATTTCTGACGACCCATCGGTTAATTTTAGCTATAGTTTTTTAAAACTCAGCAAGACAAACTAACACAAAACCTTCAAAAACCCACAAGAAGCCCCTTAAAACGGTTAAAATACCCCGATTTATGATCACCTTGTAAAAGTAACAACTTGGTAGCCGCATGCAAACGAAATATAACACTGATGACTTGAGAATTTGTGGAATGAAAGAAGTGATTCCACCAGTCCAAGTTCATGATGAAATGCCCATCAGCAACTCAGCCGCAGAAACAACGCTAAAGGCAAGATCAGAAATTCATGACCTACTCAGCGGTAATGATGACAGATTATTAGTCGTCATTGGCCCTTGTTCAATTCACGATACTAAAGCCGCTCTTGAATATGCTCAACGCTTAAAAGCCATTAAAGACGAACTAGAAGCAGATTTAGTTATCGTCATGCGAGTTTACTTTGAAAAACCTCGCACCACTGTAGGCTGGAAAGGCTTAATTAATGATCCTGATTTAGATTCTAGTTTTAATATCAACAAAGGCCTACGCCTCGCTAGACAAGTGTTACTTGATATTACAAACCTGGGCGTACCCGCTGCCACAGAATATTTAGACCTAATTTCACCCCAATATATTTCTGACCTTATCGCTTGGGGCGCTATTGGTGCGCGCACTACAGAAAGCCAAGGCCATAGAGAATTAGCCTCTGGAGTTTCTTGCCCAATTGGTTTTAAAAACTCTACCGATGGCACTATCAAAATTGCTATTGATGCCATTAGAGCGGCCATGAGCCCACATCACTTTTTATCGCTGACTAAAGCTGGTCACTCTGCCATATTCTCAACTACTGGCAATGAAGATGTACATATCATTTTAAGAGGTGGTAATGGCCGCCCTAATTATGATGAAGTGAGTGTTGAGCAAGTGGCAGAAGGCTTAGTGGCTGCAAATTTAAAAGCGAATATCATGATTGATTTTAGCCATGCAAACAGCTTAAAACAATGCCAACGCCAACTCATCGTTGGGCAAGATGTGTGTGGCCAGATTGCTAATGGCGACCACAGAATTATGGGCGTTATGATAGAAAGTCATTTAAAAAGCGGTAGCCAAGAAGTCATTGAAGGCCAACCTTTGGTTTATGGACAAAGTATTACTGATGGCTGTATCTCTTGGGAAGACACTGATCCTTTGTTACGCAAATTAGCCGCCGCAGTTAAAACTCGCAGACAAAACAGCACTAAAGAGGGCGCAAATTAATGAATGTTTATGTTAATGGTGAAGAAAAAAACTACCCAGATAACAGCTCTGTTGCTGCGGTTGTTGACGCCATGGGCTTAACGGGCAAAAAAATTGCCATTGAGTTAAATAAAGAAATCCTACCTTTTCAGAACTACGCAACCCAACAATTGCAAGCAGGTGATTGTTTAGAAGTTGTTCACGCCATTGGTGGCGGTCAAGATGATTCTTTTGTACTGGCCGGCAAAACCTATCACTCAAGATTGCTAGTGGGCACAGGTAAATACAAAGATTTAGAAGAAACTCGCTTAGCGATAGCTGCGAGTGGCGCCCAAATTGTTACCGTCGCTATTCGTCGAACTAACATTGGTCAAAACCCAGGTGAACCCAATTTATTAGATGTTATCTCACCAGATAAATACACTATATTACCTAACACAGCTGGCTGTTATACAGCAGAAGATGCCATTAGAACGTGTCGCTTAGGAAGAGAGTTATTGGGCGGTCATAATCTAGTTAAATTAGAAGTGTTAGCGGATCAAAAAACGTTGTTTCCAGATGTAGAAGAAACCTATGCCGCCGCTAAATTATTAGTAAAAGATGGTTTTGACGTGATGGTTTATACCAACGACGATCCTATTGCCGCTAAAAAATTAGAAGATATTGGTTGTGTCGCTGTTATGCCATTAGCTGCACCGATTGGTTCTGGCTTAGGTATTCGTAATCCGTATAACATCTTAACGATTATTGAAAACGCCAATGTGCCTATCTTAGTAGATGCTGGTGTAGGTACCGCATCAGATGCGGCGATTGCTATGGAATTGGGTTGTGCAGGCGTATTAATGAATACTGCGATTGCAGAAGCTAAAAACCCACTATTAATGGCCTCTGCTATGCGTAAAGGTATTGAAGCTGGTCGTGAAGCTTTCTTAGCTGGCCGCATGCCCAGAAAACGTTTTGCCTCTGCATCTTCACCGATTGACGGATTGTTCTTTTAAAATCAATGACTGAAGAAGCACAATCTCTACCACAAAAAATCCGCAGTTTTATTCGTAGACAAGGCCGGTTAACTCCCGGCCAGCAATATGCTATTGATAATCACTGGGCAACTTATTGCTTAGATCCTAAAACGGATTATAACTTTACCGAAGTCTTTGGCCGTGAAGCGCCTTTATTTATGGAAATAGGCTTTGGTAACGGCGATAGCTTAGCCAAAATGGCGGCCGCTAATCCCGACAAAGATTATATTGGCATAGAAGTGCATACTCCCGGCGTAGGACATCTCTTGATGTTATTGCATGAGCAAGGTATTTCTAATGTCAGAATCTATTGTCACGATGCCATTGAAGTTTTAGAAAACAAATGCCCCGACCATAGTTTAGCCGGCTTACATTTGTTTTTTCCGGACCCTTGGCATAAAAAGAAACATCATAAAAGACGTATCGTTAGACCCAGTTTTGTTGAACTTTTAGACAAAAAACTAAAAGTGGGCGGTTATTTTCATGCTGCAACCGATTGGGAAAACTATGCCGAATGGATCTTAGATATTTTATCTGCCCATAAAGGTTTAGCAAATACTAGCCCCACTCAAGATTATTGCCCCTGCCCAGACTACCGCCCACTCACTAAATTTGAGCAACGCGGCATCCGCTTAGGCCATGGCGTTTGGGATATTATCTTTAGAAAAGCATAGAGCTATAGCTATTAGTAAGAATAGAGAATGACAAACATTACGCCTTATGAAGTTATCGGTGGAGAAGCAGCCATACGTACTTTGGTAGAAAAATTTTACTATTTTATGGACACACTACCAGAAGCCAAAGGCATTAGGGATATGCATCAAGCGGATTTAACATCAGCTGAATCTAGGTTATTTAAATACATGACAGGTTGGCTAGGTGGACCAAATTTATATATAGAGGAATACGGTCACCCCATGTTACGTGCAAGGCATTTACCTTTTGCAATTGGTGAATCAGAACGTGATCAGTGGATGCTTTGTATGAATAAAGCCATAGAAGAAGTTCCTATGGAACCGCGCTTAAAAACAAATCTGCAAACTGCTTTGCAAGATTTAGCAACTCACATGATTAATAAAGAATAATAAATTTTGAAGTCAATTGTCCAACCACCTAAAATTATAGGTGCAGAAAACTTATACACAAAGCTAATGCTTATAGTGCCGAGGATACTTTGATTTAACCTAAATCAAACAGATTTCAGGACAGGCAATTATGCCGGCCCTGAATCTATCTAATTAAGTGTAGTGTCGAATTAAACTTAATCTGCCTGACGTCTTAAAAAAGCAGGAATATCTAAATAATCTAGATCCACTTCTTTTTTTGCTTGAGCACCAAAACGAGACTCTCTAGACTCTAATTTAACACCTTGTTTAGCATTAGTTTCTTCGTAACTAATTGGGCCAGAAATTGGTTTACGAACAATGCTCACAGGTGCTTTAACAACGGCTACAGGAGGAATGCCCATACCTGTTGCAACAACAGTTACTTTAATTTCATCGCCCAAACTTGGATCAACAGCCATACCAATTTTGATAACAGCATCTTCAGAAGCAAATTCATGTACGATGTTACCAATTTCATTGAACTCAGCTACACCCATATCTGCGGCTGAAACATTAACCAAGATGCCTCTTGCACCTTGCAAGTTAATATCTTCAAGTAATGGACAAGCAATTGCTTTTTCGGCCGCTTCTCTTGCTCGATGCTCACCAGAAGCCGAACCCATCCCCATAATCGCCGCACCCATGCCTGACATAACAGTTCTAACGTCAGCAAAGTCAACGTTGATCATACCAGGGTGAATAATTAACTCAGTAATCCCTTGTACTGCATCTAATAACACATCATTAGCTGCTTTAAATGCATTCATTAAAGAGACGTTATTACCTAATACAGGTAATAATTTTTGGTTAGGAATAGTGATTAATGAATCAACGTATTTTTCTAACTCGATAATCCCTTGTTCAGCAACCAATTGTTTTTGTTTACCTTCAAACAAGAAAGGTTTTGTAACGACAGCCACTGTCAAAATACCCATTTCTCTTGCAAGCTGAGCAATAACAGGAATGGCACCTGTACCTGTTCCACCACCCATACCAGCAGTCAAGAAAACCATATCAGCACCTTGCAATACTTCTTTAACGCGCTCTCTGTTTTCTTCTGCTGCAAATTTACCAATTTCTGGATTAGTTCCAGCTCCCAAACCTTTTGTTAACTCAACACCTAATTGAATAACGGTATCTACAGTTACTTTTCTTAAGGCCTGTGCATCGGTATTTGCACATATAAACTCAACACCTTCAATGTGGCAACCCACCATGTGGTTTACCGCATTTCCACCACCACCACCGACACCAATAACTTTGATGACTGCAGACTGCGCATGTGTATCCACTAATTCATATTTCACGACACTACCCCTTTGTTACAAAAAGAACATTGATTAAAAATTACCTTGAAACCAGCTTTTAAATCTTGAAAACACACTTAGACCATCAGGGTCAAACCCTCTACCCAAAACATGATGATCTTTACCATACATTAACAAGCCAACTCCTGTTGAATGAATTGGATTTCTAACTACCTCAGTTAAGCCCGTTACATTCTGAGGCCCACCCATTCTGACCGGCATATGAAAAATTTCTTCTGCCAGTTCAATTAAACCCATTACTTTTGAACTACCACCAGTTAACACAACACCTGCCGCAATTAGCTCCTCATTACCACTTCGTCTTAACTCAGACTGCACCAACAACATGAGTTCTTCATATCGAGGCTCTATAATTTCTGCTAAATTTTGCATAGAAATCTTACGAGGTGCTCTATCACCAATACTCGGCACCTCAATCACGCCATCTGTATTAGCTAATTGAGTTAATGCACAAGCATACTTACGTTTGATTTCTTCGGCATTTACTGTAGGCGTTCTTAAAGCGACAGCGATATCATTAGTCACCTGATCACCCGCTATTGGAATTACAGCTGTATGTTTAATAGCGCCATCCACAAAAATAGCGATATCAGTTGTTCCGCCCCCAATATCAATTAAACACACACCTAAATCTTTCTCATCTTCTGTTAATACAGAGTTACACGAAGCTAATTGCTCTAAAACAATGTCTTCTACTTCTAGTCCACAACGACGAATACATTTGATTATATTTTGTGAAGCACTTACGCTACCAGTCACCATATGCACTTTTGCTTCAAGCCGGATACCAGACATCCCGATTGGCTCTTTAATCCCATCCTGTAAATCGATTACAAACTCTTGCGGCAAAATATGTAGAATCTTTTGATCAGCTGGTATAGCTACTGCACGCGCAGAATCTATAACCCTATCAATATCATACTGAGTCACTTCTTTATCTTTTATGGCTACTATGCCATGAGAATTCAGGCTTCTAATATGACTACCTGCAATACCAGCAAAAACTGATCTAATCTGGCATCCCGCCATCAATTCAGCTTCTTCAATTGCCTTTTGTATTGACTGAACTGTTGACTCTAAATTTACAACAACACCTTTTTTAAGTCCTCTAGAAGGAGTTGATCCAAACCCTATAATTTCTATATTGCCGTCATTAGTAAGCTCCCCAACAATGGCAGCGACTTTTGACGTACCAATATCTAATCCGACTATTAAATTACGTTCTGCTTTTTTTGCCATTTTATTTACTCTTTATAGACATTTCGTAAACTTACTGATTATTAGGGTTAGCAATGGATTTCCAATCAATTTCTAGCGATTCAGTCTTCCATGACACTGCATAGCCATTTGGATATCTCAAATCAACTAATGCCATTTGCTCAATTTGTTCTTGCTTTAAAACTTCTAACGTTCTTAAAAACTTCTGCAACTTCTTTAATTGCTCATTTCGACCTAACAATATTTCTAAGTTATTCGATAGTTTTATTTTCCAAGCATCTCGATCATTTATATAAAACTCTGACAATTCCATAGATTGATCTGCCAAAGCTAATCTGATGCCCTTCATAATTTCCAATAATTTAATCTGTTGCATATCAGGACCATGCACCAAAGTCATATTTACAAACGCTTCGATTTGAGGCGGTGTAAATATAGTACCTCGCTCAGTAATCAAACTATTTTCACCCCAACGAGCAAAGGGCTTTTTCTCAAATACTTTAATATCAATGGCATCTGGCCAAATACGCTTTACATTGACACTATCAACCCAGGGTAATGAAGCAACTGTCGCTTGTATTTCTTGTATATCAACCTCAAAGAAACCACTCATAACCAATGGTTGCACCACAGCCTGTACTTCATTTTTACTTAAATATTGAAATACACCTTCAACTCTTACGTATTTAATGGGATGAGAAATGCTCTTCATCGGCAGCAATTTAACGTGCCATTTTACTACAAATTCATACCCAATAAATCCTAATAGACTAAATATCATTAATCCAATTAATAAGGTTTTTTGTCCTACTTTACTCATTACCCTAGACTGGTTTCCAATACACGCCAAACCAATTCATCAAACTCAATCCCAGCCTGCTTTGCTGCCATAGGAACCAAGCTATGATCAGTCATTCCAGGCACTGTGTTAATCTCAATTAACTGATACTGTCCTAAGTCATCTATAAAAACATCTACCCTAGCCCAACCCTTTGCCCCGATTACTTGACTCGCTGTAACAGCTAAATTTCTAACAAATTGCTCTTGCTCTTCTGTTAAACCCGCGGGGCAATGATACTGAGTAGTGGTTGCATTATATTTTGCTTCATAATCATAAAACGCGTTCGGCGTTTCCAATCTAATGACAGGTAATGCCTGATCATTTATTACAGCAACCGTGTATTCTTTCCCTGTAACCCAGCTTTCTGCATAAACATCACAATTAAACTCTAAGGCCACTTGCAAAGCCTTTACTAACTCCTCTCTAGAATTTGCCTTGCTCATTCCGATACTTGATCCTTCTTGCGCAGGCTTAACAATAACTGGAAAGCCTAATGTCTCTATACAAGTATCTATATCATTTTCATCTTTTAGCAAAAACCATTTAGGTGTAACTAAGCCATACCCTTGCCAACATAGTTTTGTTCTCAATTTATCCATTGCTAGTGCGGATGCTAATACCCCACTACCTGTATAGGGCAATCCCATAACATCTAACAACGCTTGTAACTCTCCATCTTCGCCACCGCGCCCATGAATGATATTAAAAACGCGATCAACTTTCATACCTGTCAAAGCATCTATAGGACTAGCTGTTACATCAACAGCTATCGCATCGACACCTTTACGTAACAAGGCTTCATATACAGCCGCCCCACTTCTTAGTGAAACTGGACGTTCTGCTGCAGAACCTCCCATTAATACAGCAACACGACCAAACACTTCAGGCTTTTTCACTCTCTCTTCTTTCAGCTTAGTTTCTGCAAATTCGCCTACCATACATACCTCCGTCTGCAATTCCACACCCTGCTGCTCCTTCACTTTTGTCTGAACATATTGAATTAAATGTTCTATATCTGCGGCTGTTGAACTGCCCGTATTAACTATAAAATTAGCATGCTTTTCAGAAACTTGTGCACCACCAATAGCATATCCTTTTAACCCACTAGCCTCTATCAATCTCGCCGCAAAGTCACCCTGCGGATTTTTAAATACTGATCCACAACTTGGCTGATTTGTCGGCTGTGTTTGAGCTCTTTTTTCTAGCAGTGCCTTAATTTTTTGCTGACTCTCTGCAGAATCACCTTTATTCAAAGTCAAGAGAGCACTCAAAAACCATTCATTTTCAAAACACTTAACAGACCGATAACTCACTTGAAACTCCGTAGCAAGTCGATCCATTACTTTCCCTGATAAGTCAACAACCTCTACTGACTTAACAATACTCCAGGTCTCGCCGCCAAAAGCGCCTGCGTTCATTTTTAAAGCACCACCCATAGTACCCGGAATGCCAGCCAAAAACTCCGCCCCAACCAACCCTTGATCTGCACAAAATCGTGCAACATGCGCACATGGAACGCCTACCTCAACATAGACTGTATCTTTGTCTATTAAACGCAATCCTTTTAAACGGCCTTTGGTATTAATAACCGTTCCAGCAATGCCAGCATCTCTTACTAGTAAGTTACTACCTAAACCCATCCAAAATAAAGGCTCACTAGCTGGCAACTTTTTCATAAATTCACATAAATCATCCTTATCAAAAGGAATGTAAAGTTTCTCCGCTGGGCCACCCACTCGCCAACTGGTGTATTTAGATAGACTCTCGTTAATTAATAACTGTCCTTTCATATACTCGCTTCTGAGAAAGCAGTACTTCTGGATTCTAAAGCTTGCGTTAATAAATCTGGCAACTGCGTTGCAAAATGTCCTACATTTCCAGCCCCCAAAGTTAATATCACATCATCAGGTCTAACGATCCCTGCCAATATCTTCGGCAGCTCTTGCCAACTTTCAACGAATATGGGATCTACTTGTGCACGCATTCTAATTGCACGACTTAAAGCCCTGCCATCTGCACCCGTAATTACTTGTTCGCCGGCCGAATAAACATCCATTAGTACCAAAACATCAACCGTTGATAATATGTGTACAAAATCTTCAAATAAATCTCTTGTACGGGTATACCTATGAGGTTGAAAAATGACAACTGAACGTCTTTTAGGCCAAGCTTGTTTTAAGGCTTCTAATGTTGCAGCAATCTCACGAGGATGATGCCCATAATCATCAACTAATGTTAACTTTCCTTGACCGATTGCCAAATCACCTTGGACCTGAAAACGTCTACCCACACCTTTAAAAGCAGCTAAACTTCTAACAATCGCCTCATCTGATACCGCTAATTCTGTTGCTATCGCAATAGCAGCAAGTGAATTCAGCATGTTATGCCAACCAGGCATATTCAAAGTTACTTGCAGTGCAAAATAACCGGGTCGAAGCACATCAAAAGTTGTTAACATTCCCTCTTGTTTAATATTGACTGCACGAACATCGGCATCTTCATGAACACCATATGTAATTACAGGCTTCGATATGTTTGGTATGATTTCCCTTACACCCTCATCATCCATACACAATACAGCTAGACCATAAAAAGGAAGATGATGTAAAAACTCAATAAATGTATCCTTTAACCTTTCATAATTGTTCTGATAGGTTTCCATGTGGTCTTGATCTATATTTGTTACCACTGCAATCATGGGTTGTAAATATAAGAAAGACGCATCACTTTCATCTGCTTCTGCAACTAAATAATTGCCTAACCCTAATTTTGCATTACTTCCAGCACTATTTAGTCGCCCACCAATTACAAAGGTTGGATCTAAGCCACCTTCTGCTAACATACTTGCCGTTAAACTTGTGGTCGTGGTTTTTCCATGCGTACCAGCAACAGCAATTCCAAACCTAAATCGCATCAACTCAGCTAGCATTTCAGCACGAGGTATCACTGGAATTCTATTTACGTAAGCCTGATCAATTTCTTCATTCGTTCTATCAATAGCAGTGGACGCAACAACCACATCAACATCTGTTACATTCTCTCTCTTATGCCCAATTGCTATCTTAACGCCTAAGTCAGCAAGCCTTTGTGTGACAGCGCTTTCTTTAATATCTGATCCTGAAACTTGATAGCCTAAGTTAGATAAAACCTCGGCAATACCGCACATGCCTGTACCGCCTATTCCTATAAAATGAATACGCTTAATATTTCCAAAACTTGTCGTTAATTGCGAAGTTACAGATGCGTTCATTACACAGCCTCCGAAATACAATATTCAGCAACCAATTGAGTAGCATCTAATAAAGCGCATTCTTTAGCTGCATTACTCATCTGCGGTAATTCACTTAATACGCTATTTATACATTCAGCTAAAGACTTTGGATTCATATCTCTTTGTACTAAAATTATTCCAGCTCCCGCATCACTTAAATAACGTGCATTTGCCATTTGATGATCATCTATAGCACTAGGTAAGGGTATAAATATTGCCGGAACACCCATAGCAGCAACCTCACTGACCGTCATAGCTCCTGCTCTACAAACCACTAAATCCGCCCATTGGTAAGCATCAACCATGTCCTCGATAAAAGCATTAATTTCTGATTTAATTGATAACTTTTTGTAGTGTTGCCTCACTTCCACTAACATCGACTCACCAGTTTGGTGCCTAACAGATATCTGAAGCTGGCTTTCTATTAGCCCACCCAACTTAGCAATAGCGTCAGGAACCGTTTCATTTAGAATCTTTGCGCCCTGACTTCCACCTAAAATCAAAAGCTTTACTTCACTTACTGGCAATTGACGCTGATTTTTATGTGCAATTAAAAACTTCTTTCTTAACGGATTACCGGTAGACTTCGCCTTCACCTGCTGTTTAAAACTACCTGGAAACCCTTCTAAAACTTGATTAGCTAATTTAGAGAGCAAGCGATTTGTGGTTCCTGGTACCCGATTCTGCTCATGAATAATCAGAGGAATCCCTAATAATTTTGCCATTAACCCACCAGGTCCTGCTACGAAGCCGCCCATTCCTAACACGACATCTGGTTTGCGCTTAAGCAAAACCCTAGCCGCTTGATAACAAGCTTTGAACAAACTGAATATGGCAGTAATTTTTGACCATAAACCTTTACCTCTAACACCAGCGACTGAGAGCCAATCAATTTCTATGCCTTGCTCTGGCACAACCCTACTTTCCAATCCTTTTTGAGTACCCAGCCAACTTACACTCCAGCCTTTTTCTGATAGCAATTCTGCTACCGCTAATGCAGGGAATACATGTCCGCCAGTGCCACCCGCCATGATAATTATGCGTTTACCCATTTTGACCTTTCTTTTGGCATATTCGCTTTAATTTCTTCAATCTCGCTATTCACTCTAAACAATAGCGCAACTGCACAGCACATGATGAGCATACTGCCACCACCATAACTCATTAATGGTAGAGTTAATCCTTTAGTAGGCAATATTCCCATATTAACGCCCATATTTACTAAAGATTGAAAACCAAACCAAATACCTAATCCATAAGCTATATAAGCCGAAAACCTTTCACCTAATTGCTCAGCAGCCTCAGCTATTAAAAATGTTCTCCACACGAATACCGCAAATAAACTTATAACGGTTAGCACGCCGGCCAAACCCAATTCTTCAGCGATAACCGAAAACAGAAAATCCGTATGACCTTCTGGCAAATAAAATAATTTTTCAATGCCACTTCCTAAACCTACTCCAAACCATTCGCCACGGCCAAAAGAAATCAAAGCATGTACCAATTGATATCCAGTATCTTTTGCATCTGCCCATGGATCTAAAAAACTAGTTACCCTTTTCATTCTGTATGGTGCGATGTAAACAAGTACTGAGGCTAAAAAAGACAGCATACCCAACAAGGTTATAAACTGAATCAGTCGAGCACCCGCTAGATACATAATTCCCATCGCAATAGTAATAATGACTACAGATGATCCAAAATCGGGTTCTAAAAGTAATAACAAACAAGCAATACCAAATAAAACGATCGGTTTAAACAAACTAAATGCAGAATCCCTAATTGCCTTTTGATGTCTTGTTACATAGCCCGCCATATAGATTACAGAGAAATACTTAACAATCTCCGAAACCTGAAACCTAAACCCACCTAATGACAACCAGCGTGTACTACCGTTAACCTTCACACCAATACCCGGGACTATCACGATAACTAATAAAACTAAGCCGAATAAAAACAATCCTTGACTGTATTTTTCCCAAGTTCTTATCGGAACTCTTGTTACAAAATACCCTGCAGTAAGCCCTATACTAATATTGAGTGATTGCTTTCTTATATAATTAAAAGCATCAGCACTTTTATGTAAAGAAGCTGAACCAACCATCACATAACCAATTAACAATAAACTAAAAAAGACCACTACTAAGTAAGGCTCATAATGAAACCGTCCAATTCTCGAAGGCTTCATGATTACTTTCATGCCAACAACCTTAATACTGCTTTTGAGAACTGATTCCCTCTATCCTGATAATTTTTATATTGATCAAGACTGGCACATGCCGGTGATAACAATACACTGTCGCCGCCTTCCGCAATCTCTGCGCAAATTTTTACAGCTTCTTCCATACTTTTAGCCGCGTAGGTGGGTACGCTTTCATTGATCGCTTGCTTGATTAATTGAGCATCTTTACCGAGTAACACTACGCCTTTAGTTTTATCTTTAATATAAGGCGCTAGCTCATTCATATCGGCACCTTTAGCATCACCGCCGGCTATTAAAATAACTTTAGTATCGTATCCTTCCAATGCTGCAACGCAGGCACCTATATTAGTTGCCTTAGAATCATTGACCCAAGTCACACCTCGAATCTTAGCGACTTTTTGCATTCTGTGATCCAAGCCTTTAAATTCTCTGAGGGCATTACACATAGCTGATTTATCTAAGCCTACAGCCATTCCTAATGCTATTGCAGCTAAAGCATTTGCCGCATTATGCCTACCCTCAAGTGGTAATTCCGCTATCGACATTAGCGTTTCTTTATCATGCATTAAGCATTCTTTATCGTCTTGAATACCGATATAAAAATCTGCATTAGTATCTTTAGTGGTAAAAGTAAATGCACATCTACCTTTCTCTTCTATCTTACTAACAACAAGATCATCAGCATTAAGCACTAATACGCCATTACCACGAAATATTCGCTGTTTTTCTAGTGCATAACTTGCCAAATCATCATGTCTATCCAAATGATCAGCTGAAACATTAAGCACGGTTGCCGCAGCTGCATTTAATGCGCTAGTGCGCTCCAATTGAAAGCTTGAGAGCTCCAGTACATATAATTCAGCATTATCTGCAAGTAAATCTAAGGCCGGAGTCCCTAAGTTACCACCTACAGCCACTTGCTTACCGGATGCCTTAGCCATCTCACCAACCATCGTAGTAACGGTACTTTTACCATTTGAACCTGTAATAGCTACAATCGGGACATCCACAGAACAAGCGAATAAATCTATATCACTTATTACCTTTACGCCAATGGCAATCGCTTTAACAATCGATTTTTCTGTCAAAGACACGCCAGGACTCACTACTAAATGCGTTGCGACTTCAAAAGCGGCCTCATCAAAACCACCTGTAAAAATAGGGGTATCTGGCATCGCTTCAAAAAACGCATCTTTTAAAGGTGGTTTGTCACGACTATCAGTTATCGCAAATTTAAAGCCTAACTTTTGCAAATAATAAGCGACTGATACGCCTGTATGCCCTAAGCCAACCACTAAAATCTTCGAGTTTTCAGTATCTAAATCGAAGCGCTCTTTAAGCGCCTCCAAAATAGCTATATTATCCATACTCATAAGGATCGAACTCGCTTGTCATGCATACCGATTATTGAATTATTCAAAATTCTCATGGTTTATCTCAATTTCAACGTTGCTAAACCTATTAAAACCAAAATGACTGTAATAATCCAAAAGCGCACAATGACTCTTGGTTCGGGCCATCCTTTCAACTCAAAATGATGGTGAATAGGCGCCATACGAAATACTCGCTTACCCGTCAATTTAAAAGAGGCTACTTGAATCATGACAGAAACGGTTTCCATTACAAAAACCCCACCCATAATCATCAACACTATTTCTTGGCGAACTAATACGGCTAAAACACCTAATGCGCCACCTAATGCCAACGCACCCACGTCACCCATAAATACCATTGCTGGATAAGCGTTAAACCATAGAAAACCTAACCCAGCGCCCACTAAAGCGGCACAAAATACAATTAACTCACCCGAATTAGGTAAAAAAGGAATGGCTAGATATTCAGAGAAACCAATGTGTCCTGATAGATAAGCGAAGACACCCAACCCTGCGGCCACCATTACTGTTGGCATAATGGCTAAACCGTCTAATCCGTCTGTTAAATTAACCGCATTACTAGTACCGACTATTACAAAGTAAGTCAAAACCACATAAGTCCATCCCATATCCAACATAAAGTCTTTAAAGAAAGGAATGATAAGTTGTGTTTCCGCTGGAACAACGGCTGTTTTGTATAAGAAAAGTGCCGCTGTTAAACCAATAACTGACTGACTTAAATATTTTGCTTTAGCTGATAAGCCATCGCTATTACGCTTAATGACTTTTCTATAATCATCAACAAAACCAATAACGCCATAACCTATTGTGACTAACAAAATCACCCAAATATAACGATTGCTTAAATCAGCCCATAATAGAGTACTAATGGTTATTGCAACCAAAATCAAAGCGCCACCCATAGTAGGCGTGCCTGATTTCTCATAATGAGATTGAGGACCTAACTCACGTATACTTTGACCGATTTTATTAGAGCTCAACTTTCTAATCATCACTGGTCCAATAATGAATGAAATTATCAATGAGGTCAGCGCACCCAAAATAGCGCGAAAGGTAAGATATTGAAATACCCTAAACCCACCATCAAATGTCATTAAATAATCAGTAAAATAAAGTAACATCGCTTAGTTCCTGTAATTATCCACTAGAGCCGCTGCAACATTTTCCATGCGCCTTGCCCGTGAACCTTTAATCAAAATAGTTTCATCGCCTTTTAATTGTTTTTCTAATTCGGCAATTAACTCTTCTTGTTCTTCATAAAATGAAGCACCTACTCCAAATGCCTGAACTGTTTTAATAGCATCAGAACCTGTTGCAAATAATCTTTCAACACCACTTAATTTGATCATTTCAGCCATATCTTCATGAATCTTTGCGCTTTGAGGACCCAGCTCACCAAAAGCACCCATCACCAACCAGGGTCTACCTTTTAATTGACTCAACACCTCAAGACCTACCTTAAGCGAAGCTGAATTCGCATTATAGGTATCATCTATAATGACGTTACCTAACCGCCCTAACAAAGGTTGCATCCTTCCAGTCACTGGCTTTAAGCTTTCTAATCCCTGCTTAATTTGTATTAATTCAATACCCAGAGCCAAAGCTGCCGCAGTTGCAGCTAATGCATTAAGCACATTATGCTGACCCGCCAATCTCAAATTGATATCAATAACGCCCTGCACTGTTACTAACTCAAATGTAGTTACAAAACCATTTTGGCCAATGCTCGTGTTTATTTCTTTGGCAGTTACATCAGCATCAGTACTTAAACCAAACGATAAAACCGACTTTTTGCCTGCTAGCGACTGCCAATAATTAAAATAAACATCATCTTTATTGATGATTGCAACGCCCTCTACCTTAAGGGTTTCAATAATCTCACCCTTCGCTTTTGCAACCCCTTCTAAACTACCAAACCCTTCTAAATGTGCCGCGCCCGCGTTGGTAATAATCACCACATCCGACTGGGCATATTGACTTGTGTAAGCAATCTCTTCTGCGTGATTAGCACCCATTTCTATGACTGCATAACGATGTGTTTCATCTAAACGTAATAAAGTTAAAGGTACGCCGATATCATTATTTAAGTTACCTTGTGTAAACAATACGGGAGCGTTAACTGCCAGTATTGCGGCTACCATTTCTTTAACTGTCGTTTTACCATTACTCCCTGTAACACCGACTACAAAGAGGGAATCTTCACTCATCTCTGATAATGATTGGCGCCATTTCCCTGCTAATTCTGCTAATGCTAAACGTGTATCCTCTACATATACATGCGGTAACGACGTGTTAATACCCTCATGCAAAATGGCTGCCACTGCTCCAGCTTGCTGAGCTTGTTCTACAAACTCATTACCATCAAAATTTTGTCCTTTAATGGCTATGTAGAGCTGTTCGGGCTTAATGGCTCGAGTATCAATGCTAACAGACCTAAACAACACGTCATCACCGACTAGTTTTCCATTGATTGCTTTCGCACAATCACTCAATAACATTTTCATAATAGTCTCGCTCTCTCTTTAAGAGCCTCTTCAACTATCTGACTATCACTAAAAGGTGTTCTCACGCCTTTAATTTCTTGATAATCTTCATGACCTTTACCTGCAATCAAAATACAATCGTATTGCGTCGCTTTTTTAATGGCTGAATGTATGGCTTGCTCTCTATTTTGCATGATTTCAACTTTTGAATAAGTTACCTCGTCTTTTTCACATCCAGCCAAAATATCAGATACTATTGCAACACTTTCTTCAAATCGGGGATTATCATCCGTCACAATGACATGATCTGCCTGCTGTTGAGCAATTCGTCCCATTTCAGATCGCTTACCCTGATCACGGTTACCACCACAACCAAAAACTACCCACAATGCTTCCAAGCAATGTTTTTTCAAACTGTTCAATGCTTTATTAAGTGCATCAGGGGTATGCGCATAATCCACAAAGATTAATGGCTGACCATTACCACCCCAATGCTCCATGCGACCCATAACTGGCTTCAATTGTTGCAAACTCTTAACCGCCTCTGCCATCTCAATCCCCGTAGCCATCATCACTGCAAGAACAATCAGTATATTTTCGGCATTAAAATCACCATAGATAGGCACTTCAACTCTATGATTCTGCCCCTTCCAGTGCACATCTAATCTAAGCCCATCTGATGTATGCATAACAGAGTCAGCAGTGACCCTCTCAATATTGGCCAATTCTCGACCCTCAACACTAATCCCCCAAATTGAAACCTCTTTAGGAACTGCGTTAATAACTTGGTCACAATAGTCATCATCCAAATTAACGACTACAAACTTCAATCCCGGCTTAGTCAAAAGCTTCAGCTTTGAAGCTAGATAAGATGCCATCGTTCCGTGATAATCCAAATGATCACGGCTGATATTTGTAAATACAGCACCCTTAAAGTTAACGGCATTCACCCTACCCTGCGCCAAACCATGTGATGAAACTTCCATGGCCACCTTATGAGCTTTATCCTTACGAAGCTCGGCTAATATTCGTTGTACTTCTAAAGCATCAGGCGTCGTATTTAATGTTTGATTTAAATCACCCCAAAAACCCCAACCCAAGGTACCAATAACACCGCAATCTTCGAGCACTTGTCCTAAAAACTGACTACAAGAGGTTTTTCCATTCGTCCCTGTAATGCCAATCACATCAATAGACCGAGATGGGTTATCGTAGAACCGTGCGGCTATAAACCCTAAATGCATCCCTAAGTCATCAATAGCAAAAATAGGCACATTAACAATATGTTCTGCTATCTCTATCCCACCGCCCTCTGGGTCATAAATAACAGCCGACGCTCCCTGTTCAACCGCTTGAGCCACATAAGTCAATCCATGTTGCTGTGATCCCGCTAAGGCTATAAATAAATTGCCTTCTTGCACCTTACTACTATTTAGCGCCAACCCCGTGACTTGTAGATCACTCACCCCCTGTAAATCAAGTTGCTCTTCTGATACAAGCCCTAGTAACAACTCACGAAATCGCATAACCAAACTATTGCTGCCTTTGTGTTAATAAGACCGGCATTGTCTCTTCCTTGTCTGGCGCTATCTCTAATATTCTCAACGCCCCCGCCATCACCCTAGAAAAAACAGGTGCAGCAACCAATCCACCGTAATACTTACCTGCTGAAGGCTCATCAATCATCACCGCTATGATTAAGCGTGGATTTTCTACTGGGGCCATTCCTGCAAATACCGCAAAATAACTTTTCTCTGTATAACCATGTGCGGTTGCTTTTTTTGCAGTACCCGTTTTACCTGCTGCGCTATAGCCAGGAACAACCGCTTCAATCGCCGTACCGTCTTTAGTTAATACGGTTTCCATCATCTTCCTAACCGTTTTCGCTGTCTTAGCAGAGAAAACACGCACCGTATCGTCATCTTCTTCGCGTTTTATCAAACTGACTGAGTGTAAAATCCCATCATCCGCTAAGGCTGTATACGCCCTTGCTAATTGCAATGCAGAAGCGTTTAAACCGTATCCAAATGACATAGTCGCTCGATCAAAATCATGCCATTTCTTATAATCCTTCATCACACCACTGGCTTCACCAGGAAATCCCGAGCCGGCTGATACACCAAAGCCCAATTGGTGATAAATATCGTACAAATACTTCGGCGGCATCTTTAATGACATCATTGTCACGCCAATATTGCTCGATTTTGTAATAACTCGAGTAGTATCCATAGTGCCGTAATTATGGGTATCCTTAACCGTATTGTGACCCACCGCATAAGTACCATTAGTCACAAAAATCGAGTTTGGAGTGACATACCCACCATCTAAAGCGGCTGCAACTACAAATGGCTTAACTGTTGAACCCGGTTCAAATACCTCAGTAAACCCTCTATTTCTATATAAACTTTCTTTTAGATTATTACGCGTATTTGGATTAAATGAGGGTTGATTAACAGCCGCAAGAACCTCACCATTTTTTGCATCCAAAACAACTAAAGCCCCTGATTTTGCTTTATTGTCATTAACCGCTATCTGTAACTCTTTGTATGCTAAATATTGAATTCGCTGATCAATGCTTAACTCAAGCGTCTTGCCAGGTACGGGCTCTTTAATATTTTCTATATCCTCGATGATTCGACGCTGACCATCCCTAATCACACGTTTACTGCCGGCTGTGCCCTTCAGCATTTTCTCGTAACCACGCTCCAATCCGGCCTGTCCTACATCATCCACATCCGTAAAGCCAACCAAGTGAGCTGATACCCCACCTGTGGGATAAAAGCGTTTAAATTCTCGCTCTGTATATACGCCTGTTAACTTTAGCTCTTTAACGCGATCCGCTATTTGCGGATTAACTCTTCTAGCGATATAAAGAAATTGTCTATGGGGATCTTCTTTTATCCACTCTGTCACTTTACCGATGGGTAAACTCAGCAACTTTTCCATGACCTTAAGCTGCTCTTCTTTTGCAAACCTAAGTTCTTTAGGATTAATCCATATAGATTCAACAGGTGTACTTATCGCTAAAGGTTCACCTTCCCTATCTACAACAACGCCTCTATAAGCCGAAACAGAAACATCATCAACCTGCCTCATATCACCTTGATGAATGAGAAAATCTTTCGTAATAACCTGTAAATAGATAGCCCTCACTACCAAAACACTCATGAAAACCAACATGAGAAAACTCAAAAATTTTCGTCTGCCCGAAAAATCATCATTCGCTTTTTTAGCAGGGCTTCTATCTCGAAAATCTAACATCTAAGGTTTTATATAAATAATTTGTTCTCTTAATGGCATCACTAACTTTAATTCTTCCTTTGCCACCAACTCTAAACGATTCTGCTCCTCCAGCATCGTTAACTCTAACTGCATCTGACCCCATTCAACCTCATATTGATCAAGCGCCTTTTCTTGCTTTTGAATATCTATAAAAATCAAACGCGAATAGTATTTGCTATAAATCACCGCCATGGATGAAATCAGGAGTACTAGTCCCGCTATAATTAATAGTCGATTTATAACCACTTAAACTCTCTCTGCGACTCTCATAACGGCACTTCTAGCTCTTGGGTTTTGTTTTACTTCTAATTCACCCGCTTTATAAGCCTTGCCTACCTTCTTTAAAACGCCTTTAGTAATATCTGCCTCTTTAACTGGAAACTTACCCGGATCATATTTCGCACCCGATTCATCTCTTATAAAACGCTTTACTATTCTGTCCTCTAAAGAATGAAAAGAAATTGCAACTAATCGACCGCCCTTGTCTAAAACTCTTGCCGATTGTTCTAGTACTAATTTAAGCTCTTCTAACTCTTTATTCACTTCAATTCGTATGGCCTGAAATGTCCTTGTTGCGGGATGTTTATTTTTTTCCCTCATAGGAATGACATCCTCAATAAGACTGGCCAATTGTTTAGTTGTAGTGATAGGGCTTTCAACCCTTCTCTCAACAATCGCTTTAGCAATACGGCGGGCAAACTTTTCTTCACCGTACTCAAATAAAACTTTAACCAGATCTTTCTCGTCAACACTGTCTAACCATTGCTCTGCAGAGAGTCCACTCGACTCATCCATACGCATATCTAATGGTCCTTCCCTTAAAAAACTAAAACCTCTTTCAGGATTATCAAGCTGAGGTGAAGACACCCCTAAATCCATCAAAATGCCATCAATTTTTCCAAGTAAGCCTAAACTATCAAGCTGACTTTCTAATTGAGAAAAACAACTGTGTATTAACTTAAATCTTTGATCAACCAGCAAAGCTTTTGCATATTCTGAATTAACGGCATCAAGATCACGATCAAATGCTATTAACTGACCCTCTTGCCCCAACTGAGCCAAAATACCTTGACTGTGCCCACCCCGACCAAAAGTACAATCGAGATAAATACCGTCTTTTTTAATCGCCAAATGTTGCAGAGCTTCAGCATACATAACGGGCAGATGTTCCATCAAAACTCCCGTGTTAAAAAGATAAAGTGCCTAACTCTTCTAGACCTTCATCATCATCGCCTTTCAGCCATTCTTGTTCTTTAGCCGTCCATGCATCTTCATTCCAGATTTCAAACTTATTAAGTTGACCGACAAGGACGATCTTTTTATCCATTTCAGCAAATTTTCTTAGTTTTTCAGGTAACAACAATCGACCCTGTCCATCCATCTCACATTCAGATGCATTTCCAATCAAAAAACGTCTTAACTTGCCTGCGGTTTTATTTAAAGTAGGTAATTTACTGATGGTTTGCTCAAGATGTTCCCACTCTGGCAAAGGATAAAGCCATAAACAGCCTGTTTCCCCAATACATCTTTCGTTTACGGCAACCGTAACAATCATTTGACGCTCACAGCAATCCTGTAGCTCTTCCCGATAACGGGTAGGAACTGCAAGACGACCTTTATCGTCTAAATTAATTGAACTAATTCCTCGAAACAAAATTGACTCCAGATATCATCAATAAAAAACCATTTTTCACCACTTTTTACCACTTGTGGCCACTATAAATTCCATTTCGTCTATAGTCAAGAAGGTTTTTACTTAAACTCTTTCTTTTTTGACAATGACTTACGTCACTTTTGAGGGAGAAAAAAACAGGCAAAAAAATGCAAAATAAATAGCGCGCGTTATCAGATGTTTAATCAAAACTATTAATAAAGCACATTAAGTATGAGTCAATAAACCGCATCAACTTTATTTTTAGGGGGGATACAAAAAAAGAAGAAAATTACCGCAACGATGGACGTTGATAATTTTTGTAGAAACTAAGCATTAACATCACGCTTAATAAAATTAACATAATGAGTCAGGTAGCTCATTAACTATAGAATAAAAAGAAAGAGTTAGCCTATAAGCCGGGTTCTGTCGTGAACAGTCATTCATCTAGGCTGCAGATCACCCTGCAGCTCAAGCAATCTACCCAGGGACCGCGCGGGCCACGCGTCTGTCCCTCTATTTGATCTTGCTCCGGGTGGGGTTTACCATGCCACTCCTGTTACCAGTTGCGCGGTGCGCTCTTACCGCACCTTTTCACCCTTACCTAACATAAAATGCTAGGCGGTTTATTTTCTGCGGCACTTTCCGTAGGCTCACGCCTCCCAGGCGTTACCTGGCACCCTGCCCAATGGAGCCCGGACTTTCCTCCATCTTATCTTATCGATAAAACAGCGACTGTCCAGCCAACTCTCTCGCCGCCCAGTATACTGCATTCAAGAAAGCAAAGCGAATTCATGCCAAGATCAATAAGGCTACCCGTCGTTCTCTTGATCAATTAAAAGAGCGGCTTGATACACTATTTTCTTTCTAACACCTGTAATATCAACCGCCATAGCCACCGCGGTCTTAATAGAACATTCACGCAATAAAATTCTCAACACTTTTTCTTGCTCAAGTGTCATTAACTGTTTTTTATCCTCCTCTTCGGCCCCGTCCACGATAACGACAAACTCACCCTTTCGCATATTCTCGTTTTCAGAGACCATTTCTAATGCTCTCGATAAAGGCACTTTTACGATGGTCTCATGGAGCTTTGTTATTTCTCTTGCAATAACAATCATTCTATCTAATGGTAGAACCTCTGCCATATCTTCCAAAGAAGCTAAAATACGGTGACAAGACTCATAAAAAACCCAAGTTTTGGTAAGATGAAGACGCTCAGAAAAAAAAGCTTTACGGGCGGATGACGTCCTAGGTAAAAAGCCTTCAAATGAAAACTGTGTAACAGGCAATCCCCCTGCCGACAGAGCCGCAATTAAAGCGCAAGCGCCTGGCACTGGCACCACATCTAACCCAGCATCTTTAACCAATTTAACAAGTGGCATCCCTGGATCACTTAATAAAGGGGTACCCGCATCTGAAACCAAGGCAATGGACAAACCTTCTCGTAATTTTTCTAATAAACCACCGGAAGCCTTCTCTTCATTATGCTGATGCAATGAAACCAGTTTATTTGTAATCCCATAATGCTGTAAGAGCATCTTCACATGCCGAGTATCCTCAGCTGCAATCATATCAACGGTCTTTAAAACTTCAACAGCTCTAAAGCTAATATCGGCTAAATTACCTATAGGCGTGGCAACAACATACAGCTTGCCAAAAACATTAACATTAGAAACGGTCATTAATAGAACCTGTGTTATAAAGAAGAAGCTAGGATTATCGAAATAAAGCCAAATTATATCAGTATCTTGTTTTTTTAATGTCCCCATAAAAATCACCCTTCGGAGATTATCAGTGTCCATTTCTGAGCTTAAGTCTAAAGCAGCACACCTTATGTCAGGTGAAAATGCAGAAGAGCGTGCGCATCACTATCTTATTGAACAAGGCCTAAAGCCCGTAATGAGAAATTTTCGCTGTAAACTAGGCGAACTGGATTTGATCATGACAGATCAAGATGCCTTAGTAATTGTGGAAGTGCGTTATCGAAAATCCGATCGCTTTGGAAGTGCCATGGAGAGTATTACGCGCACAAAACAATCACGTATAATAAGAGCTACACAAATCTACTTATCATCACAAAAGAAAGATCAAGCCATTCGGTTTGACGTTATTGCCATTTCAGGTAACGGCAAAATAGAATGGATAAAAAACGCCTTTTAACTCAAAGAGCCCCATGAGCCTACAAGACCGCATCATTAATAATTTTTCAGACAGTATTCAAGCACAGCAAGAAGCCTTGTCGTATTTACCTGAGCTCATTGAGTATGCCTCACAGCAAATCGTTTCGGCTCTATTAAATGATAAAAAAATACTGACCTGTGGTAATGGTCGATCAGCCACCACAGCACAACTATTTTCATCGGCCATGCTCAATCAGTTTGAAAGAGACAGACCCTCTTTACCGGCCATTAACTTATCAACTGACATAGCGACCATTACTGCAGTGGCTAATGACTACCATTATGATGAAGTTTTCTCAAAGCAATTAAGAGCGTTAGGGCAAAGTGGAGACATCCTGCTGTTCTTTACCGATTGCAACAGTTCATGCAATATTGCCAAAGCCATCACCACCGCACACGACAAAGACATTTTAGTGATTGCCATAACAGGCAATGAAGGGGGATTAATATCACCTTTACTCTATGAAACAGACATTGAGATTCGAG
The DNA here is from genome assembly GCA_903917345.1 of uncultured Methylococcaceae bacterium. Taxonomy (GTDB): domain Bacteria; phylum Pseudomonadota; class Gammaproteobacteria; order Methylococcales; family Methylomonadaceae; genus Methylobacter_C. Next base: position 12,548 of record CAIXAE010000003.1, on the reverse strand, counting down.
TAAACTCGAGCTCCAGCATCCGCATTCAAGAAGTTCAGATTTTAATTACACATTGTTTATGTGATTTAATTGACCACCAACTATTTGGTTAAGTCTATCTATATAAAGGTAAGCCATGAAAAGATCATTACACCTCATCACTTTATTTAGCACCCTATTAATAACGGCCTGTTCATCACTTACACCGCCCCCCGACACGTCCGCAGAACAAAACTTATTAAAAGACAGGCGCCCGCACGCCGTTGTTGTATCTGATAAAAAAATTGAGTCAGAAGCCTTTGAAGAATTAAATGACACGAGCGACATACAACAAAATTGCCATGCAGCGGTTAATGCATACAATGGCGCGGCACTCATAACAGGCGAAGCCCCCACAGAAGCGTTAAAAGCCAAAGTCATCGCAGCAGTGCAAGCCATACCCAATGTCACGCTCATTCAAGATCATCTCAACGTAGAAGAACCCATTAGTTTAGACGTACAAGAGAATGACAAACTCATCACGCAAAGCATCAGAAAAGCCTTTAAGCAAATCAGATCCATGCATGAGTTTGATCCCAACACCATTAAAGTGATTACTGAAAACGGCGTTGTTTACCTAATGGGTATAGTGCAACGGGATGAAGGCAAAGTCATTATTAATCTGACCAAACTTCAACCGGGCGTCAGACAGATTGTCACTGTTTTTGAATATCTCGATTAATAACACACCCTGCCCTCAATACCGATATTGTTGAGCGCTCATTGACAAGCAAGCCCTGAACTGTTATTTTTCTAAATTGGCACTCACCTATCAAGAGTGCTAATTTAGCCTTTCAGGGATTACAGTGAGCCTTAATAATCAAGACTTAAATGATCGTTCGTTACAATTACTCAAGACATTAGTTGAGCGTTATATTCATGACGGCCAACCCGTTGGCTCACGCATACTATCCAAAGACTCCGAACTTAACCTAAGCCCTGCGACTATTAGAAACGTAATGGCAGACCTAGAAGACCTAGGCCTAATCCATTCTCCCCATACCTCAGCAGGACGCATACCCACCGTCAGCGGCTACCGTTTATTTGTAGACAGCCTACTGACTGTAAAACCCATAGATGCAAAAGATTTAGCGCAAATATCTTTAGGCTTGTCAGAAAATGATGACCCCAATAACATGATTGGCGCCGCATCACGCTTAATATCAGACCTCACCAACATGGCGGGTGTTGTTACACTGCCCAAACGAGAAGCGGTCTATTTAAGACATATCGAATTTCTACCTTTATCGCATAATCGCGTACTCGTTATCTTTGTAACTAACGAACAAGAAGTACACAACAAAGTCATACACACCGATAAAGTATTTAACGCCGCAGAACTCCAACAAGCGGCTAACTACCTTAACTCGCTCTATGCCGGCCATAATTTAGCGGCCGTTAAATCAGCGCTTTTAAAAGACTTACAACTCGAGCAAGAACGCACTAACCAAGCCATGTTAGATGCGCTAAAAATAGCAAAACTAACGTTTGAAGCGGGTCATCAAAAAGATGACTATGTCTTAAGCGGTGAAACCAACTTAATGGGCTTTTCTGAATTATCAAATCGAGACCACCTCAGAAGCCTCTTTGAAGCCTTTAGCCATAAAAGTGATGTCATCCACTTATTAGATCAATCTATGAAAGCCGATGGCGTACAAATTTTTATTGGTAAAGAATCTGGCTACCAAGCGTTTGACCAATGCAGCTTAGTCACCTCTTCTTATTCTGTTAATGATGAGATCGTAGGTGTATTAGGCGTTATAGGCCCCACGCGCATGGCTTATGAAAAAATTATTCCCTATGTCGATGTCACAGCAAAATTATTAGGCGCTGCCTTGAATCCAAAAACAACGACCCCATGATAGATAAAACTTTTTATCTGTGCCATTAAGCACACTATTAAAATCACTTAAGGATCCATAACATGAGTACTGATCAGGAACTACCTGAGACACAAATTGAAGTTGAAGCTGAATCTGAGCAAACAGAAGATTCTCATACAGAAATAGGAGAACACGAATATACCGTCGAAGAGCTCAAACAAGAATTAGAAGAAACCAAACAAAAAGCACATGAAGCTTGGGATAAAGCAGTCCGCACTCAAGCAGAAATGGAAAATCTAAAAAGAAGAACTCAAAAAGACCTAGAAGATACCCATAAATTTGCCCTCACCAATTTTGGTAAAGAGCTATTACCGGTATTTGATAGTGTCGTACTCGGCTTACAAGCCGCCACTGGCGACAGTGAAGAAGTTCAAAAATTCCGTGAAGGTAGTGAATTAACCATTAAACAATTCGAAGCCTTATTTTCAAAATTTAACATCGTAGCCGTTGATCCTATCGGACAAGCTTTTAATCCCGAACATCATCAAGCCATGTTAATGCAAGAACAAGAAGGTGCAGAACCGAATACAGTGATTAACGTATTCCAAAAAGGTTACACCTTAAATGGTCGTTTATTGCGCCCTGCCATGGTGGTGGTAGCAAAAGCACCTGAAAATAATTCATAGACTTGAACACCCTAAAACAGTCCCCATATTGCAAACAACTTTTTACATAACTAAACAAATTTATTCTGGAGTATTCAATGGCTAAGATAATTGGCATAGATTTAGGAACAACAAACTCGTGTGTAGCCGTATTAGAAAACGGTGTTGCAAAAGTAATAGAAAACAGTGAAGGTGCTCGTACAACCCCTTCTATCATTGCCTTCAGCAGTGATGACGAAGTGTTAGTAGGCCAATCAGCAAAACGCCAAGCGGTGACTAACCCTAAAAACACACTTTTCGCTATCAAACGTTTAATCGGTCGTCGCTTCAAAGACGACGCAGTTCAAAAAGACATCAAAATGGTACCTTACAACATCGTTGAAGCAGAAAACGGTGATGCATGGGTAGAAGTCCATGGTAAAAAAATGGCATCACCTGAAATTTCAGCGCGTATCTTAATGAAGTTAAAAAAAGATGCTGAAGCGTATTTAGGTGAACCCGTCACAGAAGCCGTTATCACGGTTCCTGCTTATTTCAATGACTCACAACGCCAAGCGACTAAAGATGCTGGCCGTATTGCAGGCTTAGAAGTTAAACGTATCATCAACGAGCCTACTGCATCAGCATTAGCTTTTGGTATGGACAAACCTAAAGGCGATACTAAAATTGCTGTTTATGACTTAGGTGGCGGTACATTTGATATCTCAATCATCGAAATCGCTGAAATTGATGGTGAACATCAATTTGAAGTGTTATCAACCAACGGTGACACTTTCTTAGGTGGTGAAGATTTTGACTCAAGAATTATCGAATTCCTTGCAGCTGAATTTAAAAAAGACAGTGGCGTAGACGTACACAATGACCCATTAGCTTTACAACGTTTAAAAGAAGCAGCAGAAAAAGCAAAAATTGAATTATCTTCAAGCCAACAAACCGATGTTAACTTACCGTACATCACTGCAGATGCGACTGGCCCTAAACATTTAAATGTTAAATTAACCCGTGCAAAATTAGAGTCTTTAGTAGAAGAACTCATTAACCGCACTAAAGGCCCTTGTGAAATGGCGCTTAAAGATGCGGGCGTTAAAGCATCAGAAATTAACGACGTTATTTTGGTAGGTGGTCAAACACGTATGCCAAAAGTTCAAGAGATGGTTAAAGACATCTTTGGTCAAGAGCCTCGTAAAGACGTTAACCCAGATGAAGCGGTTGCCTTAGGCGCAGCGATTCAAGCGGGTGTATTAGCGGGTGACGTTAAAGACGTCTTATTATTAGACGTTATTCCATTGTCTCTAGGTATCGAAACAATGGGCGGCATTATGACTAAGTTAATTGAAAAAAATACCACTATCCCAACCAATGCAGCACAAGTATTCTCAACAGCAGATGACAACCAAACTGCCGTGACTATCCATGTGTTACAAGGTGAACGTGAAAAAGCAGCTGCGAACAAATCATTAGGTCGTTTTGATTTAGCTGACATTCCACCGGCTTCACGGGGTGTGCCACAAATTGAAGTGTCTTTTGACATCGATGCAAATGGTATCTTAAACGTATCGGCTAAAGATAAAGCGACAGGTAAAAAACAATCGATCGTTATTAAAGCATCAAGTGGTTTATCTGATGAAGAAGTTGATCGTATGATTAAAGATGCTGAAGCGCATGCGGATGAAGATCGTAAATTAACTGAATTAGTGCATGCACGTAACCATGCAGAAGGCATGATTAACGCAACTGAAAAATCACTTAAAGAATTTGCTGATCAAGTCGATGCAGACGAAAAAGCGGGTATTGAAAGTGGTCTTGAAGCCTTAAAAGAAGCAGTTAAAGGCGAAGACAAAGACGACATCGAAGCTAAAACAACTGCATTAACTGAATTAGCAGGCAAACTCGCTGAACGTGCTTATGCTCAAAAAGCAGGCGCAGAAGGTGGTGAAGCACATCAAGCAGAAGGCGCTTCTTCTGCACATGCTGATGACAACGTTGTTGATGCTGAGTTTGAAGAAGTTAAAAAAGACTAATTCAACCGATGCAAGCTTTCTGATTGAGTGTTAAACATCAATCTTTGTAAATAAGCAGGTTAGGGCTTTAATAGTTGCCCTAACCTGCTTTCTACATTAAGCTTCAAAGAAACAGAATGTATAGCATACTACCGCGCTTTTTTAGCTAGCGGTTTCTCATAACCTCGCAGCAATGCTTAATCTCCTGACAACACTCAGGAGCGGATTGAAACATGGCAACAAAAGAAGATTTTTACAAACTGCTTAACATTGATAAAAATGCCAGCGATGCGGAGATCAAAAAAAGCTACCGTAGTTTGGCGATGAAATATCACCCTGATAGAAACGCTGACAATCCAGAAGCGGCTGAAGTCAAATTCAAACAAATTAAAGAAGCCTACGAAGTACTATCAGACCCCAAAAAGCGTTCCGCTTATGACCAATTTGGTCATGCCGGCATAGATCCCTCCATGGGTGGCCGTCCGGGTGGATTTGGCGGTTCTGAAGGCTTTAGTGACGTATTCGGTGACGTATTTGGTGACATCTTTGGCGGTGGCAGACAACAACGCAGCAGCGCACAACGTGGATCAGACTTACGTTACAACCTTGATTTAACCCTAGAAGAAGCGGTTGCTGGCACAGAAACTAAAATTCGTATTCCTGTCTTAGTTAGCTGTAAAGTCTGTACCGGCACAGGCGCTAAAAAAGGCTCAGAACCTGTTATCTGTACAACGTGCCATGGCCATGGTCAAGTACGTATGCAACAAGGCTTTTTCTCAGTACAACAAACCTGTCCAACCTGTCGAGGTACCGGCAAACAAATCAAAGATCCGTGTAATGCTTGCCATGGTGATGGCCGTGTACAAGACACCAAAACCCTCTCTGCTAAGATTCCTGCCGGTGTGGATACAGGCGACAGAATTCGCTTAAGTGGCGAAGGTGAAGCCGGTGAACGCGGTGGCCCATCGGGCGATCTTTACATCGAAGTCCGTGTAAAAGATCACGCAATCTTTACCCGTGATGGCGCTAACTTATATTGTGAAGTACCCATTAGCTTTGCAACCGCTTGCTTAGGGGATGCGATACAAGTCCCGACCTTAAACGGCGAAGTAAAACTGACTATCCCCCCAGAAACCCAAACCGGTAAATCGTTTAGATTACGTGGCAAAGGGGTTAAACAAGTCCGTGGCGGCGCCATTGGTGATTTAATCTGTAAAGTAAAAATTGAAACCCCCGTACAACTCACTAAAGATCAAAAAGCCTTAATCGAAAAACTAGGTGAATCTTTATCCAGTGGTGGCAAACATCACAGTCCACAAGAACATACGTGGGTGGATGGCGTTAAAAACTTTTTTAATAACTTAACGGGTTAAGTCATGATACGAATTGCAGTCGTCGGCGCTTCTGGACGTATGGGCTTATGCCTTATTAAAGCGGCCGTTCTTGCGGACAAAACCACCTTAACGGTTGCGGTATCACGCCCAGGCAGTGCCGCTATTCATAAAGATGCAGGCGACTTAGCTGGCATTGGCACCTTGGGCATCGCCGTTGTTGATGATTTAAGTGCGGTACTTGATCAATTTGATGTGTTAATTGATTTTACGCGCCCAGAGACCTCTATGGACATCATAGAAACGTGTCGAAAGGCAGGTAAGAAAATAGTCATCGGCACAACAGGGTATACAGAAGCCCAAAAAGCCAGCATTGCTAAAGCGGCAAATGACGTAGCGATCGTACTGGCACCCAACATGAGCGTGGGGGTTAACTTATCACTCAAATTACTTGAAATGACCGCTAAAGTGATGGGGGATTACACCGATATCGAAATCATAGAAGCGCATCATAGGCATAAAGTAGATGCCCCCTCCGGCACCGCTTTACGTATGGGTGAAGTGATTGCAGATACCTTAGACCGTAACCTAAAAGACTGTGCCATTTATGGTCGCGAAGGTAATACCGGCGAAAGAAACCGTAAAACCATTGGCTTTTCTACGATTAGAGCCGGTGACATTGTCGGGGATCATACCGTCATGTTTGCTGACGAAGGTGAGCGTGTAGAAATTACGCACAAAGCCACGAGTCGTATGACTTTTGCAAATGGCGCCATTAGAGCGTCCATCTGGTTAAAAGATAAGCCTAAAGGCTTGTTTGATATGCAAGATGTATTAGGTCTCTCTTAAAAAAGACAGCCCCGCTATTTAAGTAAAAACCATTCAAAAAGCCTCGTTGGGTACCCACCTAACGAGGCTTTTTTATGCGCCAAATAAAGCACAATCTCCCTCAAAACCACCCTGCTATATACCTACCTAAACAATCACTGTTTCTAAAAATAAGATATAGATATGAAAAACCATCATTAAATAATCCAAATAATCGCTGTTATAGTGCAATCCAAGATAAAAACTAGGCGAAGAAGCTCAGTTAGAAAATCGCAATATAGGCACACACCATGAACGTAGAGATTAACAAAAACAACCCAAGCCCCGTCAAGTTAGACGTGATCAATCAAATCACCTCCATCTTACAAGGTATTCGTTTTGGATCATTAGAAATAATAGTCCATGACGGCAAGATTGTTCAAATCGAACGCAAAGAAAAGATCCGATTTGACGCTAAATAGAACAAATTCTTTCTTCCGTACCAACGGTGAAAAACAATACACAATAATAAATAAATTGCTGCCTGACCGGAACACCGGAAGTTAAAGCTTCATAAAGGACAACAACTATGAAACCACTACAACGAACCGCATTAGCCAGTGTGATTAACCTAATTTTGTTAGGCATGTCAGATGCACATGCCGCTGACCCTCAAGCTTTAGAAAAGCGTATTAAAGAACTAGAAAGTCGTTTAGCAAAAATGGACCAACTAGAGCGCCGCTTAGAAAAGTTAGACCAATTAAACGCTATCACTAACCCGGCACCATTATTAGCGAAACCCACTGTAGCACCCGAAGTAGAAAAATTAACCAAAAAAGTAAATACACTAGAGCGCAAATTAGAAGTACAAGATGAAGTCACTACCGGCGCTTTAAGTAAAATACCTAACTTTGAAGCTGGTGCCGATGGCTTTAAAGTGACATCTACTGATAAAAAACATCAATTACGTATTGGTGGCACGGTACAAACTGACTACAAAGCATTTTTAGACAATGCTTACAAGGGGTCTTCTGCATCTGCTGGCCCAGACTCTGTTTCACTTAGACAAGCGCGTATGACGTTAGACGGTTATGTTTACAGTGATTTGTATTTCAAAATCATGGCGGATTTCGCGCAAACCAGCAACACAGCCAACTTATTACCCGATGCTTATTTAGACTACAACTATGATCCAGCGGTAAGTCTATTGGTGGGTAAATTTAAACCCTCTATCAGTCTTGAGCGTTTACAAGGTGATGCGGATACCGCTTTCTTAGAGCGTGGCTTCCCAACTAACTTAGCGCCTAACCGTGATGCGGGCATCCAAGTCCATGGAGGTTTCGGTAAACCAGGCTATAAAGCAGAAAGAAACCCAGGCCCTATTGACGTTAAAAATTCATTCACCTATCAAGTGGGCATTTCGGAAGGTACCGGTGATTCTGGAAACGCAGCAGGTAATGGTTTACCAGCTAACAATAACATCTCATCAAGTACTTCAACAACTGTTACACCTGCTTCTTTTGCTAACGATAAAGAGTTTGACGGCCGTATTTTTGCACAACCCTTCCAACATTCTGGATCCTCCTGGCTAGAAGGTTTTGGTTTAGGACTTGCGGGCTCATATTCAAATCCTAATCATCAAGCCATCAATAAACAAACTAGCCTTATAGGCCAATCTACCATTATTGATTACACTAAGCTAAATTCAGCTGTCAATTCTACTAATGTGATTACATCAAACGGCACTGCTTACCGTATCTATCCACAAGCTTTTTGGTATAGCGGGCCTTTTGGTTTAATGGGTGAATATGTAGAATCACACCAAACACTAAACGGCAGTGCTCTTTCTAATAACAGCTCAATCAACAATATTTCACAAACCAATAAAGCATCTCAAGTACAAGTTTCTTACGTAGTAACTGGTGAAGACAATACCTTTAATGGTGTTAAACCCATGCGTAATTTTGACCCGATCAAAGGCAGTTGGGGCGCATTGCAACTTGTCGGCCGTTGGAGTGAGCTTAATGTGGACAGCAATACCTTTAAACTACTTGATGCATCAAAATCAGTTAATAAAGCGACTGCCTTCACTGTGGGCGCCAACTGGTTCTTAAATAAAAATGCACTAATCCGATTAGATTATGAAGATGTGGCATTTAGTGGTGGAGCAGGTTCAAGCGCCCACGTTACTAACCGTCCAACTGAACAAATTTTCTCAAGCCGTTTCCAATTAGCCTTCTAACCACTTAACTAAAGAGAGTTTTAATAATGAAAAATAATCTTATAAAGTTAGTAGTTGCAGCGACGCTGTCCATACTAGCAAACAATAATAGCCAAGCAGCAGACGTTAATTTGCTGAATGTATCTTATGACCCGACCCGAGAACTTTATCAGCAATACAACCCTGTGTTTGCTAAATACTGGAAAGAAAAAACCGGTGATACCTTAACTGTTAATCAATCACACGGTGGTTCGGGTAAACAAGCACGCTCTGTATTAGAAGGTTTAGAAGCAGACGTAGTGACTTTAGCGTTAGCGTATGACGTAGATCAACTGTATCAAAAACGTAAATTGATTCCAGAAAAGTGGCAATCATTATTACCTAATAATAGTGCACCTTATACATCAACCATCGTATTCTTAGTCCGTAAAGGTAACCCTAAAGCGATTAAAGACTGGAATGATATCGTTAAAGCTGACGTAAGTATTGTGACACCTAACCCTAAAACATCAGGTGGCGCACGTTGGAACTTTTTAGCGGCTTGGGGCTATGCGCTTAAGCACAATAACAATGAAGAAGCGGCGGCAAAAACTTTTATAACGCAACTTTATAAAAATTCAGCAGTACTTGATACCGGTGCGCGTGGCGCGACCACTAGCTTTGTAGAAAGAGAAATTGGTGATGTATTAATCACTTGGGAAAACGAAGCGTACATGGTGCTTAAAGAATTTGGCGCTGATAAGTTTGAACTCATCACCCCTTCTTCAAGTATCTTAACTGAACCCCCAGTGGCTGTGGTTGAAGACGTAGCGCGTAAACATGGAACTACTGACGTTGCAACAGAGTACTTAAACCACTTATACAGTAAAGAAGGCCAAGAAATTATTGGTAAAAACTTCTACCGCCCAACGGATCCAGAAATTGCTGCTAAATATGCAAAACAATTTAAATCGTTAGAATTGTTTAAGATTGATCAGTTTGGTGGCTGGAACGCGGCGCAAGCTAAGTTCTTTGCTGATGACGGTGTGTTTGATCAAATATACGCTGCCGGCAAATAAACAATAAACCAGCAGTAAGAAAACGAAAAGGGTAAACCATTAGGTTTACCCTTTTTTTGCTAATGAGGTAGCCGATTCCCATTAAAGCGCTTTAAAGCCCCCTTTTTGCAATGCCTATTATGCCTTTTGGCTAATCTAAACTGCTTTTTTTAAAAGCGATTTTAGTTTTTTGACAGTCTATTTTTAGTTTTGAATAGGCTCATTTTATTTTTAGCTCGCCTATTTTATTTTTTGAATGGTTGATTTTTTAAAATGCCTAGTCGATTCCCTGTTTTGACTTTTAAAAAATGACTTTATGGGCTACATAACCCTTTTTAGAAGCGCCGATTTTACTTTTTGCCTTACCTATTCATTTTTTAAGCTGTTTGAAACACACATTTAGAATTGAACTTACAACTTAAGTTGATGTCTTTTTAAAATAAAGCTATCCGCCGATAAAATCGCTTACGATTCTGGAGAAATAGCACACTTACTACATGTAACTAATTGACCTTAAATAATATCTTTGCCAACTTACACGCGTACAGGAAAGATCACTTTGATAACAAAGGTACTTAACAGTCCGTGTGATGTTTTGTTTTATAATTCGTATTTTTACGCATACCACTATTAACAGTCTGATTATCAGTCATGCACACAATGCTCATATGATCAAGCCTTCAACCCCTCATTTTCAAGTTATTGAAGCGGACGACTCGCACATGGATTTCATTGCCCATTTTGGAAGTCAGTCTTTTGTTGATGCCTATAAAGAAGCCTTATCTTTAACAGATTTAAAAGCCTATACCCAACGGGTATTTTCAAAAGCCACTATTGCCGTTGAATTGCATGACCCAGCAATATCCTTTTTTATATGTAAAGACTCAAAAGCCAACCTATGTGGCTATGCCAAATTAATTCAATCTCCGCCTCCTCTATGTATTACCGCTAACAGTCCCATTGAACTGCAACGCCTTTATATTGATAAGCCCTATAGAGATCAAGGCGCAGGCAAACTTTTATCTAAATATGCTGAAGCACATATTTTGAAAGAAGGTTTTAACAGTCTATGGTTACGTGTATGGACGGGTAATAATGGCGCGGTACAAAAATATTTAAACTGGAATTACGCAATAGTTGGAGAAGAAAGCTATCAAGTTGGCCAAGAACAAAGAAGCGTTATTTTAATGCACAAAGACATCAGGTAGTAATCAACGCCGCTAAGTATTCTAACGAGCGCTTATCTACTATATAGGCCTACCACTTTTCACTGGGCTTTAATTCTGCAAAGTATTCCAGTAAGAAATCAACAAACGTCGTTAATTTAGCCGGCAAAAAGCGTCTTTGTAAATAGGTTGCGTAAATCGTTATCGGGGGAATTTGAAAGTCAGGCAAAATTTCTATTAACTTTCCTTGCTGGACATAATTAACAGCCGATATTTCGGGTACTTGTGTAATACCCATCCCTAAGGCTGCCGCCTGACATAAAGCTCTGCCGTTATTTGAACAAAAATACCAGTTAGGTTTAATTTTAACTTCCTGCCCATGATCATTAAATAGCCAATAATCATGATGTGGCGTATCAATATACAGTAAACACCTGTGCGATGATAATTGATCTATATGTTTGGGTTTACCGTATTTATCAATGTAGTCAGGAGAGGCATAAGTACATAATCTGGTTTCTGCCAGTTTTCTAGCTACCACGCCTAAATCTAAACTTACGGTGACTAATAAAGACAAATCGAAACTGCCCTTACTCAGATCAACACGATTATTATGTAATGTCATTAGAACCCTGACATCTGGATATTTCTGCTGATAAGCTTCAATTGCACTGACCATGTAAAGGCCACCAAAATCGATAGGGGCACTTATTTTTAAAGTCCCTTTTACATGTTGACCTAATTGCGAGGCATGCTCATCTAATTCTGCAAAGTCATCCATGAGCTGCTTACTGCGATGGAAATAAACTTCACCGGCTTCTGTCAGACTAATTTGCCGGGTTGTTCTATTTAAAAGAGCAACACCAAGTGATTCTTCCAACTGACTCATGTATTTACTAATCATCATTGCAGAGAGATTCATTTCACGTGCTACTGCAGCAAAAGTACCTAATTCCACAATACGACAAAATACGCGCATATTATTTAATTTATCCATGCGCATATTGTAAACTTAAAGTTTATATTTTATAAATTTACAGCCCTATTACTCACTTAAATCTATTAATGTACAATTCCACTCGGAGATAGTTATACGCCGTTTTAATTTGTTAATGTTTTGACCAATTAAAACGGTTTTTTATTGCCTAATAATTATAAAAAGTGAGGATTTATGAGCAAAATATTAAACGAAGTATTATCTGCCAACAGGGATTATGTAAATAACTTTGGTGCCAAAGGTGAATTAGCACTTCCACCCGCGAGACAGTTTGCTATCTTAACCTGTATGGATGCGCGCCTAGATCCTGCCAAATATGCAGGCTTATCAGAAGGTGATGCACACGTTATTCGTAATGCGGGCGGTCGTGCAAGTGATGACGCTATACGTTCTTTGGTTATTTCTTACAAATTATTAGGTACCCGTGAGTGGTTCGTTATTCACCACACAAATTGCGGTATGGAATTGTTTAACAACGAGATC
>CAIXAE010000002.1 GCA_903917345.1 uncultured Methylococcaceae bacterium | reverse complement strand
TTTATAGGTAAATCTTATTGTTACAAATAGAAACTAATGAACGTACTAGAAATAGCGCCCATTAATCAGAAAGTGAGTGATGATGCTGCCAGCATATCCTAAGGCGATGACCGGTGCCCACTTCAAATGGCTAGTAAAGGTGTAAAGACCTTTGGCCTGCCCCATTAAACCAACACCTGCAGCAGATCCGACTGCTAATAAACTTCCACCTACACCCGCAGTTAAAGTCACCAATAGCCATTGGCCTTGGGAAATATTAGGCTCCATTGTGAGAACAGATAACATGATAGTGCCATTATCAACAAATGCTGAAGCCACACCCACTAAAATGTTAGCTACCGTTGGGTCAATACTGCCATAAAGATGATGGGAGGCAACAACTAAGTACCCAATAAAGTTTAACCCGCCCACTGCGACCATAACGCCATAGAAAAATAACAACGTATCCCATTCTAAGTTTGCCACTTTCTGAAAAATATCAAACGGTTGTTCTTGAGCGGGTTTTTTATCAGGGACTAAGTCTGACTCAAATGCTAACTGTTCAGAATAGGAGTAATTTGCATCAATATCTGTTAAATCTGAGCTAACAGTACTTAAGGCGGGGTCATGTGTTTTTTGTAAATAGTAACTAAAAAACTTAAGGTACGTTAAACCCAGCATCATGCCTGCTGCAGGGGGTAACTTTAAGAAGTTTTCAAAACAAGCCGAAGTGATAATCGTCAAAATGAATAAAAAGATAATCATCCACCCACCTCGTTGCATAACCTGAACCTCTAACACAGCAGCGGGCCTTTCTTTAGGAATAAAGAAATTCATAATAGTTGCTGGAATAACAAAGTTAACGATAGCCGGTAATAATAAAGAGAAAAAGTCTGTAAAAGGAACCACACCTTTTTGCCAGACTAATAAGGTTGTAATATCGCCGAAAGGACTGAATGATCCACCCGCATTAGAAGCAACAACGACATTAATACAAGACAAGGTAACAAAGCGAGGACTACCTTTACCCATCGCTAAAATCACAGAACCCATTAACAAGGCTGTCGTAAGGTTATTACAACCCGAAGATATAAAAAACGACTGGAAGCCCGTAATCCAAAATAATTGTCTATAAGTTAAGTTTTTACTCAGTAGCCAAATCCGCAAGCTATTAAACACACCTCTGTCTTCCATCGCATTTAAATAGGTCATGGAAACCATGATAAATAAAAACAATTCGGCATAACCCTCCAATGAAGTTCTGAACGCTATACCTGCCTGTTCTGTCATACCACCTTTGACATAAACAATGGCAATTAATATCCAAATTAAACTGGCTGCAAACACCATAGGTTTAGATTTTTTTAACTCAGTTACTTCTTCTGTCATAGCCAAAACATAGGCCAATGCAAAAACTATCAAAGCAGTGTAACCTGCCCAATGATTGGTTAAATCTAATGGTTGAGCTTGTGAAATTATATTCGATTGCTCTGTGGCTAGCGCCAGAGAGGGAATAAAACTGACTATTAATAAATTTAATAAAAATCGCATCATCTACTCAGATTAATTTAGAAGGACTAAAGGAGGTTTTTTAAACTTAACCCCTCATGTATAGATTATTATATTTGAATAAGCACATTTTTTATTAGAAACTACCTGGATTTAATAAAACGAGTGCACCAATACTTAAAAAGAACCCCAATAAAATAGCGGGCATATACTTTAAATGGTAAGCAAAACTGTAGTTTTCTTTTACCAATCCCAATAAACCTACGCCGGGCGCAGATCCAATAGCTAATAAACTACCCCCTACTCCTAAAGTTAATGTCAACAACAACCATTGAACTTTTGGTATATCCGGATGCATACTTAATACAGCAAACATTAAGGTACCATTATCAACAAACGCCGATGACAATCCAATCATGATGTTCGCTAAGGTAACGTTTGTTTCCTCAAATAAAAAATTAGCAAGCGCATCTAAGTAACCTACGAAACCTACTGCACCAATAATCATCATGGCACCGTAAAAGAACAATAGAGTATCCCAATCAACATCAGCAATACTTTTGAATATATCGAAACTTTTTTGCGTATCTGGACACTCTTTTTTTTCTGTATAGGTTAAATAAAAATTAAACATCTGCAATAAAGCTAAGCCAGCCATCATTCCTGCAGCGGGTGGTAGTTCTAATAAAATATTTGATGAAACGGTGATTGCTAAGGTTAAGCCGAATAAAAAAACGATCCGCTTACTGCCACGTTTTAAAGCAATAACACTGTGTGAAACAGCCGGTGTTTGTTTGGGTACTGAAAAATGCATTATGCACGCAGGTACCAGAAAATTAATCAGGCAAGGGATAGTTAAAGAAAAGAATTCTGAAAAGTGCAGGATATTTTTTTGCCAAACAAATAACGTCGAGATACCCCCCAATGGGCTCATTGTACCGCCGGCGTTTGCCCCCACTACAATATTAACGCACGCCAAGGCCACAAATTTGGGCTCCCTTTTGCCAACAGCTAACGCGATTGAACCCATTAATAAACCGACAGTAAGCCCGTTTATGATAGTTGAAAGCATAAAAGCCAACACACCTGTAATCCAAAATAACTGTCGATAACTAAATTGCTTATTCAACAAATAAATTCTTAGACCATCAAATATGCCTCTTTCATTTAAGGTATTTAAATACGTCATAGAAACTAGGATAAACAGAAGTAGCTCTATATAGGCTAATAAATTGCTTTCGAAGGCTAAAGAAGCAATTTTTGCATGACCTTGTAAAGCGTAATAGATACAAATAGCAAACCAAGTCAGCACAGAACCCAATATCATGGGCTTGGATTTTTTCATTAAATGCACGTCTTCAGTCATTGCTCCAATGTAGGCAATAAGGGTTACTGCAAGCGCTAAATAACCTACAAATTGATGTTTTAAATCAAAATGACCGCTATTGATAACTTCTTCTGCACAACTGACTGAGGGGAAAAATAATACAAATATTAATAGATAGACATATCGGTAATTAATTAAATTAGGCGTATTTTTCATTTTAAAGTGAATTATTAACTTTGATTTGTGAACTAAGAGATAGGTATAAACTTAAAGTTTAGAATGTCAATTAGCTGAATTATTGCAGAATATAAATACCGCACATAATATATTAATTGATACCAAAGATTTAGAAGGATGTGATGGCAAACCAGAAACAGATTGTTTCTCTATAAAAAACAATTTGTTTCTATTCAATCTTCGTATCTTTACAGTGATTTAGATGGCACGACTCAAGACACACATGGGCGAGTTGGCATGTGCAAAACGGCACGCCTCTGCATGTATTAAAAGAACTGGGGGGGGGGCTGATTTAAAGATGGTCTTACGCTATGCTCATTTGAGCAGTAATCACCTTCAGGAATACACAGAGAACACTAGCTTAAAAAAATACCGGTAGTCGAACTGATTATCCAAAAAAGACCGGACTTCTAGAATTATGAGACAAATTTACTACACGGGGGATTTATACTACAAAGGAAAATGACATAAGTCATTAAAAACATGGGGTGAACGACGGGGCTCGAACCCGCGACAACCGGAATCACAATCCGGGACTCTACCAACTGAGCTACGCTCACCATAATATTGGATTTTTTCTCTGAATGGCGCGCTTGGCAGGACTCGAACCTGCGACCCCCGGCTTAGAAGGCCGGTGCTCTATCCGGTTGAGCTACAAGCGCTAAACTGGTCGGGGTGGAGGGATTCGAACCCCCGACATCCTGCTCCCAAAGCAGGCGCGCTACCAAACTGCGCTACACCCCGATTATCTTTTAGATTGCTTGATAAAATCAAACCACTCTTGAAGAGCTGACTATTTTAACGAGAAGGCCTGTTCTCGTCAAACACTATTTTATAATTTTTACTTTATTACAACTTGCCCCGAACGGTTTGATATACCTCTTCTACTAAAACATCTATGCCTTTTGAAAGGCTTTCTAAGTCTTGCAATGTTGCACTAACAAACTCACCGTCTTTTAAGCTACTGGTATTGATATAGACATTAAGCGCCGCACTTTTTAATCCACCATAGGCAGACATGACAGCAGCCCCCGCATCACTAATAACAGCCACATTGCCATGGTTCGCAGCACTCTGTGTTAACTTAATAACCGCTGCACAGGCACGTGCGCACTCCAAGGGTACTTGCGTGGCCTTTTTTAACGCTTCTTGTATTGCGGCAGAACGATTGAGCTTTTCTGTATCCGTTTCTTTGGGTAAGCCATAAGCGGCCATTAAGCCATTAAAGGTATCCACATCTGCCGCAATTAACCCCATTAATCTTTCTCGTAAGGCTTCTGATTGCTTTAATAAAGCGATCATTTCATTTTCTACTGGCGCATACTTTTCTTTACCGATGGTTAAATTACAGACCATACTGACTAAAGCGGCGGCTTGGGCCCCCATTAATGCAGAGACACTGCCCCCCCCTGGGGTCGGTGATTTACTAGCTAATTGATCAAGAAATACGTGAATGGATTTATCTTTAATTTCGCTCATGTGCTCTCTAACTATTAATTAATCGCGTCGCCAAGTACTGGTGCCATTCGGCGCATCTTCTACTATAACGCCCTGCTCTTTTAAATTATCACGTATCGAATCGGCTAAAGCCCAATTCTTTGCCTGCTTTGCTGCTAAGCGCTCTTGAACTAACTGATCTATGGCTGCATCGGCATCGGCATCTACTTCAACGGCACTACTCTTTAAAAAAGACAGTGGATCTTCTTGCAATAAGCCTAATAAGCTAGCCAAGTGTTTTAAGGTAGAGGCTAATACGACAGCCTTTTCTAGCTGATCTTTCGCTTTATTTAATTCTCTCGCTAAATCAAACAATACTGCTAATGCGACTGGGGTATTAAAATCATCATCCATGGCTTGATCAAAGCGCGCCTTATAGTCTGCCTCAAACGCGAGACTGCTAACATCACAATCACGCAATGCAGTATATAAACGAGTAAGAGCTGAACCCGCCTCATTTAATTGTTCATCCGAATAATTTAACGGGCTTCGATAGTGACTAGACAGTATAAAGAATCGAATAATTTCGGGTTTATATTGCTTTAAAACTTCTCGGACGGTAAAGAAATTACCCAACGATTTGGACATTTTTTCTTCATTAATTCTGACAAAACCATTATGCATCCAGACATTAACAAAGGTTTCACCTGTAGCGCCCTCTGATTGGGCAATCTCATTCTCATGATGCGGAAACTGTAAATCCATACCGCCCCCATGAATATCAAAATGATTGCCTAAGCAACAGGTAGACATGGCAGAACATTCTATATGCCATCCAGGACGACCCAGACCCCAGGGAGATTCCCATGCGGGCTCATTAATTTTCGCCATTTTCCATAATACAAAGTCGAGTGGATTTTGCTTAGCCTTATCGACATCAACTCGCTCACCCGCTTGAAGATCATCTATATTTTTACCGGATAACTTTCCATAATTTTCAAATTTTGTAACGGCATAAAAAACATCGCCATTATTACCGACATAAGCCAAGCCCTTAGCAATCAAAACTTCAATCATGTGAATAATGTCAGGAATAGACTGCGTGGCTTTGGGCTCATGATCGGGCGGCAATACAGAGAGCGCTCTTTCGTCTTCATGCATGGCATTAATAAAACGTGCCGTTAGTTGCCCGATATCCTCGCCATTCTCATTAGCGCGTTGGATAATTTTGTCATCTATATCGGTCACATTTCTTACGTAAGTGAGCTCGTAACCTAAATAGCGCAAATAACGCGCAACCGTATCGAACACCACCATAACGCGTGCATGTCCGACATGACAATAATCATAAACTGTCATTCCGCAGACATACATGCCCACTTTACCCGCGACTCGGGGTGTAAATGTTTCTTTTTTACGGGTTAATGTGTTGTATATCTTCAACATATATTTATTTCAATCGGTTAATCGAGGCACTTTAGGTGGCATTTACTAGGGTAAAGCAAGCTTACAATCTCTGTTTACCTAGCCACAAATCGGTACAATTTACCAAGCGCGTACTTCTCTTTCAAGATAAAAACACATAAAATCTATTATTTATCACAGCTTAAAGGTTCTTAAGATGCGTAAAATCATCGTTTTTATGATGTTAATGTTAACCTCAACACTTTCTTTTTCAACAGGAAAAACCATGTCAACTGCTCCAACAAAAGTCAAATTAACCACTACTTTAGGTGAATTTACGATTCAATTAAATTCTGAGAAAGCACCTCTCTCATCAGAAAACTTCTTAACTTACGTTAAACAAGGCTTCTATGACGGCACTATTTTTCATAGAGTCATCCCTGGTTTTATGGCACAAGGCGGTGGTTTTGATGCTAAATTCAATCAAAAGCAAACCTTAGCGCCGATCAAAAACGAAGCTGACAATGGCTTAGTTAACGCACGCGGCACAGTGGCAATGGCAAGAACTAATGACCCCAATTCTGCAACAGCACAATTTTTTGTTAACTATAAAGACAATACATTCTTAAACCACACGGGTAAAAACGCCAGTGGTTGGGGCTATGCGGTATTTGCAGAAGTAGTTGAAGGTATGGATGTCGTTGATGCAATGGCTAAACAAGCGACTGGCTCACGCGGACCTTATCAAGATGTACCGACTGTTGATATCGTTATTACTAAAGCAGAAGTCGTAGCACCTTAATAAGCTTATAAAGTTAGGTATCCACACAGGATACCTAACTGCCTATCCGTTTCTCAGTCCTGAGGAGATTTAATGCATCAAGATGTTTTATTTATTTCAGATTTGCATATTGGACTAGAAAAACCTGAAATCACCCGCCGCTTTTTAGACTTCTTAAAAAAAAGAGCCTCCAAAGCAGCCTCACTTTATATATTGGGCGATCTATTTGATGCTTGGATTGGGGACGACGACCCTACTCCACCTAATAATCAAATACGCAAACAACTTAAAGCGTTAACCCAATCAGGTGTGGCTATCTATTTTCAACCCGGTAATCGAGACTTTTTGTTGGGCCAACGCTTTTGCCAAGAAACGGGTATCACGCTCTTAGACGATTACGTTGTTGTAGATCTATTCGGCACACCGACCTTAATTACCCACGGTGATTTATTGTGTACGGATGATTTGGCGTATCAAGTATTTCGAGAAAAATCGCATACGGATGACTGGAAATCTAATGTGCTCTCAAAGCCCTTATTATTACGCTTATTAGTCGCACGTTGGTATCGCTTACGCAGCTATTTTCATAAACGCAAGAAATCCACTGACATCATGGATGTTAATCAATCGACCGTAATAAATATTATGTCTACTCATCAATGTTATAGATTGATTCATGGCCATACCCATCGCCCTGATATTCACAACTTTTCAATCAATAATCACTCGGCACAGCGCTTTGTTTTGGCCGCTTGGCATAAAGAGGCTGGAAGTGTTTTATCTTGGAATAACTTGGGTTACAAGATAGAGACGCTTTGAAAACAGAATTTCTTTTTTAATTAGGTATTTATATCCATAAGAGACGTTTAATTACTTTGTAGCCTTAATTATTATCTTGTTATAAAGCACATTTATATTTGACTTTTCGGGCAAAATCATTAAATCTAGTCACTTGGATTGAGTACTTTCCAGCGGTTAGGGAATGATTAAATTCAACCAAAAACTAATATTAGTCTAAAAAATCATAATCAGTATTTTGTCTAATTAACAAAATACCAGGAGAAATAAATATGAAGAAGCCTTTAAAAAGTTGGCTGCTTGCAACAAGTGTAGCTGCGTTATTAGCCGCACCAGCAATCTCTACAGCTAACAGTGGTGTTGACACTCTTACAAAAGATCCAGCTAACTGGGCAACTTGGGGTGGCGATTATGCCGGCACTCGTTACAGTTCACTTAACGAAATCAATGCTACAAACGTTAAAAATCTACAACCAGCTTGGACTTTCTCTACAGGCGTATTACGTGGTCATGAAGGCGGTCCATTAGTTGTTGATGGTGTAATTTACATCCACACTCCATTCCCTAACACTGTTTACGCTCTTGATCAAAAAACTCAAGCAGTTATCTGGGAGTTCACTCCTACTCAAGATGCTGACGTAACTATTCCTGTTATGTGCTGCGATACTGTTAACCGTGGTTTAGCTTACGGCGACGGTAAAATCTTCTTACAACAATCAAACACTGTTTTAACTGCGTTAGACGCAAAGAATGGTAAAAGAGTATGGAGCGTTCAAAACGGTGATCCTAAATTAGGTATGACCAATACAAACGCACCTTTAGTTGTTAAAGATACCGTTTTAACAGGTATTTCTGGTGGTGAGTTTGGTGTTCGTGGTTTCTTAGCTGCTTATGACATCAACACCGGTAAATTACGTTGGAAAGGTTATAGCATCGGACCTGATAAAGACACTTTAATCGACGCAAGTAAAACGACTACTTGGGAAAACGGTAAAGTAACGCCAGTAGGCGCAAACTCAAGTATCAAAACTTGGGAAGGTGACCAATGGAAAATCGGTGGTGGTACTACTTGGGGCTGGACAAGCTACGACCCTAAATTAAACTTAGTTTATTACGGATCAGGCAACCCATCTACTTGGAACCCAGTACAACGTCCTGGTGACAATAAATGGTCTATGTCTTTATGGGCTCGTGATGCAGACACAGGTGCTGTTAAATGGGTTTACCAAATGACGCCACACGATGAGTGGGACTTTGACGGTATTAACGAAACAGTTTTAGTTGATCAAGAAGTTAAAGGTAAATTACACAAAACTATCGTGCATTTCGACCGTAACGGTTTTGGCTATACTTTAGATCGTGAAACAGGTGAATTATTAGTTGCTGAAAAGTTTGACCAATCAGTTAACTGGGCTACACACGTTGACATGAAAACAGGTCGTCCACAAGTTGTTTCTAAATACTCTACTGAACAAAACGGTGAAGACGTTAGAACTGACGGCGTATGTCCTGCTGCATTAGGTAGTAAAAACCAACAACCAGTATCTTACTCTCCACAAACTGGCTTATTCTACATTTCTGGTAACCACCTATGTATGAACTACGAACCATTCGAAGTTTCTTATACTGCTGGTCAACCTTATGTAGGTGCTACTTTAGACATGTTACCTGCTGGCGCTGACGTTTTAACTGGCAAACCAGATGGTACAACTAACTTAGGTCAGTTCACTGCGTATGATGCTAAAACAGGTAAAATCGCTTGGTCTAACAAAGAACCATTCTCTGTTTGGTCAGGTTCTGTAGCAACTGCAGGTGGCGTAGTATTCTACGGTACTTTAGAAGGTTACTTAAAAGCTGTTGATGCTAAAACGGGTAAAGAATTATATAAATTCAAAACTCCATCAGGCATCATCGGTAACGTAAATACTTGGAGCTTCAACGGTAAACAATACGTGGGCGTTCTTTCAGGTATTGGCGGCTGGGCTGGTATCGGTATCGCTACTGATTTCGGTAAACAGTTAGAAGCTGCACAAGAAAAAGCAGCGGCTGAGACTGATCCAGTTAAAAAAGCTGAACTAGAAAAAATTGCTTTGAAAATTTCACAAGAAGGTTTAGGTGCTAACGGCGCTTACGCAAGCTTGGGTTCTTTCACTAAGCAAGGTGGTGCATTTACTGTATTTGCATTACCAAACAACTAATCGAACTATTTAGTTAGCTAGATTATAAAAAACCCTGACTGAGCAATCAGTCAGGGTTTTTTTTTGCGATAATATAATGACTGTTTACTACTCACTGCCTCTTTGAATCAAAATGCGAATGAATGCTCTGTTATTGATCTGCTTTATTCTAAGCACTTTACCTATCAATTCGTTTGCTATTGACGATGATGATAAGGCAGAAACAAAGCCCCAAAGCTTTGCTCAACACGGCAGCATTAAACTCAACATAGCTTTACAAAAAGCCTCTGGGATCCAAACAGTAAAGCTAGACGCTAGTACTTACAACGAAGAATTTGTTGCGCACGGCAAAGTCATCAACATACAAGCTCTATTGGCCCTTAGAAATCGCTATCAATTGGTATCAGCAGAGCGAAACAACATCCAAGCTAAACTTAATCAGGCTGAACAAAACGTTATTCGCCAAAAAGAGCTCTATGCGAATGGCGCCAGTTCTAAACGCAACTTACAAGAACAAGAAGCACAATGGCAAAGTTATCAATCTCAAATCGCAGGGACCGACTTTCAAGACAACGCGATTGTTAATGAAGCAACCGTGTTATGGGGAGAGCATTTAACAACGTGGGCCCTAGCTAAGTCGCCTACCCAACTGAATAATTTTTTAAGTCATCAAGAAAAGCTGATCCAAATCACACTGCCCAGCAATAAACACCTAGCCGATGATATTAAAAGCATTTATATCGCCACATCGGGTGATCGCGCTAAGGCTATTAAAGCTGATTATGTTTCAATAGCTGCTCAGACTGAATCGTTATCTCAGGGTGAGAGTTATTTCTTTAAAACGCACGCAAAAAATATATTATCTGGCATGAATATAATGGCGTGGATTCCTGAAAAATCGGCGAATGTAAGGGGTGCTAACTTTCCAAAATCCGCCTTAATTTGGTATATGAACCAAGCTTTTGTTTATCAAAAAACATCTGCAGAAACCTTTGTTAGACGTCCCCTGCTCAACTATTCGCTATTACCCAATGGCAGTTATCACTCTCAAAATCTCAAGGCAGATGATGAAATTGTCATAGAAGGGGCACAGATGCTGTTATCTGAAGAATTTAAAGGCCAAATCCCTAAAGAAGGGGATGATTAATGGCCAGAAGGTTTAATTAACATACGCTGTAAAGATGAACCCACGGGTTGATCAACATAGGGAGTATCTCCCAATGATCGACACTGATCAATAATTTGGGAAAGCTTAGATAACTCACTCTCACGCTGCTGACCCAGATTTTTCAAGATAAGCAATAATTCCTCTTCAATCAATAAAAACGCCGTATCAAGACCTTTATTTAAGCCTTTAACAGCGCTTCTTTTAAGAGAGGGCTGCGCTTTCTTTAAAAGAAAGAAGGGAATTAACCACGTCAGCGCAATCATTAACGTGCTGTGGATTGCAAAATCCACACCTAGATAGTGATTATCTGTCGCATTAGTCATGTAATATCCCAAAAATACTTTGTAGCTCACCCAAGACATCGCCAATAAAGGTAAAACCAACTCACTAACGCGTAAACCTTTTAAGAAAAATCGCTGCAGTGCATTACCGGGATTCGCCAAGGCTAAGCGGGTCGCTATTTCTGTTTGTGTTTGTACCATTTTCGATGCTTTCTCACGTAAGCCATAAATCGGTTGTTTAAACGGTGCTACGGGAATACCTGATTGATCAAGCATGATAATAAACTCGTCCGCCACATCATTAAATCTAGCCTGTGCCCATTCATCCCATAAAACTGGGGGTTTATTAGCATTTGTCGTTAATAAATCAGCCACATGCTGTGCGCAATGTTCTGCAATATACTGAATCGGCCACTCAAAACCTTGCTGTAATAACTGCGCAGTGTGTTGCCACTTAGATTGCCATAGGCTGGTTAATGCTTCAAAAGCCGCCGCATCGCCAAAGGCGGGTTCAACCGACTGCAATTTAGTCAGCAGCTCATTTTGACGCAATTGCTTACCCCGCAATTCTAATTGCTCTACCACATGACTACCCACCAAGGTCGTGATCATGTCTTCTAATGAGGCAAACTCATCTTGCTCACCCGCTATACACGCTGTTTTGTAGATAACAGGATCCTCAAAACCTGCTTTATGTAACTGTTGATTAAAATCAATAAACTGTCCTAACTGCCCTCTATCCCATTGATTGAGGACGAACAACCAGGCATGTTTAGCACCCTCTGCGAGCAATATTCGCCAGGCTTTTTCATCTTTATAACGTTCAGGACTTACCACGTAAATCAACACATCAATATGCGGCAACCACTGCAAAACCAACTGCTGATTACTAATCTCTGTACTATCAAAATCAGGCATATCTATCCAAACTAAGCCTTTTCTTGCCGGATTATCATGTTGCGCGATATTAATCTTTTCTAAGGGAAATTGATCGGGGAAATGCTGTATAGAAATGCTTTCGTGGTGATATAAAGTCACCTCTCTGGAAGTGGGTCGTTCTAAACCCGCTTTTGCTATTGCCCTACCCGCCAACCTATTAAGCAATGTGCTTTTACCAACGCCCGTCCCCCCCATAAAAGCGACAATCAGAGGGCGTACTTCTTTACCGACTGCATGCGCATCACTGAATAAATGATCAGGTTTTGTCTTTTCTAAATTGACTAATTCATGCGCTACATCGGCCTTAAGCCAACCTAAAGTTTGAGCCTGTTCAGCCCATTGCTGCGTGTTTTTAACTAAATCAGAGTAATCGTAAGCCATGGCGCTTTTCTGTCAGTTGATGCTCAACCGTTTTAAGCTGGGCATCCGTAATATTAAAATGGGTTAAGGAAGATAATTGTTCAGGTAACAAAGCCAAGACGTTGCCCATACTCTCTATAAACAATCGTTGCTTAACAGCTTGTAATTGTTGTTGCTTTAAATCATTCTCCACCTTGTGCATATAACTACCCATAGCACTTTCCGTCAGCAAGGTAGTGATGGTTAACATAGCCGGGGCAAAAACCAAGTCATGGATACCAATGCCACCCATATGGAGAGTCAACGCTATTGCTGTCGCATCAGCTGTTACACGCGTAGCGCGTAAACTATTTAAAACCAAAGGCTGTTCCTGAAGTTTATGATACAAACGCTGTGCCGTTTTCTCAACATCCTGCTGAAAAGCTAAATGATAATTTAAAGCGGCCTGTGTAAAATTTTGTAATAAATCCTGACGCTGACGACGTAATAGACTGCCGACTTCCTTCCACCATAAACGCTGATGTTCCTCTTCTGCTTTATCCATTAGATGATCCATCAACTGGATTAAGGTATGTTCAGCGATTTGATTTAACAACACCAACTCCTGACTACTATCAGCAATGTGTAATCGCTTCTGGCCCAATTTCATCATCTTTCGGATAGGCCAAGTTAATACTTTTCTAGCGCCTGTTAAAAAGCCTGCCAAACCAGGAATCTCTAACAATGCTAATAACTCAGCTAAAGCATGTTGAAACGTTTCGTAATGATGAGGATGATTTAAATAGTCTCGCTGATAACTCTCTAACGCCTGCTTGATACCCTGATCCACTAATTTTTGCCATTCTATGGCGGCATTGTGCTCTGAAACAACGGGTTCTAGCCATTCAGGCCAATACTTTTGCACCAATTCCTGCTCGTAACGCACTTGTTTTTTATGATCAACCTGACTGCTTAATTTTTTTAATAGATCTCTATGTGAGTTTGGCCAAAGAGGTAAACCAATATTTTTTTGATAATACAAAGGTACCACTTCTGGAAAACTATCACTACGCACTAACTGCCACTTTTCTTTAAGAGAATTTAGTAATAATGCTTCTGAGCCTTCACTTAACTTGTTTAAGCAAATAAGTGTCGGTTGATGTAAGGCTTCCAGTGCAGCCATCATGTCCCAAACTGATTGATCGGCATATTTTTCTTTACTGACTACAAGGATAATGATGTCCGCCAAAGCAATGGCTCTGATCACACCCTCTTTATAAGTAGCAGAATCAATTGAATCAAAATCGGGGGTGTCCCACAAGACGCATTCAGGTAAAAACCCTGACTTTGAATCAACGTGAGACAAAGAATAACAGTCATGCCGATCTCTAGGCATTTGATGTTGCTGCATTTGTTGAAATCGACCAAAGTAGTGTTGTAAGCCTTCGCACGCAGCCAGAATATCTTGCTTAGCATATCCCTGTGGATGAATAGTATGCCCAGCCAGCGGACTTACATTTGCTAAATTTGAATCTAGCAGTACATTGACTATAGAGCTTTTCCCTGCTTGGGTGGGACCAATAACAGAAACTTGGAGCGGTTGGCGCTTGTTAGCCTTAATAAAACGACCTTTACGCATAAAAGCTTCAGTTAGAATTAGCTGATCTATGCGTTGCTGATAAATTATTTTATCAACGTCATGACCACGTTGACTTAATATTGCTTGGTAACGATGATTTAATAATTGGATAAATTCCAGCATATAAGCTTAGCTCAAGGTTATAATATCTGACCATTTTACTTTGTTTGGTGATATGGCGTTATAAATACCATAACATGAATCTACACCTAACTTCGAGGTTAAATAAATGAAGAAACTACCTGCTTTATTGCTCATATTGAGCTGCTCCACTTTGATCGCTTGTGGCAAAGGCCAACAAATAAACGGTCACAATGCCTCGACTGCTTATAGATCAGTAAAAGCCCTTAAAAATCGCTTACCTGCTGAAAGCCGAATTGAATTTGAAGTTTCTTTTTGGACTATCAGAGATGCCAAAAAAGACGATAAAGAATTCTTAGAGGCTGTTGACGGTAAAACACCAGAAGAAATTATTCTTTTAGGCAAGGAAATTTACCAAGAAAGAAAAACAGCTGGGTTCAAAGGTTATGAACAATATTCTAGCTGGGAACAAATGATTACCAAATTTGGTAAAGAAAGAAACGAGCAAGAAAACAAAATACCTAAATCAAAAGAACAACAAAACTTAGATAAAGCTAACGACGTACTCTATAAATTATAAAAAACTGCACGCCTCACTTATTAGCTAATCTATCGAATTGGCAAACTTTTTTGCTCCACTAAGGTTGAGAAAAACTGATTTGCCTCTTCGATGGTTTGCTCCATCGCATAAATCAACTGCGAAATATCCACACTCATTTCAATAAACTCATGTTGTAAGGCCGCAATCGCTCGAGAATTAAGATTGTGCTTAAGATACAACACCTGATCTTTAAAAGCCGCTAGCACCGGTTGCATTTTACCCTCAGCTTTTTGCATTGACTTTATTAAGCGCGCATAATTTTGTTTAGCCGCTTTTAATTGTAATTTGCTGCTGTTGCGTAACGAACGATTACTGTATTCATTTAACTCCCCTTCCCACTCGTTAAATAAAGCCTCACTCACTTCTTGAATCGCTTGTATTCTGTGACTAACCGCTTCTGATCTTGAACAACAAAACTGATATTGGCGATTTAATAAATGATATTTATGCTCTAGGCTCGTGTCATTAACGGTCACTAAACTTTTAAAGCGCTCTAAGGTATCTTCAAACTCTTCTTTCGTTTCTTGCAAACTTTTGCAGGCATTACCGACTTGCTGCACCACAATTTCCCGCTTATGTTCGCCAATAGATTCGCGAGTACTGTAATAAACCTTTCTAATACTTTTAGACAAATACCGCGTAATCAAGCTAAAAGCATAAGACGAAAGACTAGATTGAGACATAGAGTGTGATTAATTTAGAGAGAAAAGAGGAATACAGTGTATGGGCTTTATTATAAAAGCTTTAAGAATAGTAGCAAATGCCAGAAGTGTAATTGACCCTATCCAGCGTTTATGATTAGATGCTACTTGGATTTATGATTTTTAATAACACTGCGTCTGAATGTCACCCAAAAATAAAACTTTTTTATTACCTTACTTCACTGATAGCTCAGCTTTATTTTCTGCCATCGCAGAACAACCTTGGGCCATATTCTTAGACAGCGGCTTTCCTAATAGCCAACAAGGTCGTTACGACATCATAAGCACTTCCCCCATTTGCACTTTAGTCACACAAGGCAATATCACACAAATCACCCGTGATGCTATAACCACAGAATCAACGCTAGATCCTTTTGATCTTGTTAAAACCGAATTACATCCTAGCACAGCAGAATATGAGCTACCTTTTAATGGTGGCGCTATGGGCTACTTTTCCTATGACCTAGCTAGAAGATTAGAAAAACTGCCCGTCATTGCCACTGATGCAGAACACATCGCAGACATGGCCATTGGCATCTATACCTGGGCCGTTATTGTTGACCATCATCAACAGCAAAGTTATTTAGTAGGACATACACAGACCGATGCCCAATGGCAGGCTTTGATTGATCAGTTCAGCGTATTACCCACAACACCGGCTAAAAAACCTTTTGTTGTCACAAGTACTGTTCGTTCTAATATGAATGAAGGCACTTATCAGACTGCTTTTAAGAAAATTAAACAATATCTTAAAGAAGGTGACTGCTATCAAGTTAACCTTGCCCAACGCTTTATCGCTGAGTGTAGTGGCTCACCTTGGACAGCCTATTTAAAACTCAGAGAGCTTAATGCTGCGCCTTTTAGTGGTTATTTAAACTTACCTGATACGCAAGTACTCAGTTCATCTCCAGAACGCTTTTTAAAAGTGACGGAAGGCACTGTCGAAACCAAACCTATTAAAGGCACCCGTCCCAGAAAAGAGAATGTAACGGAGGACAAACAACAAATACACGCCTTACAGAACAGCCATAAAGATAAATCTGAAAACCTGATGATTGTAGATTTACTCCGTAATGACATTGGCAAAACCTGTAAAAAAGGCTCTGTTAAAGTGCCATTAATTTTTAATGTCGAAAGTTATGCCACGGTTCATCATTTAGTCAGCACTATTACAGGTGAATTGGATGATAATCAACATGCCTTAGATTTGCTTAAAACCTGTTTTCCCGGAGGCTCTATTACGGGAGCACCCAAAATTCGCTCTATGGAAGTTATTGAAGAACTAGAGCCTAACCGCCGTGGCGTATATTGTGGCGCTATCGGTTATATTGGCTTTAATGGCAATATGGATACTAACATCGCCATCCGAACCTTAGTGCATTCTAATAACACCATTCGGTTTTGGGCCGGCGGGGGTATTGTGAATGATTCGGATGTGGCAGATGAATATCAAGAAAGTTTTGATAAAGCCAAAGCCTTACTGGATTTACTAAAAGAATTCTCCGCATAATGCAGGTTATTAAACTAGGGGGTAGCTTAGCCCAAGCCAACACACTATTTAACTGCCTAGACAAAATAGATAAAAAACACAGCCAGCAGAAAACAGTTATCGTGCCCGGTGGAGGGTCGTTTGCCGATCAAGTTAGGCTTGTTCAACGCCAATGGCAAATTGATGATTCAACGGCTCATAAAATGGCTATTTTAGCCATGCAACAAATGGCGTTATTGATACACGGTTTAAAAAGTCATTGGCCCATTGCTGAATCAACAAGCTGCATCACCGAGCAGCTAAAAACAAATCCTGTATCAATCTGGTCTCCCGATATAAAGGAGTTAGAAGCCAGTCATATTCCTGAGTCTTGGGATATTACCTCTGATAGCTTGGCAGCGTGGTTAGCCAATAAACTCTCTGCAGAACGACTGACTCTAGTTAAATCTACCCCTATTGATCAAAATCTGAACTTACAAGAACTCAGCCAAGCAGGTGTTATTGATAAGCGTTTCTGTGATTTTGTAACAGACAGTGAATTTAAGATGGGTGTGATTCATCAAGCAGATTTTAAGCCCTAGTTTGGCTTACTTAGCGAATATCAAAAGTCGTAAAAGCCTCATCAACTAGCAAATCTTCGCTTTCCACTTGATCCACTCTTGCGGTAATCGGGCCTTTATGTGCCCAAGCGATCATTTTATCCAGCAATTCTGATTCTGCCTCAGCAATGATCTCTACTCGACCATCTTCTAAGTTTCTTACATAGCCGTTAATGCCCAATTGCTTGGCTTTCTTTTGCGTAAACATCCGAAAGTAAACGCCCTGCACTCGACCAGAAACTAATAATTTAACGCGTCGCAACATGAGTTATCTTCCAACAATAATGGATTTTTAAATCTCGAGAGAAATCTTCAGGAATAGTCTTCAACGTAATATCTTCTAGATTAAAATCAGCCATCGCCTCAGTATCAATCTTGAACTTCCTAAAATTAGTCGAAAAATAAAGTACGCCGTTAGGGGCTAACAAAGTCATCGCATGCGTAATGAGTTGCACATGATCACTCTGAATATCAAAAGCATCTTCCATGCGTTTTGAATTTGAAAATGTCGGCGGATCTAAAAAGATTAAATCATACGTGGGGTGATCAATTTGACTCGCTTGCTCTGACAACCAGTCTAAACAATCGGCTTGCATAAACTCATGTGTGCCTGCCACACTATTCTGAGCCAGATTATTTTTAGCCCATTGCAAATAAGTGTTAGACATATCAACCGTTGTGGTTGATTTAGCCCCACCCATTGCCGCATGAACCGTTGCACTACCGGTATAAGCAAACAAGTTTAAGAAGCGTTTATCTTTAGCGTGTTGCTGAATCATTAAACGCACAGGCCGGTGATCTAAAAATAAACCGGTATCAAGATAATCTTCAAAATTGACTAATAGTTTACAACCGCCTTCTGCAACTAAATGGAACCGACCTTGTTCACCGTGTTTTTCGTATTGCTCGGTGTTTCTTTGTTTACGACGAATCTTTAAGATGACTTGCTCTGCATCAACGCCTAATACCCGAGGAATCTCTGCCAACAATCCCGCTAAGCGTTGATCGGCTTTTTGTTGATCGATGGTCTTGGGCGGTTCATATTCTTGCACGATAACCCAGGTTTTATCACTCTGATACAAGTCCACAGCCGCCGCATACTCAGGCAAATCTGCATCATAAAGCCGATAACAAGTTACAGTGTTTTGCTTAGCCCATTTAGATAGCTTTTTGATATTCTTTTTTAAGCGATTAGCAAAATCGATCGCACCTATTGCAGTCACTGGCTTATCATCAGCCTGCTCAACTACTGCCGATTTTTCACTAACAACATCCTCTTTATGAACTGCCTCATAAACGGGCTTTGAGGGTTTACTTTCAGTGACTGATTCAAGTTTTTTAATGGCTTCTAAAGCTGTTTTTGATGGCCCTGTTGACTCAGAAATAACTGCGCTATTTTGGCTAAGCGCCATCACATTAGCGATACGCTCTTCTTGATTTCGCGCTTTAGGAATAAAGAACTTTTTCTCGATGATATTAAAGCGTAATAACTTACATTCCAGCGCGCCATTAAAAAAAGTAATCGGCTTTTCTGATCGTATGCCTAATCGAAAACCCAACTCAGGATTACTAATAATCATCGCGGCTTTCCAACCCACAAACTGAGTTTTTAGAGTATTACCAAACGTTGTATATAACTCTGCAGTTTCTTCTTCATCACCTAAGCGCTCTCCATAAGGCGGATTACATATTAACAAGCCCGGTTGCCAACTCTCTGCGGGTTGAGCATCGGCTATATCGCGACGCTCTACATGAATCTTTTTTTGTAAACCAGCATTAGCGATATGCGCTAAGGCCGTATTAACGGTATGGCGATTTTGATCAAAACCCACAATAATCGGTAACTTTTCTATGCCCTCTTTGCGACGTTGCAAAGCTTCTGTTTTTAAGCGCTTCCAACACGCGGCGTCGTGTTTTTTCCAGCCGATAAAGCCAAAATATTCACGTAATAAACCCGGCGCATAATCTGCGGCAATCATCGCTGCTTCAAGTAATAAGGTACCCGATCCACACATAGGATCAATTAAGGAACCTTTTTCGTTTGCAATAGCCGGCCAACCACACCGTAATAACATCGCTGCTGCTAAGTTTTCTTTCATAGGCGCTTTAATGCTTACATCACGATAGCCACGACGATGTAAACTTTCACCCGAAAGATCTAAACTCAATTGCGCCTGATCCCCTTGTAAATAAATATTAATACGAATATTCGGTTGTTCAGTATCAATGCTCGGACGTACGCCAAACTTATCACGCATCTGATCTACAATAGCGTCTTTAACTTTTAAAGCGCCAAAGTGTGTATTGTTAATAACGGGGGAGTTTTTTGCACTAAAAGACACAGCAAAAGTATCTTCAGGGTTGATATGTTCAAACCAATTAATACCTTGCACACCTTTATAAAGATCATCCTGTGATCTAACAACAAAAGTACTTAGGACTAAGAAAATTCGGTTAGCCGTTCTAGACCATAAACAAGCACGATAAGCGTCCTCCAAATCTCCCTCAAATGCCACACCGGCCATCGTCGCTTTGATATGGTTCATACCTAAAGCCCTTAACTCATCGGTCAGCAAAGTTTCCATGGCTTTGGGGGTGGTAGCAAATAACGAATAATTGGACATAGATACGCGGAAGAAATTTAGGAAGGGATAAAATTAGCCCATAAAAAAGGCGTAAGACACAGTATCTTTATACCGCATCTTACGCCTTAGTGATTCAATCGTTTATTGAATTTTGATTAACTCAACATCAAATATCAAAGTAGCATTGGGGCCAATGGCACGACCCGCACCCTGCTCACCATAAGCTAAACCAGAAGGGATATAAAACCGATAAGTCGCACCCTCTGTCATTAATTGTACGCCTTCAGTCCAACCGCCAATCACTCTGTTCAAAGGAAACGAAGCGGGCTCGCCTCGGCTATATGAACTATCAAACTCAGCACCATCAATGGTTGTACCTTTATAGTGTACCGTTACTGTATCTGTCGCTTTAGGTGATACGCTACCGGTTCCCGCAGTAATAACTTCATATTGCAAACCACTTGCGGTGGTAACAACATTCGCTTTTTTTGCA
Organism: uncultured Methylococcaceae bacterium; assembly: GCA_903917345.1. Lineage (GTDB taxonomy): Bacteria > Pseudomonadota > Gammaproteobacteria > Methylococcales > Methylomonadaceae > Methylobacter_C. The sequence continues at coordinate 65,702 of CAIXAE010000002.1, read as the reverse complement.
TTTTCAGCTAGGAAAGCGATACCGGCCGCTTTATTTTCTTCTGGTGAGGTGGCATTTGCCATTGAAAACATAGTAAATCCTATAAGAATAACGATAATAATTGAAATAACTTGAGTTTGAATTTTTTTCACGATTCAGCCCGTTAATAATACAAGCCGCATAGTTTATCAAAAAAACCTTATAAATTTAATTCATTTTACAGTTTGACAATTGCTGCTTAAACACTTTTGCTCGACGTTCCACTTTTTCTGCCACCTTTTTTAAAGGTGCATTTTTTAAATAATGCTTACTACGATAACCCCATACACCCTCGTGATAAGCCACATATTGATACTTAGCATCCGACTTAGCGATCCCTAACCGGATATAACTTCGATTGGCATACCAACCAATAAAATCAATCGCATCAGAAAAATCATCCCGATCAGACCACCAACTCCCCGCATCCTTTAAATAGGTATCCCACGTACCATCAGTGGCTTGGGCATAACCATAAGAACTGCTTTCCCTAAACCACGGAATAAACCCTAAAAACCAAATACGCGGCGCCCGTGCATCCGCAACAAAATGAGACTCTTGATGCATGATGGCCATTTGCACATTAATCGGCACTCCCCATTTATCCTCAGATTCTTTAGCATCCTCATACCAATCATCACTGCTTTTTTCTTTAAAAACCGCACACAGGTCGTCTGGATGTTTAGGTGGCGCGACCGTACAACCCACTAAAAATGAGACAAAAAAAACGAAGAAGATGAATCTATATTTCATTAATACTCAGGCCTTAAACTTTTTGTCATACCCAACAAATTACTTTAGAATGCTTAAAAAGAGAACAAAAAGAAAACAATAATATTTGCTTTTAATCACGCTACCCAACAGCCACCATCTTATATGTCTGCGACTTGCCTTAAAATCTTAGTGCCGACCACCTTGCCAAAACGACTACTGATTCCCCTTTTTAGCAGTAAAGTAGCCGCAGGATTCCCTTCACCCGCCGATGATTATATTGAAAAAAACCTAGATTTAAACGAATTATTAATACAAAAACCAGCCGCCACTTTTTTTGTGAGGGCGCAAGGTGAATCAATGCTAGGTGTGGGTATTCATCCTAATGATATTTTAATCGTGGATCGCTCTATAGAAGCCGTCAGCGGTAAAATTGTCATTTGTGCTTTAAACGGTGAACTGACTGTAAAACGCTTAGAGCGCCTACATAATCAATGGTACTTAAAAGCAGAAAACCCCCTCTATGCCGACATTGTCATCTATGAAGAAATCGAGATGATTATTTGGGGGGTCGTGACCCATGTGATTCACGCTTTATCATGACCCCACTGATCGCCTTAGTGGATTGCAATAACTTTTATGTATCCTGTGAACGTTTGTTTCGCCCCGACCTAAGCCATAAACCAGTCATGGTACTCAGCAATAACGATGGTTGTGTCGTATCTCGCAGTAAAGAAGTAAAAGACTTGGGAATTAAAATGGCCGTACCCGTTTTTCAAGTACAAGACCTGATCAAACAACATAACATTACCCTCTTCTCTTCTAACTACACTTTATATGCCGACATCTCTGCTCGCGTCATGTCTACCCTAGAAGAATTCACCCCCCATCTAGACATATATTCTATTGATGAAGCGTTTTTAGACTTAACCGGCATTTGCGAGAAAGATTCGAACAAGTATGGGCAGCAAATTAAGAAAACCGTATTACGTACGACAGGAATCCCTGTCTGTGTCGGCATGGGGCCTAATAAAACCCTCGCTAAATTAGCTAACTTTGCGGCTAAGAAATGGACAAAAACCGCAGGCGTCCTTGATTTATCTGATATTAAACGCAGAGAAAAACTCATGCGTATCGTACCGGTAGGGGAAATATGGGGCATAGGCTCACGTACTACAAAGAAACTCAATCAACTTAATATTCACACCGTTTGGGATTTAGCCAGCCAATCACCCGATAGAATTCAACGCCTGTTTAACATTGTAGTCGCACGTACCGTACTAGAACTGAATGGCGTGTCTTGTATTGAGCTAGACCTGTCGCCGACTAATAAACAGCAAATTGTTTGTTCTAGAAGTTTTAGTCGACGTTTAACAGACTTTAATACCTTATCTCAAGCCTTAGCCGAATTCTGTAGTCGCGCAGCAGAAAAGCTTAGACAGCAAAACTCCGTCACAAGCTGTATCAGTATCTTTATTAGAACCAGTCCTTTTAACCCGCAAGAACCTCAATATCAACGCTCTGCAAGTATCCATCTGACTAGCGCCACTCAAGATACGCGAATTATTATTAGTAAGGCCCATCAACTATTAAAAGAAATTTTTAAAACAGGCTACCACTATCAAAAATGCGGCATACAACTGAGCCACATCCAGAATGCATTAACCCACAATCAATTAGACTTATTTACGCTTGAAACAAATGAGTCAACAACAGAGAACAAAACACTAATGGCAGTGATGGATAATATCAATAGACGCTACCCAAAAAAAATGGCTATTGCAGCCACGGGCTTTGATAAATCATGGAAACCTAAAGCGGACTTAATCTCACCCAACTACACTACGCAGTGGCAAGACTTACTTCAGGTCAAGTAATCTAATGAATTATAACTAAATTTATTTAAAAAACCACTCATTTATTGTTTATTAAAAAGAAATAATAATTCTATATTTAGTGGCATTGTAAACAATATAAGCCTGCGCTATAGTTCAGTCGCAGTATTAAAAACCTATCAAATCAATGAGGATTTTTTATGAACGAACTAACCCGAGATATCTTAATAGGGACAGTTTTTGTAGTCGGCCTAATTAGCTTTATTAACGGCGAATTTATACTGTCTTCCACCTTCTTTGCTGTAACCGCCATAGCAAGTTATATTAAAGTCAACCGCAAACCTATAAACACCATTCAACTTTCATGATATTAAACAAAAAAGACTGTCGCGATTAATAATCGTGACAGTCTTTAGGTTTATAGACTGAATAATAAAGTATAAAAACCACAATACTTACCTTCTCTTCATTAAGAGTTAAAGTCTGATTCTTACATTAATGATATTCTTGCGCTATAGGACAACTCATAACAGCGCTTAATAATCTCATTTGTAAAACCAATGACCCCATCCTCCTCGCACTCCGCACTTAGAGACTTAGAAAACTTATTCACCCCTTCTCCCCTTAGCCCCATTAATGACCCACTATTACTCAAATACGGTATTGAGTTATGGTTAAAGCGTGATGATTTATTACACCCTATTATTTCTGGCAACAAATGGCGCAAACTCAAATACAGTCTAAATGACGCTTTAAACTTAGGCAAAGATACGATTATTAGCATGGGTGGCGCGCACTCTAACCATTTACACGCTTTAGCTTACACCGGCAAACTCTTAAATATAAAAACCCACGGCTTCATCAGAGGCGAACAGCCTGAAACATTAACCGACACTTTAAAAGACCTACAAGATTGGGGCATGCAACTCTCTTATATCTCGCGTTCTGCTTATAGAGCATTAAGAGACTATCAAGATCACTTTTCATTACCCGGCCTTAAGCCCAACGAATATTGGTTACCTGAAGGGGGCGCATCACCATTAGCCCTTCAAGGCGTTGCTGAATTAGTAAAAGAAATCAATCAGCCTTATGACATACTCTGTACACCCTGCGGCACAGGTGCCACTTTAGCAGGCCTGATTAATGCAACACCTAACAATACATCTGTAATAGGTTTTGCAGCTTTAAAAAACGCCCATTTCTTAATAGATGATGTTAATGCGCTACTCCCTGCACCTCATTCTAACTGGCAGATTAATCTAAATTATCACTTTGGCGGCTTTGCGAAAACAACACCTGAACTGATGTGTTTCATTAAACAATTTGCAGCGATCACAGGAATAGTACTCGAGCCCATTTATACTGGTAAAATGCTGTATGCACTTTACAATCTAATCAGCAAACACACCTTTAAACCGGGTCAACGCATTATTGCCATTCATACCGGGGGATTACAAGGCTTAAGAGGCTTTAATGAATAGAGTTTTAGAACCTGAGTTAATGGAAGACGATGAACAAGTCAAAGCGTATGCCGAGGCTAATTTTGATGTCCCTCATGGCCAATTTATCCAATTACTCGCTGACTTTATTAATGACCCAGAGTTTAATGGTCATGCCTTAGACTTGGGATGTGGACCTGGCGATATCAGCTTCCGTTTTGCTAGGACATTTCCTCTCTGTAAATTAGATGCTGTTGATGGTTCACAGCCCATGTTGAACTATGCAAAATCAATCATTGAACCCAAACTGAATGACAGAATTAGCTTTGTGCACGGACTCTTACCCCATGTCACATTACCGCAATCTAATTATGAGATAATTTTTAGTAATAGTTTATTACACCACTTACCTGACCCTAAGACACTTTGGCAGAGCGTAATAAAATATTCAAAACCAGGGACTCGCGTTATCATCATGGATCTCATTCGCCCCGCGAATGATGATGAAGCAAGACAGTTAGTTGAGACCTACGTTAAGAATGAACCTGACATATTAAAAAACGACTTCTATCATTCTTTACTGGCGGCTTTTAGCCTTAAAGAGATAACAGCACAATTAGCGCAAGCAGAATTAAATTTTAATATCGTACAGATGAGTGATCGACATGTTTTTATTACCGGTGTTATCCCCGAAAAGTTAAGGATTAAAATGGACCCTATCGAAAACGCTGAAGCCATCAACCTAGAAAGCCCAGAACTCTATATTAATCGCGATCTGAGTTTATTAGAGTTTAATAAGCGGGTATTAGCACAAGCTAAAAATGAATCCGTCCCTTTATTAGAGCGCCTTAACTATCTGTGTATTTCTTGCTCTAATCTAGATGAGTTTTTTGAAGTGCGCGTGGCCAGTATCTTAGAAATGGCGTCTATTGATCCTAAAGCAATGGGCCCAGATGGTTTAACGACCAAAGAACAGTTAGAGCAAATCTCTATTCATTCTCATCAGTTGGTTGAAGAACAATACCAAGTGCTTAATGAGATTTTAATTCCTCAACTGAGCGAAGAAAACATTCGGTTTATTCGCCGTAATGAATGGTCAGAAGATCAGCTTAAATGGATCACTCAATATTTTAACAATGAACTTTTACCGATTCTGACACCTGTAGGGCTAGATTCTGCACATCCATTTCCACGCATACTCAATAAAAGTTTAAATTTTATTATATCGCTGACAGGTAAAGATGCTTTTGGAAGAAACAGTGGCAGAGCTATATTGCAAGCACCTAGATCTTTACCTCGTGTTATCAAGTTGCCTGCTGAAGAAACACAAAGCGGCCCACACGATTTCGTATTTTTATCGTCTATTATTCATGCTTTTGTTAGCGAATTGTTTACTGGCATGACGGTTAAAGGTTGTCATCAGTTTAGGGTCACACGTAACAGTGATTTCTTTGTGGATGATGATGCTATCGATGACTTATTACTGGCTGTGCAAGGTGAGTTAGCCATGCGTAACTACGGTGACGAGGTGCGTTTAGAAATTGATGCTGCCTGCCCTGAAGATACGGTTAACTTTTTATTAGACCGTTTTGAGTTAAAACAAGATCGACTCTTCTTAGTCAACGGACCTGTCAACCTCAATAGAATACAAGAGATTAATAGCCTAGTAGATCGACCTGATCTTAAATTTATCCCGTTTAAACCCAGCACTCCTTCACAATTATCGCGTAACAAGGATATCTTTGCGGCCATAAAACGTAATGACATTCTATTGCACCACCCATTTGAGTCATTCTCTCCGGTTGTTGAATTCTTACGCCAAGCCGCCGCCTCACCTGAAGTAATTGCGATAAAGCAAACTCTATATCGCACTGGCTCGGACTCACCTATTGTTGCTGCGCTCATTAGAGCCGCACGTGCGGGTAAAGAAGTCACTGTGGTTATTGAATTAAGAGCGCGCTTCGATGAAAAAGCTAACATTGATTTAGCCTCTAAATTACAAGAAGCTGCTGTTCATGTAGTGTATGGTGTTGTGGGGTATAAAACACATGCCAAAATGTGTTTGATTCTTCGTAGAGAAGGCAAAGAACTTCGTAATTATGTACATTTAGGCACAGGCAACTACCATCCGAAAACAGCACAACTTTATACCGACTATGGTTTATTTTCTTGTGATAAAGAACTCGGCGAAGATGTCAGACGTGTATTTGCCCAACTTACTAGCTTAGGAAAAGTAACTAAATTAAATAAACTGCTGCAGTCGCCTTTCACTTTACATAAAGGCATTCTTGAAAAAATAGAGCGTGAAATCACGCATGCGAAAAATGGAAAACCGGCTCAAATAATCATACAAGTGAATGCAATTGTTGAAGAACAAGCCATTCAAGCGCTTTATCGTGCATCTCAAGCGGGAGTGGAAGTTAAACTCATGGTGAGAGGAGTATGTTGCTTAAGACCGGGCATCCCCGGAGTTTCTGAAAACATTGAAGTCCGCGCTATTATTGGCCGCTTTTTAGAACATGCTAGAATTTATGCATTTGCGAATGATGGTAACCAAGAAGTTTATGCATCTAGTGCAGACTTAATGAATCGAAATATGTTTAGACGAGTAGAGATTTGCTTTCCCATAGAAAGTAAAAAACTATACAACCGTATTCTGCATGATTTAAATTTATATCTAAAGGATAATACCCAAGCCTGGTTATTGCAATCAGATGGCAGCTATTTACAACTTTTAAACAATAGTAGTGATGCTCCAATACAAGCACAAACGGCTATTCTTAATGAATTACAAGCACCTTAATGACCGATATTAGAGAAATTGCTCAATTAGGCGCAGAAGTTCTGCGCCAACAAGCAGATACAATGTGCCACACCAATAGTGCAGATAATCTTGCATTGATCACCGCGTTACGTGACACCTTAGCCTCAACGCAAGGTGTTGGCATTGCGGCACCTCAAATTAGCATTTCAAAACGCATTATTATTGTCGCTTCACGACCTTCAGCGCGCTACCCGCATGCACCGTTAATGGAGCCCACCGTGATGATAAACCCGAGCTTTTCGCCTATTTCAGATGACACTGAAAAAGATTGGGAAGGCTGTTTAAGTATTCCGGGTATCAGAGCATTAGTGCCCCGCTACACAGACATTGAAATCACTTATACAGATTTAAATGACCAACAAATCACCGCTCGACTCACTGGCTTTGTTGCCAGAATTTTTCAACACGAATTTGATCATCTACAAGGCATTGTTTATTTAGATAGAGTTGAAGATAAACTTGAGATATTTGCCGAAAGTGAATACTTTAAGTTAATGAATAGCCGCACTCAATAATCGATGTTTAAAAGCCACGCATGAACTGGTCTGTGTATATTATTCTGTGTAGTGATGAGTCCTTATATACAGGCATAACGATTGATATTGATAGACGCATTAATCAACACACTACTGGGCTAGGCGCAAAGTATTTTAGAAATAGAAGCCCCAAAGAATTAGCCTACTTAGAAACCGGGCATAATCGAAGTTCTGCGACAAAACGTGAAATGGCCATTAAAAAACTTAGCAAAGCTGAAAAAACCGCTATCATTATTAATTACAAAAACACTTCTACGTCTTAACTCTAGTAAAAAAATAAACTTATCATGAACAGTTCAAGCATTTATGCACTCGATTTTGATGGTGTTATCTGTGACAGCGCAGTTGAAACAGCTATAACAGGCTGGAAAGCGGGCTGTAGTATTTGGAAAGATATGCCACTCACTACGCCAACAGATTTGATTGAACAATTTAAATTAGTCCGCCCTATTATAGAAACAGGTTATGAAGCCATACTCGCGATGCGTTTGCTTTACCAACAAACAGCTATATCAGAAATTTATGAAAACTACGCAGCACTGATTCAAAAACTACTAGAGGAAACTCAGCTGACCACTACTGATTTAAAACAGTTATTTGGTAAAACTCGAGATAAATGGATAGATCGCGACCTTGCCGAATGGATTAATAAAAATCCTTTATTTACGGACATAGCCTCTAAGCTACAAAAATTAAGTCAGCTAAGTACTTGGTATATAGTCACCACTAAACAAGAACGCTTTGTAAAACAAATCTTACTGGCCAATTCAATTGAATTAGATGATAGCCGTATCTTTGGTTTAGATCGTAATATGAACAAACCCGAAGTCTTAAAAATGCTTTTAAATGCTCATCCTGAGCAAACTATTATCTTTGTTGAAGATCGTTTACCGACGCTGATTAATGTCATCAAAACAGATGAATTATCTTCTATAAAGCTCATCTTCGCATTGTGGGGCTATAATACTTTCGATGATAAGTTGTTAGCGCAACAAAACCCGATTAGTGTACAAAATTTGGATGATTTTCTTAAGTTTTAACAACATAAAATTATTAAGTCACCGAATAGAACTTATTAGGATAATATAAGTCTCTATCTGTTAAGCAATCAGTAGCAGAGTTAAACATCTTTCAAAATACATTGTACTCATTCAAACTTCATTTTGCCTCCCACTGCATGACTCATTTTTTTGCTAACACGCCAATGCCTATCCTTAAAAGAATCATCTTAGGATTATGTCTAAGCTGCTTTATAAGTAATGCTATAGCCGAAGAATCGAGCTTTTTAGTACTTAACTATCACGACATTATCGACAACAAAAGCACTGAAGAAGATGCCGTCGATTTAAGCCAAAAACACTTTGAAGAACAATTACTATGGCTAAAAGAAAATAACTACAAAGTCATTAGTGTTCAACAAATCTTTGATGCGGCTGCAGGTAAATACACATTACCTAATAAAGCCGTTGTCATTACCTTTGATGATGGCTACCAAAGTTTTTATACCCGAGCATTCCCTCTCTTAAAAAAACATCACTACCCTGCCACCGTTTCATTAGTAGGAAGTTGGATGGGTGAAAATACTGATGAGAATAAACCCACAAAACCCTTAATGAATTGGGCTCAGATTAAAGAATTAACCCAATCCGGTTTAATAGAAATAGCCTCACACAGTTTTGACTTACATAGGGGCGTATTAGGTAACCCACAAGGTAATACCCAAGCCGCCGCAGTGACACGTGTTTATGATGATCCCATGCTCATTTATGAATCAGCAACCGATTACCAAGAAAGAATCCAAAATGATTTAATAAAAAGCGCTAATCTTATTTTTCAACATGCCGGTGTAAGGCCTAGAGTGATGGTTTGGCCGTATGGTGAATACAATCAATTAACACTCATGGCCGCTCGCAAGGCGGGCATGCCCATGACTATGGGTTTGATTGATGGTGCTAACACCTTAGCCGATATAGGAAATTTAAAACGCTTACTGATCGCAGATAATCCTAACATCAAAGAATTTGCTGCGATTGTGTCAAAACTCAGAGCGGATAGACCATTACGCATAGCCCATATAGATATGGACTATCTGTATGACACAGATCCAGAGCAACTTAACCATAACATTGACATTGAAATTCAACGCATTAAAGATATGCGTATTACTACAGTCTATTTACAGGCATATGCAGATCCTGATGGCGACGGTAATGCGGATGCTTTGTACTTTCCTAATCGACACTTACCGGTTAAAGCTGATTTATTTAATCGCGTTGCTTGGCAATTAAAGAAAGTAGCTGATGTAAGAGTCTATGCGTGGATGCCTATTTTGGCGTATCAAAAAGATGACATACCAGAATCTTGGTATGTTAAAGAATGGCGTGATGGTAAACCTCAAAGCTCCAGCCACATTTACACGCGACTCTCTCCTTTTAACCCAGAAGCGCGTCAATATATTACCGATATTTATGAAGATTTAGCTATCTATTGTAACTTTGATGGCTTGTTATTTCATGATGATGGCATCTTATCAGATTTTGAAGACGTATCACCTTTGGCCTTAGAATACAGTAAAGAAGTCTGGGGATTTCCTACTGAATTTGACGTGATACATAAGAATCCAAAACTGAGTTTAAGTTGGGGTGAACACAAAACAGAATTGATTAACCAATTTACAGATGCATTGGCTAATAGAGTTCGCTTTTACAGACCGGGCATTAAAACCGCAAGAAACTTTTATTCTTTACCGTTAATAAAACCTTTCAGTGAAGAATGGTTCGCCCAATCCTACGATTCTTTTTTAGCGCATTATGACTATGTCGCAATCGAAGCTATGCCCTTTATGGAAGAAGCAGAGAATCCAACCGAATGGCTGACAGACCTCGTAAAAAAAGCTGCCACGCATCGATATGGTTTAAATAAAACGGTCTTTGAATTACAAACAGTTGATTGGAAGAACGCCCAAAAAATACCGATGAAAACTTTTTTAGGCCAAGTTAATTTATTACAAAAACACGGTGTTAAACATATTGGCTATTACCCTGATAATGTCTTTGAAAATCATCCTACATTAAAAGACTTACAAGAAAAATTTACAGTCCCCGATATCCCTTAAGATAGATACACATCAATAATGACTTTTAATTTGCAATACTGGACTGACTCAATCCAATCGCACTGGCATACACTCGTCAGTTTATGGACACCTATAGATGCCAACATAGAAGGGTTTATCTATTACTACCCTTTATTTATGGCCTATGTGTGGATGTTTGGTGCGCTTATTTTTTACTTCAGATTCGAATGGCGTAACACAGGCAATGCTGAACATTTGCCTGAATTAAAAGAATATCCACCTGTTTCAATTCTAATTCCTTGTTATAACGAAGCCGCCAACATTCGTGAAACCATCGATATATTGTTGCATCAAAAGTACCCTAACTATGAAATTATTGCTATCAATGACGGCAGTAAAGACAATACTCTCGACATCTTGCAAGAACTAGCGAATAAGCATGAAAAGTTGCGGGTCGTTAACTTGCATACAAACCAAGGTAAAGCGATGGGGCTGCGCGCAGGTGCTCTAATTGCTAATAGTGAAATACTCGTCTGTATTGATGGTGATGCTCTCTTAGCGCCAGAAGCTTGTGCATGGATGGTTAAGCACTTTTTAGATAATCCTAAAGTAGGGGCAGTCACAGGTAACCCTAGAATTAGAAATCGCTCTACCCTTTTAGGTCGAATTCAAGTGGGTGAATTTTCAGCTATTGTTGGGATGATTAAAAGAGCACAACGGTCTTATGGACAGATATTTACAGTATCAGGCGTTATTGCTGGTTTTCGTAAATCAGCCTTGCATCAAGTGGGGTACTGGAGCAATGACATGGTTACAGAAGACATTGATATTAGCTGGAAGCTACAGCTCGCAGGCTGGTCTATCTACTTTGAACCGAATGCCTTATGTTGGGTGCTCATGCCAGAAACCCTAGAAGGCCTTTGGAAACAAAGATCCCGATGGGCGCAAGGCGGCACAGAAGTACTACTCCGTTACTTTAATAAATTATTTCGCTGGTCTTCACGCGGCATGTGGCTTTTATACAGTGAATGTTTAATCAGCGTCATCTGGGCCTTCTTAATTCTGATGCATTTAATCTTTGCTCCGTTTGAATTACTGACAGAGTCCACGCTTAAATCATTACATGATTTAAGCCCTAGCTGGACAAGCATGCTCTTAAGCTTGACCTGTCTTATTCAGTTTGGAGTCAGTTTATTTATCGATTCACATTACGAAGAAAAAACCGGTGGCGTTGCAAAATATTATTATTGGATGGTCTGGTATCCAATTGTGTACTGGTTAATGAATGTCGGTACCACTATATTTGGGTCCATTAAAGCAGTACTAAAGAAACGCGGACAACGTGCTATTTGGGTGACAGTTGATAGAGGTTTAAGACATAAATGAGAGCTTACATCATCAATGCCCCCCAATTACAAAGTATACAAAAACGCCTAGGTGCTTTTTTCGCTTGGCTAATCTGTTGGGCCATGTGGATTTATTTATTAATCCCTTTAGTCACTTTAACCAGCTGGGTATTGGGCGACAAAAAAATGATCAATGAAATGCGTTGGTTTGGTGGTTACAAAAGTCTTTTAGAACTTTTAGAGATCTACTTTATTACCCTATTAATCATGGCAGGGCTTTGGATTGTATGGATTATCTATAGAAACCTATTAACCCGTTATATTAAAAAGACGGCTAAAACAGTTGTGACCGACGAAGACATTTGTGAGTTTTATCAAGTTAAAAACACGGAGCTCCAAAACTGCAGAAACGCGAAACTCATCACCGTGTTTTATGATGATCGAGGCCATATCGTGCAATTGGCTGATCACATAACCTCCAACCATTAACTTGAATAAATTCGAAATTATAATGGTAACCCTTTGGGGGATTTAAACCGAAAAATTCGGTTTATTTGCACAAAAAACAAGCACATCTCACTTTCGACCCCACTCTCTTATCTGGGTTCCTGAAGAACCTAACCACATACATACGCTAACCCAAACTAACAACCATCAACATATCAATAAATTACCTATTCGTAGCGAATTACGTCTCACAACCTAACGAATCTGGCTCGTTTAATGCATGGTATTAGTGATACTCCAGATTTTAGACATTTCAGATGCTCTATAAAATCACTTTATGCAATAACATGACTGAGGTTGAAAAATAATATGGTTTTTCACGAAGATGCTGAAGCAGCTTTACACAAAGCTTTTAATATTGATGCTTCAATAGCGCACATATCCCATTGGTTACCTGCTCAAGGTCCTCTAAAAGATTTCATTCATCACAACACATTACATGCCGTACAAGACCACCCCTTTCATGAGGGCGTGGCTATTGCTGCCAAAATTTTTGGCGCACGAAGTTATTTAGCCCTAGAGTACTATCAAAATTTATATCAAGAAGGCCGTATTAAACAAAATGCGCTGACTTGGGCATTAGATCACGCAGGTTGTGACGCGAAAACTCAAGAAAAACTTAAAATTAGTCTTTTTGACCAAGACCCAACGGGGCATTACCCCCCTGTTTCTTTAGCCAATCAAGGTATAAGAACGTCTTGGCTAACCCATTTAGAGTTTGATCTTAACTCACAAGTTCACCCTGTATTATTCAGACTCCTAAGCAACTTTCTTGATCAAGGTATTAGTCGATGGAGTTTACCTAAAGAAGGAGAACATTTTTGGGCATGTATCACACGTTTGGCTCAAAATAGTTTAATTCCACTCTATCCTCTCAATGAACCGTTTGTCCTTAATTTATTGAACAAATCACTGGATGATGTGATTAACATCTGTTTAAATAAAATAGTCGGTGATGAAACTCTCTACGAACAATATTTATTAGAAATGCTACTGGGTCATCCAGGCTGGTCTGGGATGGTGAGTGTCATCGAACAAAATCCCAAAACCCTCCTTGCCTATCGAGAAATTTCTCTTAAAGAATTGATAGCCATCGAACTTTGCTTAGAACTAGCGTTTTTAATCAAGAAAAAGGGGCATGAATTCACTGCAATTTCAGAAGTGTCACATCCAGAAAACACACCTTTACTCAAAGAAGGTGCCATTAGCCCTAAAATTCCATTACGCTTAAAAGTATGGCATGAAGCCATGGAATGGTCTTTACACAGTGAGCTATTACTTGCCCTTAAAAACAGTAAACCAATAAAACCCAACCCGAATCTACCAGAAGCACAAGCCTTATTCTGTATCGATGATAGAGAGTGCTCTATTCGCCGAAACTTAGAGGAAGTAAACCCCGCCATTGAAACATTTGGTGCGGCAGGTTTTTTTGGTATTGATTTCTTCTACCAAGGTTTGGATGACGCCTATCCTGTTGCACAGTGCCCAAACATCATTACCCCAAAGCACTTAATTACAGAATCGACTGATAAACCTAAACCGACATCTAACCCTCAATTAAAGAAAATAAAACACATGCATTTCTCCGCTCACTCTATGTTGAGAGGCTTGTTTTATACCCAAACTTTAGGCCTGGGTTATGCTGCAAGAATGGCTTGGGATGTCTTTAGCCCCGGCTCAAAGCTCCCTAAAATTAGAGCATTAAGCGAAGTGGATACTCACTCTCAACTGCATTTATTAAGAGAGTCTGATGAACCTACACCCGAGGGGCATCTGTTAGGTTTCTCTTTAACTGAAATGGCCGATAAATTGACAGGGCTATTAACAAATATTGGATTAACGGATCACTTTGCTCCCTTAGTTGTAGTTATAGCCCATGGCTCTAGTAGCGTTAACAATCCACATTTTGCAGCTTATGATTGCGGTGCTTGTTCAGGTAAACCAGGCGCTCCGAATGCAAGAGCATTTGCTTGGATGGCCAACCATGAACCTGTTCGTGAAATTTTACGTGAACGCGGCATTGATATTCCAAATAGCACACGTTTCGTAGCGGCTTTACACAACACTAGCCGTGATGAAATCACTTATTTTGATCTACATTTACTTGATCAGCACCCCGCACCTAATTTGCCTGCCTTTCAAGCAAATATGACAGAAGCGTTAGATCGTAATGCCGCGGAACGTTGCAGATGGTTTGAATTGGCACCCCAAAAGCAAGGCAATACCATTGCTCATAACCATGTTAGAGAACGTGCTACCTCTATTTTTGAACCCAGACCCGAATACAATCATTCAAATAATCTTTACGCCATTGTCGGTAGACGTCAATTAACCCGTGATTTTTTTATGGACCGTAGAGCGTTCTTACATTCCTATGATCCAAACACGGATGCCGAAGGAGACGTTATGGCCAAAATCCTAAGTGCGGTTATTCCTGTCTGTGGTGGTATTAATTTGGAGTATTTATTCTCACGAATTGATAACTCAGTTTATGGTGCGGGCACTAAATTGCCACATAACGTTATTGGCTTGCTCGGCGTTGCTAACGGCGTAGAAGGTGATTTAAGAACCGGTCTACCTCATCAAATGATAGAAGTTCACCAACCCGCGCGTTTATTAATCGTAATAGAACAAGGCAAAGAAATTGTAGATAAAACTGTAGGAAAACTAGGCGCACTTAAAGAATGGTTAGATAACGAATGGGTGCGAGTAGTTTCTTGTCACCCAGACACCCATGAACTCGCCCTATACTCTGCTAAAGGTTGGGAAGTAGTTACACTTCCAGACAGTAGCATCGTACCGTCAGCCGATACATCAGCGAACATTTTAGCGGGTAAAGTCACTACTATACCTGTACACCAATTTGTTAGGAGCCATGCATGAACGGATTAATCTTAACCAGCTTAGGTTTACCCTTCTTAGGCTTTCTGTTGATTTTTTTATCTGAGAAAAATGAACAAAAAATAGCAAACATTAGCTTTTGGTTTACCCATGCTATGGGTATTAGTATCATTACTTTATTATTAATTTGGGGATTTGCGGGGTTTCCGAGCCATGAGTTTGAATGGTTTACCCTTTATCAAACGGCCGATTATCGCTTTCCGATCATTTTTTACCTAGATAAAATCGGTGCCGTTTACTTGTTTTGTGTATGGGCAATCTTCTCGATTATCGTCAAATATTGCCGCGTTTATTTACACAGAGAAGAAGGTTATAAACGCTTCTTTATGACCATCTTTAGCTTTGCTTTTGGCCTTAATATGGTAGTTTTATCAGGCACTATAGATATCTTATTCGCGGGCTGGGAAATAGTCGGGATTTCCTCCTTCTTACTCATCGCTTTTTACCGTCACCGCGTACAACCCGTGCGTAACGCTTTACGCGCCTACACTATCTATCGGTTTTGTGACATCGGCTTATTATTAGGCGCATGGATGAGTCACTTACTGTTTCACGAGAGCCAACACTTCAGTGAACTCGCCGACTTATTTAACAACCCTTCCATGCCGCCTGCGGGCTATGCATCCCTATGGTTAGTCTCTACCTTAATCTTGATAGCAGCCTCCGGTAAATCTGCCCAATTCCCTTTCTGTTTTTGGCTACCCAGAGCAATGGAAGGCCCCACCCCCTCAAGTGCTATATTCTATGGCGCATTATCAGTCCATCTAGGGGTGTTTTTATTATTTAGAACAGAACCTATATGGTCGTATTACTATTTAACGCGCTTAAGCGTTTTTAATATCGGTTTACTCACCGTTATTATCGCCAGCCTATCTGAGAAAACTCAATCCAACATTAAAGGTAAAGTGGCTTATGCCTCTATTACCCAAGTAGGGTTTATGTTTATGGAATTGGCATTAGGATTAAATGATCTTGTGTTACTCCACTTCGTTGGTAATGCTTTTTTGCGCTGCTACCAACTTTTGGTGTCCCCATCTATCGTAGTACATATGTTGCGCGTTGAAGGCTCAACAGACAGTGACTTTTATATACAAGATAGTCATTCACGCTTTCAGTTTTTACCCGCTTCATTGCGAAACGTATTACCCGAAGTTTTACAAAACACCTTGTATGTCTTTTCTCTACAAGAAGGTAATTTAGAGTTGTTGGTTCGATCAATCCTTTGGCACCCACTAAAAAGTATAGGCGTATGGATTAACAAAACACCGCCCATATTAAAGCTAATCTATGGTTGCTCTACCTTTGCTTTATTTGGACTCGTTATTCTTGCTACTCGTTCAGGAACAGAATACATTGCAATTCCAGTTTCAGCTTTAATGGTACTGACTTCATTAAGTGCATTCAGCATTAAACATAACCCTATTGGCGTATGGAATGCGATTGGTTTAAGCTCAATATTAGCGGGTGTGGCGATTTGGTTTTTAAATCCAGAGGCTCTATTTGATGTAGGCATATTTGCCAGTGGCATTATTCCAGCATGGATATTAGGCATCGTAGTTCTAATGAAACTACTTAAAAATGATAACTTTGCAGCGACTCCTTTTGCTTATCGCGCCTTTGCTGAAACTCAGCCTAGATTATCGTTATTACTATTTTTAAGTTTTCTAGGACTGGTAGGATTTCCTATATCACCCGCGTTTTTAGGGGAAGACTTATTGCTCTCCCATGCTAGCAACCAAGGACCATGGTTTGCGATGCCTATCACTATTGCCTTTGTGATTAATGGCATCAGTGCCGCACGTGTCTTTCAACGCTTATGTATGGGTCGAGCGAATGAACTGAATATTGTGTAAGCTTAAGTAAGCTGTCTACCTTAAAGAGATTTTCCTAAGTTTTTGAGAATCTCTTTAAGAGGTACTAAATTCATAGTCATTCTAAATAACACTTCGTTATTCTCTAACAAGCCATAACAATGATAAGTTCTTTGTAAGATATTGGTATGATTCAAGGTGTTTTCCCTTGATTCTGGTAATTGTTTTACCAAAATATGCAGACGGTCATTGTTTTTTAATTGTCCTACATACTGTCTATCCACAGAAATCTCATGTGACGTATAGACCATGGGGTTTAACTTAAAATCATGATTTTCTAATTGCGCTTTTTCTAACAAGGCTCCAGAACTTAAACTGCAAGGAAAAATTTCAGGATAATGTGCTATATGCGCTAATTCATCAAAATAATCCGATTGTTCTGCTAAAGAACCTGACAAAAAGTTTTTGACTGATCCATTATTCATAAACTTACGTTTAAGAAAATAATCTGTACCAGGCACCATCGTTAAATCATCTATTTCATTAAGATTAGGTAGTTTACTTAAATCAGTATCCGCCAGAAATAGCGGTATTTGTGTTTCTTTTTTAAAACCCAATAACACTGTTTTGTCATCAGACTTCATAGAGATTCTATTACCCAAGGTTAAGTTAGGTATAGTTTTAATCAGCGTTTTTTTTATGTCCAGATAAACGGGTGTTCTGGGGCGAACCGCGTTAACAAAAGTGATTTGATAATTACTAAAACGTAGATTATTTTCTGCAATAATCTGATTTTCATGGTGAGCAGCTCGATACAACTGCATTTGATATTCTATTAACGTATTAAGTTGATAACCTAAAACGATAGGCCCTTTAAAAGGGTTATGGGTTATTTGTAGCCACTTATGTTTATCATGAAATAAATTGAAGTCATCCGTTGCATTACGAGCAACTTCAATGTGAATTTGATCAAAAATAAATGGCTGGTCTTTCACGATAAAAAGATTAAGGCTTATAGTTATCCAATGCTTCTAATTTAATAATAGCCGCTTTAATGTTAGCTTCTACCGCATCAGTTAAATCTGTATTTTTATAAACTTGATCTAATAAACCTTCTGTAACCAAAGCATCTTTTATCCAACGTTTAGTAAAACGATAGTTGCTATAAGTAGTAGCCACCTCACCTGTTAACGGATTCTTTAAACCTTTTTTTGCAGGCTCTGTAGCAACCACTTTAGGCGCTTCTACTTTTGCCGCTACTTTAGCTTTAGGTGTTTCAACTTTAGCCGCGACTACTTTCGGTGTCGCTTTTTTAATGACTTTAGGTTTAATAGTAGTCGGTTTTTTAGCTGGAACCACTGTTTCAGATTTTACTGCTGCAGCCAAATTAGTTTTTGAAGCCGCTTCTGGCTTTGATTCTTCTTTTGTTGAAGTCTCTTTGCCCTCATTGACCACTTGATAAGCAACATAAGCCAAAAATATAACCAATAATACAAATATTAACTCTTCCATACCACCCCCTTTTTTGTGTAAAAACAAATACTCAGTGCAATATACCAGAAGGATTGTATCAAGTTAAGCAATAAATCATCGACAAAGTACCTTAAAATGAAAACAATCATGCCCGGCATTAATCATCGTATTTCCTACGTATCACGTCGGTTAATTATCAACCTCGTGTATAATAATATCTAATTGTTAAATTTTGCTGACACGTTCGTCACAAAGCCATGTTCAAATACGAAGGCCATCTTATTCACGAAAGCTATGATGACGAAGGCATTATAGAAATTGTGGAACAAAAAGGCGTTAGATCCTTACATTTTGGGACACGATCTAAGCAAAGTAGCATCTTTTTAGCTGAGCCTGATAAATTACATTTAAGTTACGTTAGAGCAATGACCAGTTGGTTGTTATTTAAAGACACCTTAGACCATGCCTTATTAGTAGGCTTAGGCGGTGGTTCTTTAACGAAACATTTATTGTCACACTTTGCCGACTGCCACTTAAAAGTAATTGAATATCGAAAAGGTGTCGTTAAAATTGCCCGTAGCTATTTCGGCTTACCTTTAGATCCACGGCTTAAAATAGTCATAGATGACGGGGGTGACTATATTCGCCAACGTTATGAAACTTATAGAGAGCACTATAGCTTGATATTCATTGATGCATTCGATCATGAAGGTGTTGCCCCTTCCGTGCGAAGCGAAGCATTTTTTGACGCGTGTAAAGCCTTATTAAAAAAAGACGGCATACTGATAATGAACTTATGGGGTGGAACCAGCAATCCAGAGTTTCAGCAAATATCATTATGGCTAGGTCGCGTATTTAATTGGCAGACCCTCTTTTTACCCGTTCACGATAAATCGAATATTATTGCCCTCGCTTTTAATGACTATTCACCAACCCATACACTAAAAGATTTAAGGTTAAGAGCTATAGAGCTTGAAGATCAGTACCAATTAGAATTTACCGCTTTTTTAAGAGACCTTAAAAAACATAATGCCAGCACCTTTAACTCCATGATAAAAAAATGAGCGCCTCTGCTTTAACCCCTCCTCCCGGACTTTTTAGCTATCGTAAATACTGGGCACATCGTTTCGGTGTAGCGTCCGTATTACCTATGAGCCGAGCAGAAATGGATGCATTGGGATGGGATAGTTGTGATGTTATTTTGGTGACTGGCGATGCGTACATTGATCATCCCAGTTTTGGTATGGCATTAATCGGACGACTTCTAGAAGCTCAAGGTTTTAGAGTCGGCATTATTTCGCAACCAGATTGGACGAGCGCTAAAGATTTTACCCCATTAGGTCGACCTAATTTATTTTTTGGCGTAACCGGTGGCAACATGGATTCCATGGTTAACCGTTACACCTCTGATAAAAAAATCCGCTCAAATGATGCTTACACCGCTGATGGTGTAGCTGGTAAACGTCCAGATCGCGCAGTTAATGTATATTCTCACCGCTGCCGAGAAGCCTATAAAGATGTACCGATTATTATAGGTGGCATTGAAGCCAGCTTAAGACGTATTGCCCATTATGATTACTGGTCTGATAAAGTCCGTAAATCAGTGCTTTTAGATTCAAAAGCAGATTTATTGGTCTATGGTAATGCAGAGCGCCAAATTGTTGAGATCACCCATCGCTTAGCTCAAGGTGAACCGATATCTGATCTTAAAGGTATTCGCGGCACGGTACATTTTGTAAAACAAATTCCCGAAGGATTTCGCGTTAAAGACTCAACAGAACTGGATAAACCCGGTGCATTGAGCCCTCTGCAAAATCCTTATCAAGAAGAACCTGCTTGCGACAAAAAACCCGATACAGACACTAATCCTGCAGAAATCACAGTAGCGGTTAATAGTATCGGTAATCTTAAACAACTGATGCGCGATTCTCGCTCACAAACGGTGATTCGCTTACCCGCTTATGAGGCCGTTAAAGACGATCCCATTTTATACGCGCATGCGTCTAGAGTAATGCATGGTGAAACCAATCCGGGTAATGCTAGGCCTTTAATTCAGCAACACGAAAGTAGACAAGTATGGATTAACCCACCCCCTATTCCTTTAACTACTAAAGAGATGGATGGGGTGTTTGATTTACCTTATTCGCGTGTACCCCATAAAGCCTATGGCGATGCAAATGTACCGGCGTTTGAAATGATTCAACACTCGGTGAATATCATGCGTGGTTGTTTTGGCGGCTGTACTTTTTGTTCTATTACCGAACACGAAGGCCGTATTATCCAAAGTCGCTCTGAAGATTCTATTATCAAAGAAATTGAAGCCATTCGTGATACCTCCCCTAAATTTACGGGACACATTTCTGATTTAGGCGGCCCAACTGCCAATATGTATCGGTTGGCTTGTAAAGATGAAAAAATTGAAAAAGCCTGTAGGAAATCGTCTTGCGTCTATCCAGGTATTTGTCCTAATCTAGATACAAATCATGCGCCCTTAATTAAACTGTATCGAAGAGCGCGTGCCTTACCCGGCATTAAAAAAATATTTATTGCCTCTGGCCTTAGATATGACTTGGCCGTTGAATCACCTGAATATGTAAAAGAATTGGTGACCCATCATGTCGGTGGATACCTTAAGATTGCGCCAGAACATACGGAGCGTGGTCCTTTATCAAAAATGATGAAACCGGGCATGGGCACTTATGACCGCTTTAAAGAGATGTTTGATAAGTACTCTAAAGAAGCCGGCAAAGAACAATATTTAATTCCGTATTTTATTGCAGCACACCCAGGTACAACTGACCAAGACATGCTTAATTTAGCATTATGGCTAAAGAGCCATGGTTTTAGAGCCGATCAAGTACAAGCATTTTTACCCTCACCTATGTCTATAGCCACAGCGATGTATCACTCTGGCAAAGATACCCTGCATAAAGTTAGTCGCAAAGCGGAAGATATTTCAATACCTAAATCAATTAAACAACGCCGCTTACATAAAGCCTTTTTGCGTTATCACGACCCCAAAAATTGGCCTATTTTGCGAGATGCTTTAAACGCGATGGGGCGTAATGATTTAATTGGCAATGGTAAACAGCATTTAATTCCATCATTTCAACCCAAAGGGACTGCTGAGACGCCTAGCAAGATACAGCAATTTAAAACAAAGTTTACCGGGCTTGATAACAAGCCAACTAAAAAAAGCTGGGATAAAAACAAAAATACAAAAAAAAGATAAAACGCTTTAAAAAATATTTTAATCTTGTATAATATCGCTTCTTCGCTGGTGTAGCTCAGTCGGTAGAGCAGCTGATTTGTAATCAGCCGGTCAGGAGTTCGAATCCCCTCACTAGCTCCAAATTTTTAAAGTATCTAAGTCACCGTCTTAGATATTAAAGTTAAGCTTAAAGCTTAATAAGCCATTGTTGCTGGTGTAGCTCAGTCGGTAGAGCAGCTGATTTGTAATCAGCCGGTCAGGAGTTCGAATCCCCTCACTAGCTCCATAACATAAAGGCCTAGATAGAAATATCTAGGCCTTTTTTATTGCCTGCTAGATAGCCCCTTATTCACTACCCCCCCCTTAACTAAGAGAGCTCTTGTCTAAAAGACATCAGGGTACGCCCCAGCTTGATACTTGGCATCTCGAGGGCGTAATAAAGAAACCAGGCTATCAATTGCACCATTATGACTGTCAGCACCCAACCACCCAACCAGAGCACAGAAGTATTCACCGTTAAAAATGCTAATCCACTTAGTAAAGTGGGCGTTACGCAAATCAATACCGCTATATGTATTAAATAAGCGCTATAAGATACTTTACCCATGTGGCGTAAGAGCGTATTTGAAAGTGCAGTCTGGATTCTTACTGAACTGAGTGCAACCATAATAATGAGGCTGGCACCCAAACCAGAACTCAGCCAGATGAATGTTTCGCCAAGACTTTTGGGCAGCGTATCGCCGGAGGTATATAAAAGCAAACCCGCCAGCAAAACAACACGACGCACCCAAGGTCGTTGGCTTAAATAAGCCACAATCTGGGTAGCGTACCGAGCAAGCATTAAACCCGCTAAAAAATGTATTAAAAAGGGCGAGACACCGAGCAGAAAAACCACTAACAAGGTAAAAAATACCAACCAAGCTAAGCTCTTTTCTACTAGCAATAAACCTATCGGTAACAGTAAAGATAAAGCCAACTCAATGGATAACGTCCACGCCTGGGGTAATAAAACCACAACGGGCGGCAGCTTTAATAAAAAGCTTTCACGCAGCACATCTGCACAATTTAAGGGATGACTACGCCATAGATTATTAATCCAATCCGTAGAAGGCAATACTGTTTTTATGAAGGGTGCATCAAGGGTATAGCGATATAAAAAACAACTGCCAATCACCAACGCAATATAAGGCAGCCAAATTCTAAATAAACGCCCTACTATATAAGGCAACAGCTGCAGGTTATTTAGATCAATCGACTGGCCTGAGCGAAAATACTTAAGCGATAAAACAAAGCCACTCAATACAAAAAACATGGAGACGGCCGCCCCACCATCCCACCAAATATGTAAGGGAGAATAATCTAAAATCCGCTGACATAATGCGTTCTTACAAGGCAAGCCATAAGCAATCACAAAATGCTCATTAATCACGGTGAGTGCCGCAAGCCCTCTAATACTATCTAAATAGGTAATATGACCTTTGTTTGTCAAAAGACGACACCCAATTTTAAACAGGCTGATATTTAAGCATTGATGTTTTACCTACCATAATATCGACCGCCTTTAACAATCGCTTAAAGACTGATTGCTGGATATAAGGGATATTATGTTTTTCGCACAAAGCCTTCACTTTAGGTTGTACTTTTTGATATTGACTTAAAGGCATATCAGGCCACAAATGATGTTCTATTTGATAGTTTAACCAGCCATAGAAAAAGTCATTAAAATTAGAGCCCGTAGGATAATTAACAGACCCCAAAATTTGGCGCAAATAAAACTCACCTTTACCATCAGTCCTATCATCAAACGCCATAACATCATCACCTGCATGATTGGGCATCATCACCAAAAAGCTATGCATATTTGTGAATATTTCCGCCAAGATGGAATTAATTAAAACACTAATAACCGCAGTGGAACCTAACGGTAAAAACAAGGCCGGCAATAAAATAAAACGATAAGCCGTGTAAGGCACAATACTCTGCAACCATAAAGCCCTACCCTGCTGCGTAAAAAAACTCCAAGCCCCTAATCGGGTCATTTCGGGCTCTGGCTCACCTTGCTGATGGGCGGCATTTAGACACAACTCTTTGTGCGTTCTAGGCGTGTAGTAAACAATCTTCCAGATACCCGAAAAAAATGCCACGATTAAATACCGTTGCCACATAGGTAATTTAGACTGCCTTAACCACTCCATATTATGTTGCGCGTTATTAGGATCTTTGGTTTCACCTAAACGATAATGATGTAAATTATCATGCTCATAATGCCAACCCGCTAAAGTCATCCAATCTGGCCAGTCTAAAAATCGTCTCCAGCCCTGCGCAAACTTCTTACTCGTGTAGTTAACCTGCTCACCGGCAATTTTGTTATAAGCTCTATGACTAATCGGATGACCCACTTGCGTCCAGCGGGTAAAACTACCTTGACTGATTAATAAGGCAGAAATAGGATTCGGTACAATCCAAGCCGTCGCATACCCTAAAAGCGTACACACCTTACCCCAACGCTCCATTTTTGATAAATGTTTAAAATCATCAATACTCGTATTGGCTAATGATTGTTTATGAATATCGCTAATATCTAAAGCCAATTGATCACGATCTACTAATTGATAACTCTGTAAACTCAAAACCGGTCCTTTATAAAAAAATAGGCATAAAAAAAGCCTTACATGAACATGTAAGGCTTTTACGCTAAAACTGTACCATTGATTTCCTATTTTAAATTAGAATCCAGATAATATCGATCTTATTCTCAAGCCATAAAGCCAACGATAGTATTCATAGCAGACCTCAATTAAAATTTTTTCTATTTAGCAAAAATAGTCATGACATTGTCATCATTTTCGTTTAATAATAGAGCCTACCAATAGCCAGAGAAGTTTGACTATGCTGAAAGACTTTCAAAGGTCGCGCTATCACATATTAAAGACTGCCCAAACAGCAGACACTACTCCGCAAATCGACTCCGAATGCGGCTTAAGACAAAATCCCCCTCATAAAATTCCAAAAAAACTCTCTAAGTCTCCCAAAGATTTCAGAGAGTTTTTTTATTTATACCCCTATCACTTTGCCACAACTTGGAGGAAATCCACACACCCTTAATCTTAAAGTTCGACGAATGCAAAAGAAACTAACCGATTGTTAACCTGATAACTGGGAGTAAACGCATGTCTAAGAGAGCTGCAATGAAAACCTCTGAAAGAGAAATGTCTTATCATAGAAGAGACGGTCGAAAAACCGCAAAAAATGATGAGTTTGAATTACTCAACATCATAGACCTCGTTGTAGAAAGAAAAACTGTTGGCCCTCTGCAAGCGCTAACTAAAGCGCAAGGTGACTATATTAACGCCATACTTGCCAATACCATCACTTTTGGCATTGGTCCTGCAGGTACAGGTAAAAGTTATGTGGTGGCTGGACTTGCGGCTGATATGCTCAAAGAGAAAAAGATTGAACGGATTATTCTTAGTAGACCCGGCGTTGAAGCAGGAGAAAAGTTCGGCTTTATTCCAGGCGAACTTGATGAAAAATATGCGCCGTATATAGAACCTTTCAGAGATATTTTTAATGAAAGGCTGGGCCGATCCCAAGTGGATTACCTGATCAAACACAAACGCATTTGCGCAATGCCCCTCGCCTTTATGCGTGGCCGTACCTTTAAAAACTGTTGGGCCATCTTAGATGAAGCCCAAAACACCACCCCCAGCCAAATGAAATTATTCTTAACGCGTATTGGTGATAACTGCAAAGTCATTATTGATGGAGATATTGAACAAAAAGATATCACTACGCAATCAGGACTCTCCGATGCCGTTAAAAGATTGCAACATACCCGTAAAGTAGGCGTTGTTGAATTCGGTGTCGATGATGTAGTTCGTTCTGGTATCGTGAAAGATATTATTAAAGCTTATGCGAATTAATTAAATCCCGTCATTTAAACCACTCAGCCTATCTTGATAGTAAGATAGGCTGATTTAGATAGCCCACAGGGATTTATGTACGAAAACAAACATGAAAAACTCGCCACACCATCCGTGTTTGTTAAACGGATGCTGGCCTCTGTATTAATAGCCCTCTTACTCATTACCGTCGCCTTAACCATTGGTATTTTGGGCTATCACTTTATCGCAGGCTTTGACTGGGTTGATTCACTATTAGAAGCCTCGATGATTCTGGGCGGTATGGGCCCTATCAATGCATTAGCTTCAAGCGGCGCCAAACTATTTGCCTCGGCTTATGCCCTGTTTAGTGGTTTGATTTTTATCGCCATCATGGGCATTATTTTGGCGCCCGTTACACATCGAATGTTACACAGGTTTCATCTTGATGAGCACGATTTAGAAGATTAGAAAGAGTTATTCCATAGGAACGTTGTTATAGTGTTTTCTTGGTGGTACAGTTTGTTTTTCAAAAACGATCGGTGCGTATTCGCTATACCCTGAGCTTTTTAAGCTTAACTTAATCGCACTATCTGTAGGGTGCAATTCTGAAGGGGCACGAACATCACCTTCTGATAAATACGTAAAGAACAAAGGTAATAAAGCAAAAATCGACAAAATAGCGCCCAAGCAAACCAAGCCAATAATGAGGGTTTTAAAAGGGTTTGTCGCTGTCTCTAAAGTTTCTTCTAAACTTTGTGTTGAAACTAGATTGGCATTGTTGTATTCAGAATGTGTTGACATGATATTCACCGTTTAATTGCAATTAAGATTAGACTTCAATTTAATCGGATGTTTGAGAAAATCAATTTTTTTTAGTGATTAATTTATTTATTTAAATCGAAATGTTAGCAACAAATAGAAATGTCCGATTTTTATTGAGATGGGAAATTTTGGTGGTAAGCCTTGTGTTCGTAATATGAGAATTCGCGTTAGCGACATTCTACAAATGTTAGGTGAAGGCGTAAGCCAAGAAGAAATCCTGCAAGATTTTCCAAATTTAGAGTTACTTGATATTCAAGCCTGTCTTAAATATAAGGCTCGTCGTGCAAATGTAGAGCGATTAGTTGCATGATTTATTGGATTGATGCCCAACTGTAGTCGTAGTGGTGTGTTTATAAAGTAAGTTCAATTAAAACTCAATAAGCTGCATTTTACTATTTTTTTGTCTATCGGCCTGACTTAATCACTTGTATGTTATGACACGGCTGCGACAGTTTGTGACGTATATTAAGGTGTTTTATAGCCGAAGCTTTCTTTAGGTTAACCTAAGCTTAGGTTCATGACATGATGGCTTTGATAGGGGGTAACTAAAGCGAAAACATCCTAAGTTAAAGCTTTCTTTAGCCACATTAAAACCATGAATGATCAACTTATCGCTTTAATATGCGTAAATAAAATCTTTGTTCATAACATTAAGACTTAGGTTTATACAATCTAAGCTTTAATGTGAGTAACCTAAACGCCGGTTGCTGATACGCTCGTGATAATGTGTGTAACTAATGCTTTGTTTACTTAAACCCAAGCCATGATTGATCAACTTCTCGTTAGAATGTGAGTAAACAAAGCTTAAGTTCATAACATTAAAGCTTGGGTCTATAACATTATCGCTTTAATGTGGCTAACCTAAATTCCGGTTGGTGATACGCTCGTGATAATGTGTGGAACTAAAGCTTTCTTTAGCCAAACTAAAGCGATAAATCCCTAAGTGTAAGCTTTAATGTGTTTTTAGCCGTCGAGACGGCTATTGAATAGTTCGTTATGGAAAATAAATAATTTTATTTTCCATATTAATAATGTATGAATACAGCAGCTTGAGATAAAAAACCTTAAAAATCATTAATTTATTTTTACTCGTTTAACGATAAAGATAGCTATATTAAGTTAAGAGCCTATAGTGACTGTTCCCCCCTGTCATCTTATAGAGGTTCCAAATGACAATAGTTGCAAAGCTAGACTTTATACAACTCAACAATGCCCTTAAACTGGTTTTCTGCAGAAATGTTTCAAGTAAATTAGCCAATGTGGCCATTTTTCCTACCATCGACATCCCTATCGCCACTATTAACGCTTTAATCGATGAGTTTGAAACAGCGATATTAAATGCAAAAGACGGTGGTCATATCGCCGCTCTGCTTTTGCAAGATAAAGAAAAACAACTCGATGATATGTTTCATCTATTAGTCAATTATGTCAATAAAGTCGCTAAAGGCGATGAGACGATTATTGCCCAAAGTGGCTTCAACGCATCAAAAGTACCTACCCCTCATCAAAAGGCAGAATTAGCCGTAAAGTCTGGCGCAAGTAGCGGTATTGTTATTGTTGATATCAAAGCGGTTAAGGGTGCAGTGGCTTACAATATTATCTTTAAAAAAGAATCAGACGAAAAGTATTCTGAGCCGGTCACAAGCACTTATGCACAGCATGAGTTTACAGGCTTAACGCCAGCCACTTATTACTACTTTTGTTTTAATACCGTTTCTAAAGAAGGTGTTTCTGATTACTCAGATCCTGTTATAAAGTTAGTTGAATAGATAAACCCTCCCCCTCCTTTGGTTTGGATAAATGATCATCAAACCAGAGGCTATCTGATAAAAAAACACCTTCGTTTAACGTTATAATAAGCAAAATCCTCAAACGCTCTATCCCGTAATCGTTACCCCCTCTTAATGGCTAAACTCAACCCCGAACAACTTGCAGCGGTTAAAGCAATTGATCATCCTTTATTGGTACTCGCCGGTGCTGGCAGTGGTAAAACGCGCGTTATTACCGAAAAAATAGCCTATCTCGTTAAACAAGGCTTACCCGCCCGCCATATTGCCGCCGTTACCTTTACTAATAAAGCCGCTAGAGAAATGAAGAGCCGGGTTTCTAAACTATTAGATAGTACCGAAACGCGGGGCTTAAGAGTCTCTACTTTTCATTCGTTAGGCTTGGATATTTTAAGAAAAGAATATAAGACCTTAGCCTATAAAGCCGCGATTACCTTATTTGATGAGCAAGACAAACTAACACTATTAAAAAATCTGATTAATTACGGGGCAAAGGATTGTGTAATCGACCAAGTGGAGCAGTATGCGCAGCAGATTGGGCAATGGAAAAATGCCTTTGTAACACCAGAGCAAGCATTAAGCCTTGCGACCCCAGTGCAATACCCTAGCGCCATTCTTTATGAAGAATATACCCGAAGTTTAAAAGCCTACAATGCAGTCGATTTTGATGATTTGATTTTATTGCCAGTGTTACTGTTTCAGGAACATCCGCCTATTTTAGAAAAGTGGCAAAATAAAATCCGGTATTTGTTAGTGGATGAATATCAAGACACTAACATTACCCAATATCAACTCGTTAAGCTGATTGCCGGTAAGTTAGGGCGTTTTACGGTGGTGGGTGATGATGATCAATCTATTTATGCGTGGCGTGGTGCACAACCCGAGAACTTAGCGCAATTACAGAAAGATTTCGCGCGGTTACAAGTGGTTAAACTAGAACAAAATTACCGCTCTACGGGGCGTATTTTAAAAGTGGCCAATCATTTAATTGCCAACAACCCCCATACGTTTGAAAAACGTTTGTGGAGTGAGTTAGGCTATGGTGATCCACTCAGAGTATTAAGCCATAAGAATGATCAAGTGGAAGCGCAACAAGTGGTCTCTGAAATTGTGCATCACAAGTTTAGAAACGGCAGTCGGTTTCAGGATTACGCGATCTTATATCGCGGCAATCATCAATCTCGCTTATTTGAACAAAGCCTCAGGGAAAATAACATCCCCTATCTAATCAGTGGTAGCACGTCATTTTTTGCTTATTCTGAGGTAAAAGATGTATTGGCCTATTTGCGTTTGTTTGTTAACCCCGATGATGATGCCGCCTATTTACGGGTGATTAATACTCCCAGAAGAGAAATTGGCCCCACTACCTTAGAAAAGCTGGGCGGTTATGCCAACGAACGTCATATTAGTTTATTTGCCGCAAGCTCTGAGTTGGGCTTAAGTCAAAAACTCTCTGAGAAGTCGATCCAGCGTTTACATAAATTTAAAGAGTTAATCACTGAGACTACACAACAGATTGAGCGCGGTGATACTTTTGAGGTGATTGAAGACTTTATTGCTCGAATTGGCTATGAGCAGTTTTTAAAAGAAGACAGTAAATCCAAAGAAGCGGCAGACCGTAAGATTAAGAACGTTTTTGAGCTGGTTGAATGGTTAAAACGCATTGCCGATAAAGAAACTACCGAACAAAAACCGTTAGCAGAAATCGTCGCCAAAATACTCCTGATGGATATTATGGAGCGAAACCAAGAAGAGGAAGCAATAGAGCAAGTCAGCTTAATGACCTTACATGCGGCTAAGGGCTTGGAGTTTCCGCATGTATTTTTAATTGGTATTGAAGAAAATATTCTGCCGCATCAAAACAGTATTGAAACAGATAATATTGAAGAAGAACGGCGTTTAGCTTATGTGGGCATTACCCGCGCGCAACGCACCTGTACTTTTAGCTATTGCACACATCGTAAACGCTATGGCGAAATCACTGAATGCGAACCCAGCCGATTTTTAAATGAACTCCCTGCCGAAGATTTAGAGTGGATTAATAAAAACCAACTCGCTCCGGAAGTGATTAAAGAGCGCGGTAAGGCTAATCTAGCTAATTTAAAATCGATGCTTTCGTAATTAGATTGTTTTGATACAAAGCTATAACAAACTGATTTAAAACATTTAAACCCGCCAAAAACAAAACGTTTTAGCACTGTTAATTCATTATTTTTTATGTGCGACAAATTGTCGCACTTTTTTGTAGACAAGCGAATTTCTTTACTTTAGAATGCACACACCTTAAGAGAGGTACCAAAGTTTTTAAGGAACTTTGTCCTTCTATAGGAGGAGGAAAGCGGCCAGATTGATTTGGCAAAATAACAAGAAAAATCGCTACTTAATTGAAACTGCTATGCACCCAGCAGTCGTCCATACAATAAAAAATACAGGACGGAGCCCACTATAGGTGGGCTTTTTTATGCCCGTTAGTTTCTAACTGTTTAAAGAGGTATAACGATGCTAAATATTAATCTGCCCGGCTATACCTTAGTCTTATTGAGCGCTTTAAGCACCCACTGTTTAGCCGCCGACCCTATCGCGCTACGCTGGTCTCAAGTATCCCAACCTACATTAACCTCCTCCCCCCAAAGCATTGGCACTTATACTTCGGGCTGTATTAGTGGAGCCGTTTTAGTACCTGCCACTGGTATGGGTTATCAAATCATGCGCCCTTCTAGAAAGCGCGCTTTTGGACATCCTGAGCTTAAAAACTTTATTGTTAATTTAGGACAAACCGCCAGCCATCAAAATTTAGGAAATATATTAATCGGCGATTTAGGGCAAGCCCGTGGCGGACCTACTGTTAGTGGTCACCGGAGTCATCAAACAGGCTTAGATGTAGATATTTGGTTTTTATCATCTCAACATGCCAACACGCACACGCTCAGTTATGATGAAAGAGAAAGTTGGTCAGCGCCGTCTGTCCTCTTAAAAAACACTATTTACCTAGACCCTAGACAGTGGTCAAAAACGAATGAATCCGTTCTAGCGGCTGCCGCCTCAAGACCAGAAGTGGATCGGATTTTTGTGAATCCCAGTATTAAACGTGAGCTTTGTATGAAATATTACAAAGAAGATTGGTTACGAAAAATTCGCCCTTGGTGGCATCATGATGATCACTTTCATGTGCGTTTAAAGTGTCCTGTTGGAAATCCGAACTGCCAAACTCAAGAAGCTTTGCCCGCAGGGAATGGCTGTGATGCAGGACTGGCATGGTGGTTTACTGAAGAGGCAAAACACCCTACTCCTAGCCCTATCTTAACTAAACCCGCAGAGTTACCCAAGCTTTGTGAAGCGGTCTTGCATCAATAGATTTTTATTTAGTATCGATCCATTGATAGATTTCTGTTAACGTCGGATCACATTTACAACAGCTGGTTCCACAGGCTTTATCATTGGATAACTTAAGCAGACTGCCTTTATTTATCCAGCGCTGCATCATGCCGCGTAGGGCGTCTGCATCACAGTTAAAATGATTAACCAAGTCCGCTAGTGCGACGCTAGGCCTTTGTTTGAGATAATCTCTTAAATCAGACAAGATCATACTTAAATGCCCGAAGTAGCCGCTTTTTGCTGAAGTTTACCACTCCACCATAAGCCCGCTATAACCGTTGTAAATATCATCAGCAAAGCAGTAATCCACGTACTCGAATAAACCGGGTGCTGGGCAAAAGTAACCGATTGGTAGAATATTGTTGCCGTTGAATAGGCGATACCTGTCGTCCAAAAAACAACAAATACAGCCCAACCCGCACTAGTCTCTCTATAAATGGCCGCCGTTGCTGCAACACAAGGTGCATAGAGTAAGATGAACAACAAATAGGCAAAAGCACCTGCCTTACCATCAAAACTTTGCTGCATAGCGGCAAAGGTATTTGCATTAACGGCTTGCTCACTGGCTGCCGCGCTTAAATCATCAACCTTCCCAATGTTTAACCCCAATGGATCTAAAACATGATCCGCCAATTTAGTTAAGTTGGCAGGAATGGTTGCACACGCGGCCAGTAGACTATCTTTAAGATTAAACGCTGTTTGTTGCTGGGGTTCAGTTGTTAATATTTGGCTATACAATGCATCTAGGGTCCCGACAACCGCTTCTTTTGCCAATACGCCTGTAAAGATACCGACTGTGGCTGGCCAGTTTTCATTCTCTATACCCATGGGTTTAAAAGCGGGGGTTAATGTACGCCCTATTTCACTGAGGACCGATTTATTACTATTTTCTTGATTAAAGCTACCGTCTGTACCTAAAGCATTTAAAAAATTTAATACGATCACCATAGGCACAATAACCTTACCCGCATTCATTATAAAAGCTTGTAATCTATCCCAGGTGCGTATCATAACGCCTTGTAAGGTCGGCATATGATAAGCGGGCAATTCCATAATAAAAGGCGCTGACTCCCCTTTAAATAGCGTATGACGCATAATTAAGCCTGTTAATACTGCGACGGCTATGCCCACTAAATATAACCCAAAGACCAGATTCTGTCCGCCAACGGGGAAGAAAGCAGCCGCAAATAAAGCATAGACCGGTAAACGAGCACCGCATGACATAAAGGGATTCATTAAATTCGTTAAAATTCTATCCCGCTTATTTTCTAAGGTTCTTGTTGCCATAATGGCCGGAACATTACATCCAAATCCTACAATCATGGGCACGAAGGATTTACCCGGCAAGCCAATCATGCGCATAAATCGATCCATTACGAAAGCTGCTCTTGCCATATAGCCTGAATCTTCTAAGGCTGACAAAAACATAAACAACAATCCTATGATCGGGATGAATGTCGCAACCACTTGTATACCCGACCCAACGCCTTTTGTAAGTAGAACGATTAACCACTCAGGACAATAAATAGACTTAAGCTCAACACCTAAACCATCGATTAATAATGCACCTACGGATTGATCAAAGAAATCAACAAATGCAGTCCCTAAATTTATGGTAAACATGAACATCGTATACATCACTAACAAGAAAATAGGGATACCTAAATAACGATTTAGGACGAGGGTATCTATCTTTTCTGTTTTATGACGACTGACTTCATCTAAACGACAAACGGCAGATTTAATCATTAGGTTTACAAAGCCATAACGCGCATCTGCAGCGAGTATATCTATTTCATCCGCTGTGTCAGCTTCAACTTTTGTTTGTAATTCACAAACAAGAGGCCATAAAGCCTCCCCTACCATTTCTTTTGCCAATGTATCTGACTCTAACGCTCTAAGCGCAAGCCAACGTAAGGCACATTGATACTGTTCTGCAATGGGTATTAAAGCATGTGATAGTTCACTGATAGCCGACTCTAAAATACTGTCGTATTCAATGCTGACTTTTGGGATAGGTTTATCAACAGCCGCTTTATTGATGACGGCTTTTAAATGCGAAATGCCTGATTTAGCAGACGCTGATATCGGAATAACAGGACAACCCAGTTGCTCTGCTAAGTATTCAGCATCAATTTTTATACCGCGTTGTTTAACGGCATCCATCATATTTAGCACGACCAACATTGGTACGCGCATTTCAATCAGTTGAGATGTGAGATAGAGGTTTCTTTCTATATTTGAAGCATCAATGATATTAATGATTAAATCGGCTTCTTTTGAGGCCACATAATCTCTAGCTACTTTTTCATCGAGGGATACCTGATCATCTGCTGCCTCTAATGAATAGGTGCCTGGCAAGTCTACCAATTCAATGAGTTGATGATCATGGCTATATTCGCCCGTCTTTTTCTCAACCGTTACACCCGGCCAATTACCGACATGCTGTTTTGATCCAGTCAGTACATTAAATAAGGTCGTTTTACCGCAATTGGGGTTACCTACAACGCCCACTATGAAATGGGATTTCATAGGACCTTCTCTATTAACAATATTGAGGCCTCATCTTTTCGTAAGGTTAATGAAAAACCTCTGAGTTTTATCTCTACCGGATCACCCATCGGTGCAAAACGAATCACGCTAAACTCTGTACCCGGCGTTAATCCCATCGCTAATAAACGCTTACGATAAGCCTTGCCACTTTGCTCAAAGCCAACAATCTTGCCAAAATCACCCACCATTAGATTTTTAAAACTGATAGCCATATATTCAACCTAAAGTGTATGTACATCTTTGCAATCGCAAGAAGTAATCAATAATCATTCTCATTAATGAAATATATCATACATTCTTATGTAATCAAAACAAGTTAATTTGAGGTGTGTTTTATCGTTTAGATAGAAGGGATTATGACTAAAGAGTGGTACTCATTTAAACAAGGAGTGGCTCAATAGCTATGTATTAAGCTTTATAAACAGCGGGAGTATGAGAGGAACAACTTTGATCGATTAAAAAATCAAAGTAACAACGAGTTAACTTTAACTCATTATTACTTTAACTCAATTTAATCTAAAATTTGATATTCACTACTTGAAACGTTAACTCTTTCTCTCATTTCTTTGCCAGGCTTGAAATGTGGGACATGTTTTGCACCAAGTGCGACAGGTTCACCTGTTTTAGGGTTACGACCCATACGCTCAGGACGATTATGGAGTGAGAAACTACCAAAACCTCTTATCTCGATTCTATCGCCTGAAGATAAAGAAACATTCATCCCTTCAATTATGCATCTAACAGCCAACTCTACATCTTTAAGTTGTAGATGTGATTGCTTTAAAGCAATAGCGTCAATTAATTCCGATTTATTCACTTTTATCCCCTGTAAAGAAACAAGGGGTATGTCAGGAGACATACCCCAAGCAGACACATTCTTATTTTTCTAACTGCTTAAATAAGTCAGCCATTGTAGGTGTGCCAACTGATTGTTGCGCATGATCCTTAATAGTGTGTGTTTCTTCGTCTTGATCTTTCGCTTTAATTGATAAAGAGATAGTTTTGGTTTTTTTATCAACACCGATAAATTTAGCTTCAAGTTCATCGCCTTCTTTCAACAAAGTGCGTGCATCTTCTACACGATCACGTTGAATTTCAGAAGCACGTAAGTACCCTTCAACATTGTCAGCTAAAATTACAACTGCACCTTTAGCATCTACTTCTTTAATAGTACCTTTTACTAAGCTACCTTTTTCTTGTGTCGCTAAGAAGTTTTGGAAAGGATCTTGTTCAAGTTGCTTGATACCTAAAGAGATACGTTCACGCTCAGAATCAACTGCTAAGATAACAGTTTCTAATTCATCACCTTTCTTGAACTCACGAACTGATGCTTCACCTTCATCTGCCCAAGAAATATCAGACATGTGAACCAAACCATCAATACCACCATCAAGACCGATAAAGATACCGAAGTCTGTGATAGATTTGATTTTTCCTGAAATTTTATCGCCTTTGTTATGAGTTGCTGCAAATTCATCCCATGGATTAGTTTTGCATTGTTTCATACCTAAAGAAATACGACGACGTTCTTCATCAATTTCAAGAACCATCACTTCAACGTCATCACCTAATTGTACTAATTTAGATGGGTTAACGTTTTTGTTAGTCCAATCCATTTCAGAAACGTGAACTAAACCTTCAACGCCTTCTTCAATTTCTACGAAGCAACCGTAATCAGTTAAGTTGTTTACTTTACCGAATACACGAGTGCCCGCTGGGTAACGACGCGCGATGTTTTGCCATGGATCTTCACCCATTTGTTTCATACCTAATGAAACACGGTTTTTATCTTTGTCGTATTTTAGAACTTTTACATTGATTTCTTGACCAATTTCAACACACTCAGATGGGTGACGAACACGACGCCATGCCATATCTGTAATGTGTAATAGGCCATCAATACCACCTAGATCAATAAACGCACCGTAATCTGTAAGGTTTTTAACAACACCTGTAACTACTGCACCTTCGTCTAGTGTTTTGAGTAATTCATCTCTTTCTGCGCTGTATTCTTTTTCAACTACTGCACGACGTGAAAGAACAACGTTATTACGTTTTTGGTCAATTTTAATGACTTTGAATTCAAGATCACGATTTTCTAAGAAAGTAGTGTCTCTAATAGGACGAACGTCAACTAATGAACCGGGTAAGAAAGCACGTAATGCGCCAACCGATACAGTGAAACCGCCGCGAACTTTACCTGTGATAACACCGATAATAGTTGCTTCTTTTTCAAATGCTGTTTCAAGTTCAAACCAAGCTTTATTTTTCTTCGCTTTATCACGAGAAAGAAGAGTAGCTCCTAGGCCGTCTTCAAATAAATCCAACGCAACTTCAACTTCATCACCGATAGATACTTCTAATTCACCGTTGTTGTTTAAGAATTGCCATTTTGGAATAACGCCTTCAGATTTTGAATGGGTACTTACGATAACCATATCGTTTTCGATATCAATTACAGTACCAATCAACATTGCACCAGGACTCATTTTGGTCTTGGTTAAACTTTCTTCAAGTAACTCAGCAAAGCTTTCGCTCATTATATTATTTCCCAAGTTTGTTAGAACTCAAACAAACCTTTTCTTTATCAAAGTTAAAAAAAAACCACATTATTGTGGTCAGCCAATAATCCTTAATGGATTAAATTTATTACTTCTTCTATAACCTGATCTATCGTCAAGTCAGAAGAATCGATATAAAGGGCATTAGCCGCCATAGCTAAAGGAGCTGTTTCTCTCTCCCTATCACGACGATCTCGCGCCTCTATCTCGCTAGTTATTTCATCAATATTAGCATCGATTTCTTTTTCAATCAACTGTTTGTAACGTCTAGCGGCTCTTTTCTCTGCACTTGCCGTTAAAAAAACCTTATATTCAGCCTCAGGAAAAACCACCGTTCCCATATCGCGACCATCCGCCACCAAACCAGGTAACTGCTTAAAGTCCTGTTGTTTTTTCAGCAATACCCCACGTACGGCAGGGTAAGCAGCAATCTGAGAGGCTATACTACCTGTACTTTCTAAGCCTAATTGACTTGTGATATTTTCACCATTAAGTTTAACAATAAGCTCATCACCACAATCAAACTCTAACGTCATTGCACTAGCGACTTCTACGATGGTATCAACATCGCTTACTTGAACCGACGCCTTTTGAATAGCAATCGCTAATGATCTATAAATAGAGCCACTGTCTAAATAGTGCCATCCTAATTTTTTTGACACTAAACGGCTTACGGTACCTTTCCCTGCCCCACTTGGCCCATCAATCGTTAAGACTGGAATTGGCATTAAGACTCCTCACACACCAAATCTAAACCAAAACTCTTAACAAGGTCTTTAAACTCAGGGAACGAGGTATTTACATTGGCACAATCAAGTACTGTGATAGGAGCAGTTGCACGCAACCCAGCAATTGAGAATGACATAGCAATGCGATGATCACCATGTGACGTCACCACCCCACCACCTATTGATCCACCCTGAATAACCATACCATCTTCAGTCGACCGGGCATCAACACCTAAAATTTGTAAACCATCCGCCATAACTTGAATACGATCAGATTCTTTTACTCTTAACTCTTCCGCACCGGTTAGACGGGTTTGACCTTCTGCACAAGCGGCAGCCACAAACAAGACAGGGAACTCATCAATCGCAAGTGGCACTAAGTCTTCTGGTATATCGATGCCTTTTAAAGGACTATAAATCACATGCAAATCTGCCACGGGCTCACCACCGACAGTACGCTCATTAAGCACTTCAATTTTAGCGCCCATCAATCTTAAAATATCGATCACGCCTGTTCGCGTTGGGTTAATACCCACATGCTTCAATAATAAATCTGATCCTGGTGCTATTGACGCACCTACTAAAAAGAATGCCGCCGATGAGATATCACTTGGCACATCAATATCACATGCCGTTAACTTACCTTTAGCATTGATAGTGACTTTGCTACCTTCTTTATGAACTGGATATGAAAATCCTGACAACATACGTTCAGTATGGTCGCGTGTTGGTGCCGGCTCTACGACACTTGTGTTACCTTCTGCGTACATACCTGCTAATAATAAACATGATTTAACCTGAGCACTTGCCATAGGCATTTCATAATCTATGGCTGTTAACTGCCCTGATTTACCTGTGATATAAAGTGGTGCTGTGCCTGCTTCTGTTGTTTTGATATCAGCACCCATTGTTGCCAAGGGGCCAGTCACACGCTTCATCGGACGACCCGATAATGATTTATCACCTGTCAAAACAGAATCGAAAGCCTGGCCGGCTAATAAACCACTCAATAAGCGCATTGAAGTACCTGAATTACCAAGATACAGTTCATTTTTAGGCGCTTTTAAACCATGTTTACCTACACCGTGAATTGTCAAACAACCATTCTCAGGCCCTTCAATTTCAACACCCATATCACGGAAAGCTTGGAGAGTTGCCAATGCATCCTCAGCTTCAAGAAAGCCTTTTACATGGGTAACGCCATCCGCTAAAGAGCCCAACATGATTGAGCGATGAGACATTGATTTATCGCCAGGAACTCGGCCCTCACCCTTTAACGAACCGCCGGGTTGAACTTGAAATGTGATTGATTTAGACATATTTCCTTCAAACTGATTAAGAAAGCGTTGCCGCGCAGTATTGGCATACGCAAAGGTTGATAAAAGTTGCTGGCTATCATCATTTTCCAGCAAATCCTGTATTTTATCTAATTGCTGCTTTGTTTGCTGAAGCAATGGAATTATTTCGTTCTTATTGAGCAGGCAAATATCCCGCCACATAGTCGGATCGCTGGAAGCAATGCGGGTAAAATCCCTGAAACCGCCCGCCGCATATTTAAAGATCTCAGACTGCTGGTCTTTGTGACCCAACATATTAACTAAAGCAAATGCAAGTATATGAGGCAAATGACTCGTCGCCGCCAAGATTTCATCATGACGACTCACAGACATCACTGAAACATCTGAACCTATTCGTTGCCAAAATAATTTAATTTTGTCTAATGCTTTAAGATCAGTATTTATGAGTGACGTTATGATTAATCGTCTGTTTAAAAACAAATCATAAAATGAGGCTTCGACACCACTTTGTTCAGCACCCGCAATGGGATGTGCAGGGATTAAATTATCTGGAACGACACCAAAAACGTGTTGTGCTGCATCAACAATACTGGCTTTAGTACTGCCGACATCGGTGTATATTGTTTGATCTGACCAATACGGTTTGAGCTGTTCAAATATATTTTCTAAGGCTGCAACAGGGGTAGCAATCAGAACACAGTCGGCATTTTTAACAGCCTGTTCTATTTGCAGATAATAGTCATCTATAACCCCTAATTCCTTTGCCTTCTGTAAATTTTCTTTATCTTCTTCTCGACCAAAACCTACTATTCGCTTTGATAAGCCATAATATCTAGCAGCCTGAGCAACTGAGCCGCCCATCAAGCCCACACCGATAATACATAAGCTATCAAACATTATTTAAGCGTTTCTGCCAAAGCTTTTAGAAAAACTTTATTTTCCGTTTCAGTACCAATACTAATACGCAAATGATGGGGTAATTCATAGTTAGCTACCGGTCTGACGATAACGCCTCTCCTGAGCAGAGCTTCATAAATGTCTTGTCCTGACTGTTTAATATCCACTAAAACAAAATTACCTGATGAAGGGATCCATTCAAGATTTAACGCTTTAAATCCTTCGGTTAACTGCAACATGCCTGACGCATTAACTCGAATCGTTTCTTGCAAATGCTCTTCGTCATTAAGTGCTGCTTCTGCAGCAACCAA
Source organism: uncultured Methylococcaceae bacterium (assembly GCA_903917345.1). Lineage (GTDB taxonomy): Bacteria > Pseudomonadota > Gammaproteobacteria > Methylococcales > Methylomonadaceae > Methylobacter_C. The sequence goes on along the minus strand of CAIXAE010000002.1, from coordinate 25,798 downwards.
AGCCAAGGTATTATTATTAAAAGGTTGTCGTACACGATTAAGAATATCTGCCATTTCTGGGCTAGATAACCCATACCCTACTCTTAAGCCTGCTAAACCATAGGCTTTTGAAAAAGTACGTGTGATTAATAAATTAGGGAATTTCTTTAGCCATTCAATAGAATCAATAGCCTCTAATGTGCTCACAAATTCAAAATACGCTTCATCCAACACACAAATACAAGTATCTGGTAAAGCCTTAATAAAACGCTCCACGCTGTCTTGTGATAATAATGTGCCCGTTGGATTATTTGGATTAGCTATAAAAACTATGCGTGTCTTATCCGTAACAGCTTTTAACATGGCATCTAAATCATGACCATAGTTAAGCGCTGGAACGACGACTGCTTTAGCACCCACTGATTGCGTCACGATGGGATAAACGGCAAAAGCATGTTGAGAAAATACCACTTCATGCACTGGAGTTAAAAACGCTCTTGCAACTAATTCCAACAATTCGTTAGAACCATTCCCTAAAGTAATTTGTTCTGGAGAAACAGAATACTTATTTGATAGGGTTTGTTTTAAAGAAAATCCACTTCCATCTGGATATAAGGCCAAACCTGATAAGGCTTGTTGAATAGCGGCTAAAGCCTTTTTTCCTGGTCCTATAGGGTTCTCGTTAGACGCTAATTTAACGATGTTCGTTAGACCTAATTCACGTTCTAACTCTTCAATTGGCTTACCTGCTTTGTAGGGAATGAGTTGTTGAACACCCAATGAGGCAAGGTTATAAATAGTATTGTTCATGGTAATTTAATAAACTGTATTTTTAAGATCAAAGCCTAAACTAAAGCACTGCTTTTGGATAAGACCCTAATAGCTTGAACATTTTAACGCGCTCTTTGACCGTGTCTAAGGCTTCAGAAACGGCTCTATCATCACTGTGCCCCTCAATATCGATAAAGAACAAATAATCCCACAAGCCTTGTCTTGATGGTCTCGATTCGATATTAACCATACCAATACCAAATTTTGCAAAAGGCTCTAAGATTTTGTGTAACGCGCCCGGTTGATTACCTGTAGACACCACCAATGACGTTTTATCATTGCCTGTAGGCGTAGGGGATTGTTGACCGATAATAATAAAGCGAGTGGTATTATTAGGCTCATCTTCAATATTACTTTCGATAATTTCTAAATGATAAACATCAGCTGCAGCAATACCTGCAATAGCAACAGCGTGCTTATTTAAAGCAGCTAATCGCGCAGCTTCTGCATTACTATTAACAGCCGTTTGTTTTACACCAGGAAGATGATTATCTAACCATTGGCGACATTGAGCTAACGATTGTTGATGAGAGAATACTTCAGAGATCTCTGCCAAATTGCTATTAAGCCCCATCAAATTTTGATGAACGCGTATCTCAACCTCACCGCAAATATTTAACGTTGACGTAGAAAAACGATCCAAAGTGTGGCTAATGACACCTTCTGTAGAATTTTCTACCGGCACTACACCAAACTGACATTTACCTGATTCAACTGCACTAAAAATTTCATTGATGGTAATAACGGGGAAGCTCTTGACCGCATGACCAAAGTGTTTAAATACTGCTTGTTGAGTAAAAGTGCCCTCTGGCCCTAAAAAAGCAATATCCATGGGTTTTTCTAATGCCAAACACGCAGACATTAATTCTCTGAAAAAACGCACCGCTGTTAAATCTTCCAAAGGACCTTGATTCAACTCCATGATACGTCTTAAAACTAATGATTCTCTATCGGGACGATAAAAAGTACCTTGCTCACCTTCCGCTATTTTAGTTTTTGCAACCTCCATTGCACAAGCAGCTCGCTGGTTAATTAATTGCAAAATCTGCGCATCAATAGCGTCAATTTTTTCTCTTAACTCAGCTAATGGGGTGACTAATGACATATCTAGTGCTCGGTATAAGATTATTAAGTTTAATGGGTGCGTTCAAATTCAATCATAAAATCAATCAGAGCCTTAACACCAGCCTCTGGCATTGCATTATAAATACTTGCTCTCATCCCACCTACTGAACGATGTCCTCTTAATTCAAATAAACCTTGAGTTTCGGCAGACTTTAAGAACACCTGATCTAAATTCGCATCTGCCAAGATAAAAGGCACATTCATTCGTGAGCGATAAGAAACATCAACAGGATTTGAATACAAGGTAGATTGATCAATGGCTTGATAAAGCTTTGCCGCCTTAGCGTTATTAAATTGCTCCATAGCTGCTACACCGCCTTGCGCTTTTAACCACTTAAGCACCAGGCCTACCAAATACCAGTTATAGGTAGCGGGGGTATTTAACATTGAATGACTTTTAGCTTGTTCTTGATAATCAAAAACAGGGGGCGTCGTTTTACTGGCATAACCCAACAAATCCTCTCTAACAATAACAACAGTAACGCCCGCAGGACCCATATTTTTTTGAGTCCCTGCATAAATCAAACCATAGCGACTAACGTCAATCACTCTTGAAAGAATATTGGATGACATATCAGCGACTAAAGGGAGTCCTTTAGCATTAGGAATTTTTGAGAACTCTACGCCGTGAATTGTTTCATTAGTCGTGTAATGTAAATAAGCAGCTTGCTCATCCAACACCCAAGTAGATTCTTCTGGAACGGTGGTATAGCCACTATTTTCAGAACTCGCACTCACCAATACATCACAAAAGTTTTGCGCATCAATGACTGCTTTTTCTGACCAAGCGCCTGTTTTTACATAACAAGCACTCGATTTGCCTCTAAGAATATTTTGCGGTATTAATGAAAACTGTGCTGATGCTCCACCTTGTAAAAACAATAATTTATAATTGTCAGGTATCGCCATCAAAGCTCTTAAATCACTTTCTAATTGCTCTGCAATAGTGGGGAAATAATTGCCTCGATGACTCATTTCCAACACAGATTGACCAGAACCTTGCCAATCTAATAATTCTTGCTGAGCTTGCAACAATACTGATTTTGGAAATACAGAAGGACCCGCACTAAAATTATAAATCTCAGACATTGTCTATCTCGTGATCATGAAGACTTAACAACACTTATTCAGTCTCATCGTCATTATCAGTTTCGGTATCAATTGCCGCTTCTTCATCATCAAATTCTGCAATATTTAAATCAGCCACCACCACTGGATTAAGCTCATCATCATCTTCGTCATCAACGCCTGATAAGCCATCAATACGATCCACACCGATTACTTTTTCTTTTTTATCTAAACGAATAATCGTTACACCTTGGGTATTTCTGCCTACAACAGAAATACCGTCAACGCGAGTACGGACTAAAGTACCGCCGTCGGTGATTAACATGATCTCATCGGTATCATTAACCAATACAGCGCCAACCACAGCACCATTTCGCGCAGATGTTTGAATAGCTATTAAGCCCTGTCCACCCCGTTTATGACAAGTAAACTCCTCTAACTTCGTCCGTTTACCATAACCGTTTTCAGTGATGTTAAGCACAGTACCTTCAGTCGCAATGATCAATGAAATAATTCTTTGACCTTCTTGTAAGCGCATACCTCTAACGCCAGCCGCTGTTCTACCCATTGAGCGAACATCTTCTTCATTAAAGCAAACCGCTTTACCTGTACTACCAAACAATAAGACGTTTTGCTTACCATCAGTAACAGCAACACCGACTAAGGTATCGCCTTCTTTTAGATCAATTGCAATTTTGCCACTGGCCCGTTGACGCTCAAACTCATTTAGAGGCGTCTTTTTAACTGTCCCCGCAGAAGTCGCCATAAAAATAAATTTATTTTCTGTAAACTCACGGATCGGTAATAACGCATTAATTTTCTCACCGGCTTCTAAAGGCAATAAATTAACAAAAGGTTTTCCTCGCGCCGCACGACTTGCCACAGGTAATTGATATACTTTTAACCAATATACTTTTCCTAAAGAAGAAAAGCACAAAATAGTGTCGTGTGTATTAGCAACAATCAATTTATCAACATAATCAAGCTCTTTAGTAGCCGTCGCTGACTTACCTCGCCCCCCCCTTCGCTGGGCTTTATAATCACTTAGAGGTTGTGACTTCACATAACCTTCATGAGACATAGTCACAACCATATCTTCTTCTGTGATTAAATCTTGTTCTGATAGATCTAACTGATTTTGAATGATTTCGGTACGTCGCGGATCAGAATATTCCTCTTTAATCGCCACTAGTTCTTCTCTGATGATTTCCATCAAACGAACATCACTAGCCAAAATATATAAATACTCGTCAATTTGCTCTAATAATTGTTTATATTCATTAACTATCTTGTCTTGCTCTAAACCTGTTAAGCGATGTAAACGTAAATCAAGGATAGCTTGAGCTTGAGTCTCTGATAACCGATAAAAACCATTACGAATACCAAACTCTTCTGCTAAGTCTTCCGGTCTAGAACGCGTTGCATCTGCTCTTTCTAATAAAGACGACACCAACCCCGCATTCCAAGTTCTAGCTAATAAACCTTCTTTCGCTTGCTCTCTATTACTTGATGTTTTGATCAATTCAATCATCACATCAATATTAGCTAACGCAACCGCTAAACCTTCTAATACATGCGCTCTTTCTCTAGCACGACGTAGATTGTAAATTGTTCTACGAGTAACAATTTCACGTCTGTGATTAATAAATGCACTTAAAATTTCAAGCAAGTTCATGCAATGTGGCCGACCATCTAATAAGGCCACCATATTGATACCGAACACCGTTTGGAATTGAGTTTGTTTATAGAGATTATTTAACACCACCTCAGGAACTTCGCCACGACGTAATTCAATAACCATACGCATGCCGTCTTTATCAGACTCATCACGCAAACCTGAAATACCTTCAAGCTTACCTTCTTTTATCAACTCGGCGATTTTCTCTAGCAAACGCGCTTTGTTGACTTGATAAGGTAACTCTGTAGTAATGATTGCTTGACGACTGGAATCACCAATCGATTCAAAATGACAACGCGCACGTAGATAAATTTTGCCACGCCCTGTTGTGTAAGCACTATAGATACCTGCAGAACCATTGATGAATCCAGCAGTAGGGAAATCTGGACCAGGAATGTGTGACATTAAATCATAAATGGTCACATTAGGATTATCAATCATTGCCAAACAGGCGCTAACCACTTCACCCATGTTGTGAGGTGGAATATTAGTAGCCATTCCCACAGCAATACCTGAAGAGCCATTAACTAATAAATTGGGTACTCTAGTCGGCAGAACCTCAGGCTGAGTTTCCGAATCATCGTAGTTAGGAATGAAGTTAACTGTTTCTTTATCCAAATCAGCTAACAATTCATGTGCAATTTTCGCCATACGTACTTCTGTATAACGCATAGCAGCTGGGGGATCACCATCGACTGAGCCAAAGTTACCTTGGCCATCAATCAACATATAACGCATAGAAAATGGTTGCGCCATACGCACCATAGTGTCATAAACTGCCGTATCACCATGCGGATGATATTTACCGATAACATCCCCGACAATACGCGCTGATTTTTTATAAGGCTTGTTCCAATCATTACCCAACTCACTCATCGCATATAAAACACGTCGATGAACTGGTTTTAGACCATCTCTAACGTCTGGCAGGGCTCGACCTACGATAACGCTCATTGCGTAATCGAGATAGGATTGCTTCATCTCGTCTTCGAGATTAACAGGAATTATTTCTTTTGCGAAGTTTGACATTGATCCCTATATAAACTGTTTACCAACAAAAATACATCGGCGTAATGATTTAACTAAATATAAGTTCACAATGGAGGTATCCATTCAACAATTGCGACTCTATAACTTTAAAAACCCTGCAATTATAGCAAATTATAGATGACGAGTCGAAAGTCTTGATAGTTTATGACGGGGTGAATATCTCACTTAAAAAACTAACCGTTAATTTCCAAGAACGCTGGTCCGCATCAATTTGATAAACAGTACCAAAGTTAGGATCATTAGCCATTGGATTAGTAAAAGCATGCATCGTGTTTCCGAATGTATGAAACTGCCAATCAGCACCGGCCTGGGTCATTTCTTCTTGAAAAGCATTAACTTGTGAAACGGGCACCATCGGATCATCATGCCCATGTAAAGCGAGGATTTTAGCTTTTATTTCAGTAGGGTTATCACATTGAGGCGCACCTAACAATCCATGGAAACTAATAACACCTTTGATATCAATGCCGGTTCTTGCAAAGTCTAGTGCGCATAAGCCACCAAAACAAAAACCCATAACAGCTATTTGTTTATCATTTACCCAAGGCATTAGTTTAACTACATTATAAGCAGCTTTCATTCTTTGACTAATCAGCTGGCGGTTTTCCATAAAAGGTTGCATTAGCTTTGAGTTTTGATCTGCACTCGCACCTAAAACACCTTTGCCATACATATCAACAGCAAACCCCAAATAACCAAGCTCAGCTAATTTCTTAGCCTTTTCTCCTACAAACTCGTCTCTACCCGCCCAAGCATGATTGATTAATACCGCTGGCCTTTGTCCTTGTATAGCATCATCAAAGGCAAAAAATCCTTCTAATAAAACATCACCCTCTAAATAACTGACTGTATTAGAAATTATAGCCACAATGAAACCTTATTATTTAACTACTTTATCAATAACTAATGCTTCTAAGAATCCTTCCGAAGCAACCTCTATCAAATCTAAAACCTTTTCAAACCCAAACCTACCTCCATAATAAGGATCGGGCACCTCCCTAACCGACAAATGCGGTGCGTAATCCAAAAAGTATTTAATTTTGTATAGATGCGTTTCAGGACAGACATTGATCAATGTTTGATAGTTATCATCATCCATGGCTAATAAATAATCAAAATCTTCAAAATCACCCATAATCACTTTTCTAGCGCGTAAATGAGCTAGATGAACACCTCTTTCTAGCGCGGCTTCTTGTGATCGAAGATCCGGCTGCTCACCCACATGATAAGCATGGGTGCCCGCCGAATCGATTATAAAGCGCTCTTCTAACTTGCGATCTTTGAGCAATTTTACAAAAACACCTTCTGCAGTCGGTGACCGACAAATATTACCCATGCAAACAAAGAGCACTTTTATTTTTGACATAAGCCTAATCTTCAATCAATAAATTCGGCCTTAAGCAAAAGGGTGCTCAAGAACTATTGTCTCATCACGATCTGGACCAGTAGAAATAATTGTAATTTTTACATCAACCAATTCTTCCAAGCGCTTAATGTAAGCTTTAGCATTTGAAGGTAAATCTGCATAGTCAGTTATACCAAATGTATTTTCTGACCAACCGGGCATTTCTTCAATAATTGCCTCACATTGCTCATACTGATCAGCACCTAAAGGCGCTGTATAGGTCAACTCACCGTTTAACTTATAAGCCGTACAAATACCAATTTTTTCTAACCCGTCTAAAACGTCAAGCTTAGTTAAGCATACCCCACTTAAGCTGTTTAATTTTGCAGACTTTCTCATGGCTACCGCATCAAACCAACCTGTGCGACGTTTACGACCTGTCGTAGCACCAAATTCATGTCCCTTAGTACCTAAATGATCACCATTATCATCATGTAACTCTGAAGGGAAAGGACCGTTACCTACGCGCGTTGAATAAGCCTTAGTAATACCCAAAACATAGTTAAAATCCAGCGGGCCTAAACCACTGCCTGTTGCAGCACCACCCGCAGTAGTGCTTGAAGAGGTCACATACGGAAATGTACCATGGTCTATATCAAGTAACGCACCTTGCGCTCCTTCAAATAATAAGTTTTTACCTTCCGCCTGGAATTTATAAAGCACTTCACTCACGTCAGTTAACATAGGTTTAATCAACTCAGCCAATCTGAGTGCTTCATCTAACGTCTCTTGATAGTCAACGGCATCGGTATGATAATAATTAGTCAACATGAAGTTATGATAATCGACTAACTCTTTTAATTTTTCTGCGAAAGTCTCAGCATTCAACAAATCTCCCGCTCGCAATCCTCTACGACCCGCCTTATCTTCGTAAGCAGGACCGATTCCGCGGCCTGTTGTGCCAATAGCCTTACCACCGCGCGCTTTTTCACGAGCTTGATCAATAGCCACATGAACAGGCAAAATCAAAGTACAAGCTTCACTGATTAATAAACGATTTCTAACTGAAATTCCAGCCTTCTCAAGAATATCAATCTCTTCAATTAAAGCCTGAGGAGATAAAACAACCCCATTACCAATCATGCACAAAACATCATCCCTAAGAATGCCAGAGGGAATTAAGTGCAATACGGTTTTCTCTCCATGAATAACCAAAGTATGGCCCGCATTATGCCCGCCCTGAAAACGGACAACAGCTTCTACTTGCTCAGTTAATAAATCAACCAGCTTACCTTTTCCCTCGTCACCCCATTGAGTACCGATAATAACAACATTTTTTCCCATAATTATTCCAGACTTAAGCTAAAGGTCTTACGACCCAATTTTGTTGATCTTTTTCTAAAATAGAAGTGCAGCCCATTTCCTGTGCACCTCCGGTTTGGCCAGGCAATTGTTGGACAACCGCTTGCTTTTGTGCGCGTAGATCTCTAATTTTTTGAGTTAAAGCCTCATCTACGACAAAAGGTGCAAAAATTAATGTCTTTGATGGCACTGAATTTGATTGTTTAGCAAGTGCAGAAACCAATTTCAAATCGGTACTAAACCCTGTAGCAGGACGCGCCCTGCCAAATACCGCACCGATATTATCATAACGTCCACCCCTCGCGATTTCTCTGCCTAAAGAAGGCACAAAAGCGGCAAACACCACGCCTGTATGATAATGGTAACCACGCAATTCTGCTAAATCGAAACTAATGGGTAATGAAGGTAAAAATCTAGTTAACTCTTCAGCGATTGCCTCTAAATCAGCCAAAGCACTCTTAACGTCTGCATTCGCTTTTGACAAAATAGTCTTAGCCTCCTGCATCACTTCCTTACCGCCATTCAATTCAGGCAATTTTAACAACATTGCCTTTAATTCGTTATCAATACAATAACTCTCCAATAGAACTTTAAGTTCTGGACGTGCTTTACGCTGCAGCACATCAAATAATTCGCTTTCTTGAATTTCTGTAAGACCCGCTTGCTTGGATAAGGCTCTGTAAATCCCTACGTGGCCTAAGTCTAAATGAATATTTAACAATCCAGCTACAGCGAGTGTTTCCAACATTAAACGAATAACTTCGACATCGCTTTCCTTGCCTGCATGACCATATATCTCCGCACCCAACTGCATCGGACTACGGGTTTTATGTAAAGGATCACCTCTTGTATGCAGCACTGTTCCTACATAACAGAGTCTTGTAGGCCAAGCATGCTTAAGATTATGCGCGTCTATTCTGGCTACTTGTGGCGTCATGTCAGCTCTAACACCCAACATTTCCCCCGTTAACTGATCAGTCAACTTGAATGTTTGTAAATCTAAATCATGCCCTGAACCCGTCAATAGAGAATCTAAAAAATCTATGAAAGGCGGAATAACTAAATCATATCCCCAAGAACTAAACAAATCTAACAACTGACTGCGTAACACCTCGAGATGCTCAGCTTGTTCCGGTAATATTTCCTCTATTCCATCAGGCAAGAGCCAGGAATCTTTTGCTTGCATTTGTATATCCACTCAAACAAAACGCCCCGCCTAGGCGGAGCGTTTTGATATTTCATTAAAAAATAGAACTGACTATAAATACTATTTAAATCACTAACACTCTCTTAATTTACCAAAGAATCTTACTTCTGTGACTTAAAATATTTAAAGAAATCAGAGTTTGGATCTAATACCATCATACTTGAACTAGAAAAACTCTTTTTATACGCATTCAAGCTACGGTAAAAGGTAAAGAATTCAGTATCTGCACCAAAAGCATTTGCGTAAATTTCAGCTGAAGCCGCATCACCTTCCCCTCGTAACTTTTCAGCGTCACGGAAAGAATTGGCTAAAGTCACTACACGTTGTCTATCGGCATCCGCTCTAATTCTTTCTGCTGCTTCCGCACCTTGAGAACGAAACTCTCTCGCCACTCTTTCTCTTTCAGCTTCCATTCTACGAAATACCGAACTACTCACTTCGGGAGGTAAATCAATACGCATGACTTGCACATCAACAATTTCCATACCCAATTCAGCTGCAACCGCTTTTGAGTTATTAGTGAGTATTTCACGAATGGCACTTCGATCAGTAGATATGAGTTGTTTAATATTACGTTTACTAAACTCACTACGGAAAGCGTCTTTAATAATCTGATCCAACCGCAAATTGGCTTGGTCAATATCACCGGCTACAGTAGTATAAAAAGTACTTACATTTCCAATGCGCCATTTTACAAAAGAATCAACAATAACATTCTTTTTTTCCGCCGTTAAAAAGCGCTCTGGCTTAGCATCCATTGTTTGAATACGACCGTCAAATTTTTTGACATTATTGATAAATGGGATTTTAAAGTGCAATCCAGGTTCATAGTCATTCTTAACAATCTCGCCTAAACGGAATTTAATGACTTTTTCAGTTTGACTCACTGAAAAAACACTCATAAAACTGACTAATACGATACCCGCAAGCCCTACTAAAATTTTGTTTTGGTTCATCATTAGCGACCTCTTCCATCACGGCTACGCGTTGTATTTCGTTCAACAATGGGCTCTGGAATAACAACGGGCTGTTGCTGAACTTGAGGTTGATCAACAGTTGCTGTAGAACCGCTAGTTGTGGGTGCAGATGACGCAGCTGCTGGTGATTGCGACAATTTATCTAATGGTAAATAAAAATTACTGCCTGTTTTAGCATCCACTAACACTTTGTTAGATTCTGATAACACGGCTTCCATTGACTCAATATAAAGACGCTTACGCGTCACATCGGGTGCTTTAGTATACTGCCCGAGCAATTGCGTAAATCGACTGGTTTCACCTTGAGCTTGCGCAATCACTTGCTCTTTGTAACCTTCAGCTTCTTGAATTTTACGAGCTGCTGCACCACGTGCTTTGGGCACCACATCATTAGAATAGGCTTCTGCTTCGTTAATTAAACGTTGCTCATCTTCACGCGCTTTAATAGCATCTTCAAATGAGTTTTGAACCTGTTCGGGTGGCTGAGCATCCTGAAGATTCACGCTAGTAATTTGAATGCCTGATTCGTAGCTATCCATTACATCTTGGATTTCTTTTTTAATCAGCGTCACAATCTCGCTACGACCTTGCGTCAAAACAAAGTCCATAGCACTACTACCGACGACACCTCTTAAAGCACTTTCTGTCACTTGTTTTAATGTTAAAGCGGGATTAACGACATTGAATAAAAATTGCTTAGCATCTTTTACTTGATACTGCACAGCTAAACGCACATCTACATAATTTTCATCTTTAGTTAACATTAACGCTTCTTTAGGGACAGATGCTACTTGCTCCCCACCAGCAGTACGATAACCCACTTCAATAAAACGTTGTTGTTTCACATTAACTATGTCAACGTGTTCTATTGGCGCCGGTAAATGCCAATTTAGACCTGATTGAGTAGTACCAATGTATTGGCCAAAGCGAGTTTCAACACCATGATTACCTTCATCTACGATATAAAAACCGCTTAAACCCCATAGAAATACAACCCCACCAGCAACAAAACCAATGCCTGTGGATGAAGTTTTAAATGAAAAATTGCTAGGCGAGCCCTGATTATTATCGCCATTACCACCGCCAAAAAATTTACCGATCTTTTCTTGTAGAGAGCGAACGACTTCATCTAAATCAGGAGGCCCTTTTTGGTCTCCTCGACCACTCCATGGGTCTTTATTATCACCACCAGGCTCATTCCACGACATACTTATGCTCCATATTGGATTACTTAATTAATTTTATCCCTTGGGACATCAATAACGCTTATTCTATCGTATATCGCTATAAAAGTGAAAAGCAGGCCTTTAACCTAATTATCATCTCTAGTTGTATTAACGACAGTTATGCAGTTATTTCTTCATTTTTTACATCTTTCAACAATCCCAAATACCTAACATCGATTTCTATAATTAAATCATTGGCACCGGATTCATCAATATGCTCTTCAATTATATTTGCGCAAGTAAATAGTTTTGCTCTAATCTGAGTTTGATCCGGTCTTAAATAACAACGCCTCTTAACTTTGGTATTGGCAAAAATCTCTGCCAATACCTCATTTAATAAATCAATACCCGCACCTGACTCCGCTGAAACCCATACACGAATAGGATTACCTAACTCATCTCTATCAACATGTGGCTGTATATTTTCTAATAAGTCTATCTTATTAAAAACTTCTAGTTGCCTGACTTTATCGGCCTGAATATCTTTTAAAACATTATTAACTTGAAGCATAATTTCATCGCGCTCTTCGCTAAAAGAGTCAACGACATGCAACAATAGATCTGCTTCACTGGCTTCTTGCAATGTAGATTTAAAAGCCGCCACTAGTTCGTGTGGTAAATGTCTAATGAAACCAACGGTATCGGCTAAAACTATCTCTGTACTATTGGGTAACTGACAACTGCGTAATGTGGGATCTAAAGTTGCAAACAACTGGTCCGCCGCATAGATGTTTGCCCCTGTTAAGGCATTAAATAGAGTGGACTTACCCGCATTGGTATATCCCACCAATGATACAGAAGGAATCTCAGCTTTTTTACGTTTACTACGTCCTTGGTGTCGTTGCTTATCAACCTTATCTAAGCGTTGTTGAATCTGCTTGATACGCAAACCCAGTAAACGTCTATCTGTTTCTAACTGAGTCTCACCAGGGCCACGTAACCCTATACCGCCTTTTTGACGCTCCAAATGCGTCCATCCACGCACTAAACGAGTCGATAAATGCTTTAATTGCGCCAACTCGACTTGCAACTTACCTTCAAAAGATTGAGCACGCTGAGCAAATATATCAAGGATTAATCCATTTCTATCAACCACTCGAACACCCAGAAATCCTTCAAGATTTCTCTCCTGACTTGGGGCTAAGGGATGATTAAATAAGACGACATCGGCACTGTATTCTTCTACAGCCGCTTTAAGCTCATCAAGCTTACCTGTGCCAACAAAATATTTTGAATCTGGACGTTTCCGCGTCCCAGTGACAACATAAACAGGATCTGTTCCGGCAGATTTAGCGAGTTCTTTCAGCTCTAATAGATCTTCCTGTCCGGAACGCATGGTTAGATGAACAAGAACAGCTCGCTCACCAGAATCTGGACGATCAAACAATAAAATACTCCAAGGATAAATCTAAAGGATCAGGGACAACATCTAATGAAGCGCCTATTCCTCGACAACCTCATCCTCACGCGTCATTTTAACTGCTTTACTCGGTACAATAGTAGATATAGCATGTTTATAAACCATCTGACTGATGGTGTTTTTAAGCATAATGACATATTGATCAAACGAATCTACTTTTCCTTGTAGTTTAATGCCATTAACTAGAAAAATTGATACAGGAGTATGGTCTTTTCTAAGTGAATTTAAAAAATTATCCTGTAAATTTTGGCCTTTTGACATCCGCTTTCTCCTTATTATTTTAATTAATTGGAACTTATGATACCCGCAATGACAAGTCAAAAACTATTAAACTTTCATTACTATAATTTTATTTTATCAGACACTTGTTGTTTTATACTTATTTTATTCCTGTCATACGCAATTTAACAAGCAAGTACCGATAATCTTGGTCTGAAAGCATATCACACACCACTAAAAAAACTCTTTTTCGCCATCGATTTAAAATTAAAACGTTCGATTTAATCTTAAAATGTAAAAACAATGCCTGAGTGGTTATAACGGTTGATTTTAATACGTCAATAGGCATAAAACCATTTCCTGTCGAAATCTCCCAACCCATCGCCTCAGTATACTTGATAGCCGTCATGGATTTTTGGCGGCGATACAGAAAAAATCCTGCATGAAGAATGACACTTGTAGCGAGTGCTAGTTTAATCAACAAAGCTAAGTCATTTGCAATAACAGCTACAAATACTAAAGCATGTAAACATAAGAAATACTGTTTTAATAACTTTGATCTTTTAAATGTCAGCAACAAATTGCCGCTTTCACTTCTGTTCATTTCTTTAATAACATGCGTGTACCCTGCTACTACAGTTGCTATATAATTTGGCTCTCTTTAATCCCATCTTTAATGAGCTATGAATCCCGATTGGAAAAACTTTCTGCTTAGCGCGAAGGCAACTTTTAAAAGTGAGACAACCATTACTTTTACAGACACTACAATACAGCCTGATAAAGCGCTTTGCCCTGTCACTTACTTAGGTATTATAAAAATTAGTGGTAACGACGCCGCTAAATCATTACAAGGCCAAATAACCTGCAACATTAACGATATAAGTCACGCGAAAAGTAGTATAGGCGCCCTATGTAATCCCAAAGGCAGGGTGCTCAGTACTTTTTTACTGGTTAAATCAGCTGATGATTTTCTAATGATACTACCTAAGGATTTATTAGACAGCATCCAAAAAAGACTGCAAATGTATATCTTAAGATCGGCTGTTACCATAGAGAACTATTCAGAACAGCTTAGCTTATTCGGTTTAAATGTAGCAAAAAACCCTTATGATGTAGAGCGTTTTAGCACCAGTCAGACCGATTACATTAGCGTCAATCTATGCCCTTCTCAACAACAGCAACTCATTATTGCTAAACCCGAGTCAGCTATTAAGCTATGGACGCATTACAACACAGAAACAGGTTTTAAACCGACTAATTCTAACTACTGGCGATATTTAGACCTATTAGCAGGAATACCCTGGATAACCAGCGAAACTTCTGAAGAATTTATCCCTCAAATGCTTAATCTGGATGAACTTGGCGGCATTAGCTATACAAAAGGCTGTTACACCGGCCAAGAAATCGTAGCGCGCACCCATTATCTAGGTAAAGCTAAAAGAGCCCTCTTTTTAGCCGAATGTCAGTCAGCTGACACGCCACCGCCTAATTCAAGTATTTACTCTCTTGATACCGATACAGACCAAGCCATTGCTAAAGTCTTATTTGCCATGCCTACATCAGCACAAACAAATAATGAGCCTATCAAACAAACAATGCTCATCGTATTGCAAGTGGCAGAAAATGCTAATTACAATCTTATAATAAAATCAGAACCACTTATCCCAGTTACTTTATTGGCAGAATCGCTATGAACTCACCCGCTATTTTAAAATTTCGTCGCCTTGGCATCATCACCATTTTTGCCGTTTATGTCGTCATTTTAATGGGCGGTATAGTGAGAGCCTCAGGCGCTGGAATGGGCTGTCCCGACTGGCCAACTTGCTTTGGGCAATGGATTCCACCAACTGAAGAAGCGCAATTACCGCCTAACTACCATGAAACTTATGCGCAACGGGGTTATGAAAACACACAGTTTAATCCAATAAAAACCTGGACTGAATACACCAATCGATTGGTCGGCGTGACTATTGGATTTTTAATTTTTCTAACCGCATGGTCATCACGCATTTTTCTTAAAACAGATAAAACTATATTTTACTTGGCGTTAAGTAGTTTCTTTCTGGTTGGATTTCAAGGCTGGCTAGGGTCCCACGTGGTTGCGAGCAATCTAAAACCCTTTATGATTACCTTACACATGCTCTTAGCTTTGGTTATCGTCGGATTACTAATTTACACCATAGCTCGATCACAACGTGATTTCCTGAGCCAAATTGACACGCATTTATTACCTAATAAATTTAAAAAGATACTTGCCGTTGCAATGATCATGACTTTATTACAGATAGCCATGGGCACACAAGTCAGAGAGGCAGTTGATTTTATTGCTAAAACCAACATAGGTCGTGAATATTGGCGCGAGGATTTCCCTATCATCTTTTATATCCATCGCTCTTTTTCGTCGATTATTTTATTCACGAATCTATGGTTAGTTTGGAAAATAAAGCAATCAGTCGCGCCATCAACACTCTTATTTAAAACTGGACTCGTCCAAATTATATTAGTTGTTGTAGCGATAATTGCCGGCATCAGCCTAGACAGACTTGGCGTACCTGCCATTGTGCAACCCATACATCTATTGATGGCTAATCTTATCTTTGGCGCACAATTCTTTCTCTTTAGTTGTTTGAGATACGCAGAAAAAAAACCAAATCTATCAACTAACGGATAGAAACTTGCTCGGCGGACATCAACTCCCAACCGCCCCCTAAGGCTTTATAAACAGCGGCCAAAGCGGTCGCTGTTGCAGTTTGGCTCTGGGCCAACTTTTCCTGATCATCTAATAATCGTAACTCGGTATCTAATACCGTTAAAAAATCACTCACACCCTCATCAAAACGTAAATGAACCAATTCTTCTGCTCTAACACTCGCTTGCGCAGCTGATTCCAAATAAGCCTGACGCGCACGGGCACGATTATAATTAATTAAGGCATTTTCCGTTTCTTCTAATGCAGTCAACACCGTTTGTTGATACTGCGCCAAACTCGCTTCCGCATTAGCATTCGCCGCTTTAATTCGTGTATAAACATGACCTAAATCTAATGCAGGCCAAGTAATTCTAGGGCCAAAAGAATAACTATCAGACCCCGACGCACCCACTGCTGACAGCTTACTAGCCTCTAATGAAAGTGAGCCGACAAAAGTAACACGTGGAAACAGATCAGCCGTTGCAATACCAATATTTGCCGTAGCCGATGCTAAGTTACGCTCGGCAATCCTTATATCAGGGCGTCGACGCAATAATTCAGCCGGATGTCCAATCTGAATCGTTTCTGGAATCTTAGGTAAGGGTGCAACTTGAGATAGCGATTGCGTCAATGTATCTGGCATTTGCCCCGTCAGTACACTTAAGCGATGTATCGCTCGATAAATACCAGCTTCTAAAGGCGGAATCAGAGCCCGAGTGGAATCTAATTGCGCAGAAGCTCTAGATGTATCTAGTTCTGTGCCTCTTCCTCCCGCTAATCTGATTTTAGTAATATCTAAGGTTTTAACTTGGTTTTCAGTATTCTTTTTGGCGACCTCTAACTGATTTTGTAAACCACGTAATTCAAAGTAATTTCGAGCAACTTCTGCAGCCAAACTGACGCTTAAATCGCGTAACGTAGCTTCTTGCATTTCGACTTGATCATTACTGGCTTCGACACTTCTTCTAACACGACCAAAAATATCCAATTCCCACTGCGCATCAAACCCCACATTGTAGAGCTGTATACCACGGGGCACATAAGAACGATTATTCAAAGCCCCCATACTACGCTCTTGATCAATGTAATTAGCATGCGAACTGATAATAGGCGCTAAATTAAGCGCCGTTTGCAAATACAATGCACGCGCTTGGGTAATATTAGCTCGTGCCGCTTTTAAATCAAGATTATGCTGGACTGTCTGATTTACTAACTCATTTAATGGTTTATCTTGAAATAAAGTCCACCAACTCACTTCTATGGTCTGCGCAGAGAACTCTTCGGTATAGGATCTGGCAAATGATTGGGGTATTTCAGTAGTTGGTACTTTATAGTCAGGCCCTACCGCACAAGCACTCAAAAGAACTATACCAAACACAATAAAGGCCATAGCAGGTTTAAAGACTAAATACCTCATAGTTCTATCCCTGTATGATTATCTGGCTTCTTAGACGGCTGAGGCTTGATAAGATTTGCTAAAGATAAAACCCACACATAAAAAACTGGCGTTAACAACAAGCCAAATAAGGTCACACCCAACATACCGCTAAACACGGCCGTACCCAATATTTGTCGAGACTCAGCACCCGCCCCCGTTGCGATTACCAAAGGAAATACCCCCATAATAAAAGCAAAGGAAGTCATTAAAATAGGTCTTAAACGGGTACTGGCCGCTTCTTTAGCTGCATCAAAAGCAGTCAAACCTTCCATTTGACGCCGCTTAGCAAATTCAACAATCAGAATGGCATTTTTACTCGCCAAACCGACCAAAACGATAAACCCGATTTGCGTAAAGATATTGTTATCCATATGACTCATCCACACACCGATCATAGAAGACAAAATACACATCGGTACAATTAAGATAACCGCAAAGGGTAATGACCAACTCTCATATTGAGCCGCCAAGGCTAAAAATACAAAGATAACACTTAACGGAAACACTAAAAACGCCACATTACCCGCTAACACTTGCTGTAAGCTGAGTTCAGTCCATTCATAATCAAACCCTGGCGGCAACTCTTTAGCCATCAATTTATCCATCGTATCGATCGCTTGGCTAGAACTAACACCCGGCAACGTACTGCCATTAATTTCAGCTGCCGGATACATGTTATAGCGGGTGATTTTATCAGGCCCATTAAGCTCCTTAATATCGATCAAAGATCCTAAGGGCACCATACCCCCATCAGAATTCCTGGTCTTTAACTTAACAATATCCTCTGGATTCATTCTAAACTCGGCATCCGCTTGCGCCGTTACCTGATACGTTCTGCCAAAACGATTAAAATCATTTACATACAAAGAGCCTAAATAAATCTGTAAGGTATCAAATACATCTTTTAAAGCGACACCCATCGATTTAACGCGTGTTCTATCCACATCTAAAAATAACTGCGGAACACTCGCTCTAAACGTTGTAAATAGACCCACTAGGCCCGATTCTTTATTACCTGAAGCGACTAAATCACCGTTCACCTTTTTTAGAGCATCTATACCGGCATTACCGCGATCTTGAATTTGTAATTTAAACCCACCTACCGAACTCATTCCCCTAATCGGCGGTGGTGCAAATACAGCAATATAAGCATCATCCACCACAGAAAGACGTGCTTTAAGATCCTCAATCACCTTATTGGCATGTAAATTAGGCTGATCCGCACGTTCATCAAAACTTTCCAGTGTTGCAAACAAGGTCGCAACGTTAGATTGACTTGCGCCACTTAATATTGAAAACCCCGAATAAGCATTAACGTGATTAACACCGTCTGTTTTTAAAATAATATCGGTGGCTTCTTTTACAACCGCTTGTGTTCTTGCTAAAGAGGCCGCGTCCGGTAATTGTGCATACAGAATCAAATAGCCTTGATCTTGTTGCGGAATAAATCCCGTTGGTACTTTTTCAAATACCCAAAAGTTTAAGCCACATAGGCCTGCATAAATCAGCAAGACGATACTCGTCATACGAATGAGTCGCCCGACTAATCGTGAATAAGAGTGTCCAAACCGCTCAAAGAACGTGTTAAACGCCCTAAAAAACCAACCCAGGCAATAATCAATCACGCGCGTAAATTTATCTTTATCACCGTGCGCACGATCTAATAGCAACGCACATAAAGCGGGACTTAAAGTTAAAGAATTAAAAGCCGAAATAACCGTTGAAACAGCAATAGTCAAAGCAAACTGTTTGTAAAATGCACCAGATACGCCCGTAATAAAGGCTGTCGGCACAAACACCGCTACCAAAACTAAGGCCGTTGCAATAATAGGCCCCACTACTTCACTCATCGCTTTTCGGGTCGCGTCTCTTGCAGACAATCCTAAACCGATATGGCGTTCAACATTCTCAACCACCACAATCGCATCATCCACCACAATACCAATCGCTAAAACCAAACCAAATAATGACAAGGTATTTAAAGAAATACCCATCGCAGACATCACCGCAAAGGTGCCAATTAAAGACACAGGCACGGCTAACAAAGGAATGATAGTGGCTCGCCAATTTTGTAAGAAAATAACAACCACTAAGACCACTAACAACAAGGCCTCAAATAAAGTGATGACTACCGCCTTAATAGATTGCTGAATGAAAACGACGGTGTCGTAAATCATTTTATAATCCAACCCTTCTGGAAAACGGGTTTTTAACTTCGACATCGCTTCCACTACGGCTTTCTTAGTATCTAAGGCATTAGACCCCGGTAACTGAAAAATCGCTAAACCGACCGTAGGCTCACCATCTAATAGCAACCCTGAGTTGTAATCCTTTGCTCCCAATTCAATGCGCGCCACATCTTTAAGTAAAGTGACCTGACCATTGGACCCTTTTTTAATAACAATATCCGCAAATTGTTCGGCATCCATTAAGCGACCTAAAGTCGTAATGGTGTATTGGAAATCTGCATTTTTATGACTAGGTTGCTGCCCCACGACACCCGCCGCGACCTGTATATTTTGATCCCGAATAGCATTAATAACATCGCTGGCTGTTAAACCACGGGCGGCAATTTTTTCTGGATTTAACCAAAGTCGCATACTGTAATCACGCGCACCAAAAACGGTAATATCACCGACGCCAGGCAATCGCGCCAAGGTATCTTTAATTTGTAATAAGGCATAATTACTTAAATAAACACTGTCATAGCGTTTATCAGGTGACACCAAATTAACCACCATACTTAAATCTGGACTTCGCTTCTTAACACTCACCCCTTGCCGTCTAACTTCTTCTGGCAACCTAGGTTCGGCCAAAGCCACACGGTTTTGTACTAAAACTTGGGCCTTATCCAAATTAGTACCAGGTTTAAAGGCCACGGTTAAAGCCATACTGCCACTATTAGTGGACTGTGAAGACATATACAACATGTCTTCCACACCATTCACTTCTTGTTCTATCGGCGTTGCGACTGTTTCCGCAACCACCTGAGAGTTTGCACCCGCATAATTCGTACTAATCAGCACGGTGGGAGGGGCTATCTCAGGGTATTGGGTAATGGGTAAAGTGATGAGCGCTAAACTCCCCACCAATACGATTAATATAGATAAAACGGCCGCAAAGATAGGCCGATCAATAAAGAAGTGCGTGAATCTATTCATGCTTAGTTCTCACCTTGAGATTCAGACAGCACCACCTTTTCTGGATTAACCTGACGGCCCGGCATCAATTTAGGTAAGCCATCCACAACCACCCATTCGTCCGGATTTAAACCACTCACAATCACTTTGGACTGTCCGATATGAGCACCTAATGCTATCGAACGATACTCCACTTTTTGTTCAGGATTAACCACCCACACAAAGTGCTGGCCTTGGTCTGTCGCAATAGCCCGATCAGGAATTAATAGCGCAGAATAAGGGGCACTAGCCCGCACACGTAAGCGCGCAAAAAAACCAGAGCTTAATAAATCATCTGTATTTGCAAATACACCCCGCAGTGATACGGTACCCGTTTTAATATCCGCACGCGGAGAACTGTAATCAATGACACCTTTATGAGGAAAACCCACATCATCAGACAACGCTAATTGCGCAGGTATCGGTTCAGCAATAGTCGATTTATGCTGCGCTTGTAACGCTTGACGACGATATTTAAGGGCCAAATGCTCGTCCACGTCGACATACACATAAACAGGGTCGGTAGATACAATAAAGCTTAATAGGGTAGCTTCTGCCCCGCCGCCACTCACTAAGTTACCTGCCGTGATTAACTCACGTCCAATACGGCCGTCTATCGGTGCGCGAATTTTGGTATATTCCAAATTCAATTTGGCCGTTTCTAAATTAGCGTGTGCCGACTGAACTGCCGCAGAGGCTTCACGTGCACCTTTACTGCGCGCATCATGCTCTTCTTCAGAAATCGCTTTACCTTTAAATAAGCGCTCTGAACGCTCTAAATCATTTTTAGCTAACTCTAATTTTACATTAGCGCGCTCTAACTCAGCTTGGGCATACTGTAATTGAGCATTAAAGGGTTTAGGATCGATCTCAAATAATAAATCTCCCTTTTTTACTTTGGCACCGGCTTTAAAATTTACTTTGTCTAAATAACCGCTCACCCTAGCGCGCACATCAACGCTACTCATTGATTCTATACGGCCGGTGTATTCATCCCATTCCGTTACATTTTGCACCACAGGCTGGGCCATTTTTACATTAGCAGGTGGCATAACGGGCAGTTGTGCATTAGAAGCCGTATTAGAATCACAGGCCGCCATAACGAGTGAAATAAACATGACAAAACTCAATGGTAATACGTTGATAAACGATCTTTTATGCATGCCTTCAGCCTGTACTTCAAAATAAAATTAAATGGTAATAACTCTTACCGTTATAATCTACGGTATGATCTTATCCTATGTCAACTTATGTTTTAAAACGCCATGATTAAATGTGGACGACCACGAAAAGGCGAAGAAGATTCTAGCCGTCAGCGATTACTGGATGGCGCTCTGAGCCTTTTTTTAGAGAATGGTTACGGCAGTGTTAGCTTAGAAAGCATCGCCAAAACGGCCCATGTATCGATGCGCACGCTTTATAATGAATTTGATGGCAAAGCCGGTTTATTTGGTGCGGTCATCAAACGCTACAGCGATCCCTTTGTAAGCACCTTAGCTGAAGAAAGCGCTCTAACCGGTCATCCTGAAGAGGCGCTCATCACTTTTGGTAAGCAATTTATAGCCGGCATTACCCAACCCGAAGTTCTTCGCATGCGCAGCATCATGATGGGGGAATCGCTCCGTTTTCCTGACCTTGCCGTACAATTTTATGAACAAGGCCCTCAACGCACTTTAAATCACCTAGAAGAATTTTTTATAAAACAACAAAAAGCTGGGTATTTTGAAGATCATGACCCGCATGCACTTGCAGATCATTACTTAAGCAGTCTTCGTAATGAGCGCTTACAAAAACTCCAATTAGGGATTGAGCCTCCCCCTACGATTAATGAGATTGATACCTGGGTGCGCCAACGGACGGCACTTTTTTTAAAGGGCTGTCTGAATCAACAGATCCACTAACGCGTGTTTTAATTAAACTACTGGGACATTTTACGACGATACTCAGACCTCATTACACTGTCCCACCCTCTAACGACATGTCTCGAGTACCTGTTGACAGAGTTTGAGCATTTGTCGACACATGTCGAGTAGTCTGAGACACGCCTGGCACTCCTTGCGACACGTCTCGCCAACATAAAATATATGCCCACTACATTTTGCGGCGTGTCGTGATATGTTTGAGACATCCTTCAAGCATAGCTAGACGTGTCAACAGAGAGTGGAACCCTGTTAACTAATCCGCGAGACGCCTCTCCAGTTCCACTAGCCGACTTATTAAGTCCCCAAACAGCTTGAACAAAATGCTGTGACGCCTGTTTACATCTTGAGACTTTGATTTAAAGAAGCCACGTTAATTTATATTTAACACTCACTCATAAATAACGTGTTAGAGTGCGCTCGTTAGTCAGTTTTTACGATTTATGTTCAGCTGGATGCTTCGTAAAACCTTAGAAAAACGAGCACCCCATTGCAGTTTATATCTTTTAAACTACCCATCACTGTGAATCAACAGCAAAAGACTTTTAAGCAACTGATTGCCCGTCATAAATTCTAAATATAATTGGGCTACTATAGCGAACAGTTAAATAAAAATACGCTGTAAGCACTGTTTAAAAATAACTGGCTATTTTTCCGAACTTACTTACATACTAATGGGCTTAACCCGTAAATAAGACATGATCACCCCTCTGACTGAAAATCAAACAGAATACGAATATCGTCACCAATGGATTTCCGAAGCGGCTTTTTATAAAGCGATGAGTAGAGACTTTAAGTCAGGATTTGAATTAGATGACTGGCTTTGTGCCGAACGGGAGTTTATAAAAACACTAACTTCAAATTACCATATTGTTTCTACAGAAGATGGTGGCTTAACGCGGGTTGCAATAATGCGCTTCGCAAAGTTACTAGGAATTGAAAATGCCGACACCTTTGACCAAAAAGAAGAATTGATTCATGCGATTCAAATCATTATGAAAAATCAACCTTGCTACGATAATCACTCGTTCCATCATTGCGATCAAGACGAACCTTGTTTATGGCGAAATGATTGTAAGAAATTAATTGCTCAACATCTCTAAAACTGACTAACCTATTAGAGCATTTGTAGGCTTATATACTACTTAAAATACTGCAATAACTCTGATATTGAACACAAAAAAAAACCCGCAAAGCCATACGGCTTGCGGGTTTCTACTATTTGGTACGGCGGCCGGACTTGAATTATCTTCTATATATATGATATTTAAAATAATAAATAAAGAATAATCTCAAAAAGACACAATTTCGGACACACTTGTAATTTTTACCTATATTTAATCCAAAATATTAGTTGTATATATAAGGTATACGATAGATTAATACCGCAGAAATTATATATGAAAATAATACAAAAGGTGATTGATGCAAGACTGGGCAACCTTCTGCGGTAAAACCAACTAAAACATTATCGATCATAACAAAAAGATGCTATATTAAACACCTAAATTAGCATTAAATTGGAGTCATCATGGATACTGTGTTTGCCAATACAACTGTCAGCGTTACAGAACTAAAGCGCAATTATGCCTCTATAATCAAAGAAACGGATGAAAGTCCTATTGCCATTCTTAATCACAATAGACCTGAATCCTATTTATTATCCGCAAAATTTTATGAAACCCTTTTAGCCAAAATTGAAGATCTAGAGGATAAGCAACTTGTTCTTGAACGGGCTAACGGGCCATTCATTGAGTTAAGCATAGATGACCTATAAATTAAGGTTTCACGAATTAGCATTAACTGAATGGAATAAATTGGATGGTAGTATAAAATCCCAATTTAAAAAGAAACTTACGGAACGACTAGAACAGCCGCGTGTGCAGTCATCTGCCCTTTCTGGAATGAAAGATTGCTATAAAATAAAACTAAGGCAGTTGGGCTATAGAATGGTTTATCGAGTAGACGACTATATTGTATCTGTAACAGTTATTGCCATCGGTAAAAGGGATAAAGAAAAAGTCTATCAAGATGCTGACAAACGCATTTAACTTAACAATTGATTTGTAACAGTATCTATCCCTGCTATGCATATAATATGCTGCATAACCGGGGTAAAAGTTTAAGCAAATTGGCAAATCCCCTCAAACTCACCCAATATTTTTTGATTTTATAGTCTCAAATCACTTCTATCGCGGATTTTCTGTATAAACATATATGTAGTAACATTAATGTATGAAAATAAGATTTGAATGGGATAAGGCAAAAGCTGAAAGTAATCTTAGAAAGCATGGCATTAGCTTCGAAATTGCTACTCGTGTATTTGCAGACTTATTCGCATTGGTTAAGCAGGACCGCATTGAAAACGGTGAGCACCGCTGGCAAACCTTAGGCCTAGTAGATGGCTATCTTTTAATATTGGTAGCCCATACCGTTCGTGTCGATGTGGACGGCACTGAAGTTATTCGTATTATTTCGGCACGTCGCGCCGAACCGAAAGAGGAAACACTATGAGCAAGAACTTTCGTTTTGAAATTGACCTTAACAACCTACCACCACTAACTGAAGAGCAGAAATCTGGTCTCAAGGCGCTGTCCGAAATGCCTGACAGCAAAATAGACTTTAGTGACATTCCGCCACTAGATGATGCATTCTGGAAAAATGCTGTAAGAAATCCATTCTACAAACCAACAAAGACATCTACTACGGTACGTGTAGATTCTGATGTTTTAGCCTGGCTAAAGAGCCAAGGTAATGGATACCAAACTCGTCTTAATGCCATTTTACGAGAAGCTATGCTGCGCTCTCAAATAGGACATTAAATAAAAGAATCTATTCCAGCTATGCATGAACCGACACTGCATAACTGGGATAAAAGTATAACTAAATTGGCCGCTCAACCCTGCTATTAGGCTAAGACAGGCGAGTAGAGGGTATTACAAATTGATTAGATAATTGGCAATCTTTTCTTTACTAAATTCATATACGCAAAATTTCTTAATCATTAGCACCAACTACTAAACCAACAAATTAATCCTTCATAATGTTTTCAATACAATCCATCGCATATTCAATAATCTCAGACT
>CAIXAE010000001.1 GCA_903917345.1 uncultured Methylococcaceae bacterium | reverse complement strand
TCTGGTATCTTTCTGCTTCGGTGATATGTGTGTAGTTCATCTGTGCAATTTCGACTGGCCGGTCAAAAAAGCAATGATGCTACTTCATATCACCCTTTCAACCAAAAGTTACTAATATTGCACTTCATGCTTGAAACCAAGTTATATAGTTATAAATTATAAAAGTTCATATTTGTATTAAGTTAACTTATATATTAGCTCGGATGAGTTATATTACAGGTTCATTTTTGTCAGGATATCCTCTAAATAAGACTAATACGCTACAATACGGCATCAAAAATCTAAGACTAAAGAATCAATAACAGAATTTAAATATGCGTTTAGCGATCTTAATACATTCCCTCGTCATTATGAGTTTAGCCATACACTTATCGGGTTGCGCTAGCTTTGGTAAAGGCATCGCCGAAGCTGTTTTAGAAAAATCAAATGCAGAAGATACTCGCGTTTGTCAAGTAAAGGGTAAGCCCTTTGAAGGGATAGAGCCTAGTTTAGATAGGCCTCAGGCTAAGACTAAATTATTAATGGTGCATGGAGTAGGTGATCATTTACCCGGCTATGCCACAGAGTTTCAGGAGAAGTTGGCAAAAGAACTGAATCTGTCGGCTAAAGTGAGTAACTATAAAGAAATCCAACTGATGTCGTTTAGTGATCCTGATGAAAAGCTAGGTAATTTAAGGGTGACACGCTTACAAAACGCGGACAGTAGTAAAGAACTTTGGTTTTATGAATTAGCGTGGTCAGAAATAACGCGTGAGCAAAAAGCTTTATTATCTTTCGATAACTCAGGAGAGTATTCATTTCGCCGGGCAGAGGTGAATGAAATGCTCAAAAAGTTTAGCAACGACAGTGGTCCGGATCCCATTATCTATTTAGGTAAAAGTAGAGAGTTAATTTTGCGCTCATTTGCACAAGCGGTGTGTTGGATGGGTAAAGATAAGTGGGATCAACTGCCCAAAGAAGGTCGTAATGGCTGTGATTTTAGTAATAGCCTCAATGAGAACTTTAAATATGATGATATCTTTTTTGTCTCTCACAGTTTAGGGAGTCGTATCACTATTGATGGCATCACGCGTATGGTGTCTTTGCTGGAGCAACCCGAAAAAAAGACGACTTTACGCACGATTAATAAAATGAAGCGTGAGATTTTACAAAATAAGCGTGTTCAAATCTTTATGCTATCCAATCAATTGCCCATGTTGCAATTGGGTAGAGAACTTCCTGAAGTTACGGGGAAAAAAGCCGACTATTGTTCTGCGAGCAGTCCTAAATTTGGTTCTCGCATGTTTAATGAAACTTCAATTATTGCCTTTAGTGACCCTAATGATCTTTTAAGTTACGCGATTCCACATGATTTTAGTGATAAATATTTGGACGCTAGATTGTGTAGCCAAGTGACTAATATTAATATTAATATTGCAAAAGTGTTTGATGCGTTTGGTATCGGTAAGATAGCCAACCCGATGGAAGCTCATATTGGTTACCCAAAAGATGATCGCGTTATCGCCCTGATTGCTAAAGGAATTGGTCATGCCCAAACAGCGCCTTTGGTAAAAGATCGTTGTGAATGGACAGAGACTACAGACTAAACATTACTCATAAAAAATACAGCAAATTGTTACCAGAATGCTCTAAAAGGCAAGACTTTTAGAGTAAACAGTATCCTTTTTAGAGTAAAAGGATATTAGTTTAAAGTAAACCTTATCTAGTTTGCTCTGAAAGGATACCTATTTAGAGCAAACAGACATTAAATTGCTCTAAAAGTCTTAAGGTTTAAGACAAACGAGTATACCTTTAACGTCAACAGAAAGACTTTTGTAGCAAACGGGTTCCAGTTTGTGGCAAAAGGGTTATTGTTTAAGCCATTTTATGCTTAAATCTTTACCGCAAGCAGGCAGGCAAAGTTAAACCACTGAAAGTAAGTGCCTATACGATCAAAGCCGGCTCTTTCAAGTAATTTATAGTTCTCATCTAAACGATAAGGGATTAAGACATTCTCAAGGGCTTCACGTTTACGCTGATTTTCTATATCGGTGTAATGACTTTGAGAGACTTTGAATTGTAGGTAATGATCAATATATAAGCGGTTTAAAATGGGATCATTCACTAGAATCTTTTCAGACAGTAAGACAATGCCACCTGGTTTAATGGATTGATAAATGTCTTTAAGTAATTGTTCTCTGCCAATAGGTCTAACGAATTGCAACGTCCAATTAAGAATAACAATGTTGCAAGTGGGTAAGGGTGGAAGATCACACAGGTCTGCGGTGATTAACTGGATTTTACCTTCCGCTATTTGGACTGATAATTTTTCTCTGGCCTTATCCAGCATAGATTCTGAATTGTCATAACCTATAAATTGGGTGTTAGCAGGACATTTTGGATGTCGAGTGAGATATTCTAAGGATGTGCCGGTTGAACAACCTAAGTCACACACAATGCCGCCCGTTTCGGGCAAAAAATCCATAATAAGGTCCGTTTGAATACGTTGCACTTCATCATAAAAAGGCACGCTTCTAGATACCATGTTATCAAAGACTTTCGCCACCTTTTCATCAAAGGCAAAGTCTTCGATTCGATTGATTTGCTGAAATACTCTATCTTGTTCGGTCATGGAGGGTAATGTTTGACGAGCTATAGACTAAGAATCATCAACCTGATCAGCTAGGGTTATTAATTGTTTAAGCAGTGTATCTAATTGTTCAGTCGTTTCTGCTCTTACCGTGGCATGAGCTACTTTACGGCCTTTGCGCGGAGTTTTGTCGTAAAGATGAACGTGTGTATTGGGGATAGCCAATATTTCTTCAGTACTTGAAACATTACCAATAAAATTGACCATAGCCGTTTTATTGACAGCGGTTGTTGCACCTAAAGGTAAATCAAGGATGGCACGGATATGATTTTCAAATTGGCTAGTCTCCGCACCTTCAATAGTCCAGTGCCCTGAGTTATGCACGCGGGGGGCAAATTCATTGGCGACCAGTTGGCCATTGACGTCAAATAACTCTAGCGCTAATACACCGACATAATCGAGTGCCTCTAATAATCGTGTTATATAGTCTTGCGCTTGTGTTTGAGCGGCATCTTTATCTAGACATTTAGCGACTCTTAAAATGCCCCCATTATGGGTGTTTTCAGATAAAGGATAAAATGCTATAGCTCCAGAAACACTGCGGGCAGCAATAATGGACACTTCTCTATTAAAAGGTACAAAGCCTTCTAAAACAGCCGGTGCACCCGCTAGAACGTCCCATGCAGAGTCCAAATCAGTAGCAGATTTAATTAGTGATTGACCTTTGCCGTCGTACCCCATCGTGCAACTTTTTAAAATCGCTGGATAGCCGATATGGCTAATAGCCGATTCTAAGTCTGCAAAACTATTCACAGGTGCGTAAGGCGCAGTAGGGATATTGATATCTTGAAAAAAAGCTTTTTCTTTTAAACGATCTTGCGCAATAGCTAAGGCTTTAGGTGCGGGATGTACTTGCGTATGTGAGGCTAGAAATTCTGCTACATCTGCGGGAACATTTTCAAATTCGTAGGTGACTACATCGGCTAGATCGGCCAGTTCTGCTAATAAGCGTGGATCATCATAAGCGCCGTGTAGGTGTTGACCCAAGTTATTTGCACAGGCATCTGCAGAGGGATCAAGAAAAATAAATTCTAAGCCTAATGGGTAGCCCGCTAAGGCAATCATTCTGGCCAGTTGACCGGCTCCTAAAATACCTATTTTCATAAAGATACCTTTCTAGGGTCAGAGTTCTCTAGTACTGTTTCGGTTTGTTCACTTCTAAAAGCATCAAGAGCGGCACGGTATTGATTATGTTTATTACTGATAATGGCCGCTGCTAATAGTGCGGCATTAATGGCGCCTGCTTTACCAATGGCTAATGTACCTACTGGAATACCTGCTGGCATTTGTACTATTGATAATAAGGAGTCCATGCCATTAAGGGCTTTGGATTGCACGGGTACACCTAACACAGGTAAGACTGTTTTGGCAGCTGTCATGCCCGGCAAATGTGCTGCGCCCCCTGCACCTGCAATAATGACTTCTAGGCCCTTAGCTTCGGCAGTTTCTGCATATTGGAAAAGTTTGTCAGGCGTTCTATGTGCTGACACTACTTCAACTTGATGAGGGATGCCAAGACGCTCTAACGTTTCAGCGGCAAAACACATTGTTTCCCAATCAGAGGTCGATCCCATAATGATGCCAACCAGTGCTGTCATTTATTACTCCTAAATAAAGGCTTTGAGTACAGTTTAGATGATTTAAAAGTTGCGTAGTATCGCATAAATGGGCCGATCATGTTTTCTTAAGCGTTTATGCCGTAGCATTATAAAATTTTACCCGATCACACTACTAGAACAACGCGTCATTAAATGATAAAGTTATTGGGATTTTAATAACAACACCCCATTTAATTGGGCTTTTAACCTAGGCGATATAGTTTATGAAACCATGTAAATTTAATAAAAGTTTAATTTTTGCTAGTTTAACTTGTTTAATGATTGCTTTAACGGTTGTGGGTTGTTCTGATTCAGATAAAGAAAAAGAGGTGGCAAAAGCCCCCGTTCATACTGTTTTCAATCCGTTTGATCATTCTAAAGATGAGCCGGTAACGCCGACTGAGAAACATAAGTTTCATGATGTGTTCGCTGCTCAATGCGTGGCGAGAGAGTTAAAAAACTCGGCTAATATAGAAGAAGATACCGTTAGATTTACTAAGTCTTGTGAGTGTGTAACCACTTATATGCTGAAAGACTTAACGGACGAAGAGGTAGAGAAGTTTCTTTCTGAACATGAGAATCCTCGTTCATTGCAAATCAAATACAACAGTGCGGCTTATCATTGCGCGCAACAACAACCGATTGATAAAGGCTTTAAATCTTATGCGCCCCCCGCTGTTAAGAAAGAAGAAGGCTTTTTTAGTCGCTTCTTTTAAAGGGTAAGGTCATTTGATTATTGGGCAAGCATTAGACTTGCCTAATACACGCCTTTAAAGCTTTTGCAGCTTATTCTTCAGCCAAACCAATAATCTTTTTTTGGCACAGGTCTTTCAAGATCTGTAAGCCGCCGTTAATAATAATGTCTGGATTTGGATGCCGAGATTCTGTGGCTATTTGTGCTAAACAGGTTTGGGTTAATCCATTACCTTCAGTTTGAATAATTTCCAATAAACGATAGGTTAGGGGCGTTATTTCCAGAAAATTAACTTCATCTTCGTGATTACGATACACAATCAGAAAGGTCGCTTGTTCTGGGGGTGTTAAGGGGATAAAGTCTGGTGATATCTTGTTTACAGGGTATTGATAAGCTAAGGGCCACGCTAAATTAGACAGGTTAATCTTTGCGTTAAGGAGATTATCAAGATCGATAGCCGGTTTAGGTGACTTATCTTTTGTAGTGGCTAAAGCCATTTCTACCCATTCATAATGTGCGAGTTCTAATATAAATGGAAAATCGTTTGATTTATCTCTCTCGTGTTCCAAATAATACAGAAATTCTTCTGGGATTTCTGAAAAATGAGGCGTTTCACATTGATGTGTTGAGAAGAAGTCTTGTACGAGGGATCGCCAAGAGGAGTCGTCAAGTAGCTTTCTTAAAACAGGAAAGTTACCCGCTAAAAAGCCATCTACATTATTAAAAAATAATTGTCGATACATTTTCATTCGGTCTTCTTTAACATCGGGCGGCGCGGGGTTGTTCTCAGGATCTCTTATATAAGCAGCAAATTCTTCTTGTTTGGCTTTAAAGTCAACAGCCGTTTCAGATGAATTAAGCCGTGCGTTTTTCATGTTCAGACTGCCAAGCATGTTGGATGGATTTAATGGTTTGGACTTCTTTTATTAAATCGGATAAGGCGGGTAGATTAAAATCGCGCTCTAATAAAGTCGGGAAAACCCCATACAGTTCGTAAGCTTTGCCGAGCAATTTCCAAACAGGATCTACAATATCAGCGCCGTGCGTATCGACTAAAAAGTCATCGGCTTCTACATGATGACCTGCGATATGAGCATAGGCAATGCGTTCGGCCGGTATAGCTTTTAAAAAGGTTTCGGCATCATATTGATGGTTAACACTGTTGACGTAGATATTATTAATATCTAGCAAAATATCACAATCTGCTTCTTGAACAACGGCATTAAAAAAGTCTATCTCTGACATTTCTTGCCCGGGTGCGGCATAGTAAGAGATATTCTCTATGGCAATTTTTTGTTCAATTATCTCTTGGACGCGTTTAATGCGGTTAGCAACGTGCATGATAGCTTCAGAAGTAAATGGAATGGGCATTAAATCGTATAAATGACCATTTTTACTACAATAGCTAAGATGTTCGCTGTAAAGTTTGATGTGATGTTCTTTCATGAAGGTTTTAACTTCATGAATAAATTTTTCATCTAATGGGTCTGTACTGCCTATAGATAAGGATAAGCCATGACACACAAAGTCATGTTGTTCAGTCATCGCCTTGAAGCCTTTACCGAATTTACCACCTATGGTTATCCAGTTTTCAGGAGCAATCTCGAAAAAGTTGATGTCGGGTTGGGGAGAATCAAGTATTTGATCGACTAAGGATCTTCTGAGTCCTAAGCCTGTACCTTTAACTAAACCGAGTGTTGTGTCCATAAGAACACCTATTGATATTGATAAGATGATGGGAGGGCATCTAGATACCCTCCGAGTTTATTGAATTAAGGTAATTCAATATTATTTAGCAGCGCCGCAACCGCCTTCTTTTACTTTATCACCGGGTTTCATTTGACCACAAGCACCTTCTTTACCTTTCATCATAGCGCCACAAGCCATTTCCATACCGGGTTTCATTTTGCCGTCTTTCATCATAGCGCCACATGATGCTTCAGTTGCAGCGGGTTTAGCTGCCGTAGTTGGATGTTGTGCACCTGCACATGCGCCTTCAGGTGTTTTGTTGTTCATGTCCATTGATGCACCACATTTCATTTCTGCTGCAGCCACTTGCATGTAACCTGTTGAAAGTTCAGTCATGCCAAATGGATTTGTATCTGCATAAACCGCAGTAGCAGAAACAGTTGAAATTAAAGCTGCACCCATCGCTGTTGCTAAAGGTGTTTTGTTGATTTTTTTCATGTTGACTCCCTAGTATTATTATAAATATTCGATAGATGGTGTTTATCGAATGTGACTATCATACCTAAAGACTCGTAAATAAAGAAAAAACTTTATTAAAGCAAGGTATTAATTTGAAGACCTGAATCACACAAGTCTTTAATAATGCATTGTTGGCATTTTGGTTTTCTAGCAGTGCAAGTATATCTGCCATGAAGAATTAGTAAATGGTGGGCGTCTTTTTTATAGCGTTTGGGCACCCATTTGATGAGATTATTTTCAACTTCTAAGACATTTTTCCCGGGTGCTAAGCCAGTACGATTAGAGACTCTAAAAATATGAGTGTCAACCGCAATAGTGGGATGGCCGAAAGCCGTATTTAGAATGACATTGGCCGTTTTTCTACCCACGCCAGGTAATGCTTCCAGTGCTTCTCTTGTTTGAGGAACCTCACCCTTATGATGGGCTATAAGTTGTTGACAGAGCTTAATAATATTAGCGCTTTTGGTATTAAATAACCCGATAGTTTTTACATAGTTTTTAAGGGTAGGTAAGCCCAAATCTAAAATGGCTTCTGGTGTATTAGCTTTGGCAAATAAGGGGCCGGTAGCCTTGTTAACACCTTTGTCGGTTGATTGAGCAGATAACACGACCGCAATTAAGAGTTCAAAGGCAGTACTGTAGTTTAATTCTGTTGTGGGCTCTGGAATAGCTAAAGCTAAACGATTGAAAATCTCTAGTCGGTATTTTTTATTCATGGCATAAAGTGATGAATCGAGTTTGTTTATCTTTGGATTATGCCAAATTATTGCAAAGGCCCTCATAAAAATTAAGTTGGAATAATACCGAGTGGGATATTATGTCTCTATATTTTGAGGTAGGGCAGATGATAAAACAAAAAGATGTGGATTGCTTAAGGGTAAAGCCGGGAAAGAAAATTAATCTAAAAGATTTTAATACGGAATGGGATAAGCTTAAGAAGTTTGAAGCTTATGGTACTGAGACGTTAAAAGAAAAAGTAAATCTGCTCTTGCAACAAAATTTAACCGATTTAACGAAGGCCCAGCAATTACTTTATGCGGATGATAGATATTCTTTGTTGATAGTTTTTCAGGCCATGGATGCGGCTGGTAAAGACGGCACTATTAAGCATGTGATGTCTGGTGTTAATCCCCAAGGCTGTCAGGTTTATAGTTTTAAGAAGCCTTCTTTAGAAGATGTAGAGCATAACTTTTTATGGCGTTATACCAAATGTCTGCCAGAGCGAGGCCATATTGGTATTTTTAATCGGTCTTATTATGAAGATGTATTAGTCGTTAAAGTGCATCCCGAATTATTAAAAAATCTGCCAGACGGGAAGCGGAATAAGGCGTTTTGGGAAAGTCGTTATGAAGATATTAATGCCTTTGAGCAACATCTATATCGAAATGGTACGGTCATTTTAAAGTTCTTTTTAAATCTTTCTAAACACGAACAAAAAAAGCGGTTTTTAGATCGTATTGATAAACCCGAAAAGAACTGGAAGTTTTCGGCAGCAGATTTATCAGAGCGTGCGTGTTGGCAGGAATATATGTCAGCTTACGAGGGCGCCATAAATGCGACCAGTACAGAGTGGGCGCCTTGGTATATTCTGCCAGCGGATAATAAATGGGTTACAAGGGCCTTGGTTGCTGAAGCGATTACGTCAACCTTAAAGAATTTGGATCTTAATTTCCCAACGTTAAGTAAAGATCAATCTGACTTGTTAATTAAGGCACGTGAGGTTTTAGATAAGGAGTAACGCTGAGGCCAAAAACTTCCCCTTGTAACATTACAAAGGGGAGCAGTGATTATAAGGTTTGTTGTGTGTTTAAATACCAAAAAACAGCACTAGCAATGATAATTGCCCCTACAACTAATCCAATGAATAGTTTTTTAATAGAGGTTGTTTTTACTGATGCCTTTTTCTTTAATTCAACACCTTCAATTTGAGCATTAATGGCTTTGTATTTGCCACGATGGTCTCTGGTGATTTGGTAATAGATAACATCGCCTGTAACGGGTCTTCTGCTGCTACTGTCTAATGCGGATATATGCATAAAAAGATCTTTGCTACCGTCATCTGGTTTTATAAATCCAAAACCACGATCTTCTTTCCAGGTTTTTAAAACACCCTTAACTGTTTTTCTTGTCATAAAAATTTATTATTGTTGTCTTTGTGTGTTGTTGTCGTCGTGCTATATCGTTGACTAGAGTAAAATCTTAAAACTTCTTTTGGATAACTATTTTATCATCAATAATTAATTCAGATATGCCACCCAATGAGGCTTGTAAAGTACAGGATGCTTTTTTAAAGCCCCCTTTTTGTGCATTTTCACCAAACCAAATTAAAGTGATATAGGTATCTTTATCGGTTTTTGTTTCTGATGGGAAGAATACTTGTTCACCAGTTTCTTTTTTTATTAATACCGGGCATTTTTCATTTGCCATTGTTTGTATGGCAACATAATTTCTTATACCTGCGGCGGCTTCTTTTTGGGCTGTAGAGGGTTCTTCTTTACTCAAGCCGACCATAATAAAACCAGCCGCAAAAACGGCTAGGACGGCAAGTCCAATTTTTGTTGCTTCAGACATTTTCTTTTCCTATTGTTAGGGTCAATCAATCGAATTATTAATTCTTTTAAAGCCATCCAATTCTATGCGAATTAATCATGGCCAGCAATGAAAGTTAATAACCCGCACTATAATGAATGCCTTGGTAAGGCAATTTAGACCGTTTGCGCTAATTCAATTACGGCCGGATAATTGATTTTGCCAGTCATTAATACCGGTATTGATTCTACGATTAGAATTTTCTTAGGTAAGCAAATATTGGCGACACCGGGTGATGAAACTAATATATCGTTAATGGTAGCACCTTGTTGGGTTGTTAATAATATTATCTGCTCACCTTTTTTTGCATCGGGGATGCTAACGGCGGCATGATGCGCATCATGCCATGTGTTAATTGCTAATTGCTCTACTGCGACTAAAGAAACCATTTCTCCGCCAATTTTAGCGAAGCGTTTGCTACGCCCTTTGATAGTAATAAATCCTTCGTGATCCACATATACAATATCACCGGTATCATGCCAGCCTTTACCATAGATAGATTCTGGTGGAACTAATTGCCCCGGATTATTAGCCAATAAATAGCCCATCATAATGTTAGGACCGCTCACATGAAGCTGCCCACCCTCATGGATTCCCTCTATAGGTTCTAATTTGTAATTCATGCTGGGCATAAAGCGACCCACCGTTCCAGATTTATGATGAAGTGGGGTATTAACTGAAGTGATAGGTGATGTTTCTGTGGCGCCATAGCCTTCTAGAATTCGAATGCCAAATTTATCAGCCCAGACCTGTCGAGTATTGTCTTGGAGTTTTTCGGCGCCAGCAACGACATAACGTAAATTGTAAAAATCATAGGCATGCGCCTTTTTAGCATAAGCAGAAAAGAAAGTATTGGTGCCAAACATGATAGTGGCATGAATTTCATAAGCGATTTCAGGAATCACACTAAAGTGTAAAGGTGATGGATAATAAAATGTTCTCATGCCACTAATAGTGGGGAGTATGGTGCCCACTGTGAAACCAAACGAATGGAACATGGGTAGAAAATTAAGCACTACATCTCTCGCGTTAAAGCTAATACACGCTTCTAACTGTTTTAAGTTTCCTAAAATATTAGCGTGTGAGAGTACGACGCCTTTCGGTGTGCCTTCGGATCCAGAGGTAAATAAGATAACCGCGGGTGTTTCGGCATCAAACCGCTTTGGGTTATACCAAACAGCGGTGGTTTTACTTTTAATGAGGCCAATAAGCTTATTGAGTCGGGATATTTTGGGTGCTAAATCTTCAAGATAGACTAATTGGCAGTGCCGACTAAGCTGGTCTGCTTCAGCTTGTAAATTACCAAGCTCTATAAAACGGTGTGAAGTTAATACGGTTTTAACTTGAGCCGTATGACAGGCAGAAATGATATTTGAAGAGCCTGTTGAGTAATTAAGCATGGCAGGGACTCGGTGATGTAATTGTAATCCGAGTATCGTGATTAACGTTTTAGAGGAATTAGGTAAAAACACCCCAACATTTTCTCCTAAAGCTGTTATTTTCTTTAGGGCATTACCGAGAATGATGACTCGGGTGATTAAACTGTCATAGTTGAGCGTTGAACGATCTAAGTCTTCGGCAATGATGTGTTTACCCCCATGAATAACACGCGCCTCTAATAAGCTTGAAAAAATGGCTTGTTTATAATGGCTCGTATCAAACATCATGTTAGCCATAATATCGGCTAACAGTTGACCACAATACGCACGACGATCTTTGCCTTTAATGTCTTCTGGAATAGACATTTTTGTGGGTGTTGAAATATTCAGAGTGATTTTAGGAAATAAACGTAAGCGCACAATGTCTTGAAGTTTTGAGAAGTGCGTATATTGAGCGCCTGATATACGTATAGGTAAGAGGGTTGCTTGGGTTTTGTCGGCTACCATACCTGTGCCATCGTATACCTTCATTAAGGCTCCGGTGACAGAAATGCGTCCTTCAGGAAAAATGACGGTGCGCGTGTCTTTTTCTAGGTGATGAATTAAATCCTTTAAAGATAAAGGATGGGTAGGATCCATAGGAAAAACTTTAGATAAGCCTAAAAATGGCTTTAACCACCAGCGTTGGGATATGTGTGTGTTGATGGCAAAAGTAATATCATCTGGTAAAAACACACCGAGTAGTAAGGGGTCTAAAAATGAGGTGTGATTTGACACAATTAAGACGCGTTTTCCTGCTTTTTTGTAATTATCTAAGCCCGTTACTTCCACTTTAAATAATAAGCGTAGTAACCATCGTAAACATATCTTTAACATGTGGATCTCATAAAATTTAAAAGGCTGAGTAAGGATTAGTCTAGTTATCTTAAATCAATTTAAGGCTCTAATTCTTCTTAATAATTGTATGTTGATGGATTATTCTCTATCATGCAACACCGCAACGCAGGTTGTTTACATAATAATAACAGGAGTTATCATGAAATTAATAACGGCGATAATTAAGCCATTCAAAATGGATGATGTGAGAGAAGCATTATCTGATATTGGTGTTGCTGGGGTAACAGCAACTGAAGTTAAAGGTTTTGGTCGTCAAAAAGGCCATACTGAGCTTTATAGAGGGGCAGAGTATGTTGTCGACTTTTTACCTAAAGTAAAGTTAGAAATTGCGGTAGCCGATGACATGTTAGACAAAGCGGTTAGCACCATTGTTAAAGCCGCTAATACGGGCAAAATTGGTGACGGTAAGATTTTTGTATCTAATTTAGATCAAGTTATCCGTATCAGAACGGGTGAAACTGGAGAGGATGCGATTTAAATGTGGGCTATTTCTAAACTTAAGATATTAATTTTAGCGCTGCTTTTGTTACCTGAATTAGCAATGGCAGAGGGCTTAAATCAAGCGAATACCGCTTGGATATTAACTTCTACAGGATTAGTGTTATTTATGACTATTCCCGGTTTATCATTGTTTTATGGTGGCTTAGTTAGAAGTAAGAATGTATTGTCTGTATTAATGCAATGTTTTGCTATCACTTGTTTAGTGTCTATTCTGTGGTTAGCTGGGGTGTATAGTTTCATCTTTACTAACGGTGGCGAGTTACAACAATTTATTGGTGGTGCGTCAAAAGTATTTTTACCAAACATTACGACAACGGCATTGACAGGAGATATCCCTGAAACAGTGTATTTTATGTTTCAAATGACCTTTGCTATTATCACTCCCGCTTTAATTGTCGGTGCTTTTGCAGAGCGTATGAAGTTTTCTGCGATGTTATGGTTTAGCGGTTTGTGGTTAATTATCGTTTATATGCCTGTCTGTCATTGGATCTGGGGTAGTGGTTGGTTAGCTGATCTAGGTGTTATGGATTTTGCGGGCGGTATAGTAATCCATGTTAATGCAGGTGTTGCTGCTTTGGTTGCTGCTTTAGTATTAGGTAAGCGTAAAGGATTTCCTTCTACCGCTATGCCTCCCCATAATATGACGATGGTAGTCACGGGTGCAGGTATGTTGTGGGTAGGCTGGTTTGGTTTTAATGCGGGTAGTGCCTTAACTGCTGATGGTAGAGCGGGTATGGCTATGTTAGTTACTCATATTGCTGCGGCTGCGGGCTCGCTTACGTGGATGTCTATCGAGTGGCATCGCTTTGGTAAGCCGAGTGTGTTAGGTATTGTGACAGGTATGGTTGCGGGTTTAGGTACTATTACACCGGCATCCGGGTATGTTGGGCCTATAGGCGCTTTAGCTATTGGTGTAACAGCAGGTATTATTTGTTTTTATGCGACACAATATGTAAAACGAACTTTAAAAATTGATGATTCTTTAGATGTTTTTCCCGTGCATGGCATTGGTGGCATTACGGGATCATTGTTGACAGGTGTTTTTGTTAGTAGTCAATTTGGAGGATTAGGGCTTGCTGATGGCGTGACAATAGGTCATCAAGTGGCTATGCAAGCATTGGCCATTGTCGTGACGATAGGATGGAGTGCACTATTTAGTTATCTAATTTTGAAATTATTGGATAATTGTATAGGTCTTAGAGTCACTGTTGACGAAGAAGTGCAAGGTTTAGATACTGTATTGCATGAAGAAACAGGTTATCTTGATTTGTAACCTCGTTTTAAAAGAAAGACGGCAGGGATGCCGTCTTTTGGTTAATAATGGCTTAGGTGGATATAAAATACTTAGGAATTGATCATGGCCATTCAGGACAAAATAACTCATTTTAAAAAGCCCGTCTTAGTATTGGGTGGCTTTTTAGTCTCTTATGTAGTCATAGTGCTTATGGTTTTACCTTTCATAATAAAAAATGAACTCTCCACTATTATTCAAGAAGAAACAGGGAAAACGGCTCTGATTTCTAATGTTACATTTCAACCTTTTCTGCTGAAACTCAATTTACAAGGCTTACAAATAGTCGAATCTAATGGCGATACATTGGTCGCTTTAGATGAACTATCTGTGCAGATGGGTTTTTTTGCATCCATTAAACAAATGGCATGGGTGATTGACAATGTGTTGTTAAAAAAGCCCGTCATTAATGTTGTTAGAAATAAAGCGGGTACTTTAAATGTAAAAGGGCTTGTTAAGCCTGCTACAGATAAAAAAAATTCCCAAGAAACTCAGCGGTCATTACCTTATAGCATTTCGCAATTATTGGTTATTGAGGGAGCATTGAATTTAACGGATCAGCGTTCTGATGAGGTACTTAAAGAAGAAATTACGCCGATTAATATTAGTGTTCTCAATTTGTCTAATAGGGCGGATAAGGTTGGCGCGTTAGAGGTATCTTCAGGGTTAAAGTCCGGTGGTGACTTGAATGTAAAAGGAACCTTTAATTGGGTGACACAATCTTTAGAAGGTCATCTCAGTTTAAATAAGGTGCTTTTAAAAACATTAGATTTGTTTTCATCTATTCAGAAATTTCCAATCGATGTGGGCGGTTATGAATTATTGGAAGCTGATTATAAGCTTAATGATTTTAAAGATGACTTAAAGTTAGTCGTTAAGAATGCCGCAATAAAAGTTAATGAGTTTGAGTTGACTGATAAGTTACAAAATAAGAGTCTTATAAAAATGCCTAAGGTGTCTTTAGGGGGTATTTATATTGATCTCAAACAAAAAGAATTAATTGTGAAGTCCGTTGTTGCAGATAAAGGCAGTTTTCAAGGATGGTTAGAGCCTGATGGAGCTCTTAATTATGTAGCGTTATTTGCTAGCCAAATAAAGCCTGTTGATACAATGAATCTAGGACAAATCAATGACATTCCAAAAGATAAGTCGTGGAGTATTAAGATTGCGGATGTGGATATAAGCAATTTGGCACTATATTTTGAAGATAAAACGTTAAAAAGCCCTGTAAAACTTAATCTTAAACCCATTAATTTTAAACTTAAAGATTATAGCAATACCCAAAATGTTAAAACCCCTATACAAATGCTAGTGGGCGTTAATAATGGGGGGTCGATAAAGATTCAAGGACATGCCGTTGCGGACCCTTTGTCTGCAATGGTTGACCTTAAGGTTGAGAATATCGATTTAGAAAGATTTCAGTCTTATTATGAAAAGTATGTGCGTCTAGATATTATTGATGGGGCTCTGAATATAGACGGTAAATTACATTTCGCAAAACTAGATCAAGATAGGCCCGATATCCAATTTATGGGAGATATTGGAATTGAACGCTTTTTAACACGTGATCAAATAGTAAATAAAGATTTTGTAAAGTGGGAAAGCATGGCACTTAAAGAGCTTGAAATTGACTACAGTGAAAATCATTATTCAGCAAAAACGTTACTGCTTGATAAGCCCTATCTTAGAGTCGCCATCAGAAAAGATAAAACAGCCAATCTTAATGATATTTTGGTAACCGGTCAGTCTAAGGCGGCCACTATCAATAAAATAGATACGGCTGCTAATGGTGCAACTCGAAATGATAAGCCTGTCTATAAGTTGGGAAGTGTGCAAATAAAAGAGGGGCGATCAGACTTTTCTGATCTGTCTTTAATTCTGCCTTTTGAAGCAGAAATTAAGAGCTTGGATGGAGGGGCTAATGGTATTTCTTCTGAGCAGAATTCGACTATTAATGTATTCTTAAAAGGGAATGCATATGATCTGGCCCCAGTGGATATTAAAGGTGAAATCAGCCCTTTTTTGAATAGTTATCATGCTAAGGTTAATTTTAAAGACCTACCCATGCCTTTAGTTACTCCGTATATGGTGCAGTTCTCAGGCTATAAAGTAGAAAAAGGAAAGATGTTCTTAGGCTTGAATTATAAGATTGCTAATAGCGATTTATCAGCGACAAATAATTTATTAATCGACCAATTCGAATTAGGTGAACAAGTTGAAAATCCAAATGCAGTTTCTTTACCTATAAAGTTAGCGGTGGCTTTGCTCAAAGATTCTCAGGGTAGAATAAAAATAGATGTCCCTATTTCTGGGAGTCTGGATGATCCTCAATTTAGTTTTGGCGGTGTTCTTGCAGATGCTTTATATAATGGTTTAAGTAGTTTAGTGACATCGCCTTTTAGTGCTTTAGCGATGTTGGTAGGTAATGATAGAGAATTGAATCTAATTGGCTTTGATGCGGGTAGTTCAACGCTTAAACAAGACCAGCAAGACAAGTTGCTCGTATTGGCTAAAGCGTTAAGAACGCGGCCAAATTTAAATTTAGAAGTCAAGGGGGCCGCTTTTCAGGCTAAGGATTGGCCTCTCATTAGGCAAGATGCATTGTATGATCAGCTCAGGAGGCAGCGCGCCGCAGAGCTCAATATTAATGCGAAGAAAAGAATCCGAGATGAATATGTACAATTAACAGATGAAGAGTACAAGCGTTTATTGGCGAATTTATTTATTGATAAATTCCCAACGCTTGTTGAACGTTCCATTTTAGGGTCTCCAAAGTTAAGAGGCCCTAACGCTGGGGAGTTTTATGCGGTAGCAAAAGAGAAGTTATTAACTTTGATTAATCCAGAGCCAGAGCGACTTAAAGTGTTAGCGGTAGCTAGGGCTCAGGCCATTGCTAATTTTTTGGTTAACAAGGGAGGTATTGGAGCCGAAAATATTTATATACTGGATACTTTAGTTGATGCGGGTTCTGCTGATAAA
This sequence comes from uncultured Methylococcaceae bacterium, assembly GCA_903917345.1. Lineage (GTDB taxonomy): Bacteria > Pseudomonadota > Gammaproteobacteria > Methylococcales > Methylomonadaceae > Methylobacter_C. The sequence continues at coordinate 34,468 of CAIXAE010000001.1, read as the reverse complement.
GAGATTGTTACGACTTTATCGCTTAATGCAGATTGATATCGCTTACCATTCGAATATTTTCCAAACATTAATATTGCTTTCTCCACGGTCTAAATCATCTCGACGGACATCCATTTTGCCATCTCCGTCTTTATCCAAAAAATAATACGGAGGGCCGATATCAGGTATCACTTTTATCATATAAAGTTTACCGCCCCGTCTGTATTCGTGAACTGTTTTTTTCTCTTTACGAATAATCGTAATATCGGGTTCTAGTTTCTCGCCACTTTGAATAGGAAGTATAGGTTCTGGCGCTTCTGGAACGGCTTCAAGTTGGGGTGGTTTATCATCAACCGCCCAAGCAGGTAAGGCAAGCATAATGCTGAGTAAAATGAGATAACGCATAAAGATGACTCGTTCATTGTAATGTTTGATCTATCTTATTATAGTTTTTACTTATACGCTTAACTAAAATTGCAAAGCCAAACTGAATTGAGGCTGGGTTATAATATTTAATTTAAAAGTAGGGCAAATGAAAAGATTAATTGAAACTAAAATTGTAAATGCTTTGCTTGAAAAGTATGGGATTCCTGCTTATAAAACACCCGGTTCAGCAGGTATGGATTTAATCGCCTGTATTGAAGAGCCCATGACTATATCGGGTGGCAAGAATGTGCTGATCGGTACGGGGTTAGCTGTTAATATTCAAGACCCCGGGTTAGTTGCTGTCGTAGCAAGTCGAAGTGGGCTTTGCTTAAAAAATCAGATTCGAGTAGGTCAAGGCTTGGGGATAGTGGATTCAGACTATCATGGTGAAATAGGCGTTATTTTACATAATGATGGTTTAGACGATTATGTTGTGCAACCCGGAGAAAGAATTGCACAGCTACTTTTTATGCCCGTTGTACAAGTCGACTTTAAAATAGTTGATACTTTTACTACCATCACTGATAGAGGTGAGGGTGGGTTTGGTCATACAGGCCGTCATTAAAAGCCAATCAACATTTAGCCGACGATATTAAAACCTAGACACTATTTTAGTAAACCCTCTGTAATAATGGAAAAAGAACATGCTTGAAGAAAGAACAGCTCACCAAATCGCTGATGTATTGATTGAGGCTTTGCCCTATATTCAGCGCTTTAAAGGCAAAACCGTCGTGGTTAAATTTGGGGGTAATGCAATGGTGGACGAAGCGCTTAAGCATAGTTTTGCTAGAGATATTGTTTTGATGAAGTTGGTAGGGATTAATCCTATTGTTGTTCATGGTGGAGGCCCGCAAATTGGTCAGCTTTTAACAAAGTTAGGTAAAACATCGAACTTTGTTGATGGCATGAGAGTGACTGATAGTGAAACCATGGATGTGGTTGAAATGGTCTTAGGCGGTCTTGTTAACAAAGAAATCGTTAATTTAATCAATCAAAATGGAGGTAAGGCTGTAGGCTTAACAGGTAAGGACGGTGATTTTATTCGCGCAAAAAAAATCCATCTTACCCGAGCGGTTGACGATGATGATGCTACGGAAATTATAGATTTAGGTCAGGTGGGTGAAGTCAGTAGTATAGATCCCGCGGTAGTGGACATGTTAAGTCACAGTGACTTTATACCCGTTATTGCGCCTATTGGCGTGGGAGAAGATGGCTTTTCTTACAATATTAATGCTGATTTGGTGGCGGGTAAAATTGCCGAAGTATTAAAGGCTGAAAAGCTAATTCTATTAACGAATACAGCGGGTATTTTGGATAAAGAAGGTGAGTTATTAACAGGTTTGTCGGTGAGTGATATCGATGATTTAATCGTAGATGGAACGATATCGGGTGGCATGATTCCTAAGACTAAGTGTGCGACAGATGCTTTAAAAGGAGGTGTTAATAGTGTGCATATTATTGATGGTAGAGTTGATCATGCTGTATTGCTAGAGTTATTTACTAATCAAGGTGTAGGTACTCTCTTGGTTAGAACGGCGCACCGTGTTTAGTGGGTAAATAAGCGAAATAATTATTTAAGACTGGCTTTGTGGTTGTTGTACTTTGTTAGCATATTAATACAAGAGTAATTTAATAATGATATTAAAGGTTTTCTTGTTTTATAAGGCTATCAAGCTTACAATCTTGAGTTCAATGGATTTAACGAGAGAGAAGATAATATGAAAATTAAACAATTATTGATAGCTACTGGTTTCTTAGCCGTATTTGCATTAGTGGGTTGTGAAGCTCAAAAACCAATAGAAGCAGTTGCTGAACCCGCAGTTGTAACAGAAGCTGCGCCCGTAGTTGCTGAGCCAGCTGTTGTTGCACCAGCGCCAGTAGTGAAAGAGCATTGTGATAAGCATCATTCAAAAGCGAAAGGTGCGCATAACTGTACTAAGCATTGCAAAAAACATAAAAAAGCTAAAAAAGATAAAGTGTGTAAAGCGCACTGTGAGAAAAAAGCTCAGTAATCTTAATTAGATCAACTGGTTTTATTAAAGCCTTGCCCGAAAGAGCAGGGCTTTTTATTGCGTGGTTGTTTGTTCTACAGAATAGAAATTGGGCGCTTGATTGTTACTTGGAGGCTTTATAATGGAGGCTGCGGGCGGAGTCGAACCGCCGTAGATGGCTTTGCAGGCCACTGCATAACCGTTTTGCTACGCAGCCATAAAGGTCAAATAAAAAAGCCGCGATGGTTCGCGGCTTTTTTATTTAGAATTTGGAGCGGGAAACGAGGCTCGAACTCGCGACCCCAACCTTGGCAAGGTTGTGCTCTACCACTGAGCTATTCCCGCACAGAATTTATTCGAGTATTATACGGTTTTAATAAATTCTGTCAAACAATATTTACTGAATATCGATTGATAAAGCCCAACCTTCATTGCCTTTACAAGCACCATCTTCAACTCTTACTTTAGAATAAGATTTAGGTTTTCCGTAAGCATCAGCAAATTCTAGAACAGTAACGTTAGTGCCTTGCGCTATGTGTTGGCAAGCCCCGTTTCTATCTGCTTCTTCTGTATCATCATAAGCTGCAATCGCGCCTGGAGTTGATACTAAACGCACTGTAGCGGCTGAGTCATAAGCATTGGCACTTTTTAAAGTATATTGTTGGCCAATGGCAAGATTTTTAAGTACTGGGCCAGAAAGTGCAGGTTTGTTACCATCACCACCAGAACTCAAAAGGATTATAAGTAGAAGAACTACACCACCGATAGCACCAAAAAATACTTTAGGGTTTGATTCTTTTAAGTCCAAAAATGAAGCAAGTGCACCATTAGTTGCTGCAGGTTCTGGTGTGGCTACACTTTCAGTTGCTGCAACAGTTGGTTGTACTACTACTTCTTCTTCGTGTGTTGTGTTTTCTTCAGTACTCATTTCTCATCCTCACAGTAGTTTAAAATTTATTTTTATAATTATAAACAGATGCTTAGTTAGGCATCCATCAGTCATTGACTGGTTTATTTTTATTCTAAAGTAGGTGGTCATTCGGGTTATAAACCTACTAGAACACTAAACTTACCATAAACACGAAACTTTTCAAGTCAATAATTGTGGTTTTTAGTAGATTTATATACAAATCGTGATAAGTGGGCTGTTTTAGTTAGGTCCACCTTTTTTAACCATCATACCTTTAGATGGGTTATAGCCTAAGATAGCTGCCGCCATAAATAGACTAAAAGCACCTAAGGTATACAAAAAAGCATGTTGATCAAATTGACCGTAGAGCGCAAAACGGATCATTTCTACCGTTTGTGAAAATGGATTATATTCCGCTAACTTACTCAGTAATACGCTGGATTCTTTCATCTTCCAGAGTGGGTATAAAGCGGTAGACATAAAAAACAACGGGAAGATGACAAAGTTCATCACACCCGCAAAGTTTTCTAATTGTTTAATAAAGGTCGATAAGAGTAGTCCCAATGCTCCTAGCATGAGGCCAGAGAGCACTAATGCGGGTAGTATCCAGATATAGCCTTGTAACGGTGCTTGAATATCGTAAAACCAAGCAATGATTAAGAATACGTAGACTTGTATGATAGAAACACCAGTGCCGGCTAAGAGTTTACTGAGTAATAAAAACCAGCGCGGTAAGGGGCAAACCATTAAGATGCGCATACTGCCCATTTCTCTGTCATAAACCATCGATAACGAACTTTGCATACCATTAAACAGCTGGATCATGCCTATCAGACCGGGGGTTATGTAAACCTCATATAAGATATAAGTTTCATAAGGTGGGGTTATGGCTAAGCCTAAAGCAGCCCTAAAGCCCGCTGCAAACACAAATAACCAAACTAAGGGTCTAACCAATGCAGAGATAAAGCGTTCGCGTTGCGTAATAAAGCGCCATAATTCTCGGCCAATAATGCCCCACATGGCGCGCCAATAATGCATTAAATTCATGCTTGCTCTCCTTGCGTTAAATTATAAAAGGCATCTTTAATTGCAGTCGTTTGAGTGCTTTCTAACACAGCATCGACGGTACCTTTGGCTTTAATCTGACCTTTATGTAGAACGATCAAATGGTCATCAGGATAGATTTCATCAATTAAGTGACTGGCCCATAACACAGCTAGATTTTCTTCTTTAGCCAGTTGATGTACATATTCAACAATGGCTAAGCGACTCGGTACGTCTAAGCCCACCGTCGGCTCATCCAATAATAATAAAGCCGGTTTATGCAATAACGCTCTGGCGATTTCTACTCGACGGCGATGGCCGCCATTTAATTGGCGTATTTTCTCAAAGCGTCTGTCATACATATTTAAGCGTTCAAGTTCTTGCTGGATACGTTGTTGAGCAACTTTCTTACTTAAACCATGCAACGCGGTGTGATAACGCAGATTTTGCTCAACGCTTAAGTCCATGTCTAAGGTAGTTTGTTGAAAAACCACCCCTAGTTTGGCTAGGGCATGACGCGTATCTTTTTGGATATCAAAGCCACACAATGCTATGCGTCCGGCATGCGTATCATATAAGCGGGTAATTAATGAAAATAAGGTAGATTTACCTGCGCCATTAGGCCCCAATAAAATCGTACACTCCCCCGCATTAATAGTAAAACTAATCTGGTCTAGGGCTTTTTTACCGCTATAAGAAAAACTTAAATCTTCGATGGATAGAGCTGTTTGTGTATTCATGGTTTTGCTACTACACCCCAAGGATAAGTGCCTACGCCGACTGATTTAGTCACCGTTTGGCTTTCAAGATCAATCAAGGAAATATCATTACTCGTTCCGTTAGTGGTATAGAGGCGTTTTTGATCAGGTGAGAAAGCCAGATTCCAAACACGTTGCCCGACTAATAATACTTTTTCAACTTCATAGGTTTTGGCATTAATCACGGCAACGCGATTAGCGGGGCCTAACGCCACGTAACCTTTATTGCGATCTTTATCAATGATAACACCGACCGGTTGGATCTTATCGTTAGTAATACCAGGCACGTCAAAGTTAACCGTTTTGAGGATTTGTTTAGATTGGCTATCAATAATTAATAGTGTGCCGGCCATTTCTGACGTGACCCAGAGCTGTTGACTATCGGCTGTAAAACTTGCGGCACGAGGGCGAGAGTCTACTAAGGTATTGGCTTCAATAGTATTCTTTTTGGTATCAATCCAATGCACCATGTTGGTGGTTTCAGACACACTAATTAGCCATTTATTATCTGGGCTGACCGTAATGCCCTCGGGTTCAACGCCGACTTTAATCTGCTTAAGGACTTTTTTAGATTTAATATCGATAACGGTGACTAAGCTATCATCTTCATTAGAGACATACATTTTGTCGCCAGCGGGGTTTAAAGCAAAAGTTTCAGGGTCTTTACCTGAAGGGAGCTTACCCAATTCTTTGAAGGTGTTAGCGTCAAATACTTTAATCGTATTATCGTCACTGGTCGCAATATACAGGTGTTTGTTATCTGGGCTCAGCGCAATCCCTCGGGGTCTTTGTCCAACCGGAACGGTTTTAAGCAGTTTGCCTTCGATAGGGTCAACAATGGCTAACGCATTATCTTTTTCCAGGGTGACAAATACATTTTCAGCGTGAGCAGTGCTGATAAGGCTTAAGAGTAACAGCCATTTTAAAGAGGTAGACATCATGTTTATTTATTCCATTGGCAATGTGACTCAGGCTGATCATAGCCTAAGGTATCGAGTTCGGTTTTGGGGTGTAAAAAACCATCAATAGGCGCAACGGCCACTAAGGAGCGTGGTGCGGCCAATAAAATGGGTTGGCGTAATTGTCCATCCCAAGCTCTAAATGATAAGGGTGTGCCGGTATAACCGTTTAAGGTAAAGCTATCGCTAAAAATATAGTCTTTGAGTTTAGGGAGTTCGTTGCTTTGGGTGCGCGTAGCGGCTTCACCGATGGCTCTTACGGCTAAATAGGCGCTGTAGTCTTGCTCTTCCATCCAGCGGCCAGCTTTTTCTAAGAAGCGATGCTGAATTTGCACGGCCCCCCATTGTTCATGGGTTTTATGCCAAGGCGTGGCAACAAGGCCTTGGGTACCGATAACGGGTCTGGGAATCCATGTACGATAATCTAAATATTCACCAAACTGGCCTTGTTCATCAGCCACCACTAAAACATCATAAGGGTCTTCAGTTTGGCTAAATACAGCGACATCTGATTGGGCGGTACGTCTGGCATCGTAGGTGTGTTCCCAGGTTTTTTCAGCGATTATTTTCATGTTAAAGCGTTTAGCAGCCCGTTTAATAGCGTCTGCATAAAGCTTATCTTCGGGATTAGTTCCAATCACTAAAAGCCATTGAGTCCAACGCTTTTTCATCATGTACTGGGCTAAGGCATCTGCACGCATGGCTCGGCTGGGTAATAAATGCAACACATGCCGATTACATTCTTCATTACGCAGGCTATCATCACTCGTTCCTACATCAAATAATAAGAGCTCTTTTGCTGCAGGTAAGTCAGCTAAAGGTTTGAGTTGAGCTGCAGATAAATTAACGACTAAGTATTTAAAATGACTACTAATTTCTTTAACAAAGGTGTCGTTAACATTACCATCAATTGGCACAATAAACTTTTTTAAGTTAAATTGCTGTCCAGTAAACTCACCGGTCGTATTATTATCATTAATCCCGAGTTCTGCGCCAATGACACCCTTCTCTTTAATAAAAGGGTCTAAATTAGAGAGAGCGGCAGGGGGTGTTAATTCTTGTGTTAAATAAGCGATATTGATCGTTTGTTTAGCCGCCGCCTGAGCACCATTAAGATTAAATACGAGGGTAATGAGAATATAAATAGCAGGGGCTAGAGTAAGGTATTTAACTGATCGCATTGCTTGTACACAGTAAAGTTTGATTGGTCGTAATTCTAACGGAATAACATTTTTTTGTATTGTTTTCACATGGGTTAGCGCACTCATATAAGATATTAATAACTCTAAACTAAAGATTAATTAAACATGATACAAAGTTTTTTAGGTGAAATAATCCTTTATCCCATTAAATCAGTGGCCGGTATTAGCGTTAAGCAATGGCCGGTGGTTAAAACCGGGCTTTTGTATGATAGGCAATGGATGTTGATTGATGAGCACGGTCAGTTTTTAAGTCAGCGAAAGTTGCCTAAAATGGCTTTGATTAAAACAGCGATTCAAGATGATAAATTAATGGTATCTGCACCCACCATGACAGATTTATCGATCGCTTTAAAGCCTGCAGAGGGTGAGTGGTTAGAGGCTAACGTTTGGGAATACACAGGGCAAGCGAGGTCAGTATCTGCAGAAGTGGATCAATGGTTTAGTCAGTTTTTAGAATTACCTTGCCGATTGGTGTATCACCCAGAAGAAAGCTTAAGGGCTGTGGATCCTGAATATGCCTTAGATACCGATAGCGTCGCGTTTTCTGATGGTTTCCCCTTCTTATTGGTGTCAGAAAACTCCTTAAACGTTTTGAACGAATCAGCGCAACTCAATCTCACCATGGCGCGGTTTAGACCTAATTTAGTGGTAACCGGTTGTAAAGCTTATGCTGAAGATGCATGGCGAGAAATTCGTATCGCTGAGATTGATTTCAGATTACCCAAGCCTTGTTCAAGATGTTCCATTCCAGCGATAGATCCAGATACCGCACTCATAGAAAAAGCGCCTTTAACGGCCTTAAATAACACCCGTAAATGGCAAAACAAAGTCTATTTTGGGCAGAATGCGATTCATAATCAAACGGGTTTTTTATCGGTGGGTGATGAGGTACATGTTAATAAACTAGGTGAGCAACAGCCGCCTTTATAAAAGGACTCAGACTAAAATAAGCATGTCTAATCATTCCGTTGCCTTATTCGGTGAGGTATTAATCGACCAATTCCCTGATGGTCAACAGATATTGGGAGGTGCGCCTTTTAATGTGGCTTGGCATTTACAGGCTTTTGGGCAATCGCCACGATTTATCAGTAAAGTGGGTTTTGATCAGATTGGAGCGGATATTCAAAGCGGAATGAAAGCTTGGGGAATGTCTCTTGAAAGTTTACAAGTAGATTCGAATTATCCAACCGGTCAGGTGGCGATACAAATAAATAACGGTGAGCCCAGTTACGATATTTTAGATCAGCAAGCCTATGATTTTATCTCCGAAGCAGCGTTAGATTTATCACAAACCTATGATGTTATTTATCATGGCAGTTTAGCGTTAAGACATTCCGTTTCTGAGCAAGCCTTAAATACTATATTGGCTAACCATCAGGGCAAGGTTTTTCTAGATGTTAATTTACGCGCCCCTTGGTGGCAAAAAGCATCTGTTGAGCAAAGCTTGAAGCAGGCGGATTGGGTTAAATTAAATGCGGATGAGTTAAGCCAATTGATTTTGTTTAATAACAACCTTAAAAACACCATGCAGCAGTTTATAAGTGAGTATAACTTAGACGTGTTGATTGTGACTCTTGGTAGCCAAGGTGCTATAGCATTAAGCAATAAAGGGGAGTTTGTCGAGGTAAAACCGGTAGGTGATTTTAATGTAGTTGATACCGTAGGTGCTGGCGATGCGTTTGCCGCAGTATTATTGCTAGGGCTATTAAAAGATTGGCCGTTAACACTCACTATGGCTAGAGCACAAAGTTTTGCTTCTGCATCAGTCACACAACGCGGCGCAACTTTTCAAAATAGGGGTTTTTACGTGCCGTTTATTCAAGCATGGTTTTAGAAGTTTTTAAGTTCTCGGGTCTTAAATACCAGTAATAATAAAGTAGCCAACTTACGAAAAATACTAAATACCCTGACCACAAGATGTCGGACAAAAAGTGTCCGCCCGCAGCCAGTCTAGCAAGGGCTAGGGCAAAGCTAATAGTAAGTGTCAGCGTTAGATAATAGCGTTTATATTTGCGAGATAAGAAATACAAAGCAAAAAACATAAATCCCACCGAGCAATGACCGCAGGGGAAAGATTTGTCGGGCGTATTTCCTAACTTAAGGGGGGGCGTATAGTTATATTGCCCACCAAACTCAGTAATGTGTACAGGTCTTGCTCTTCCCCAGTGGTCTTTAAAGACTAGATTAACGACTAGACCGGGACCGATTAAAATCACCAATAATAAATAAGCTAAGCCTCTACGTGCTGTTTTTAAATTAGGTAACACATAGCTCAAGCCAAAAGCGATTAACAGACCTCCGCTCATTATTCTAATAAAGGCATCTGCATAATCGAATAGCATCCGCCATAACCACCAGTCTTTCCAAGGCCAGGTGGCATCAGATTCTGTAGTTCGATAGAAAAAGGCTGAGATTTGTTGATCAAGATCGCTGAACCAAAAAATAGGGGTACTGATTAAGATTAGCACCCCAAGGATGCTTAATTCACGCCAACGTAACGCTAATTTATGATTGTTCATTCAGCTTCGTTTTGTTTTTGTTCGACGGCTTTAGCAGGCCATGATTTAAGACCTTCACCGATAAACAAAGTATAAACTTTCGTATTGTCATTGGGGTTAACCGCTTCACCTACTTTTCTAAAGTGAGTAAAAATATCTTTTAGCTCATGGGGTATGTTTTTTCCATTGAGTTCAGAGATAACAAAAGCCGTCTTACCTATAAATTGGGTGGGGCCAGGCCATACTTCGTATTGAGAATAGACACCTCCCTTATCTTCATAACGATAGACTTGAGGATGATCAGGTAGATAAAAAGCCAGTTGACTGGTTAAGTAGCGATGCCCCACTGTTAAGAAAAAGTCCGGCTTAGCGTCAATCGATTGTTTTTGGCTTTCTGCCACAATGCTATTCACAAATCCTTGGGTATGTTTAAAGCGATAAGTGGGGTCAATAGCGGTATTTTGTAGATTAAAGGTTTGGATTAATACCGGCAGTGCATAGGTCAGGGTGACAAATATATACCCCAGCATTAAGCCGTACTTCACTGATTTTTGCCAAAGTCCTGCTTGCCATTGGCCGCTCAATAAAATGATAGCCGTAAAATAAAACGGCATAGGCCAGTTGCCTTGGGTCTTTTGTAGGCCATTAAGTGCAATAAAGCCGAGAACTAAAACAGGGCCCATCCATACTAAGAATTGCTCTTGGGCCAGTAATTCTTTGAGTTTTATCGTGAGTTTAAAGCTGATAATGATCAATAATACCGCGATAATCGGGGTTAATAGTAAAAGTTGATACAATAATACCGTCAACATTTGCCCAAGTCGTTTTAATAAACTAATGGATTCCTCAGTCACAAAGTGACCTTTGCTGTGTCCGTACATTACCCAGTCATGATTTTGATTCCATAAAATGAGGGGAATCATGCAGAGGATGATGGGGAATAAATAAATTAAAAACTCCCGTTTAAATAGAACATAACGTTGTTTATCGGTTAATAAATAACCCACTAACATTAACGGGATTAGTAAAGCGCCTTGTTTACTGAGTAGCGCTGCCCCTGTGGCTAAGCCTGCCCAAAACCAACTGAGCAGGTGGCCTTTAAATAGCGCGTGTTGAAGATAGTAAATACTCATCATCCAAAAGCAATACAGTGGTGGATCGATGGTTATTATAAAGTTGGCGATTAAGTTAGCCGGTGTCGCTAAGACCATTAATAAAGCTAAGGCCGCGGTTTGTGCGTTATAGATGGCTTTGGTCGTGGCATAGAAATAGGCTAAAAAAACAGTCCCCAGCACAACAGTCGGTAAACGTACCATAGCGACCGTGTTGCCACCTAACTCAGTAAATAATCGAATCAACCAAGCTACCATCGGGGGTTTGCTGTAGTAACACCAATCCAATTGACGTGACCAATCCCAGTAATACGCTTCATCACCTATTAAATCTAAACCGTTAATAAAAAGGTAACTGCTGCGTAATAAAAATACGCCTGCTAAGGTTAAGAATAGATGATGGTTAATAAATAAACGTGTTTTGGTAAGCATTGAGCGTCAAATAAAGATAATCTAATAGCGGCATATTATAGCTATTGTCTTAACTGTTTTTGTTAATTCCGTCAGTGTGCATTGATTTTCGGCACTTTTATCCGTATTCTTTGTCCAACGATGCCTTGATAGTCATGTGGCTTGTTGCTTAGCACATTACCCCCGCGTATAAATAACTTAACGATTAAAAATCATGATGACCCTAAAACACATATTTAGATCTGAACTTCAGGTCAGGTTATTGGCTTGTTTATTTTTCTTGTTGCTCAGTGCGTTGATGTCTTCAAATACCTATGCAGCAGATATTAGAGTGTCTGTCGATCGTAACCCTGTCAGTGTGGATGAGTCTTTTCAAATAACGTTTACGGCGAGTCAATCACCGGATGATGATCCGGATTTTAGTCCCTTAGAACAAGACTTTAACATTATCAATCAGAGCAATAGCTCCAGTTCATCTTGGGTGAATGGTAAATCGACAAAAGTCGTCCAGTGGATTGTCAATGTCATGGCTAAGCAGACCGGTAGCTTAGTTATTCCGGCAATAAAATTTGGTAAAGATGTCAGTCGAGCTTCCAGCATCTTAGTGGCTGATAAATCATCCAAGAAAGCGCTGGATACGAATGAAGATCTTTTTATAGATGTAGAAGCAAGCCCTCAGAATCCTTATATACAATCGCAAGTTTTTTATACTTTGCGTTTATATACCAAAGTGAATATTTCACAGGCACGTTTAAATGAACCCGAGTTATCAGATGCGGTGATTGAGCGCTTAGGGGAAGACAGTAATTACAACACGCAAGTCAACGGCGTCGATTATTCGGTCACTGAACGTAAATATGCCTTTTTTCCGCAAAAGAGTGGCAAATTAACCATTAAGCCCTTGGTATTAACAGCCGAAGTGTTGGTTAACAATGCACAGAGTATTAATCCGTTTTTTAACTCTCAAATGAGTAAAACTAAACGGGTTGAATCTAAACCCATTACCTTAGATGTTAAACCTGTGCCGGCTGAGTTTAAAGGACAGCATTGGTTATCAGCGGAGCAGTTGGTCTTAAAACAAGAATGGTCAACCGATGTGGCTCAATTAAAAGTAGGGGAGCCCGTTACCAGAACCTTAAGCTTAGTCGCTAAAGGCACGACTGTGGGTCAGTTACCTGAATTGAATACCACCCAAACCTCCGAAGAATTAAAAGCATATCCCGATCAGCCAGTATTGCAAGAACAGAAAAAAGTTGAGGGCCTGATCGCTTTTAGAGAAGAAAAAATTGCCTTAATTCCGTCTAAAGCAGGTACCTATCCATTGCCAGCTATCGAAATTCCTTGGTTTAATACGCAAACTCAAAAGCTAGAAATAGCTAAGATTCCAGAAGAAACCTTAACAACGGCAGCTGTTGCTACGCAACCTGAGCCAGCACCTGCGCCCACTTTTACCCCCTTAGAAACAACCAAGACGGATAGTGTGGCTATCGCCGATAGTTACCAAAACACACCCATTTGGTTATGGGTATCAATATTTTTAGCCTTGGGTTGGTTAATAACCCTTATCGTTTTTTTAAGGAAGCGTCGCCCAAAAGCCGAAGTATGGGTAGAGGATGAGTCTGAGATTAATTTAAAAGCCGCGATTAAAAATTTAAAACATGCCTGTGCTAATAACGATGCGCTTGCTGCTAAAGAAGCCTTATTAATCTGGGGAAATCATAAGTTTGATACTAATAATTTAGGTGCTTTGTCTGGGTTATGTGATGCACGCTTAAGAGATGAAATAGTACTTCTTAATCAAACCTTGTATGGCAAGGAAAGCACCCAATGGGAAGGCAAGAAATTATTCCAAGCCTTTACAGAAAATAAAGCCAGAGGCGCGATAAAAGAAACCGTCGATAAGAGCTTAGAGCCACTGTACAAATTGTAGTAAGCGCTTTAAGTGATAATTACTCTAAACAGTAACGTTTTTTAAACTAGCGGGTCTTTTACGTGTCTGTATTTCGCTTTCAGCAGTTTTCGGTGATACAAGAAAACTCTGCCATGAAGGTGTGTACCGATGCGGTGCTATTCGGTGCTATGGCGCCTGTAAAACAAGGCGATAGTCTGCTGGATATTGGTACCGGAACAGGGCTGTTGTCATTAATGGGTGCCCAGTTAGGTGCAGAACAAATAACTGCGGTTGAGTTAACGTTGCCCGCTTATGAAGAAGCCGCATTAAACTTTAAAAACAGCCCTTGGGCAGAGCAACTTGAGGCTTTACATGCGGATATACAAAGTTTTGCAGCTCATAGCATTGCCCAATATGATCTTATTATCTGTAACCCACCTTTTTTTACAGATCACAGCAAGGCTTATAATCAGTTAAGAAATACCGCCAGACATACCGATCAGTTAGCGTTTGAAGACTTGCTAGACAGTGTTAATCGGCTATTATCTGAAAAGGGTTTGTTTTATGTGTTGTTACCTATCCATGCCATAGAGAAATTTACCGCTTTGGCTTTAGCACTGGGTTTGTATCTAAATCGGCAAATAGATTTTCGAGGTTATGCGCATAACGAAGCCAAAGTGAGTGCCTTAACCTACAGTAGGCAAATATCGATACCCTATAAAATGTGCTTAACCATCTATAAAGCAGAAAGAGTTTATTCCGAAGAGAGCGAACAGTATTTATCGCCCTTTTTATTGCGGTTTGCTATTAAAAATACTTAAAAAAGCCAGCTGAACACGTCAACTGGCTTTAATTGAAGGGTTAGATCTAAGTTTATTTACAAAGCAATAATACTCAACGGTTCTGTAAATACTCCTGCGCCATTAGTGCCAATGGCTCTTACTCGAACCCAATAAGTATGTGTTGCTGTTAAATGAGTCAATTGAATGTGTGATGCAGTTGTTGATGACAGCGCATGCTCCCAATGGGCTTCAACTAAAGGATCCAACTCAGTCATTTGCACCTCATAACTGCCAGCACCGTCTAAACGCTTCACTCTAACATCCAATGTGCCCGTTAACTCGCCACGAGAAACACGGAAACCAGCAGGAGCAGGCAAAGGATCAACCCTATCAGTATGAGTTGTGTCTCGACGTAAGTCATAGCCCGTAGATTCCAATATATCGACGCTACCTTGCGCCACTAATTCAAAATACGGCGCCAATTGTTTTAGCATCTTGGTTAAGATCAGGCGTTGGCTATCTCTCAGAGCTACTTTATTAATGTCCTTAGTTAATGCGTCATAATAAGCCGCTTCATAATTCATTTGCGCAGTCGTAAAAGCCGATAACGAAGGAATCTGGGATAACCAAGGTATGGGGTAATTATTGTTAGACGTGACAGCCGCAACAATAGTGTTAGATTTAGCTAAAAAAACAGACTCATTCAAACGTTCAAAGGCAACAATCAATTTTGCTTGCATGGTTAATTTCTATAAGTTAAGGATGATTCAAAACCGCACATAACATTAAAAATCAGTCGACTTATAGAGCATTAACTGAGACCTTGCTTTATGAACGCATCCAAAAAGGTCGCGGCCTCAACTTGCAGTCTAGTCTAGTTGTTTATAAAAACCTAGAAAATAAATACTTTATTATTAAAAATACTTGCAATAGTTGCCTAAAAGCGCCCAACCATACACAAAAAACGAGAGAACAATTTATTTAAGGCAGATCACAGTAGAAAAAAACAACATAACTTATAGTAAATGACAGATCGCATTTTTTTAAGTAATGGAGGACAATTAACAAGAACTCGTTAAATCCAGGGCTAAAGAGGTGTAACTTGATTAATGATAGATAACAATTGGATAAATCGTAATAACAATTTTCTAGTGTTATCTAACATTTTCCATTTGTTAGGTCTGTTTTTAAGAAAATCATTACATTTTTTTCATCTAGAAGTACAAAAATTAAAAGAAGGGATGTTAACAGTACCTATAGAGATGTACATTATTACCAAACAATAACGGGTATCATCGCGAAAACACAGTGATTAACAGAGTTATAAGGTGTATTTTTATAGTACTGCTTTATTTCAGAGGGATTAAGAGTTAATTTTAGTAACACGTCCTTGTGTTATTAAATTGTTGAAAACGTGTTATCTGATAACTTTGTGTCCACGGCCAGCCATGCAGTTGGTATAAACGCTTTTATATTTTTCTTCTGCACCTAAAAGTGCACCATCCGCCGGATTCTTCAAGCAATCGTCTTGCCTTTCCATTTTTCAATTTAGAGTACATCAAGAATTACCTTGCTCTATTTTTAGCTAGCGTAAAGATTTAAGTAATAGAAAATTACAGACAAGGAATGTTTTTAAGTGCATAATTTTGTCAAGAAACCGTTACTAATGAATAAAGTATTTATTCGGTTTCGATTGGTAATACTAGTCACGTCATTGAAATCATAACAACGCTTTCTGCAAACATTAACTATAAAATTGAGGTACCTTACGATGTATACAAAAAAAATAATAACCGCGCTTTCTGTGCTTTCATTAGTTGGTTGTGCTGCTACAGGTGAAAACTTAAGATCGAATGTTTATAAAGCGGGGCAGGTTAATACGGCACAGGCGGCTCGAGCAATAAAAATTATTGCTGTTTTGCCCGCACAAATCGAAGTTGATAATTCAGAACAAAAGAAAAAGGCCCAAATTGGAGGTGCTGTATTAGGGGCTTTGGCCGGTGGTCTTGCTGGTGGGTTTGGTGGCGCAGGTGGATTAGGAACTGCGGGAACTACAATTGCAGGTGGAGCGCTGGGTGCTGGAGCAGGATCTTTGGTTTCTGATAAGGTGTTAGTTGAGGGAGTGTCAATTAGTTACTCAGAGAATGGCAAAATATTTACTTCTGCACAAGTTGGTAGAGCTTGTGAATTTATAGTTGGAGCAACAC
This sequence comes from uncultured Methylococcaceae bacterium, assembly GCA_903917345.1. Classification (GTDB taxonomy): domain Bacteria; phylum Pseudomonadota; class Gammaproteobacteria; order Methylococcales; family Methylomonadaceae; genus Methylobacter_C. The sequence goes on along the minus strand of CAIXAE010000001.1, from coordinate 18,298 downwards.
TATTAATAAACACAACAGCAAATGAGACAAGAATTCAACCTAATGCAACTTGCCCTCCGGTAAAGTAAATGAATAAATTAATTTTTATATTACTACTTTCTTTTTTTTATTCTAATGCTAACGCTGATCAATTAAGTGATCAAATGAAAACATTGGAATCAGTACAAGAAAAAAATGATGCTGCTGCACAAGATTACGCTAGAGTTCAAGCTGATTATGCTCGTCAGCAACAAGAAGTTAAAAATGCCGAACTCAAAGCGGCCCAACTTAAAGCGGATCAGAGAGAGAAGCAACTAGCTCAAGAAAGATCTGAGGCAAATAGAGTTGCTGCAGCGAATGCTAAAATTGCAGCTGATAAGGCTGAGGCTAGGGTAAAAGCAGAGAATGAAGAAAGGGAAAAGGATAAAGAACGGGCTCAACGTCAAGAAGATGAAGAGAGAGAATTTATTAAACAACAGTCTGAGTTAAAAATTCAACAAATAGAGCTCGAAACTCAGAGGCTTAAAGCTAAGGCTGATTTAGAAGCGGCAATTGCAAAAGATAGAATAAAAACTGTCGAAGAAGAAACAAGTCTTGCTAGAAAAAGAGAAGCTACTGATATTGATGTTGTTCAATCAGAAGCCGATGCCACTAGATCAGTATCAAAAGGGGTTGGTAATTATTTTTCTGATATAGGTAGTGAAGGTTTATATAAGTTTCTCACCGTGCTTTTCTTAATAATTTTGGTTTTGATAATTGCGGCAGGAATTTTCTACCGCCATAAATTAATAAGAAATCCAAGTACTGAAGTAAAGCCAAACAAATCTGAAGAAGAGTCTTCTGAAAAATAATCAAGCTTTAGATTTATTCAAATTAAAACAGGTACATGATTAACGTACCTGTTTTTTTAAATCATTTTTCTTTTTCAACTATATTTTATAGCCCTCTTAACACGTGTATAGGTGGCCTATTAAGCACTTGTTTAACGCCTAAGAGTCCGACTAAACTAACAAATAGTGCACTGATGACAGGTACTATCAAGCTTAGTGTTAGGTTGGGCTGATATTCTATAGCCATCACTCGGGTGTACAAGGCGTATAGGATAGCCTCTGCTATTATCACCGCTAAAAACCCTGATATTAATCCCAACACACCAAATTCTATCCATTGAGTTTTTCTTAAGAACTTTCGGTTTGCCCCAAAGGTGCGCATGAGTGTCCCTTCGTAAATACGATTATCTAAGGTCGCATAAACAGCGGCAAATAAGACGGTAAATCCGGCCATTAAGGCAAAATAGAGTAAATAATTGATGGCTTGCGTGAGTTGTTTTAGCAGGGTTTTAAATTGTTTTAGAATCAAATCAACCTCTAAAACCGTCGTGCTGGGGTACTTTTTAACTAATGTATTTAACAGGTCTTTTTTAGCTTCTGGCAAATAAAAACTGGTGATATAGGTGCTCGGAAACGCATCTAAACTACCGGGTGAAAATACCATGTAAAAATTAGGCTTCATGGTGTCCCATTTTAATGCCCGAAGACTGGTGACGGTCGCATAGACTAATTGATTATCAATCGAAAAGGTGAGTAGATCACCTAAGTTTATCTTTAAATTATCCGCTAATTTTTGTTCTACAGAGACACTGACTGTCTGTGTGGGAGTCCACCACTGTCCTGCGACTAATTTATTGTCTTCGGGTAACTCTTTGGTCCACGTTAAGCTAAGTTCTCTATGGGTTGCATTGTCACCTTGAGAATCTTTACTGACAAATTTTTGCACGGGTGTGTGGTTAATTTTCGTTAATCGGCCTCTCACCACCGGATAAAATTGACTGCCTTGTATCGCGTCTTGTTGTAAGTCTGCTTTAAAGGCTAACTGTTGTTCGGGAAAGATATTGAGTGCAAAGTGGTTGGGTGCATTTTCAGGTAACTGTTGTTGCCAATTATTGATTAAATCAGTTCGCACGGTAAAGCTCAGTAGCATGGCGGCTAAGGTTAAACTAAAGGCTAAGATTTGGCTGATTGTCGCCTGTCGGTTTCTGATTAAGCCTTGTAGGCCAAACCGCCAAGTTAAAGACATTTTAGGGACTAGAGAGGCTATTAGGTTTAATAAACCATAAATCAGTACACTGAGTACTAGTAAAGTGATTAAGCCTGTGCCTAAGACGGTGGCCGTCATTTTTACATCAGTGGTATAGCGCCAAATTAATAAGCCGATAATAGTGATAGATAGGCTGTAAACGAACCATGCGCTGATCGGTAGTGGCTCTAGATCTTGTCTTAAAACGCGTAAAGGTGCGACGTTTTTTAATCGTAAAATGGGCGGGAGCGCAAAGGCGAGTAAGACAATAATGCCGATACTAAAGCCAAACCCTAGGGCCGATAAATTGGGGTTTGCGATTTGTTGTGGCAATAGGTCTTTTAGTAACTTAAATAAACCCCGTTGTGCAAACCAACCCAGTAAGCAGCCTATCGCGCTAGTTAATAAGCCTAAGATAAGAAACTGACTGCAATATAACCAAAGTATTTCCCTCTGTTGACAGCCTAAACAGCGTAATAAGGCGGTGGCATTAAAATGCCGTTGGGTATAGCGTCCTGTGGCCATAGCGATGGCGACACCTGAAATTAAAATAACCAGAATACTCGATAGCCCTAAATACCGCTCTGCTCGAATTAAGGCGGTACCTAATTCAGGACGATCTTCATGAATATCCATGATTTTTTGAGAGGGTGTTAATTGCGGTTGTAGCCATTGTTTAAAATTAACGATCGCTTCTTGATCACCGCTAAACTGAAAGAAATAATGCACATGACTGCCTGGTTGAATAATGCCGGTGGCTGTTAAGTCTGCGTCATTCATCATGACGCGAGGTGAGAAACTATACAGATCACCTTTTTTATCAGGTTCATAAGTAATAATGTTGCTGATAGTCAGCGGCTTTTCCCCAACAGTTAAGGAATCGCCTATATTGAGTTTAAGCGCAGACAGAATACGTTTTTCTACCCATACCCTGCCCGCTTCGGGGCCTGCATGCGTGATGGTTTCTGAGTTGTAATCTGCGCCTGTTGTTTTTAATAGGCCACGTAAAGGATAAGAACTACTGACGGCTTTTACACCCGCTAATAGCAGTTCATCATGTTCAATTAATACACTGGGGAACTCAACGGTTTGAGCGAGTGTTAAGTTAAGTTGTTTCGCGCGAGATTGCCAGTCAGTTGGAATGGGGGTGGGGCAAGCAATGACTAAGTCGGCGGCTAAAAACTCAGCAGCTTGCAAGGTCATGGTGCGCTGTAAGCGATCAGAAAACAAAGAGATCGCGGTCGAGCTCGTCACGGCAATTAACAAGGCTATGATGAGTATGGTTAATTCGCCTGAGCGACTATCACGCCACAACAAGCGTAAAGCCAAATTAAATCGACTCAGATTCATACTTGCTGGCCTGCTTCAATTTTAATAGTGCGCTCACAGCGGGCCGCTAGATGGGCATCGTGAGTGACTAAAATTAAGGTGGTTTGATTTTCTGAGTTTAATTCAAACAGTAAATCGATAATGGATGCGCCGGTTTTGCTGTCTAAATTTCCGGTGGGCTCATCAGCAAATAAGATTTTAGGTTGGGTTGCAAAGGCTCTGGCTAATGCCACACGTTGTTGTTCACCGCCCGAGAGTTGTTTGGGGGTATGTGATAAGCGGTGGGCTAATCCCACGCGTTCTAATAACCGGCTGGCAATGGCTTTAGCTTTTTTATCGCCTCTTAACTCCAAAGGGAGCATGACATTTTCTAAAGCGGTTAAGCCTTGTAATAATTGAAACGATTGAAAGACGAAACCAATCAATTCATTACGTATGGCGGCTCGACCATCTTCATTCATCTGTGTGATATCTAGACCATTGAGGGAAATACTTCCACTTGTGGACGTATCGAGTCCAGCTAATAAACCTATGAGTGTTGATTTGCCGGAGCCCGACTCTCCGATAATGGCAATACTTTCCCCTGAGTTGATTATCAAGTCTATCGATGACAAGATATGCAGTGTTCCTTCGGCAGTTAGGACTGTTTTTGCTAGGTTTTCTGCTACTATTATCGGATGTGAATGCGATTTAATTTGTGTGGGTGTCATGTTTAAGTGTCTATTGATGATCGCTACGTTATGCTTGCCAGGCTTAGCTTTAGCTCAGTCGCCACCCATTTTGGTGTTAGGTGATAGTATTAGCGCTGGCTATGGTCTAGAACTTGATCAAGGTTGGGTGTCTTTATTGCAGAAAAAGCTTATTGAATCCAAGCGGCATTATAGTATTATAAATGCCAGTATTAGTGGAGAAACAAGTGCAGGCGGGTTATCTCGTGTTAATGCCTTATTATCAACTCATAAACCGAGTATCGTATTGGTGCAGTTAGGTGCTAATGATGGTTTAAGGGGTCTTTCTCTGATACAGATGAAAAACAATCTGGCTGAAATGATACGTATTAGTCAAAAATCTGGAGCTAAAGTGATGCTGTTGGGCATGAAAATTCCACCTAATTACGGCAAACGTTATATTGAGCAGTTTTATGCTGTTTACCCGCAATTGTCTAAAGAATTAAGCATCCCGCTAGTCCCTTTTATCCTTGAAGATGTAGCACTGAATAAAGATTTAATGCAACTTGACGGGTTACATCCTAACGCAAAAGCACAATCTATTCTTGCCGACAAAATTGAGCCTTATCTTTTCCCTCTACTTAAATAAACGAGAGTTACTGATGACAGTATTAACATTAAAACAAGCTAATCTTATTATAAATACCGCTGTTCACATTGCTAGAGAGTTAAATTTATCGCCGCTTACGGTCGTGGTTTTAGACACGGCTGGACATATTAAGGCGATGCAAAGAGAAGATGGTGCCAGTATGATCAGGCAACAAATCGCGACTGCGAAAGCATGGGGCGCCGTTAATATGGGTGTGTCATCAAGAAGTTTGGCTGGCGTAGCTGCTCAGCGTCCTGATTTTATGAATGCTTTAATTGATGTGGCGGGTGGCAAAATAATGCCTGTACCGGGTGGCGTATTAATTAGAGATTCAGAAAATAATCTTTTAGGTGCGGTGGGTATCAGTGGCGATGTGTCTGATCAAGATGAGCGTTGTGCTATTGCTGGTATTGAAGCCGTGGGTTTCTTTGCGGTAGTTTAAGAAAGCGAGTAATCCCGTTTATTGACTCAAACTATAAATGGTTATAAGTGCTAACTATTTATAGTTTGAGTCTGTCGGCATTATTCATCGATAACGACGGGAAGATTGTCTTGATCCTTGTCATCATCAGGTTTTCTAACAAATAGTTTAGAAAATAATAAGCCTATCTCGAATAGCATCCACATGGGTACGGCTAATAAAGTTTGAGAAATAGCATCGGGTGGCGTTAAAAAAGCCCCAATCACAAAAGCACCTACAATCACATAAGGCCGTTTTTCAGCGAGGCTTTCTGGCGTTATCAAGCCTGTCCACACCATTACGATCGTAAATATCGGTACTTCGAAGCAAATTCCAAAAGCAAAGAACAGCGTTAAGACAAAATCCAAATACTTGGTAATGTCGGTCATTATGGCCACCCCAGTGGGAGCCGCTGCCGTTAAAAAGCCAAAGATTAAGGGAAACACAACAAAGTAGGCAAAGACGACGCCTAAATAAAATAGAAAGGTGCTGGCAATGAGTAAAGGAAATACCATGCGTCTTTCCCGTTTATAAAGCCCAGGAGCCACGAAAGCCCAAAATTGATACAGTATGACGGGTACAGAAATAAAAACGGCGACTACGAGGGCTAATTTGAACGGTGTGAAAAAAGGCGAGGCCACATCAATAGCAATCATGGTGCTATTTTGAGGCATATGCTTCATTAAGGGGCCCGCTAAAAAGCTGTAGATTTCATTAGCGTAAGCTGAGAGTGCAAGAAAGACGGCTATTACAAATACTACGATCTTTAACAGTCGTGTACGTAGTTCTATTAAATGACTCATGAAAGGAAGTGCCGCCTCTTCCATTTTATTTGTGTTCATCTAAGTGTTTGAGATCTTTTTGAGTTTCTTCCAGAGAATCTATGGTTTCTTCTAAGGTTGAATTGAGTTCTGTTAAGTTAACTTGGTCGTTTAACAGTTGGCGAAGCTCTTCTTGGTGTAATTCGTATTGTATTTCTGATTTGACATTGGCGATCATGGCTCGAGATTTTCCGAGCCAGAAGCCGACAATGCGGGCTACTTTCGGTAAGCGTTCTGGCCCAATCACTATTAAACTGACTAGGCCTATCATGACTAATTCAGAAAACCCTATGTCAAACATCTTAGTCTTTTTCGTTGGTTTTAGAGGTCACTTCACCTTCTAAAGTGTCTGCTTCTTTTTCATCGGGTTTGCCATCCGCTTCGCCTTCTTTTACGGCTGATCGAAAGTTTTTAATAGCCCCACCTAGGTCTGTTCCAATATTACGTAGTTTTTTAGTACCAAACACTACGATAACAATGACTAAAATAACTAATAATTCTTTGATGCCAATGCCCATTGTTTACTCCCGTTATTTTTGAGTGCGTTGCGCTTTTTCATCCAGACCTGATAAACCAAATCGACGTTGTAGTTCATTTAAAACATCATCAGGACTTAAATTTTGTTCTGCTAGTAACACCATGCAGTGGAACCATAGGTCTGCAGTTTCATAAATAATTTGTTGTTTGTCGCCATCTTTTGCAGCAATGATAGTCTCTGCGGCTTCTTCACCAATCTTCTTTAAAATAGCATTGGTGCCTTTAGCATAAAGGCTGGCTACATAAGATTTATCAGCAGATTCTAGTTTACGTTGCTCCAGAATTTCTGCTAATTGTTGTAGTACATTACTCATGTTTTTTATATATGTGGTGAGGGTCTTTTAAAACAGGCTCTGTGACTTGCCATTGTTTATCAACTAAACGTCGATAAAAACAGCTTTCGCGTCCAGTATGGCAGGCGATCCCACCTTCTTGCTCTATTTTCATTATGATAACGTCTTCATCACAATCAATATAGATATCAATCACTTTTTGCCGATGTCCAGACTCTTCGCCTTTACGCCATAAGCGATGACGAGATCTAGACCAATAAACCGCATAACCTTCTTCTGCCGTTAGGGCTAAAGATTCACGATTCATCCAGGCAAACATAAGGATTTTACCGCTTTCTGCTTGCTGGGCAATGGCAGGACAGAGACCTTCTTCTGTCCATTTAATTTCATCTAGCCAGCTATCGCTCATAAACGCATTTCTATGCCGCGTGATGCCATGTGTTCTTTGGCTTCTTGAATAGAGTACTCAGCAAAGTGAAAGATGCTGGCCGCCAATACCGCATCGGCTTTGCCTTGAATGACGCCTTCTGCTAAGTGGTCTAAATTGCCTACGCCACCTGAAGCAATGACTGGGACGCTGACACTTTCACTGATGGTGCGCGTTAAAGGTAAGTCAAAACCTTCTCGAGTGCCGTCTCGGTCCATACTGGTCAACAGGATTTCCCCTGCACCGTAATCAACCATCTTTTTAGCCCATTCAATGGCGTCGATGCCAGTGGCTTTACGACCGCCATGGGTAAATATTTCCCAACGATCACCTTCACCGGGCTGGCTGACTTTTTTTGCATCAATCGCGACTACGATACATTGTGAGCCAAAGCGTTGAGCGGCTTCTCTTACAAACTCAGGGTTAAAGACGGCGGCACTATTAATGCCTACTTTATCAGCACCAGCATTTAGCATGCGTCTAATATCTTCTAGGGTTTTAATGCCCCCACCCACTGTTAACGGGATAAATACTTCACTCGCGACTTGCTCAACCACATGCACCATGGTGTCGCGGTTGTCATGGGTAGCGGTAATATCTAAAAACGTAATTTCATCTGCGCCTTCGCGATCATAGCGTCTTGCGACTTCTACAGGGTCACCTGCATCGCGAATGTCTACAAATTGCACGCCTTTAACAACGCGGCCATTGGCGACATCTAAGCAAGGAATAATGCGTTTGGCTAAGCTCATAAGGTAGTAAATGATTCAGCTAATTTTTCTGCTTCAGCAAAGTCTAAGGTACCTTCATAAATAGCGCGGCCCGTAATAGCGCCCATAATACCTTCATGAGCGACAGCGCCTAAGGCTCTAATATCTTCAATGTTAGTAATACCACCCGAAGCAATCACAGGAATTTTAATAGCGCGGGCTAAGCGTGCTGTCGCTTCGACATTAACGCCTTGCATCATGCCATCTCTAGAGATGTCGGTATAAATAATCGCTTCTACGCCATCCGCTTCAAAGTGTTGGGCTAAATCGATAACATCATGTTTAGATAATTTTGACCAGCCATCAATAGCCACTTTGCCATCTTTAGCATCTAAGCCGACGATAATACGACGTGGATATTCAAGAGCCATATCTCTAACAAAATGAGGTTCATTAACCGCTTTAGTGCCGATAATGACATATTCAACACCGGCATTTAAATAAGCTTGAATGGTCTCTTCATCACGAATGCCGCCGCCAATTTGTACCGGTACGTTGGGATAGGCTTCTACAATGGCATGTATAACATCGGCATTAACGGGTTTGCCAGCAAAAGCACCGTCTAAATCAACTAAATGAATTCTTTTAGCACCAGCCGCAACCCAGCGACCAGCAACAGCTACAGGATCATCAGAGAAGACTGTGTCATCGTCCATACGTCCTTGACGTAAGCGTACACATTTTCCTTCTTTTAAATCGATAGCGGGTATTAACAACATAGAAATTGAATCCTTAAAAGGGGGTATAGATTAAACTTGGCCATTCCAATGCAAAAAGTTATTGAGCAGTTGTAAACCAACGGTCTGACTTTTTTCTGGATGAAATTGTACGGCAAATACATTGTCTTGAGACAGGGCACAAGCAAAGGTATCTGGGTAATCTGTGGTGGCAGCGACTAATACTTTGTCATTAGGAACCGCATAGTAACTGTGTACAAAATAGAAACGACTATCTTGTGGAATATTGTCCCATAACGGGTGAGCAGAATAATGCACTTGATTCCAGCCCATGTGGGGAATCTTAAGGCTGCTGCCGTTGGCATCTTTTAAGGCCTCAGGAAAATGAACGACATGCCCCGGCAAGATATTAAGCGCCTGAGTTGTACCGTTTTCTTCACTATCACTGAGTAAAGCTTGCATACCTAAACAAATCCCTAAAAAAGGTTTTGTTTTGGCTGATGTCTTGATCACGTCAGTTAAACCAGATTGATCAAGAGCGACCATACAGTCTCTCATGGCACCCACGCCAGGAAAGACAACTCTATCTGCTTTTAGAATAAGTTCGGGATTGGATAAGATTTGTACATCAACATCGGGTGCTGCATGTTGCAACGCTTTTGCAATTGAATGCAAATTACCCATTCCGTAATCAATAACAGCAACAGAAGACATAAATAGTTAAAAAGTTAAAGTTTAAGGCTACAGACTGCCTTTTGTGGAGGGCATTATACCCGCCATTCGAGTGTCTGCGGTAATCGCCATGCGAATTGCCCGACCGAAAGCTTTAAAAATAGTTTCTGCAACATGATGTGCATTAGCGCCTTTCAGATTATCAATATGTAAGGTCACCCCTGCATGATTAACAAAGCCTTGGAAAAACTCTCTAAATAAATCAACATCAAAGCCACCGATCATTCCTTTGGGATAAGTTACATCGTAAAACAATCCAGGACGACCGGAGAAGTCGATAACGACTCTGGATAAAGATTCATCCAGAGGAACGTACGAATGACCGTATCTATAAATGCCGCGCTTGTCTCCAATAGCCTGAGCAAATGCTTGGCCCAAGGTAATGCCAATATCTTCCACAGTGTGATGGGCGTCTATTTCTAAATCGCCTACTGCGTGAATATCTATATCAATCAAACCATGTCTAGCAATTTGGTCTAGCATGTGGTCAAGAAAAGGCACACCCGTAACAAATGAGGATATGCCTGTGCCATCAAGATTGATCTTGCAAGTAATTTGAGTTTCAAGGGTATTGCGTTCGACTACTGAAGTACGTTGCGTCATAGTTCTCAAATAAGGTCAGTGAATAATGAATAGTTAATATTAACCTTTAGACGCTCTTTTACGTTCGTTTTCAGTTAATAGTTTTTTACGTAAACGGATAGATTTTGGCGTAACTTCAACCAACTCGTCTTCAGCAATAAACTCTAAAGCTTGCTCTAAGGTTAATTTTTGAATACGCGCTAAGGTTAAGGTGTCGTCTGTACCTGAAGCACGAATATTGGTTAATTGTTTTGCTTTACAAGGGTTAACACACAGGTCATTACTACGAGAATGTAAACCGACTAGCATACCTTCGTATACTTCATCGCCATTAACCAATAACAACTCACCGCGTTCTTGTAATGGATGTAACGAATAAGTAACCGCTTTGCCCGCTACCATAGAAATCATTACGCCACGTAATCTGCTACCCACATCACCGGCTTTCATGGGGCCGTAATGGTCGAATACGTGATACAACAAACCTGAACCCGAAGTCGCTGTCATAAATTCAGTTTGGAAGCCAATTAAACCACGTGATGGCATCATGTATTCCAGACGAATACGACCTTTACCATCGGGTACCATATTGGTTAAATCACCTTTACGATCACCCAGTTTTTCCATGATGCTACCTTGGTGTTCTTCTTCCACCTCAATAGTCACCATTTCGAATGGTTCGCACTTTTTACCATCAATTTCTTTAAGAATTACTTCTGGACGAGATACGCCCATTTCGAAACCCTCACGACGCATGTTTTCAATTAATACTGATAAATGCAACTCACCACGGCCTGATACTTGAAATTTATCTGGATCAGCCGTGTCTTCAACACGTAAAGCTACGTTATGTTGTAATTCTTTATCTAAACGATCACGAATTTGACGCGTAGTAACAAACTTACCTTCTTTACCTGCGAAAGGAGAGTTGTTAACTTGGAACGTCATGCTCACAGTCGGTTCATCAACTGATAACGGAGTCATTGCTTCTACTGCATCAGGATTGCAAAGTGTGTCAGAAATTTCTAATTTCTCGATACCCGCGAAAGCGATAATGTCACCTGCACGCGCTTCTTGAACTTCGACGCGCTCTAAACCATGGAAACCATAAATTTGTAGCATTCTCGCTTTACGCTCAACACCTTCACGATTAACAACCACTAAAGGTTGATTGGGTTTAATGCTGCCGCGTTGAATACGGCCAATACCAATAACGCCCACATAAGTGTTGTAATCCAAGCTTGATACTTGCATTTGGAATGTGCCATCCACGTCAACAGGTGGTGGACTTACTTTTTCTACAATCGTTTCGAATAACGGTGTCATGTCTCCACCGCTTACATCGCTCTCTAAACCAGCATAGCCATTGATGGCAGATGCATAAACAATGGGGAAGTCTAATTGCTCATCAGTAGCGCCTAGACGATCGAATAAGTCAAAAGTTTGATCAACAACCCAGTCAGGACGAGCGCCTGGACGGTCAATTTTGTTGATAACAACAATCGGTTTTAAACCTAAAGCGAAAGCTTTTTGAGTTACAAAGCGTGTTTGAGGCATCGGGCCATCAACCGCATCAACTAAAAGTAATACGCAATCAACCATCGATAATACACGTTCCACTTCACCACCAAAATCAGCATGGCCTGGGGTGTCAACGATATTGATGTGGTAGCCGTTCCAATCTAATGCCGTATTTTTTGCAAGAATGGTGATACCACGCTCTTTCTCGATATCGTTAGAATCCATGATACGTTCAGTTACTTTGGCGTGAGACGCAAAGGTACCTGATTGTTGTAATAACTTATCAACAAGGGTCGTCTTACCATGGTCAACGTGAGCGATGATGGCGATGTTTCTTAATTTTTCAATCACTTTTTGGGTACTCTAATAGTTTAAAAATGGGGTATGGGGTAGGCGTGTTCAGCCTAATAAATAGTGTTAGTAATAGTTTTATTTCGTCTTAACTTTGTTGCCAAGGTAATTTGTTGTAACGCCAGCCACCGATATTTCCTCTATGGTTTGAACCATCTAAGGGGCCTTCAAAGCCATCGGTTATATTCACTAGGTGTTTGTAGCCATAAGCTTCTAGTGCTTTTGCCGCGTCTAAAGAACGTTGTCCACTTCGGCATAGTAATAGAATAGGTGCTGTTTTATCAGGGGCTATTTTCTCTACTTCTCTAATAAAAGATTCATTGATTTGCATCGTAGGGAACTCTTTCCAAGGGATATGAATAGCCCCTATGGGATGACCTACAAAGCTGTGTTCAATTTTTGTACGTACATCAACGAGAACACTCGCTTTATTTTGCTGTAACAATTCGTAAGATTGTATTGGATTTAAATTTTCTATCATGATGTTTTATTAATGTTTTTTTGACCAATAAATTGGGCTTGGTTTCTTAAGCCACTACTTGGCAAGCCAACTAAACCATTTTCTCTGTATAAAATAACCTGTAATGATGAGAACAATGTTAAAAGTTCGTTACGATTTAACAGATAATCGGGGTTATTAGGCGAGGTCGGGGTGGTTTTTTCTTTCGTAAAAGTTTGATAAAAAAGCAATCCATCCGGTTTAAGTGCGTCTATTATCGCATCAGAGAGCCTGCGGTCAAGAAAACGACTCACAACAATGACATCAAAAGCACATTTAGGGATGCTTTTAGGGTCTATATTTTGGACATAAGCGTTGATATCTAGGGCGTTAGAGCTTGCATAGACAGATAATTTATCAATAGCAACTTTTGATATATCGACGGCAGTAACCGCTAGTCCATGCCTAGCTAAAAACATCGCATTGGCTCCCATTCCACATGCTAAATCAAATGCCTTGCCTTTGGGTGGCAATAAGAATGCATTTTCACTCAGTATTTCAGCACAATTAAGTGGATCGGAATCGTTGATGGTGGCGTTACTATAAAGGGTATCCCAATGTTGATCTGTCGATATCATTGCTCAGTGCCAGGCATACTCACCCTATGTTCTAGCCAAACTTGTAGAAAGTCCATGAAAGCTTTAACTTTTGCAGACAGATACTTTCTGTGCGGATAAACCGCATGTATATCTAAAGGAGGTAATGGGTAGTCTTCCAATACTACTTTTAGGGTGCCGTTTTCAATATCTTGTCCCACAATATAAGTGGGCAACATGACTAAACCGAGGCCATTGATCGCTGCAATTCTAATAGGGTGAGCGGCATTCGCTTGCATTCTGCCATTTACAGTGACAACTTTAAGCCCTGATTCAGATTTAAATTGCCATTTATTACGTGGAGAAATACCCCAATTGATTAAGCAGCTATGTGAAGCTAAGTCTTCTGGAGTTTTTGGCGTACCGTTAAGTTCTAAATAGGCGGGTGATGCGCAAACAACTAAAGAAGAGCTGGCTAATTTTCTAGCGACCATACTGGTGTCATCCAATACGCCAAGGAAAATGGCCACATCAATGCCTTCATCAATTAAGTCACCGGGACTACCTTGTAAAATCATTTCTATGGTTAAGTCTTTATGAATTTTTAAGAATTCAGAGACAGCCCTAGCAATATGGGTTGCACCAATAGCAGGAGGTGCACTAATTTTTAAAAGTCCGCGTGGTTCGGTTTGTAAATGCGTAATGGCCGCTTCCATTTCATCTACATCGAGTAAAACTTGCTGGCAACGCTCAAGATAAGATGCGCCCACATCGGTTAAACTTAAGCTGCGTGTTGTTCTATTAATTAAGCGGGTGCCCAGAGAGCCTTCGAGTTGCATAATATGCTTAGTCGCCATGGCTCTAGAAATACCTAGGTCTTTAGCGCCCCCGGCAAAACTCCCCGATCTGGCGACGCGAACGAAAACGTTCATACTCGTTAATTTATCCATTGTTGAATCTCATTAATCTGGGATGAATACATTATGTCTTATCTGTTCTTTTCGTCAATAAAACACTTGACATTGATTACAGTTTCTCAATTAGAAACAATTTATTTAATAATTTGCGTATTGTATACGAAAAATAACCCTGTATAGTAGTACCCATGTAAGAACGTAAGTGAATTTGTAAATTAGCACTTCAGCTGTTTAAATGAATTTCAGACTTAATTACAGGATTAACCTAATGAATAATATAAATAAATTTATAGTTGTTGGATTAATTTTTATTGCAGGTATTGTGAGTTTTATTTCAGGGCAATTTATTATTGCAACTGTGTTATTTGCTTCAGCAGCCATTTACAGCAATATTGTAACGCGAGTCAAGATAAACAGCTGAGTTTTAACCAGTTAACTACCTCCTGGTGTTATACCTCCAAGCAGTTCCTCCTCATAAATGCTCTGCTTGAATTTTCAACCCTCTTTTGCTTTTGGCTTCAGAGGGTTTTTTTTGCCTTAAATTTATTGGCTTCTCTGATATAAGATGTCACTAATTTGGCATTGAGGATTAAATCCGGTCACCGCTTGCTTTAATAGATCTCTAATGGCAGCAAAATCATCGTTACTATGGGCAAGCTTTAGCGAAGCTAATAGATTATTGAGATCTTCCCATTCAATAACGTGTTCTTCGGCACGCATAATTCTTGGGTGAAGGGTTTCAGTGACGTTCTCACCAATTAATAGTTCTTCATATAATTTTTCACCGGGTCTTAAGCCGGTAAATTTAATTTCTATTTCACCATCCAGTGTGTCTTCACTTTTTACTTCTAAGCCACTTAAATGAATCATACGTTTGGCTAGATCTAAGATGCGTATCGGCTCACCCATATCTAATACAAAAACATCGCCCCCTTGGCTTAAAGCACCTGCTTGAATAACTAATTGAGAGGCCTCAGGGATGGTCATAAAGTATCGGATAATTCTGGCGTCCGTTACCGTCACAGGGCCACCTCGGGCAATCTGTTCCCTAAATAAGGGCACTACTGATCCAGATGAGCCTAATACATTGCCAAACCTAACCATGGTAAAACGGGTACTACCTTGATCTGTATTTTGTAAGCTCAATGCTTGTAATATGAGCTCAGCAAAGCGCTTAGTAGCCCCCATGGTATTAGTGGGTCTGACGGCTTTATCTGTTGATATCAGAACAAACAATTCTACATTGGCTTTAAGCGCTGCCTGAGCCGTATATAAAGTGCCAAAAATATTGTTATAAATAGCTTCGCCAGGATTCTGCTCAACTAGTGGCACGTGCTTATAGGCAGCAGCATGATAAATGGTTTGCACGTTAAGTGTCTGGCTGGTTTTCTCAAGCCTTTTAGCGTTGGTGATGGAGCCCAGAATAGGAATAATTTCTGGAACATCAACTGCCGTTTTTTTAGAGATAAGTTGGTTTAATTCTTTTTCAATTGCATAAAGGGCAAATTCACTGATCTCATAAAGTATGAGGCTGCGGGGTTTTAATTTAATAATTTGACGGCATAGTTCTGAGCCTATAGATCCGCCAGCACCAGTGACCATGACTACTTTTTGGTTAATGTTTGCTTCAAAGAGAGATTTGTTAGGTGCTACGGGGTCTCTGCCCAATAAATCTGCAATATCTACTTCTTGTAAAGCATCAACGCTTACTTTGCCTTCTGCAATGTCAGATAAGCCGGGCATAGACATTACGTGTACTTTATATGTTTCTAATATGCGTATTAACTCACTGATGCGAGAGTGTTTGGCAGAAGGCATCGCTAATAAAATATTAGACACGGTGTGCTTATCAATCAGATAACTTAAAGAGCTTAATGGGTAGATCGATAAACTATTTATTTTTCTTTTATGTAACGCCTTGTCGTCATCAATAAAGGCAACGGCTTTAAAGTCACGACCTTGTTCTAATGCTGCGGCTAGTTGCACGCCAGCACTTCCTGCACCATAAATAATGACCGGTTTTTTTAATGATTCTGCTCGGCTTTTTTTACCAGTGATACGAAAATAGGCCTCGCCCAACCACCAGCGTGCAATGAATCGACTGCTGGCAAGTAGGAATAAAATGATCAATCCATTCAACGGCGAAACGGTTCGGGGAATAACTTTTATGCCAGATTCATAAATAACAAAAGCAAAGAGTAGCGCGTAGAGTGTAGAAGCCTGAACGATAGTCCATAAGGCTTTAATCTCAATATAGCGAATAATGGCACGATATAAACCCAATCTAATAAAGATAGGGATAGCGATAAAGGGTGCTGCAGCAAATAAATACCATTCGTCACCTTTAGGGATATAAAGCTCTCCCCAGCGTAAAGAAAAACTACTCCACAGCGCGAAGAAAACAAAAAATATGTCGGTATTAATTAAGATAACCGCTTTATATTTTCTATTAAGACTAATAAACCAGTGCGCTAATGAGTTTTGAATCATTTAACTTCTCTTTGTCCCGCTTTAAAATAGATAGCTAATAAAATTAAGGGTAGATAGCCAATAATAAGCCCTAAAAAGGGGTTAAGTTTAGCTAAACCTACCCCTAATGCCAACGGTGTTAACCAGATGATATTGATTAAACCCACGGTAATGGAAACTACTTTATGAGACTTGTAATAACGAGAGGCGTATTGATAAGCATGGCTACGATGCGCTTCATAGACTTTATCGTCTTGTAAAAAGCGCCTACACAATGTGAATGTCGCATCCACAATAAATACACCGAGTAATATCAGCCAACTCCAAAAGAATAGCGGATTAATCCAAGCCGCTTGAATAGATAATAGGCCTAATACTAAGCCTAAAAAGCCACTGCACGCGTCTCCCATAAATATCTTTGCGGGAGGATAGTTCCAAAGTAAGAAACCAGCAACAGTAAAAGCTAAGAATAAGGGTAAAACCCATTGACCGGCAGTTTCAGCGCTTAAAAAATATAATAAGGCCCCCCCTATACAAACGGTAATGGCTTCAATACTGGCTAAGCCATCAATACCATCCATAAAGTTATAGAGATTAAGTAGCCATACTAAATAGAATAAGGCCAATATTTGACCTAATAGGTCAAAATTGAACAGAGCATTACCATAGTCTAGTGGCAAACTAATGACTAAAGGGGGTAAGCCACCTAAGCAATACAAACCCCAAGTTGCGGCCATAAAGTGCGCAAGTAATCGCCAGCGTGCAGGGATATGTCCGTGGTCATCTAGAAAGCCAATGATAGCCGCTATGGCACCCGCACCTATGAGTGCCCACATAACACCAAGTGAAATGACACCTAAATAAAATAATGTCGGTAGCCCCAACAGAAAAACTAAAACGATTGAAACTCCGCCGCCTCTAGGCGTGGGTATGCTGTGTGAGCTACGGGCATTGGGGATATCTAGCAATTGGCTGTTTAAAGCATAGCGTCGTAAAAAGCCAGTAAGAATAGCGCTTAAGAATAAAGCCGGTAGACCTAGTAAGAGGCTAATAAGGGTCATGAATTATCTTGTTTATAAAATACGGCTGTTTTATGGAGGGCGTCCTCGATTTTTACGGGGGGGGTCCAATTTAATAACTGTTGTGTTTTGGAAATATCTACTTGTTAAGACTCGTATAATCTTTGCCATCCATTGTAACATTACAGTCGGCATTGGGTTAAAAGCGCTTTTTTCCACAAAACTGTTAGCGCCTTGTTTGTCTCAAAAGGTTACTTATTAAGTCATACAAGCCGCTTATCCACTAGTCTAGTTGTATTTCATGCGCTAAAGATACTTAATGAGGCAATAATATGGGCACGGTATTAGAGACCTCATTAGCGGCAGCTAATAATGATTCCTGTGATAAATGAGCATATGTCTGGGTCGTCTTAATTTGAGTATGACCTAAGATACGTTGTACCTCGTAACTACCGCGGCCACTGTTAACCAAAAATGATGCAAAACTATGGCGTAAGTCATGCATACGCACATCTTTTGAGTACACTGACTTTCTAGCGGTATCACAAGAATTATAAATGCTAGCATAGGGTAATAATGTCTTTGGATTAGCAAATACATACAAGCATACATGGGGCATATGGGTTAATAAATCCACGACACCATCAGACATAGGAACATGTCGGGCCTTACCTTACCTTACCTTACCTGACTTGCTAATAGGTATTTTCCACAATCTACGCTCAAAGTTAAAATCTTCCCACTTAGCTTTTAAATCCTCTTGTTTTCTTGCGCCCGTTAAAATCAGCATGGGCACAATATACTGCAACATCTTATTTTGCGAGCCCTTTAATAAGTTTATTAATCTTGGTTTCAAGCATGAAGTGCAATATTAGTAACTTTTGGTTGAAAGGGTGATATGAAGTAGCATCATTGCTTTTTTGACCGGCCAGTCGAAATTGCACAGATGAACTACACACATATCACCGAAGCAGAAAGATACCAGA